>NZ_JBEXUX010000001.1:0-703455 GCF_040629175.1 Embleya sp. NPDC005971 | reverse complement strand
GTTTCTCTTTCGCGTCTCCAGCTTAGCACACCGTTTCGGCGGCTTCGCTTTCCTCGCTTTCGGCTTCCACCGCGTTTCCGCGCTTTCCGCCTTCCAGACTCTAGCAGATCCTGCGACCCGCTTTTCGTCCGTTTCTCGTGCTTTCCGCTTTGGAAACTCTCGTTTCTTTCGCTTCCGGCCCGCCGAGCTTAGCAGACCCGTTTTCCCGCCTCCACCGACCCCGCTCGATCTTCTTGCGGTGCCGGCGGCTTGCGAGCCGCGCGTCGTGCTCCGGATCTCTCCGGTCACTCGATGCCTCAACCTTAGCAGGTTTCCGCGATAAAGCCGAATCTCATTCAGGGAATGCGATTCCCATTAATAAATTGCAGCACGAATAAAACCCCCGGAATTTGGATGATCAAATTCCGCGCGTTCAAAGGGCTGTGTCGATCACTGGTTCTACTGGGTCACACCCACCACAGAGACACCACAGGTACGGAGCGGCCGAAGGCCGTCCGTTTTCGGATGCATCGTTGGGGTGTGAGTCGCAGTGGGATCGGCCATCGCGCCGGTGTTGAGGGCGCGCCTGTCCGGATCTCCCGAAGTAGCGACTCGTACAAGCCTAAACCACCCTCTTGGACGGGTCAAGCCGGTCCCCTATACCCAGTGGAACGGGTCGGGAACCGGCTTGACGTGCGATCCGATGGAGTGGCTGACGGTCCATCAACTACCGGTGTCAGGCGGTGATTTCCGCTGCGGCGAGGTTGCGCTTGCCGCGGCGCAGCAGGGCCCAGCGGCCGTGCAGCAGGTCGGCTGCGGTGATCACCGCGTCCTCGTCGGTCACCTTGGCGTTGTTGAGGTAGGCGCCGCCCTCCTTGATGGTGCGCCGGGCGCCGCCCTTGCTCGGGGCGAGGCCGGTGGCCACCAGGGCGTCGACCACCGTCGGGGTCTCGGTCAGTCGGGCGCTCGGGAGTTCCGCGACGGCCGAGCGGAGGGTCGCCTCGTCGAGGGCGGTCAGGTCGCCCTGGCCGAAGAGGGCCTTGCTGGCCTCGATCACCGCGGTGCACTGGTCGGCGCCGTGTACCAGCGTGGTCAGTTCCTCGGCGAGGGCGCGTTGGCCGATGCGGGCGGCGGGGCGTTCCTCGCTTTCGCGTTCGAGGGTCTCGATCTCCTCGTGCGAGCGGAAGCTGAAGGTGCGCAGGTAGCGCGACACGTCACGGTCGTCGGCGCCCAGCCAGAACTGGTAGAAGGCGTACGGCGTGGTCAGTTCGGGGTCGAGCCAGACCGTTCCGCCCTCGGTCTTGCCGAACTTGGTGCCGTCCGCCTTGGTGAGCAGGTTGGTGGTCACGGCGTGTGCCTGGCCGTGCGGCTCGTTGCCGGTGATCCGACGGATCAGGTCGAGGCCGGCGGTGATGTTGCCCCACTGGTCGCTGCCGCCGACCTGGAGCGTGCAGCCGTGTCGGCGGTAGAGCTCGACGAAGTCGTAGGACTGGAGCAGCACGTAGCTGAACTCGGTGTAGCTCATGCCCTCGCCGGCGAGCCGGGACTTCACCGTCTCGCGCGCGAGCATCTGGTTGACGCTGAAGTGCTTGCCCACGTCGCGCAGGTATTCGACGATGCTGAGCTGCGAGATCCAGTCGTGGTTGTTCGCCATGACCGCGGTGTTCGGCTCGGCGCCGTCGAAGTCGAGGAACGCGGAGAGTTGGCCGCGGATGCGGTCGGTCCATGCCTCGACCGTGGTGACCTCGTTCATCGCGCGCTCGGCCGACGGCTTGGGGTCGCCGATGAGGCCGGTGGCGCCGCCGACCAGGGCGATCGGGCGGTGGCCGAAGAGTTGCAGCCGGCGCAGGGTCAGTACCTGGGTGAGGTGGCCGACGTGCAGGCTGGCCGCGGTCGGGTCGAACCCGCAATACGCCGTGACGGGACCGTCCGCGAACGCCTTCTTGAGCGCGTCCTCGTCGGTGGTCTGGGCCAGCAGGCCCCTCCACCGCAACTCGTCGACGATGTCCGTCACAGTGCCTGGTCTCCTCGGTCGATACAGCGAATGGGGCGGATGTACAGGGTGCCCGACGGGCCGCCCTCGACGCTAACCGCTTTGCCGGCCGGCGTCGGCGGCCGGCTTGGGGGTGCGCTTGCGGGGCTGGTGGGCCCGGTACGGGCTGACCGTCGGGTCGTCGGCGATGTGGAAGCGCCACGGTTGGCCGGCTCCGTCGCCGCCGACACCGGTGCGTGGGCCGGTGCGGATGGTGCGGCGAGCGGGTGGGGTGCCGTACAGGACACGGACCGGGCCGGTGGGGTCGCAGACGTCGATGCCGTCCTGGGTGCGGTCCAGGGCCAGGGCCATGGCCAGGCGGGCGGGGCCGCTCGCGAGGTCGGTGTCCTTGCGGGTGGTGGGGCGGCGGGCGCGGGCCAGGGCGGTGCCGGCGGTGATCTCGCCGCCGCGCAGCAGCACCCCACAGGCGCGGCCGGGCGGGCCGCAGACCAGGTTGGCGCAGTAGTACATGCCGTAGGTGAAGTAGACGTACAGGTGTCCGGGTGGGCCGAACATCGTCGCGTTGCGGGCGGTCTTGCCGCGGAAGGCGTGCGAGCCGGGGTCGTTGGCGCCGTCGTATGCCTCGACCTCGGTCAGCCGCAGTTCGACCGGGCCGGCGTCGGTTTCGTGCACCACGGTTCGGCCGAGCAGATCGGCGGCGACGGCCAGGACCGGGCGGTCGAAGAACGCGCGGGGCAGCGGGTCGGTGGGATCGGCGGTGGTGGCACGCATGACGAGCCAGCTTAAGCCGATCGGGCCCGCGTGGTGGAATGGGCCGCCGAGACCTCGAATCGGGAGTACGCGTGGTTTTCAAGAAGTTCATGGCGAGCATGGGTGCGGGCGGCGCGTCGGTGGAGACCGACCTGCACGGCACGGAGACCACGCCGGGCGGCGTGGTCGAGGGACGGATCCGGATCCAGGGCGGCAAGGTCGATCAGCGGATCGAGGGCTTGTTCGTCGGATTCCAGGCGGTCGTCGAGGTGGAGACCCAGGACGGCGAGCAGCGGCGGAACGTGGAGTTCGGTCGGCAGCAGGTGGGTGGCGAGTTCGAGCTGCGTGAGGGTGCGACGCACGATCTGCAGTTCCGGCTGCCGGTGCCGTGGGAGACGCCGCTGACCACGTTCCGCGGCGTGCAGTTGCGCGGGACCACGATCGGCGTGCGGACCGAGCTGGCCATCGACCGGGCGATCGACAAGGGCGATCTGGATCCGATCTCGGTGGGCGCGTTTCCGGCGCAGGCGTTGATCCTGGACGCGTTCGGGAATCTGGGCTTCCACTTCAGGGCGGCCGACCTGGAGCAGGGGCGCATCCACGGGGTCGATCAGCGGTTGCCCTTCTACCAGGAGATCGAGTTCACCCCGCCGCAGGCGTATGCGCGTGGCATCAACGAGGTCGAGTTGACCTTCGTGTCGGCCGAGCACGCGACCGAGGTGATCCTGGAGATCGACAAGAAGGGCGGCGCGCTCTCCGGCGGGAGCGACGCGATCCGGCGGTTCACCGTGGATCACGGCACGGCGCAGCAGACCGACTGGAACGCCTTTCTGCACGGCTGGTTCCAGGAACTCGGACAGCGTCGCGGCTGGTTCTAGGAGGGTCGGGCGGTCCGTGGGTCACGCGTCCAGGAGGTCGTGGACCCGGGCCGCCCAGTCCGCCTCGAACTTGGCCCGGGGCATGCCGGTCGCCCTGCCGATCGCCGCGTCCACCGCGGCCGGGGACGGGTCGGCGTAGACGGCGGTGACGAAGCCGTACACGGCCGGCGAGCCGCCGATCTCCTCGATCCGGCGGATCGCCAGGTGGGCGAGTTCGTAGGCGGCGGCGTTGCCGACCGTGTCGGCCTGGTACAGCTCGTTGTCCGTGGGCAGTTTGCCGCTGAAGCGGTTCGCGGCGAGGTAGGTCCTGGCCTCGTACAGCTCGTCGGTGCCCAGCAGGGTTCGGCCGCGCAGCGCGAGCCAGTCGGCGAAGCCCTCGACCACCCACACGGGTTGGTCCTGGTTGGGCACCTCGTTGCGCAGCGGGGTGACCAGCGCGTGGGCCATCTCGTGGCGCAGCAGTTCGCCCAGGCGCTGCGGGTTGGGCGAGGTGAACCAGCCCGAGGTGGTGTCCAGGACGATCCGTGAGCCGCCGAAGCGTCCCTTGCCGGCCGGGTCGATGGTGCGCAGGGCGTAGGTGAGGCCGGATTCCTCGCCGTGTTCGCCGGTTCGCCCGCCGTACAGCCGGTAGAAGGTGTCGCGGTCGGCGACCGGGACGATCACGAAGCCGGGGGCGGTGCCGGGTGGGCCGCCGTCGGCCCAGATGTCGATGTCGGCGCGCGCGGCCTCCTCGGCGTCGTCGGCGAGTCGTTCGGCGCCGGCGGAGGTGGCCGGGTCGGCGAGGACGACCACGTGGTCGCGGCGGACCACGGTCAGGTCGGCGTGATCCCACGGGGCGGGGTAGTCGCGGGCATACGCGTAGCCGGCCCCGTCGTAGGGGGTGCCGTCGACGGCGGTGATCAGGAGTGGCGCGCCGGGGCCGGCTCGGATGACGGTCCAGCGGTAGCCCTCGCCGACGGTAGCGGTGTCGGCGGCGGAGATCCGGTGGTCGAAGGAGACGTCGACGTAGGCGGTGATCCGGTCGTCGGAGACCGGCATGGTCTGCACGGTCTCGACGCGGTAGCCGATCCGGTCGAAGGACATCCGGCCGAGGTTGACGAACAGCCGCAGTTGGCCGGTGACCAGGTCGGGGACGTCCGGGTCGAGGTCCGCGGTGAAGCTTTGTTCGTCCCGGTCGAGCAGCGCCCGGGTGCGGCGGTCGGCCAGGGTCTGGATGTCGGCGGTGGCGATCGTGGGGCCGTGGGCGGGGGCCACCGGGGTCGCGGTGCCCGGGCGTGGTCCGCCGATCGCGCCGTCGCCGCCGCGGGGCCGGGCGCTGCCCGGGTCGCTGAGGGTGACGCCGAAGACGATCAGCGCGGTGACGGCGAGGACCAGCGCGATCAGCGGCGCGGCGAGTCGGCGCACCACCGATCGCGGCCGGGCCGGTGTGGCTCCCGGTATCGCCTCGTCGCGGTCGGCTCGGTCGGCGGGCTCGGCGGATATGCCGGACGGAGCGTCGTCGGCGCAGTCACCGCTGTCGTGCGTCGGCTGGGTCACCCCGGATGCCTCCCCCTCGTTGGCGCGAGGATACCTATGCGATCTTCGCTGGTTCGGCCGACCGTGAGAATAGGCTCGTTCGAACGAGGTGCCCGGCACGCGGTCGGGTGCCGCCCAGCACGATCGGAGCCCCGGCGTGACCGAGCCCAACAAGCCGTCGATGCCCTACGACTATCTGCCCGAGCGGCCGTCGTTCGCGGTCACCAGCCGGGACCTGACGGATGGTCGGACCCTGCCCACCGCTCAGGTCAGCGGCGTGATGGGGGCGGGCGGCGAGGACGTGTCGCCGCAGTTGTCCTGGTCCGGGTTCCCGGCCGGCACCAAGAGCTTCGCGGTCACCTGCTTCGACCCGGACGCGCCCACGCACAGCGGCTTTTGGCACTGGGTCGTGGTGGACGTCCCGGCGGACGTCACCGAGTTGGCGACCGGCGCGGGTACGGCCGACGGCAAGGCGCTGCCCGCGGGTGCCTTCCACGTGCGCAACGACACCGGCGGTGCGGGCTACGTCGGCGCCGCGCCGCCGCCCGGGCACTACCCGCACCGGTACGTCTTCACCGTGCACGCGCTGGACGTGGACCGGCTGGGCGTGGACGAGAACGCCACGCCGGCCTTCGTCGGCTTCAACCTGTTCTCGCACACGCTCGCGCGGGCGGTGCTGGTCAACACGTACGCGCAGTGACCGCCGCGCCGGCTGCGGCCGAGTACTTTCGGCCGGCTTGGCGCGAATTCCCGTCCGGTAATTGCGTTGTCCCGGTGATCGTCGAAAAGGCACAGTGGTCGAGTTGTCCGTACTGACGGTTCGTCGAGTCGAAGGGTGCGCATGAGCGTCGCAGCACCGCCCCAAAGCTGAGCGCGTGGTCGCGCCCGGCCGGTTCGGTGCGCGTCCGGGTGCGCTCGCTTCTCCCCTCGTCGACCAGGTGAGGGGAGGTCGCATGCGGGAGACGTTGGTGCTGAACGCGACGTACCAGCCGCTGGCGACGGTGTCGTTCAAGCGCGCGCTCGTGTTGGTACTGCAGGAGAAGGCGGTCGTCGAGCATGTCGCTCCCGGCCGGGTGGTACGGGCCGCGACTTTGGAGATTCCGCTGCCGCGGGTGATCCGGTTGCTCAAGTTCGTCCGGGTGCCGTTCCGACAACAGGCCGCGTGGTCGCGTCGGGGGGTGCTGCTTCGGGACAATCGGCGCTGCGCGTACTGCGGTGGGCGGGCGACCACGGTGGACCACGTGTTGCCGCGTTCGCGTGGTGGCGCGGACTCGTGGCTGAACACCGTCGCCGCGTGCGGGAACGACAATCAGCGCAAGGCGGCCCGGACGCCGGTCGAGGCCGGGATGCGGTTGTTGTTCGAGCCGTACGAGCCGTCGGCGACCCGGGCGCTGGTGCTCGCGTTCGGCGTGGCGGATGTCGAGGGCGCGCAGTGGTTGGCCGAGCCGGTACGGCCGCCGGTGCTCGCGATGGGCGCCTGACGCCGGACCGCGGGTGAGGACCGGGCGAGGCCGCCGGGGGCTGCGTGGCCCCGGCGGCCTCGTCGTCCGCGGGCCCGGTGGTCAGACGGTCTTGCGGATCCAGGCCGCCCAGTCGCTGCGGAGTCGGTCCGGTGCGACGCCGAAGGTCGCGGTCAGCGCCTCGTCCACGGACACGTGGCGGCCGGTGACGACGTCCGTGTAGAACGCGCACACCCGCTCCGCGCCGAAGGTCCGGGCCAGGTAGCGCACCATCAGGTGGGCCAGGTTGTAGGCGTTCTCGACCCGATCCTCGTCGCTGGTCTCGAAGTCTTCCTCGGCGGGCGGTGTGCCGGTGAATCCGCCCCGGTCGATCAGTGCGCGGATGTTGTGGGTGACCACCGGTGCGAGCGGCCGGTCGGCCTCCGCCTGCCAGTCGGCGAACCCTTCGGCCAGCCAGGTCGGCAGTTCGGCATCGCGGCCGGACCGGGCCAGGGGGGCGACCAGGGCATGCGTCATCTCGTGCCGGAGCAGGAGCGGCGCGAAGGCCGCGTCGCCGGCCAGTTGGTCGTCGTCCACCACCATGCGCACGCCGCCGACGGGTCGGTCGGTCCCGGGCATGGCCAGTGCGTAGCCCGCCGCCCACTCCTGCACGTCGTCGCTGCTGTACAGCCTGCCGAAGGACGCTCGCGACGAGGTCAGCACGAGGGCGAAGCCGGGCGAGGTGCCGGCGCCGCCCTTCCAGGCGCCGAGCGTGTACACGGCGGCCTGTTCGGCCAGGTCCGCGCTCCGGCGCAGCGCGGCCGCGTCGGGCCCGGGGGCCATCAGCAGTACGTGCGGGCGCCGTTCCACGCGCAGGTCCCACAGGTCCCACGCGGCGGGGTAGCCGGCGAAGCCCGTCTCGGTGTCGGCGTCGCCGGCGCCGGCCAGGTCGACCAGGGTGCACGGGTCGTCGGGACCGGTGCAGCGGGCCTTCCAGACGTAGGTCTCCGGGACGGGGCTCAGGTCGACGCCGGTGATGGCGTGCTCGAAGGCGACGTTCGCGCTGACCGTCACCGGCCAGGCGGCGGCGGTGCCGGCCCGGTCCGGGCTGGAGCCGTCGGCGGTGACCGTCCTGCCGGCGCCGATCGGCCGCCAGCGGGCGGTGTCGAAGGGCACCTTCCGCAGGTTGGTGAACAACCGGCGCTGGCCGTCGAACAGGGTCGGGTCCTGCCGGTCGACCCGGGCCAGGAAGGCGGCTTCGTCGCCGCGCTCGAAGGCCGCCGACCGGTTCGCGACCAGGGCGGCCAGCCGGGCGTACGCGCGGTTGCCGATCCGGTCGGAGTACGCGGTCGCGTCTCCCGGCCCGGGTGCGGCGGGTGTGCCGGGGGCGGCGTGGTCGGCGGCCGGGTCCGACGTCGACCCGTCGTGGCCGAGCAGTCGTTCGGCGCTGTCGAGTCGGACGAACCGGCCGCCGGTCGAGAGTGCGCCGAGCACGAAGGAGAACGAGAGCAGGCCGCCGAGCAGTGCGACGCAGATCGCCCACGGTCGGGAGCGCCGTGGTTCGACGGCGTGCGGCCATACGCCGTACGGGTCGTACGGGTGCACGTCAGTTGCCCACCTTGGTCTTGACGTACTTGGCCCAGTTGCTCTCGAAGGTGTCCCGGTCCAGGCCGGTCGCCTCCTTGAGCGCGGCGTCCAGGGCGGCCGGGGTGGAGTCCTTGTAGACGGCGACCACGAACGAGTCGGCCTTGGCCGCGCCGTACTTCTCCGCGATGTAGCGGATGGTGAGCATGCTGTAGTGGTAGCCGACGGTCGAGGTCTTCACGTCGGGCGAGTTGACCTCGGCGTCGGTGGGCAGCTTGCCGCTGAACTTGCCCGCCCGGACCTGCTCGCGGGCGTCCGGCTGGAACCACTCGGCGAGCGAGAGGTCGGTCCAGGCGAGGTATTCGGCGAAGCCCTCGGAGACCCACAGCGGCGGCCCCTCGCCGCCGCGTTCGAACTCGGCGACCATCGCGTGGCCGAGTTCGTGTCGCATCAGGTGGGTCTGCTGTTCGCTGTCGCCCTTGGTGAACATGCTGTCCGAGCCGTCCAGGGTGATCCGGCTGCCGGCCATCGGCTGGTCGCGGCCGGTCGGGCGGGCCGGCGGCATGGTGCGGCACACGCCGGTGACGTTGGGCAGGTCGTTGCCGGACAGCGCACGGGTGAAGGTGTCGTGGTCGGGCGTGATGTAGACGACGTAGCGCTGCGGCGTGATGGTCGGGCCCTTCCACACCGCCAGGTTCTTCTTGAGGGCGCTCTCCGCGCGGTCGGCCCAGGTCGCGGCCTTCGCCTTGTTCTTGGCGGGGACGGCGAGCAGCACGTGTGGGCGTTCGATCAGCGCGAGTTCGCTCTCGTCCCAGGGTGCGGGGTAGGCGTTGCCGCCGCCTCGGGTCGAGCCGCCGACGATCTTGGTGATCAGCAGCGGGGCGTCGATCGAGGCGCGCGAGAGGGTCCAGATGTAGCGCTCGGCGATCGGCTCGCTGTCCACGCCGGTCACCTGGTGGGCGAATACGACGTTGACGTCGCGGGTGAGCGGGCCCGCGTCGGTGCCCGCGTCGATGGCCGCGGTCGGTGGCCGGAATTCGACGCTGGTGAACGGGAACAGCCGCAGGTTGGCGAACAACCGGCGCTGGGCGGCCAGCAGTTCGCCGGCGGCCGGGTCGATGCCGGTGACGAACGCGTCGGCGTTGCCGGCCTTCAGGGCCTGGGTGCGGTTGTCGGTCAGGAAGGCCACGTCGGCGACCGCGATCCGGGTGACCGGGGCCTTGTCCTCGGTCTTCGAGGAGGTCTCGGCACCGTTTTGCTCCGCGATCGGCGCGGCGGCCGGGGAGGTGGGGGTGTCGAAGACACCGCCGACGGCGAGGGATGCGAGCAGCGCCAGGATCGCGAGCACGCCGGCGGCCGCGGCGAGCAGGTGGCGACGGGCGTTGCGGCGCTGCTGGTCGGGCGGCGGGATGAAGGGCAGGGGCCCGTAGAAGCCGACTTGGGCGTCGGGGAATCCGGGCGTTCGGGGAATCGGCGCGTACGGGGGTGCGGCGAGTGTCGCGGGCGCGACGGGCTGGGCGGCGGCGGGCGCGGTGGCAGGGTCGTCGCCGCCGGCGCCGGCGGCGGGTATCCGCTCCGGGTGGACCTCGGCCGTCGCCGGGTCCCGGCCCTCGGGCCGGCGTTCGTGCTCGCTCTCGGACTCGGTGGGTCCACTGGTCGATGCGCCGCGCGGCGGATGTGCGCCGTCGGCGGCTGTGGGCATGTCGGACATGCCAGTCCTCCCCTGGACCGCCGGCCCGATGATTCCGCCCCCGGCCCCGAATCGGCGATCCGATCATGTGTTCGCCGAGGTTATCGACGTGCCCGGACACCGTGGGCACGGGGTCCGCACCCTGTCGTACCCGCTGCTCGTGCATCGGCGGCCGGCCGACTCGGCCGGTGCGTGGTCCGCCCGTTCGGCCTCGAATCGGGCTCGGTCCGGACCGGTTGCCGCCTCGACCGCGAGGCGGCGACGGCGGCGGGGCGTCGGACCCGTGGCCCCGCCGTCAGGAGCCGGTGCCCGCCTCGACGGTGTCGGCGTCGGGTTCCGCGGTCGGGGTCGGAGTCGGGTCGGCGAGATCGAGGAGGTGCCAGGAGTCGGGGACGTGGTAGCCGGGCACGTCGTAGGAGGCCATCGGGTCGGCGGCCAGGCCCTCGACGCGGGTGCACGAGCCGTCCGGGTGGACCAGTTCCTCGGTGTACCGGAAGTGCAGGTGGCCGTGCGCGGCCAGGGCGGGTCGGTAGGCGTCCACCAGGCACTGGACGCGTTGTTGGTTGGGCACGCAGCGCGGGTCGCCCTTGCGGTTGAACTCGGGCGCGGTACGCAGCGGTTTGTCGTGGGTGAGCAGGATGTCGACCGGCGCGGGGTCGGCCAGGACGGCCTCCACGTCCGCGTCGGTGGCCTCCTCCTCGGGGAACCACAGGCTGCCCGCGAAGTCGCGCACGTCGCCGGGCGGGCGACCCGCGCCGCGCCGGAAGCTCTCCTTGCGCAGTGCCTTCTCGTAGCGCCGGCGCTCCTCGGCCAGCCGCTGCTCGCGGTCCAGCGAGAGCGCACCGCCGAAGGCGAGGAAGTTGGTCCCGCGCCAGGACCAGCGATGCCCGCGGGGCGCGTAGCGCACCCGGGGGCGCACGATCGCGAAGCCGTGTTCGTCCCGCCGGTCGCCGTAGGACTGCATCAGCAGCGAGGTCTTGTCGTGGTTCCCGTCCAGGAAGTACACGTCGACGCCGCGCGAGCGGGCGGCGCGGTTGACCTCGTCCAGGTAGCGCACGCCGGACGCCTCGTGCTCCCAGAAGCCGAAGTCGCCTAGTTGGAAGACCAGATCGACGTCGAGCCCGGCGGCGGCGTCGAGCAGCCGCCGCACGTGCCCGGTATTGCCGTGCGTGTCTCCGGCCAGCAGGATCCGCATGGTGACCCCCGCCCTTCCGCCCCGTCTGCACGTGCGTGAACGCCCCGAAATCCCATCATCGGCGATCGGGCGGCGACTCGTCCGGGGTATTTCCCCCGGATCTACGCGCCGGGTGGCACAAAGGGCAGACCGGGGGTGGCGCCCGCGGTGATCAGTCGGTCCACCGCCGCGTTGTCCAGGTGGTCGGCGACCAGATCGCCCAGCGCGTCCAGCCGGCGCTGCCGGGCCGCCTCGAACGAGGTGTCGGGCGAGACGCGGAACCGTCGGCCGGCCAGTTCGGCGGTCCGGGTCAGGAACGCCCGGCGGAATCCGTCGTTCTCCAGCGCGCCGTGCCACAGCGTGCCGGTCACCGCGCCGACCCGGCAGCCGTCCAGCGCGCTGCCGTCGGCGGCGGTGAACACCGGCTCGCCGGCCTCGACGTCGACGATGCCGTGATGGATCTCGTACCCGGTCACCGGCTCCCCGTCGGCGAAGCCGCGTGCGCGGGCCAGCGTCTTGTCGGCGGCGAAGCGTATCCGGACCGGGAGCAGGCCCAGACCGGGCACGCTGCCCGCGCGGCTCTCCACGTCGTCGTGGATCCACCCGCCGAGCATCTGGTAGCCGCCGCAGATGCCGAGCACGGGCCGGTCCTCGGCGACGCGGCGGGCCAGCGCGGTGTCCAGGCCGCGTTCGCGCAGCCAGGCCAGGTCGGCGACGGTGGCCCGGGTGCCGGGCAGTACCACCAGGTCGGCGTCGGCGATCTCGCCGGGCGTGCTCACGAAGCGCACCACGACGCCGGGTTCGACGGAAAGCGCGTCGATGTCGGTGAAGTTGCTGATCCGCGGCAGCCGCAACACCGCGACCCGCAGGATGTCCGGGCCCAGCGGCGGCTCGGGCGTGCCCCGGTCGGCGTCGAGCGCGAGCGAGTCCTCCACGTCCAGCCACAGGCCGCCCAGGAACGGCAGCACGCCCAGGACGGGGCGCCCGGTGAGTTCGCGCATTCGCTTCAGCGCCGGGTCGAGCAGGCGCGCGTCGCCGCGGAACTTGTTGATCACGAAACCGCAGACGAGCGCCTGATCCTCGGCCGAGAGCAGCGCGAGGGTGCCGAAGAAGGACGCGAAGATGCCGCCCCGGTCGATGTCGCCGACCACGAGCACCGGGAGGTTCGCGGCCCGGGCCAGGCCCATGTTGGTGATGTCGCGGTCGCGCAGGTTGATCTCGGTCGGGCTGCCCGCGCCCTCGCACACCACGACGTCGTAGCGCGCCCGCAGGTCGGCCAGCGACTCCAGCACGGCCTCGAACAAACGCGGCTTCAGGTCCCGGTAGTTCAGCGCGCCGACCTCGGCGATCGGCTTGCCCAGCAGCACGACCTGACTGCTCATCAGCCCGCCGGGCTTGAGCAGCACCGGATTCATCACCGCCTCCGGCTCGATCCGCGCGGCGGCGGCCTGCATCGCCTGGGCGCGGCCGATCTCCGCGCCGTCGGCGGTGACCATCGAGTTGAGCGACATGTTCTGCGCCTTGAACGGCGCGACCTTGACGCCCTCGCGGGCGAGCCGTCGACACAGCCCGGCGACCACGACGCTCTTGCCCGCGTCGGAGGTGGTGCCGGCCACCAGGAGGGCGCCGTTCATCGCATGGCCTTTCGGAGGCGGGGTGCCGTACGGGTCCGGGTCGAGGGCGCGCCGGTCATCGACGCGTCCCGCGGGCGCGCGTCGCGGCGCGGGCGGCGACGACGGCGACGGCCAGTGCCGCCGAGGCCAGGCCGACGGCGGCACTGAGTCGGTTCGCGCGGTGGATGTCGGTGGGGCTCGGCGGTGGGCCGTCGCCGAGCGCGGGGCGGTCCTCGGTGCGGCCGGCGTAGACGTTGCGGCCCCCCAGGCGCACGTCCAGGGCCCCGGCGGCGGACGCCTCGCAGCGGCCCGCGTTGGGGCTGGGGTGGCTGCCGCCGTCCCGACGCAGCACCGCCAGGGCGCGGGCCGGGTCGCCGCCGACGACGGGGGCGGCGGCGACGGTGAGCAGGCCGGTGAGGCGGGCGGGCAGCCAGTTGGCCGCGTCGTCCAGGCGGGCCGAGGCCCAGCCGAAGTTCTCGTACCGCGGCGTGTGGTGGCCGACCATCGCGTCGAGGGTATTGATCGCGCGGTAGCCCAGCAGGCCCGGAACGCCCGCGACGGCGCCCCAGAACAACGGGGCGACCACGGCGTCGGAGGTGTTCTCGGCGACCGATTCGACGACGGCGCGGGCGATGCCCTTGTCGTCCAGGCGGGCCGGGTCGCGGCCGACCAGGCGGGGCAGCGCGGCTCGGGCGGCGGGCAGGTCGCCGGCCACCAGCGGGGCGGCGATCAGCCGGGCCTCGCGGCGCAGGGTGGTGCCGCCGAGGACGGCCCACGTGCAGCCGGCGGTGACCACGGCGTCGGCGAGGGGGCGGCCGGCGACGGCGCGACGCAGGGCCAGGCCCAGGCCGACGCCGGCGCCGACGCACAGCGCCGTGTAGCCGAGGCCGCGGGCGCGGTCGTCGCGGTACAGGGCTTGTTCCAGCCGACCGGCCGCACTCCCGAAGCCGGCCACGGGGTGACCTCGGCGGGGGTCGCCGAAGGCGGCGTCCAGGACGACCCCTGCGGCGAGACCTACGGCGTGCGACGTGACCGGCATGCCGGGCATCGTTTCACGACACCGCAGGTCGGCGGCGAACCGGGCCCGGGCCCGGGCCCGATCCACCGGGATCCGCCGGACGGGGCCTAGCCGACCGCCGGTTCCGCGCGGCGCGGCCTGGGGACGAGTTCGCCGCCGCAGTTGGGGCAGGTGTCGTCCATCGTGGCGCTGCACGGTTCGCAGAAGGTGCATTCGTACGAGCAGATCCGGGCCGGATCCTGCGCACCGAGTGCCACCTCGCATCGTTCGCACTGTTCGCGCATCTCCAGGGCCATCCGGCCACCTCCCCGATTCGAGGGGGCCAGGGTAGGGGAGGTCGAACCGGCAATGCCGTCGTCACAACAGCAGCCGCACCACCGCGACCAGGCCCACCACGACGATCACCGCGCGCAGTGCCGTGGGCGGCAGCCGGCGGCCGACCTTGGCGCCGATCTGGCCGCCGATCACCGAGCCGCACGCGATCAACAGCACCACCCACCACGCGACGTCGGCGACGAGCATGAACACGATCGCCGCGACGCCGTTGACGATGCCGGCGAGCACGTTCTTCACCGCGTTCATCCGCTGCAGGTTCTCCGCGATGAACACGCCGAACAGCGCCAGCAGCAGGACGCCTTGCGCCGCGCCGAAGTAGCCGCCGTAGATGCCGGTTCCGAACACGGCCACCCACAACAACGCGCCGCCGTGCCGGGGCCCCTCCGACGCCGAGCCGTTCTCCGCCCGCCGGGCGGCCAGCCGCTTGGCCAGGCGCGGTTGCAGCACCACGAGCACCAGCGCGAGCACGATCAGCGCCGGCACGATCGCCTTGAACGCGCTGTCGGGCAGCGTGAGCAGCAGGATCGCGCCGGTCAGGCCGCCGAGCAGCGAGGCCAGCCCGAGCCGGATCAACCGGGGCCGCTGGCCTTCGAGTTCGCGGCGATACCCGATCGCGCCGCTGATCGAACCCGGCACCAGGCCGATCGTGTTGGACACGTTCGCGGTCACCGGCGAGTAGCCGAAGGCGAGGAGTACCGGGAAGGTGATCAGCGTGCCGGATCCGACCACCGTATTGATCCCGCCGGCCGCGATACCCGCGGCGAAGATCGCCAACGCTTCCCACCAGTCCATGTGCACCCGCTTCGCCGCGACGATCCTGGCGCCGGGAGGACGTCGAGCGTCCCCGCGGCCGTAACGCCAGAGATCATCGCAGCCGAGGCCGGCGGCTCATCGCGGCGGGCGATGACCCCGCTCGATGTGCGGAGGTTCGACCTCGCCGGCCGGCGGTCCACCCCGGCGCGGCGGCTCGGCCGGCGGCGGGGGCACGGCGGGCGGCTCGGCGGACGGACGCGGTACCGAGGATGCGCCGTTGGCGATCGGCGCCTTGCGCCCCTGCGGGACGGGCGTGCCCGAACCGGGCCAGGCCGGCTCCTCCTCGACCGGCACCTGCGGCACGCGGTGTGCCGGGCCGGAGCCGTTCGTGGCGAGATTGCCGACCGCGTCGCCGATGCCCTCCAGGGCGCGGGTGACCTCGCTGGGCAGGATCCACAACTTGTTCGAGCTGCCCTCGGCGATCTTCGGCAACATCTGGAGGTATTGGTAGGCGAGCAGCTTGTTGTCCACCTCGCCCGCGTGGATCGCCTCGAAGACGGTCTCGATCGCGCGCGCCTCACCCTCGGCCCGGATCACCGCGGCCTGGCGCTCACCCTCGGCGCGCAACACGGCGGCTTCCTTGTCACCTTCGGCGGTGAGCACCTGCGAACGCTGGTGGCCCTCGGCGGTCAGGATCGCCGCGCGCTTGTCCCGCTCGGCGCGCATCTGCTTCTCCATCGAGTCCTGGATGGAGGGCGGCGGCTCGATCGCCTTGAGCTCGACCCGGTTGACCCGGATGCCCCAGCGGCCGGTCGCCTCGTCGAGCACGCCGCGCAGCCCCGCGTTGATCTCCTCGCGCGAGGTGAGGGTCTGTTCGAGGTCCATGCCACCGATGATGTTGCGCAGCGTGGTGATGGTGAGCTGCTCGATCGCCTGGATGTAGTTGGCGATCTCGTAGGTGGCCGCGCGCGGGTCGGTGACCTGGAAGTAGATGACGGTGTCGATCTGGACGACGAGGTTGTCCTCGGTGATCACCGGTTGCGGCGGGAACGGCACGACCTGCTCGCGCAGGTCGATCATCTGCCGGATCCGGTCGATGAACGGTACGAGGATGTTGAGTCCGGCGTGCAGCGTGCGGGTGTATCGCCCGAAACGCTCCACGATGGCGGCACTCGCCTGGGGGATCACCTTGACCGTCTTGACCAAGGCGACGACCACCAGCAGTACGAGTACGACCAGGACGATGACGGCGGTGGCCTTCACGATCTCTCCCGAGGTCCTGCTTGCCTGCGGTTGCCTTTGAAATGCAAGGCTGTGTCGAGCCTAGGGGTTCGCGGGCCGACGTGGGACGTCAACACGATCGGCGCAATCGATCGGGCGTCACATCACCACTGCGGTGGCGCCCACGATGTCCGCTACGTCCACCCGAGCCCCGGGTTCGAACACGGCGGTGGAGTCCAGGGTGCGGGCCGACCAGACCTCGCCGGCCAGCTTGATCCGGCCGCCGTTCTCGTCGACGCGTTCCAGGACCACGGCGCTGGTGCCCTTGAGTGCCTCGATGCCGGTGCGGGTTCCGGGCGAGTTGTTGTGCCGGACCACGATCGGGCGCACGAACACGAGCAGTGCGATCGACACGAGGGCGAACACGATGCACTGGATCAGGAAGTTGCCACCGGCGCCGGCGGCCGCAGCCGCGGCGGCGGCCCCGACCGCGAACATGCCCATCTCCACGAAGGAGCTGAGCACCCCGACGATGCCGAACGCCCCGACCGCGATGAGCCACCACATCCATGCGTCCACGTGTTCATCGTAGATCGTGGGCGCGCCGAGCAGCAGATGCTTCTCGGCCGAAAACGATCAGCCGGGGAAGCGGCTCGGGTCAGCCCTGCGTCTCCGGTGCCTCCGGCATCGGCAGCCCGCGGGCGGACCAACGCCCGTACTGCTGCTCGACGATCAGCGGCAGACCGAAGCAGTGCGAAAGGTTGCGCGAGTTGAGCGTGTCGGCGATCGGGCCGGCCGCCATCACCCGTCCCTGACGGATCATCAGGATGTGCGTGAAGCCGGGCGGGATCTCCTCGACGTGGTGGCTGACCAGGATCATCGACGGCGCGTACGGGTCGGCGGCCAGCGTGCCGAGCCGGCGGACCAGGTCCTCGCGCCCGCCCAGGTCGAGCCCGGCGGCCGGCTCGTCGAGCAGCAACAGCTCGGGGTCGGTCATCAGCGCACGGGCGATCTGCACCCGCTTGCGCTCGCCCTCGGACAGCGTGCCGAACCGGCGCTCGACGTATTCCGCCATGCCCAACTGGTCGAGCAGCCGGCGGGCGCGCTGCTCGTCCTCGGCGTCGTAGCGCTCGTGCCACTTGGCCGTCATCCCGTAGGCCGAGGTCAGCACGATGTCCAGCACCCGCTCGCGGCGCGGCAGCTTGTCGGTGAGCGCCGCCGAGGCCATCCCGACCCGCGGTCGCAGCTCGAACACGTCGACCGTGCCCAGCTTCTCGCCCAGCACGGCGACCGTGCCGGTGGTGGGGAACAGATAGGTGGACGCCAGTTGCAGCACCGTGGTCTTGCCGGCGCCGTTGGGGCCGACGACGATCCAGCGTTCGCCTTCCGCGACCGACCAGGTGACCTGGTCCACCAGAGGGCGACCGTCGCGCACCACCGATACGTCAACCAGTTCGAGAACGTCGCTCATCGCCTGCCAGCTCCCCATCGTGCGCTACGCCGCCGGACGGCATCCCCTTGTGTGGGATCACCGCCTCGCTCCGTGGTCCGCGTTGTTGCACCCGGTCCGGGAGAAACCTATGACACCGAGCGACCTCCGGTCGTGTCCGGGAGCGTTGTGACGCCCCTTACGCTTGTCCGCATGCTTGCCGAACCTCGCTCCGGACTTCTCGTCGCATGGGGCAATGCCCTGCTGGCCGGGCGCGTACCGCCCGACGACGCGGTGTCCGAGATCGTCGGAACGGACGAACCGCATCGGGTGACGGGCGTACCGGGCGAAAACATGCCCGTCGGCCTGTCGCTGGCCCTGGGTCGGCTGCGAGCGCTGGGCGTGACCGGTCTGCGGCTGGCCCTGCCGGTGTCGGGTGATCCGCTGGCGCTGCCCGGCCCGCCCGCCTTCAACGACCTGGCGCTGGACGCGGGCGAGGCGGCGATCACGGTCGGCGCCCCGGGCGCCGCGTACGGCCTGGTGCCCGGGGTGACCCGGCACGGCTCGAACGGCGACGCCACCGTGCGGGTCGCCTGGCAGATGATCGAGGTGAGCGACCGGCCCGCCCCGGGACCGTTCCTGGCCGAGGCGGAGCGCGAGCTGGCCGAGGCGATGCGCGACGCGATCGAGGACCTGACCCGACTGGACGTGGCAGGCGGCGGCCCGGCGGCGCAGCGCGCCCTGGCCGGGCTGTACCGCAAGGACTCGGACACCCGGGTCGCACCCGGCCATCCGGGTCGCGCCGGCCGGGTGCTCGACCAGGCGCGGCGCATCCACGCGGTGTTGACCGTGGCCGGTCGCGAGGACGGCGCGGCGGTCAGCGCGGCGGAGATATCCGCCCGGCTCGGCGCGCTCGCCCCGCTGGAGCGGGCCTGTCGCCGGGCGATGGTGGCGGCGTACGGCGCGGCCCTGGAGCCGGACCGGGCCTGAGCCGCACTCGGGCGCGAGCTTCACCGGCTCCCGCGCTTGCGCTTGGTCTTGGGGTCCAGGCGCCGGAGCATGAGCAGCGCGATCAGGCCGTAGACGGCGATCTGGCCGGTCAGGATGCCGATGTTGCGGTACCAGACCTTCGGGTCGTGCTTCCACAGCGGATCCGGCGACTCGCCGGGTTTGCGCGGCAGTTGGGTGGCCAGATCTATCGTGCTGCCGGCCGCGGCGAAGGCCCAGCGGGCCGGGGCCAGCCAGGAGATCTGCTCGATGCCGGCCTTGCCGTTGAGCGGGAACAGGCCGCCGCACAGCACCACTTGCACGATGGCGATCACCACGAGCAGCGGCATGGCCAACTCCGCGCTGCCGATCGAGGCGGAGACCACCAGGCCCACCGCCATCGCCGCTATCGCGGACAGCACCACCGCGATGCCGATCTCGATGATCGGCGGGCTGATCACCACGCCCTTGGCGGGCAACTTCTCCCCGACCAGGGCGACCGCGGTGAGCACCACGCCCTGGAGTGCGGAGATCATCCCGAGCACGATCATCTTCGAGCCGAGGTAGGCGGACACCGAGAGCCCGGCGCTGCGTTCGCGCCGGTAGATGGCGCGCTCCTTGATCAGCTCGTTGACTGCGGTCGCGGTGCCCATCAGGCCGCTGATCACGAACAGCACGAGCAGTTTGGTGGTCGCCTCCTGGTTCGAACCCGGCGGCGACCCCTCCGGGCTGACCAGCTTGCCGGGGATCACCCGGCACAACATCCCCAGGAACAGCGGCGCTATCGCCAGCAGCGCCAGGTATTTGCGGTCCGAGGCGATCACCGCGAGGTAGCGCCGGGAGAGCGTGCCGAGTTGGGAGAACCAGCCCTGCGGCTTGGGCGGTTTCGCCTGCGGTCGCTCGCCCTGTTCGGCGTGCGCCCGGTCGCGGCCCACCTCTATGTATCGGCCGTAGAGTTCCGAACGGCGGAACGGACCCTCGTAGTCGCGGTCCGGCTCGTCGTCGAACATCTTGAAGACCTCGGGCCAGTCGCCCTTGCCGAAGAACGGCAGCGCCTCGTCCGGCGGTCCGAAGAAGGCGATCCGACCGCCCGGGGCGAGCACCAGCACCCGGTCGCACACGTTCAGGCTGCGGGTGCTGTGGGTGACCACGATGACCGTGCGGCCGTCGTCGGCGAGTTCGCGCAGCTTCTCCATCACCGAGCGTTCCAGGCCCTCGTCCAGGCCGGAGGTCGGCTCGTCCAGGAACAACACGGACGGCTTGGTGAGCAGTTCGACGGCCACGCTCACCCGTTTGCGCTGGCCACCGGAGAGGCTGCTGACCTTGGTGTCGGCGTACGGCGCGGTGGCGCCGCGCGGCATCTTGTCCAGGCTCAGCTCGGCGATCACCTCCTCGACCCGGCGCTCGCGCTCGGACGCCTCGGTGTCCTCGGGGAAGCGCAACTGTGCGGCGTAACGCAGCGCGGTGCGCGCGGTGAGCTGGGCGTGCAGGATGTCGTCCTGCGGCACCAGGCCGATCCGCTGGCGCAGTTCGGCGTTGTTCGCGTAGAGGTCGCGGCCGTCGTAGAGGATCTTGCCGCTGGCGGCGCGCCGGCTGCCGGTGAGCGCGCCGAGCAGGGTGGACTTGCCCGCGCCCGAACCGCCCACGATGGCCAGCAGATTGCGCTCGGCGAGCGGGAAGGAGACGTTGTCGAGCAGGACTCTTTTGCCGGCCGTGACGGTGAGGTTCTGCACCTCCAGCGACACCTCGCCGGTGTCGATGAACTCGCGCAACTCCTGGCCGTCGAGCCGGAAGGTGGCGTGCCCGATGCCGACCAGGTCTGCTTCGCCGAGCAGCGCGTGTTCGATCGGCTGCCCGTTGAGGTAGGTGCCGTTGTGGCTGCCCAGGTCGACGATCTCGCGCCGGCCGCCGGGCGTGGTGCGCAGCTCGGCGTGGTGCCGGGAGACCATCAGGTCGGTGAGCACCAGGTCGTTGTCCAGCGCGCGGCCGATCCGCAGGGTGCGCACCGGGAGCGGGATGACCATGCTCGGCGCCCGGTCCACGCTCGGGCGCGGATCCGCGGGCGGCCCGGCACCGATCTGCGCGCGGCCCAACGGGCGGGCGCGGTCCGGCACTTGCCGGGGCGGCTGGGGCACATAGGGCGGTTCGGGGGTGCGCGGTGGTTCGGCGCGGCGCGGCGGCGGTTCGCTCCGGCGCGGCGGCTCGGGAATCTGTACGTGGTCGTGGTGCACCACGCGCGGCGGCACCACCTCGGTGGCGGTCGACTCCGGCGCGAGGCGCAGCGGGTCGCCGTCGTCCGGGTCGCCGAGCAACACCTCGCAGCCCTGGCCCACGACCACGCGATGCACCCGATTGCCGCGCATCCACGAGCCGTTGACGCTGTTGCCGTCGACGAACTCCCAGCCGTCGGCGCCCACTCGCAGGACCGCGTGCCGGCGCGACACACGGCGATCGTCGAGCACGATCGCACAGGACGGGTCACGACCGACGATGTGTTCCCGCCCGGGATCCAGGATCACGGGCGTTCCGGCGCTGGTGCCGACGGTCAGGTGCGGCACTGCCGGTCCTTCTGGCGCGTAGCTGTCCCCCACTCTTGGAGAGTGTAGGGACGCGGGGGCCGCTCGGGCAGGCTTTCTCATCCTTGAGGGCAGGGAAACCACTCTGACGGAGGATGACAACCACGCCCGGGCCGCACTCGCGGGTGCGCAGTACGGCCGAATCCGTTGACGCGCGCGTCGGTGCGCTCGATAGTCGAGTTTGTCCCGCTCATCCGGCAGTCGGGTCGCACGTGACAGGAGCGGTTGTGTCCTGGAACCAGCAACAGCACAACGCACCGCAGCACGACCCGCCTTCGGCCCGACCACCGGCGGGCCCGGCGCCGTGGGGCGGCGTGGCCCCCTGGCTGCACGCGCTCGGCGCGGTGCTCGCCGCGTTCGTGGCGATGGCCGTGGCGGCGTGGCTGGCGTTGTGGTTGCTGGGCGCGAACAGCCTGCCGTCGAGCACGATGCCCGCGCTGATCGCGGCGGTGATCGCGCTGGCGGTGGGTGGCACGGTCGACCTGAAGGGCGCCGAGGAGGGCACTCCGAGCAACGACATCCTCAGCCGACTCACCGGCGACGTCTCGCTCGCGCAGGGCAGCGGCAAGGTCGACATCATGCTGCTCGGCATCGGTTTGATCGGCGCGCTCGTGCTGGGCTGGTTGTTCCTGCGTCCGCTGCGTCATCGGCTGGTGATCGGCGCGCTGGATCTGGTCGTGCACGGCGTGCGGGTCCTGGTGTTCACCATGGCCGCGCTGGGCGTGGTGGTGTCGCTGGGCAGGGACTCGCTGCCGATCGACGAGTTCGTCTCCCAGGTGAGCGGCGGGCAGGCGCAGGATCTGATCGGCATCTTCGAGCTCGGCGCGGCGGCCCGGTTCGAGACCGAGGTGAGCGGCACGCTGGTCTTCGGCGCGTTGTGGTTGCTGATCACCCTGCTGGCCACGGTCGCGGTGTCCGCGCGCGGGCCGCTGCCGCTCAGGTGGCTGCGGCACCGCGCGGTGCTGCGGGCCCCGATCGCGGGTCTGCTCGCGGTACTGATCACCGCGGTGGTCACCGGGATCGTGGGCACCCCGTTCGTGGCCGCCGCCGCGCCCGCGCCGAAGCGGATGATCGGCGGCATGTTCTTCGCGCTGCCCAACGCGGTCTGGTTGCTGGCCTCGCTCGGCCTGGGCATCCCGTGGAAGGCCACGACCAGCGCGCCGACCGAGGTCGGCGGTTTCTCCTTCGGTCTGCCCGGCCCGCTGGGCAAGTTGGTCAAGGCTTCCGCCGGGGACGGTCTGCCGATCCGGATCGACCGGCTGGCCGAGTTCGACTCGCGGGCGTGGTTCGTCCCGCTGTTCTCCGCGCTGTTGCTGCTGCTCGGCGCGACCGTGATGGCGCTGCGCGCGCCCGCGTCGGTGCGTCCGTTGCAACACGCGTGGCGGTTCGCGGTCACCCTCGCGGGCGGCCTGCTGGTCGTCGCCTATCTGATGCAGCTCCAGCTCAAGGTCGCGGTGAACATCCTGGGCGGAGTGGTGTCCCCGGGCGCGTCGGTGTCGCTGCACGCGGACTACCTGTGGACCCTGGTGCTCGGTCTGCTGTGGGGCGGGTGTGCCGGCTTCATCGGCGGCGCGGTCGCCGACTGGGTGCGCTACCGCCGGACCGACCCGGTCGCCCCGGCTGCGGCCTCGGGCCCGGCGCGGCCCACCCGTGCCGCGCCGCCGCCGCACCGGCCGCCGGCCGCGCCGTATCCGCCCGGCCGCCCGGCGCACCCCGGCGCGCCGAGCCCGCCCGGCCCGGCGGCGCCACCGGGCCCGCCGTACTCGAACAGGCCCGCCCCGGCGTATCGCCCGCCACCCCCGCCCGACCCGCAGGCGCCGACCCGGGACGGCCCCTGGCCTGGGTAGATTCCGCCGCCGTGCGGCCGGCCGCAGTGTTCGTACCGTGGACCGGTGACGCGCGTGCCCTCGAACGGCCGGTACCGTGAAGCATCATGAATGCGCCGCGCACTCTTCTCGTCAAGATCTTCGGCAAGGACCGGCCGGGGGTGACGTCGAGCCTCTTCGAGATCCTGGCCGGCCACTCCGTCGAGGTCGTCGACGTCGAGCAGACCGTCACCCGGGGCCGGCTCACGCTGTGCGTCCTGATCACCACGCCGACCGACGAGGGCCGGCTGCGGGCCGGCGTGCACCGCTGGGCGGACGGCGAGCGGCTGGAGGCGGAGATCCTCTCCGGTGTCGGCGACAACCGTCCGCGCGGCGAGGGCCGCTCGCACGTCACCGTGCTGGGCCACCCGCTGGAGGCCGCCGCGTTCGCCGGGATAGCGCACCGGATCGCGGCCACCGGCGCCAACATCGACCGGATATTCCGCCTCGCCAAGTACCCGGTGACCGCGATCGAGCTCCAGGTCTCCGGCGTCGAGACGGACAAGCTGCGCCTGGAGCTGGCCACCGAGGCCGCCGAGCGCCGGGTGGACGTCGCGGTCCAGCCCTCCGGCCTGCGCCGCCGGGCCAAGCGGCTGATCGTGATGGACGTGGACTCGACCCTGATCCAGGGCGAGGTGATCGAGCTGCTGGCCGAGCACGCCGGCTGCCTGGACGAGGTGGCCGAGGTGACCGCCGCCGCGATGCGCGGCGAGTTGGACTTCGCCGAGTCGTTGCGGGCCCGGGTGGCGCTGCTCGCCGGGCTGGACGAGGACGCCATCGCCAAGGTCCGCGAGCAGGTCGTGCTCACCCGCGGTGCGCGCACCCTGGTGCGCACGCTCAAGCGGCTCGGCTACAAGGTGGGCATCGTCTCGGGCGGATTCACCCAGGTCACCGACGCGCTCGTGGAGCAGCTCGGGCTCGACTACAGCGCGGCCAACACCCTGGAGGTGGTGGACGGCAGGCTCACCGGGCGGGTGGTCGGCGAGATCGTCGACCGGGCGGGCAAGGCCCGGCTGCTGCGCGGCTTCGCGGCCGACGCGGGGGTGCCGTTGACCGCCACGGTCGCCATCGGCGACGGCGCGAACGACCTGGACATGCTCAACGCCGCCGGCCTGGGGGTGGCCTTCAACGCCAAGCCGGTGGTGCGCGAGGCCGCCGACACCGCGGTCAACGTGCCGTTCCTGGACACCGTGCTTTTCCTGCTGGGCGTGACCCGGGACGAGATCGAGGCGGCGGACGCGGCGGACGCGTAGCCGGCCCCCGCGGAACCGAATCCGGGCCCGCCCGGTCGCACCGCACACGGTGCGACCGGGCGGGCCCGGACGTCGGGGTCAGGTCGCCGGCGTGCTGAAGCGAACCAGGTGTGCCGAGCGCTCCTGGAGGTCGGCCCACGCGGTGTGCAGGCTCAGCACCGCGACCGCCGAGGTCGGATACTTCTCCCGCAGGCGCACCAGCGTGTCGTCCTCGCCGCTGCCCGCCAACGCGTTGACCAGCGTGGCCACGCCCGGGTTGTGCCCGATCAGCAGCAGTGTGTCGACCTCGTCGGGGGTCTCCTGGACGAGGTAGAGCAGCGCCTGCGCGCTCGCCTCGTACACCCGCTCGTCGTAGACGGTGTGCGGCTTGTGGTCGTAGGCCTTGCCCGCGAGCCGCCAGGTCTCCCGAGTGCGTACGGCCGGCGAGCACACCACCAGATCGGGGGTGATGCCCTGGTCGAGCAGTCGGTGCCCGGTCTCGGCCGCGTCCTTGCGGCCGCGTTCGGCCAGGGGTCGCTCGTGGTCCGGCCCGTCGGGCCACTCGGCCTTCGCGTGCCTCATCACCACAAGATTGCGCTGTCGGTGGGATGCCATGGGTTCAGCCTCTCAGACATCGGCCGTTGTGCACTGCCGGTCGGCACCGCAGGACTCGATCGAGGAGGAGCGGGCACGCGCCGACCGGGCCGGGCGACCGCGCCCCACGCACGACGGGTCGGGACCGAGTATCCGGTCCCGACCCGTGCTTTCCTCGGATCTACGGGGTGGTGGTCGTCACGGTCGTCGCCGGCCCCGCACCGGCGACCGTGCGCTCGGCAGTCAGCCGACCGGCGGGCGCGGGATCCGGCGCGAGCCGGACACGCTCTCGTCGTAGCCGTTGCCGCCCCGGTGGCGACCCGTCTCGTATGTCGGTGTGCCGTAGCCGCCGGCCGAGGCGTACGCGGGGACCGGCTCGGCGGCCGGGGCCGGCGCCTCGATCGCCTCGTCGCCGTGGTCCATCTGCGGCAGCCAGCCGAGCCAGCGGGGCAGGTACCAGTTGCGGTCGCCGAGCAGGGTCATCACGGCCGGCAGCAGCAGACCGCGGATGATCGTCGCGTCCAGCAGGACCGCGACCGCCAGGCCGACACCGAACTGCTTCATCGACTGCATCGACAGGGTGCCGAAGACCCCGAACACCGCGACCATGATCGTCGCCGCGCTGGTCACCACCCCGGCGGTGGTGCGGATGCCGTGCGACACGGCCGACTTGGTGTCCATGCCCTTGTCGTACGCCTCACGGATTCGCGAGACCACGAACACGTGGTAGTCCATCGAGAGGCCGAACAGGATCACGAACAGGAACATCGGGATCCAGGAGACGATCGCGCCCGGTGCCTCCGTGCCCACCAGCGAGTCGCCGTAGCCCTCCTGGAAGACGAGCGTCATCACACCGTAGGCGGCGCCCACCGACAGCAGGTTGAGCACGATCGCGGTGACCGCGATGGCGATCGAGCGGAACGAGACCAGCATCAGCAGGAAGGCGAAGCCGAGCACGAAGGCGAAGATCGGCAGTCGCGTGTCGTCGAGCTTGTCGTTGAAGTCCACCGACCCGGCGGTGTTGCCGGTCACCGGGGCGTCCACGCCGTCCAGCTTGCCCAGCGTGTTCGGGATGACCTTGCCGCGGAGCGTGTCCAGGGCCTTGTTGCTGGTGGAGTCGTTGCCGCCGCCGGCGAGCGGGACCGAGACCTTGAAGACGTTCGTGCCGCCCTGCCGCTCGACCTCGATCGGCTCGTGCATCTGTCCGGTGGCGACCGCCTCGGCGCGCAGCTTGTCGAACGCCGCCGCGAGCCTGGGGTCGTCGGGGTTGGTCGCCTTGACCACGATCTGGGCGGGCGCCGGGCCGCCGGGGAACGCCTTCTCGATGTGCTGGTAGGTCTGCACGATGGACAGCGAGGTCGGCAGTTCCTTGTCGATCGGCAGTTCGGAGGTCTTCATGCCGATCGCGGGGACGGTCAGCGCGATCAGCAGACCGCCGGCGAGCACCGCGGTGCCCTTGGGCCGGCTCAGCACCACGCCCAGGATCTTGCCCCACGCCTTGCTGCCCTCGGTGGGACGGCGCATCTTGGCGAGCCCGGGAATCTTGCCCAGGTCCACCCGGTCGCCCAGCATCGACAGGATCGCCGGGAGCACGGTGAGCGAGCCGAGCACCGCGGTGAGCACGACCAGGATGGTCGCGGAGGCCATCGACTCGAATTCGCTGAGTCCGGACAGGAGCATGCCGGCCATCGCGACGATGACGGTGATGCCGGAGATCAGCACGGAACGGCCGGAGGTGGCGGCGGCAATCCGCAGCGCGGTCTCCGGGTCGCGTCCCTTGGCCCGCTCCTCACGCTCACGGCGCAGGTAGAACATGCAGTAGTCGACGCCCACGGCCAGGCCGATCAGCAGCATCACCGACTGGGCGCTGTCGCCGACCGGCATCAGCCGACTGCTCAACGCGAGCAGACCGCCCGCGGCCACGAACGCGGTCAGGGCCAGGGCCACCGGCAGCAGTGCGGCGACCACGGCGCCGAACGCGACGAGCAGGATGCCCAGGGCGAGCGGGACGGCGGTCCATTCGGCCCGGGTGAAGTCCTTGGCGATGGTGTCCTGGAACCACTTCTCGCCGCTGGCGTCGCCGAACTGCTCGACCACCACGTCCGGGTGCGCCTTGCGGGCCTCGGCCACCGCGTCCAGCACGGGCTGGATGTTGTCGGCGGCCTTGTCCTCCTCGCCCGTCATGTCGAACTGGATAAGCACCGAATGCTTGTCCGAGGAGATGCCGCCGTCACCGGCGAACGGAGAACGCATGTGCTCGGTGGCCGGGCCCTTGCCGTCCTTGACCTGCGTGGCGTTGACCCGGTTGATCACATCGTCGACCGCGGCGCGGAACTTCGTGTCCTCGGTGACCAGCTTGTCGCTGCGGACCAGCACCATCTCGCCCGCGGGCTCCTTGATCCCCGCGTCGTCGATGATCCGTGCGGCCCGGCCGGACTCCCCCACACCGCGCTCGGCCTTGCTGATCTCCTTCGTCCCGCTCATGTTGCCGATCACGACGGCGAGGACCACGAACAGCAGCCACCCGAATACCGCCGTCTTGCGATGCTGTGCACTCCAGCCACCGATCGAGGCGGCGAAATTACGCCTGGATGCCATTGGTCCCCGCTCCTGTGTGCTCCGCTTCGCCGAGGGTCTTCCTCGACACACACGAAGGTATTGGCGGGCAACCGGGAGCCACATCCTGCGAACCGGTGTCTTGATCGGGGGGCAGGCACCCCTGCGTAGTAGGGCTGGCCCCACCCCTGAGAAGGAGCCGGGCGGGCGATCGGTCGGGGCACGACCGGATACATGTAAGGGGAAGCTTTTGCCCCGACGCCGCCGACCTGCGACAACGCCCGGTGCGGCACTCGGGGGAAGGTCATCCTCGGTGCGGGTCCCTACGCGTGCACAACGCCCGACCGGTCACCCGGAGTTCCCGCTCGCCCCACCCCGGCCGGCCCCCGGTCGCCGTGCGACCCGCTCCACCCCACCGGTCGGTCCGGCCGGGCGGGTCTGCGAAACTCGTCCCCATGGCTGCTACATCTGGCGAATCCTCCAAGGAGCGGTACGAGCGGGCCATGGCCGCTCGCAAGGCCCGCGAGGAGCGCGCCCACGCGGAGGAAGTCGCGCGCTCGACCGCGCGCAACGAGATCCTCGCCCGCAAGGCCGCCGAATCGGGCGCGACCGACGAGCTCCGGCAGACGGTGCTCGCGCCGCCGGACCCGAACAAGTCCTCGGCCAGGCAACTCGGCGGCATCCTGGGCATCATGCTGCTGATCACCGTGCTGATCGGCATCGCCGCGACGATCGCCGCCGCGACCGGTTGACGAGGGTTCTCGCCCTCCCGCCCGCCGTGCCGTTCGCGAACGGGGCCGCGGTGCACAGGCGGCCCCGCGTGCCCGTCCGCCCTCCCGGCCGACGACGACACAGCCCGACCGCCACGACCGGGTGGGTCGGGCGATCGGGCTGCGGGAGACGTTTCGAGCGTTACGCGCCGATCGCGTGCAGGCCGCCGTCGACGTGGATGATCTCGCCGGTGGTCTTGGGGAACCAGTCGGACAGCAGTGCGCACACGCCCCGGGCGGCCGGGTCCGCGTCGCGCAGGTCCCAGCCCAGCGGGGCCTTCTCGTTCCAGACACCCTCGAACTTCTCGAAGCCGGGGATGCTGTTCGCGGCCATCGTCTTGACCGGGCCCGAGGAGACCAGGTTGACCCGGATGTTCTTCTCGCCCAGGTACTTGGCCAGGTAGCGCGAGGTCGACTCCAGGGCGCCCTTGGCGACACCCATCCAGTCGTAGCCCGGCCAGGCCACCTGCGCGTCGAAGTCGAGGCCGACGACCGAGCCGCCACGCCCCTCGTTCGCCTCGATCAGCGGCAGGCACGCCATCGTCAGCGACTTCAGCGAGTAGGCCGAGACCTGCACCGCCGTGGCCACGTCGGCCCACTCGGTGTCGAGGAAGTTGCCGCCGAGCGCGTCCTTGGGACCGAACGCGATCGAGTGCACGACGCCGTCGAGCGAGGGCACGTGCGCGCGCACGTTGTCCGCGAGGGACGCGAGGTGTTCGGGGTTCTGCACGTCCAGCTCGATCACCGGGGCGGGCTTCGGCAGCCGGTTCGCGATCCGGTTGACCAGCGAGAGCCGGCCGAATCCGGTCAGTACGACCTCGGCGCCCTCCTCCTGGGCCCGCTTGGCGACGTGGAAGCCGATCGAGGCGTCGGTGATGACGCCGGTGACGAGAATGCGCTTGCCCGCAAGCAGGTCGCCCATGAGTTCAGTGCCCCATTCCAAGTCCGCCGTCCACAGGGATGACGGCTCCGGTGATGTACGACGCGGCGTCCGAGGTGAGGAACTTGACCACACCGGCGACCTCGTCCACGTCGGCGTAGCGCGCGAGCGGGATCTCCTTGAGGATCTGCGCCTTGCGCTCGTCGCCGAGTACCTCGGTCATCGCGGTGTCGACGAAGCCGGGCGCCACCACGTTCGTGGTGATGTTGCGCGACCCCAGCTCCCGCGCGATCGAGCGGGCGAAGCCGACCAGGCCGGCCTTGGAGGCCGCGTAGTTGGCCTGCCCCGGCGAACCGAGCAGCCCCACCACCGACGAGATCAGCACGATGCGACCCTTGCGGGCCCGCAACATGCCCTTGCTCGCCCGCTTGACCACCCGGAACGTGCCGGTGAGGTTGGTGTCGACGACGCTGGTGAAGTCCTCTTCGGTCATCCGCAGCAGCAGCGTGTCGCGGGTGATGCCCGCGTTGGCGATCAGTACCTCGACCGGGCCGTGTGCGGCCTCGACCTCCTTGAACGCCTGCTCGACCTGCTCGCCGTCGGTGATGTCGCAGCGCACCCCGAGCAGGCCCTCCGGGGGCTCGCCGGAGCGATACGTGATCGCGACCTTGTCGCCGTCGGCGGCGAAGGCCCGGGCGATGGCCAGGCCGATGCCCCGGTTTCCTCCCGTGACCAGTACGGACCGGCTCAACGGATCACTCCTTCGTCTTCGTCCTCGAACGTGCTCGCCGCACCCTCGCGCGGGCCGACGGCTTGCGTCACGATGACGCTATCGGGCTACCCCGGGGTAAGGGGAATCCGGTCCGGGACAGCGTCCGCGGATCGATCGTTGTGGGAACCCGACAAGAGCGCACGATAACCGGAACGAGCCGCTCCGCCGACCGAATCCGGCCGGCCTGCGTCCGGCAGGTTTCGTTCCGCTTGTCCGGGCGCAAGACCCGTCCGACGCACGACCGTCCGGCCGGAAAACCCAGGAATGCCGGCGACATCGTGTCTGGTTGACTGAACGACGCGAGCCGACAGGCCGAACGTATGGAGGAATGGGTGCCCAACGAGATCGATCCGACGTTCCTCGCCTACCCCCTTCGGGAGCTGGCCGCCGCGGCCCTGTCCCGAGCCGGGGAACTGGGCGCCGAACACGCGGACTTCCGCTTCGAGCGGGTGCGAGACGCGTCCTTCCGGTTGCGCGACGGGCGCACCGACTCGTCCGTGGACACCACCGACGTGGGCTTCGCGGTCCGCGTCGTGCACGACGGGGCCTGGGGCTTCGCGGCGGGCGTCGACCTGACCCCGGAGGCCGCCGCGTACGTCGCGGAGCAGGCCGTGGCGGTCGCGCGGGTGTCCCGCTCGGTGAGCGAGGCGGCCGGCGCGGGCGAGACGGTCGCGCTGGCGAAGGAGCCGGTGCACGCCGACAGGACGTGGATCTCGACGTACAAGGTCAACCCGTTCGAGGTGCCCGAGGCGGAGCGGATCGCGCTGTTCGCGCGCTGGAGTCGGGAACTGCTCGCCGCCGACGGCGTGGACCATGTGGACGCCACGTGCATGGTCGTCCAGGAGAACAAGTTCTACGCCGACTCGGCCGGCACCACCACCACGCAGCAGCGGGTGCGGATCCACCCCCAGCTCACCGCGATCGCGGTGGACCGCGAATCCGGCGCGTACGAGACGATGCGCACCATCGCGCCGCCGGTCGGCCGGGGCTGGGAGTACGTCAAGGGCGAGGGCTGGGACTGGGAGGAGGAGCTCGCGTCGCTGCCGGGCCTGCTCGCCGAGCGGGTGCGGGCGCCCAGTGTCGAGGCGGGCGAGTACGACCTGGTGATCGACCCGAGCAACCTGTGGCTGACCATCCACGAGTCGATCGGGCACGCCACCGAGCTGGATCGCGCGCTCGGCTACGAGGCCGCCTACGCGGGCACCTCGTTCGCCACCTTCGACAAGCTGAACAAGCTGCAATACGGCTCGCCGGTCATGCACGTCACCGGCGACCGCACCGTGCAGCACGGCCTGGCCACGATCGGCTTCGACGACGAGGGTGTCGCGACGCAGAGCTGGGACCTGGTCACCGACGGCATCCTGACCGGCTATCAGCTCGACCGGCGGATGGCGCTGATGCAGGGCCTGGGCCGATCCAACGGGTGCGCCTTCGCCGACTCCCCCGGCCATGTCCCGGTGCAGCGGATGGCCAACGTCTCGCTCCGGCCGGGCTCGGACGACCTGTCCACCGCCGAGCTGATCGGCCGGGTGCACCGGGGTCTGTACATCGTCGGCGACAAGTCGTGGTCGATCGACATGCAGCGGTACAACTTCCAGTTCACCGGCCAGCGCGCCTATCTGATCGAGGACGGCCGGATCGTCGGGCAGGTCAAGGACTTCGCCTACCAGGCGACCACGACCGACTTCTGGGGCTCGATGGAGGCCGTCGGCGGCCCGGGCACCTACGTCCTGGGCGGCGCCTTCAACTGCGGCAAGGCCCAGCCCGGTCAGGTCGCGGCGGTCAGCCACGGTTGCCCGTCGGCGCTGTTCCGCGGTGTGAAGGTCCTCAACACGGTTCAGGAGGCGGGTCGATGAGCAGCGGGCAGACCGTGGTGACGCGGCCGAACGAGACCGTCGAGCGCGCGCTGGCGCTGTCCAAGGCGGACGGCTGCGTGGTGATCGCCGAGGAGACCTCGGCGGCCAACCTGCGCTGGGCGAACAACGCGCTGACCACCAACGGCGAGACCCGCGGTCGGCGGGTCACCGTGGTGGCCACCGTCGCGGGCACCGAGGGCACCGCGTCCGGGATCGTCTCGCGCAGCGGCGTGACGGTGGATCGGCTGGAGGGCCTGGTCCGGGCCGCGGAGGCGGCGGCCCGGGACGCCGGTCCGGCCGAGGACGCGCGCGAGCTGCTCGGCGCGGGCGGCGGCCCGGACGGCGGCTTCGCCGAGGCGCCGGCGCAGACCTCGATCGGCGTGTTCGCCGACTTCGCGCCCGAGCTGGGCGCGGCGTTCGGGCGGGCCCGGGAGAGCGACCGGCTGCTGTACGGATTCGCCTCGCATCAGCTCACCTCGACCTATGTGGGCACCTCGGCCGGACTGCGGCTGCGGCACGACCAGCCCACCGGGCACGTCGAGCTGAACGCGAAGTCGGCCGACCTGACCCGGTCGGCGTGGGGCGGGGTGCCCACGCGCGACTTCCGGGATGTGGACCTGGGCACGATCGACGCGGAGTTGGCGCAGCGGTTGTCCTGGGCGAGCCGCACGATCGACCTGCCGGCGGGCCGCTACGAGACGCTGCTGCCGCCCACGGCGGTCGCGGACCTGATGGTCTACATGTACTGGCAGGGCAGCGCCCGGGACGCGCACGAGGGCCGTACGGTCTTCAGCAGGCCCGGTGGCGGCACCCGGATCGGCGACCGGCTCAGCGAGCTGCCGCTGACGCTGTACAGCGACCCGGGCTACGCCGGGTTGGAGAGCGCGCCGTTCACCATCGCGCACGCCTCCGGCGACGCGTCGTCGGTGTTCGACAACGGACTCGCGCTGACCCGGACGAACTGGGTCACCGACGGTGTGCTCACGTCGCTGATGACCAACCGGCACACCGCCGAGCTGACCGGGCTGCCGGTCGCACCGGAGATCGACAACCTGATCCTGGACGGGCCGGCCGACGGTCCGAGCCTGGCGGACATGGTCGCCTCGACCGAGCGCGGGCTGCTGCTGACCTGCCTGTGGTACATCCGCGAGGTGGATCCGCAGACGTTGTTGCTGACCGGGCTCACCCGGGACGGGGTGTACCTGGTCGAGGGCGGCGAGGTGGTCGGGGCGGTGAACAACTACCGCTTCAACGAGTCGCCGGTGGACGTGCTCGGGCGGGCCGTCGAGGTGGGTCGCACCGAGCGCACCTACCCGCGCGAGTGGGGCGACTGGTTCACCCGCGCGGCGATGCCGCCGTTGCGGGTCCGCGATTTCAACATGTCCTCGCCGAGCCAGGCGCAGTGACCCGACGGACGGCGGGCGGCCCTGCGGCCCGCCGTCCTCGAACGCCGACGGGCCGGGTTCGGTCCGTCGGCGTTCGTGTCCCCGCAGCGGGCCTCCCGGAGCCGGTGCCCCGGAGCGGGTGTCCCGGCCCGGGTCACCGTCCCCTGCGGGGAAAAGCGCTGTCCCCGGACGGGTCTCCGTGCTTTCGTTGGGGGTCATCATGAACATCGTCAAGATTTCGAAGTATCTGTCCCGACACCTGCGGCATCAGCCGGAGCGGCTCGGGATCACCCTGGACGAGGCCGGCTGGGTCGACGTGGACGTGCTGCTCGCGGCGTGCAACGCCCGGGGGATGGCGCTGACCCGGGCCGAGCTGGAGCAGGTGGTCGAGGAGAACGACAAGCGACGGTTCGCCTTCTCGGCCGACGGCACCCGGATTCGGGCCAGTCAGGGGCACACCGTCGCGGTGGACCTGGGTCTGGTGGAGACCGTGCCGCCCGCCGTGCTCTATCACGGCACCAATCCCAAGAGCGTGCCGGCGATCCTGGTCGAGGGCCTGCGGCCGATGGACCGGCACGACGTACACCTGTCCGCCGACACCGAGACCGCCCGCCGGGTGGGCGCGCGACGCGGGCGACCGGTGTTGTTCGTGGTGCGCGCGGAGCGCATGGTCGCGGCCGGGCACGTGTTCCGTCGTTCGGACAACGGCGTGTGGCTGGTCCCGGCGGTGCCGCCGGAGTTTCTGGAGCGGCTCGGCTGACCCGGTGCCGCGATCCCCCACTCGGGTCAGTTTGCGGCAAAGGTCCCGCCCCCGGTCTCGGTCCGGCCCACCAGCGGGCGTACCGTGAAGGGCCGGGACGGGTGTGCGGACGTGGTCGGAGACGGTGGGATCGTGAAGAACGCCAAGGGCTCGGTGTACCAGATCAGTGGTGCGCGCAAGGGGCTGACCGAGGACGTGGCCGGGCGCCAACGCCGGTACGTCGTCTCGATGTCCGTGCGTACGGTGTGTTTCGTCGCCGCGGTGTTCACTCCGTCGCCGTGGCGGTGGATCTTGATCGCGGGCGCGCTCTTCCTGCCCTACATCGCGGTGGTACTGGCCAACGCCGGTCGCGAGCCCACGTCGAACGCGCCGGTGCAGTCCCAGGTGGTGCCGCCGCTCGCGCCCAAGGCGCTGGAGCCGCCGCCGGGCGCGGTGCTCACCAGTGCCGAGCGGGAGACCCTGCACACCCATTCGGAAGACTCCTGGACGATGCCCGCCGGAGCCCCCTCGGCTGCCGGCCCGGAGCCCACCGACCTTTCCTCGCACACGAATTCGGATACACACGGTGACCCCGGAGGCGCCGATCGGGGCCGGGTGGGCGACCCGACGGGCGCCCCTTCGCAGCCCGTCAAAAATTAGCGCCAAGCGCTACGCGGGTTGGTGCTTCAACCGCATGCAGGACGTGCCATACTTCGAAACGTGCTCCGTATCCCCCGTCGGAGCGACCGACGCGATGCCGGGCGGCTCCCCCCGTGGCTGCCCGGCATCGCCCGTGTCCGGGTCTTTTGACTGTCAGGCAAGTCGGTCCGTACCGGGTTTCCGCACCAGCCTGTTGCTTACTGAGCGCAGCGCTCCGGTTGGCGCCTGACACGGGGTCAGATCTCTGTCGAATGTCTTTCGGGTGTCTGTCGGGTGCGCGTTCGACACGGCGTGCGACGCACCGCGGCCGGGCGGACGACCCGGTCTGCGACACTGGTGGACATGTTCCCCACCCCCGCCGATCCCGACCGTGCGATCTGTTCGGCGAAGGCCTGTCGCGCCGACGCCGTGTGGGTCCTGGCGTGGAACAACCCCAAGTTGCACACCCCCGAACGGCGCAAGACGTGGCTGGCGTGCGACGAGCACCGCGAGCACCTGTCCCAGTTCCTGGCGATTCGCGGATTCCTCAAGGACACCGTCGCGTTCGCCGATTGGCACGAACCGCGGCCGCCGGCCGGCGCGGGCTCCTGAGCGATCCGGGCAGCGATCCGGGCGCAACGAACTCGCCTGCGGACGCGGCGGGTTGATCGGCGCGGTGGGGTCGATCGGAGCGGCACGGCCCGGCGATGCCCGGGCGCGGCGGGCAACGGGCGCGTCGGGAACGGCGGTTCACCATCGCGTCGAGCGCACGCCGTCCCGCCCCCGGGCCGAGCCACGCCCGCCCGCGTCGCTGCGGCCGGCTCAGCCGCCGATCGCCGACATCGGCCGGTCCGGCTGGAGGAACTCCGGGGCGTCGATGCCCGCACCGGCCTTCTTCGTCCACATCGCGGCCCGCCAGCGGTCGGCGATCTCCGCGTCGTCCGCGCCGCCGCGCAGCGCGGCCCGCAGGTCGGACTCCTCGCGAGCGAACAGGCAATTGCGGATCTGTCCGTCGGCGGTCAACCGGGTCCGGTCGCACGCGCCGCAGAACGGGCGGGTCACCGACCCGATCACGCCCACCGTGCCCGGACCGCCGTCCACGACCCAGCGCTCGGCCGGGTTGCTGCCCCGCGCGTCCTCCGGGTCGAGCCGGAACGCACCGCGCAGCGCGGCCAGGATCTCGCCGGCGGTGATCATCTCGGCGCGCTTCCAGCCGTGCTGGGCGTCCAGCGGCATCTGCTCGATGAAGCGCAGCTCGTAGCCGCGTTCGAGGCACCACGCGAGCAGCGCGGCGGCCTCGTCGTCGTTGACCCCGCGCATCAGCACGGTGTTGACCTTGACCGGCCCCAGGCCCGCGTCCACCGCCGCGGCGAGCCCCGCGAGCACGTCCGCGTGTCGGTCCCGCCGGGTCATCGCCTTGAACCGGACCGGGTCCAGGGTGTCCAGCGAGACGTTGACCCGGTCCAGGCCGACCTCCTTCAGCGTCCCCGCCAGCCGGGCCAGCCCGATCCCGTTCGTGGTGACCGAGAGCGTGGGCCGCGGCTCCAGGGCCGCGGCGGCCCGGACGATCTCCACCAGCTCGCGGCGCAGCAGCGGCTCGCCCCCGGTGAACCGGACCTCGCGCACGCCCAGCAGGGTCACCGCGATCCGGACCAGGCGGGAGATCTCCGCGCCGGTCAGCAACTCGGGCTTGGCCAGCCAGTCCAGCCCCTCCTCGGGCATGCAGTAGGTGCACCGCAGGTTGCACCGGTCGGTCAGCGAGACCCGCAGGTCGGTCGCCACGCGGCCGAATCCGTCGACGAGTCCTCCGGTGTGGTGCTGTGTGCTCACCTTCGAACCCCTTCTCCTGGTTTCGGCACATCTCGTACGTTCCGGCAAGTTCCCAGGCTACGCGGGTCACCCGAGTCGGCAGGCCCTCCAGATTACGAGCGGGGCGGGCGATCGGTTGCAGTGGCGTATCCCACACGGGCATCGACAACCGCGAGTCGAATACCGGACGTGATCCACGAGAGGATCCAGGCTCACTACGAGGAGGCTTCACCGGTGAGACACGCAGCGGGCAGCGGTCCACAGCCCGACGAAGGGGGCACACCCGACGGAGCGCACTTCCTGGACACCTCGTGGCAACAGCACACCATGGGTACGGCCGGCACCTCGGGCGCAGCCGGCACACCGGCCCCATCCGGCAGGTTCGACGCGGCGACCACGCCGGTACCGGCCGACTGGTACCAGCGCGAGCAGCCGGCCGCCTCCGCCGCGCCGGCCGCGGCCGAGCCGGCCCGATCCGCCCGTCAAGGCGACGGAGACGACCCGGAGCCGCCGCGGCGCAGCCGCCGAGGGCTGGTCGTGTGGGCTCTCGCGGGCGCGCTGGTGCTCGGCGGGCTCGGCGTCGGGGCGGTGCTGTTCCTCGGGGGTGACGACGACAAGAAGGACAAGGCGGGTTCGGTCGGCGCGCAGGTGCCGCCGGCGCCCACGACCGCGCCGAACACGACCGCGGCGCCCACGACCGCACCCACCACCAAGGCGACATCCTCGACCAAGCCGTCCTCGACCAAGTCGGCGAGTTCGTCCGCGACCGCGAAGCCGCCGGCCAACGACGTGGACTCGCCCAAGGACCCCAAGGCGCTCAAGCCGGCCGCCTACGCCGCCTGGAAGCGGATCGACACCGCGATGGCCGCGGAGGGCATCACCCTCAACCTGAACTCCGGCAAACGCGGCTGGGCGCACCAGCAGCGGCTGCTCGACGAGAAGATCGCCGAGGTCGGCTCCCGCGAGGAGGCGCTGCGCTGGGTGCTGCCGCCGGAGAAGTCGATGCACGTCCAGGGCGTCGCGATCGACATCTACCCGGCCAACGCCCAGGCGTGGCTGCAGGCCAAGGGCAGCAAGTACGGCTGGTGCCGGATGTACGACAACGAGGAATGGCACTTCGAGTACAACTCCACCTACACCTCCGGTTGCCCCAAGCGCCTCCCCAGCGCCACGGAGTGACCGGGCCCGCCGCACCTGCGGGCGCGGGGCCATGGGAGTGACCTCGCGATACTCGCTTCCGCTCCGATCGTTGTACGCCGTGTCCGCCGACGAGTCTCGGCGGGCGCGGCGTCGGGGCGTGGGATCTCGGGGCCGTCGTGACGGAGAGGTTCTCCCGTGCGAGGTTTGGCCTTGATCGCTCCCAGCCCCGACCCCCATCACCGCCGCCCGTTCGGCATGGTGCGATTGCCCTATCCGGTGGCCGAGGCGGCGCCGCGCATCCCCGTCGCCCTCCCGCCCGCGTCGCCGCCGCTGCTCGCGGCGCCACTGCCCTGGTACCGGGCCGACTGGCGCTGACGCGCTCCCGGGCGAGCGCTCACGGCCGGTACGGCAGCGAGGGAACGTCGTAGCAGTTCGTGGTCATGTCCGGCACCTGGCCGACCCAACCGCCGGGCGCCGCGTCCTGCCAGCGGGCCACGTCGAAGCAGGTCCGGGTGGGCGCGGCGACCCGGTCGGCCGGTTCGGCCTTGAAGTCGACCGGAATCAGCAGACCGTGTGCGTCGTAACCCTCGGGGCGGTTGACGAAGCCTTCGACGCACGCCCGGGTGACGTTCGCGCCGCACGAGGCGATCGCGTCGGTGAGCCACATCGCCGAGGCCCAGCCCTCCAGTTCCCACTGGGAGAGCTTGTCCTCGCGGTCGGGGTAGTACTTCTTCATCGCGGCCCGGAACTCGGCCACCGCGGGCTGTGCGGTGTCGGTGTAGCCGCGGCTGTTGCTCGTCGCGTAGATGCTGTCGCGGCAGGTCGGGGACGCCTTGAAGTCCTCGCCGACGCGCGCGTTCCAGTTCTGCACGTTGGTCACCTTCGCGGTCACCCGCAGTCCGGCGCCGTCCATCGCCTTGCACAGTTCGACGTTGCCGCGCGTGTCCACCGCGTCGAAGACGATGTCGACGCCCTTGTCGCGCATGTCCACCACGGCGGCGGCGAAGTTCGGCAGGGCGAAGTCGACCTGTTTGTCGAGCACGGTGTAGCCCTCGGCGCGCAGCCCGGCGGCGATGGTCTGCGCGTAGCGCGCGGAGTCGGCCTGGTTGTACGACACCACGGCGGCGGTGCGCGCGCCGAGCTTCTCCTTGAAGTGGCGGTAGACCTCGGTGCTCGCGTACAGGTCGCCGTTCCAGCCCACCTTGCCCTGGCGCGGGGCCCGCGATCCGTAGATCGAGTACAGGTGCGGATAGGTCTCGTACGCGGTGCCGATCGGTTGACCGCCGACGTCGGGGACGCCCTTGTCGCTGACGTATCCGGCGGCGTTGTAGCTGTAGATGCTGTTGCCCGCGAAGGCGAACACCTTGTCGTCCTCGACGAGTTTGCGGGCGCAGCGCTGGTTGGCCACTCCGTATCCGGTGTCGTCGCACGCGGACACCCGGATCCTGCGCCCGTTCACGCCGCCGCGGTCGTCGAGCGCCTTGAACCACGCCTGGGCGCCGTACATCGGCCCGGAGAAGGTCTCGTTGCCCAGGATGCCCTGGACGGTGTCGATCATCCCGACGGTGATCCGGGTGGGGCTCACGCCCACGTCGGACGCGGTGTTGGCGTTCGGCGCCGACGCGCCGGTGCCCACCGGGGCCGGTTCGCGGTCGTGGAAGTCGCGTTCCGGCAACCGTGAACCGCACCCGGCCAGTACGCACAGCAGCAGGGCCACCGAGGCGCACGGCACGCCCCGTCGGTGGAAACGACGTCGCATGCGTGCTCCTCGGTGGCCCGGTGGTGGCGGCTGTAGGCCCGTTCGGGGGTGCGGGTCAGGCCTTGGGGCAACCCTCGACCACGGTGCCCGGCTTGAGCGCGGTGACCAGGGTGCAGACGGTGGTCAGGCTGACCTTCCAGGTGCCGTCCTGCTTGACGGCCTGGCCGTTCTGGCCGGGCAGCGCCGGGTTGCCGGCGAGCAGGATGTCGAACGACACGGCGGCCTTGTCACCGCTGATCTTGACCGCGGTGGTCTTGGAGGTGACCTGCTTGGCCAGCGGGTCGTTGGCGAGGGTGTCGACGAGCGAACCCACCTTGTCCGCGTTCTCCAGGACCGCCTTGCGGTCCGCGAGCGGCGTGGCGTTGTCGAACAGCTTGTCCCAGTTGTCGGCGACCTTCTTCTCCTCGCCGGTCAGCGTGGTGCCACCGGCGGCCGGCGGTGCGCTGGAGGCGCCGCCGGGCGCGGCCGGCGTGCTCGCGGCGGGCGCGGGCGTCGTCGCCGCGGGGGCGGCCGGCGCGGACGCCGACGGTGATCCCTTCGCCTTGTCGTCCTTCTTGTCGTCGTCGCTGCTGCAACCGGACATCACCAGCACCGCCGCCACCGGCAGGGCCAGCCATGCCCGACGCGTCCCCTTGCGACGACCGACGCCGGAACCCGTTGTCGCCCGCTCGTTGATCATGTCCACGCTCACGTGCATTCACCACCCGTTCCGCCGGTCGCCCGGCGTCCTGTTGCTGTTGATGTAGCCAGGTAGTACCTGGGTTACCGGCAAGTCATGTTGCCACGTGCGACTCGGTATCCAATCGTGTTCCGAGCCGTATGACCAGATCCCGGAGAACTACGCTGAGGCACGAATACGCGATCGGGCGGACTCGACGGGTGGACCCTATGGCAGGTTCGACGGACTCGGCAGGTTCCACGGGAAGGGCGAACTCCCCTATCGAACGACAGCGTACGACCGGCGCGGCGGCGACCCTGGAGGGTTTGCGGCGGTTGTTGCGCACGCATGGCGGCTGGCTGGTCGGGTTGTGCGGCGCGCTGCTGTGCGCGCTGGGTTGGTACGGCGTGTCGGGTGAGCGGTACGAGGCCCGCCAGTTGCCGTATCTGGCCTCGGCCACCATTCCGGGCGCGGCGCTGATCGTCGCGGGTGCGGTGCTCGTGGTGGGCACCCGGCGCGGTGCGTCGGGCGAGTCCGGTGCGGTGGACGCGGAACTGCGCGAGATGGTGGGCCGGTTGTACGAACTGCTGGTCGAGCCGGTGCCGGCCGCCGAGGCGGGACAGCCGGAGCCGGCCGCGGCGGCGTGGGTCACGGTGCCGGGCGGAGCGCGCTACCACCGGCCCGAGTGCTCGCTCGTGCTGGGCAAGAACGGCGTGTTCCCCGTGGACGAGGCGACCATCCGGCTCAAGGACCTGCGGCCGTGCCGGTTGTGCGACCCGGGACCGGTCTCGGCACCGTCCGGCGGGGTCGACGACTCCGGTCCCGGCGGGCCGATCGCGCCGGCGACCGGCGGCTGAGCCTCGTGCTCACTCTGGAACTGGCCCTGGCCGGACTGGGCGTGGGCGCGATCGCGGCGCTCGCGGCGGTCGGGATGATCACCTCGTACCGGGCGACCGGCGTCTTCAACCTGTCCTTCGGCGCGCTGGCGATGATCGTCGCCTACCTGGTCTGGCAGCAGGTGCGGGTGTGGGGCTGGCCGCTGTGGGCGGCCGTACTGCTCGACGTGGGCGTGGTGGCGCCCGCGCTCGGCCTGGTCCTGGAGCGCTTCGTCTTTCGCGGGCTGCACCGCGAAGGGGCGGGCCCGGCCCGGATGCTGGTCGCCTCGCTGGGCGTGTTCGTGCTCCTGGTCGGCATCGCGACGCTGACCTGGGGCACCCAGGCGCGGCTGGATCCGCCGTCGATCGTGCCGACCGGATCGGTCGGGCTGCCCGGCGACACGTCGGTGCCGACCGGCACGCTGGTCGAGTTGGGCGTGGTGATCGCGGTCGCCGTGCTGGTGGCCGGGGTGACCCGGTACACCCGGTTCGGCGTGCGACTGCGCGCGGTGGTGGACCGGCGGGCGCTGGCCGAGCTGGCGGGGGTGCCGGCCGACCGGGTGGCCGCGGCGGGTTGGGCCTTCGGGTCGATGCTGGCCGGGTTGACCGGGGTGCTGCTGGCACCACACCTGCGGCTGGATCCGTACGGACTGACCCTGCTCGTGCTGGAGACGATCGGCGTCGCGGTGGTCGCCCGGCTGGCCAGTCTGCCGGTGGCGATCCTGGCGGCGTTGGCGATCGGGGTGGGGCAGAGCGAACTGTCCCGGCTCGAACTCGACTCGTGGGGGCTGATCCAGGCACTCCAGGCGAACCTGTTCGTGGTGGTGATGCTGGTCGCGCTGCTGGTGTTGCCGCGGATGGTCGAGGTGGGCGGCCCGGACGGCACACGCGCGGCGACCCGGCTGGGGACCGGGCGCGGCGAGAGTGCGCCGGCGGGTTGGTGGGTGCCGTTCGTCGCGGTCGCCGCGGCCCCCCTGGCCCTGGGCGCGGAGCATCTGCGGATCGCCCAGCAGGTACCGGCGCTGGCGATCGTGTTCGTGTCGCTGGTGATGCTCACCGGGTACGCGGGGCAGATCTCGCTCGGCCAGGCCGGGTTCGCGGGGCTGGGCGCGCTGTTCGCCGGGCAGCTCATGGGTCGGCAGGTCCCGGGCCTGCTCGCGCTGTTCCTGGCCGCGCTGCTGGTGGTGCCGGTCGGCCTGTTGACCGGGTGGCCGGCGATTCGCCGGCGCGGGTTGACGCTGGCGCTGACCACGTTCGCGGTGGCCGCGGTGGTCAGCCGGTTCGTCTTCGCCCAACCCCGCTTCGGCACCGACGCGGTGCTCGATCACCCCTGGCCCTTCGAGGGCGAACGGGCTTTCTACGCCCTGGAGTTGGCCTGCCTCGGCTTGGTCCTGCTGGTGATCCGCCGGTTGCATGTGAGCCGACTCGGCCGGATGCTGGTCGCGGTCCGTGACCACGAGGGGGGCGCGGCGGCGGCCGGGGTGGACGTCGCATCCGCCAAGGTGTTCGTCTTCGCGGTCGGCGCGGGGGTGGCCGCGCTGGGCGGCGCGCTGCTGGGGATGGGCGGCCGGGCCTTCGACGCGGCGGCCTTCGATCCGGTCCTGGGCCTGGTGTGGTTCGCGGCGGTGGTGGTGTTCGGCGTGGACAGCGCGGCGGGGGCGGTGTTGGCCGCCGGCCTGGTGGTGGCCCTGGACGCGGCGACCACGGCCGGCATGTCCACGATCGTGGTCGGCGCCTTGGCCGTGCTCCTGTCCCGGATGCCCGGGGGCGTCCCGGCCACGGTGTTGCGCCTGGTCGCGGGTCGCCCGGCCGCACCGGTGGAGCCGATTCCGGTCCGCCTCACGCCGCTCGGTCGCACGCTGCGTGCGCGGGTGCGGCCGTGAGCGGGCCCGGGTCGCGGGCGGCTCCCGGCGAGGATGCGCTGCGGGCCGCCGGGATCGTCCGGCGATTCGGCGGCCTGCGGGCCGTGGACGGGGTGGATCTGGTCGTGCCGGCGGGCCTGGTGACGGCGGTGATCGGGCCGAACGGGGCCGGCAAGAGCACCCTGTTCGACTGCCTCGCGGGTGGTCGGGTCGACGCCGGGCGGGTCCACCTGGGCGGACGGGACGTCACCCGGCTGCCGGCGCATCGGCGGGCCCGGCTCGGGTTGGCCCGTACGTTCCAGGTGGTGTCGGTGTTCCCCAGCCTGACGGTGGTGGACAACCTGCGGGTGGCGGCGGAGAACCGGTCCGGGGCCTCGGCGCCGGCCCGACTGCTGGGCCTGCCCGACCCGGCCCGGGGGCGGACCAGGGTCGCGGTCGAGGCGGCGCTGCGCCGGCTCGCGTTGACCGAGCACGCACACACGCCGGCGGGCGAACTCCCGGCCGGGATCCTGCGCATGGTCGAACTGGCCCGCGCCCTCACGGCGTCCCCCTCGGTACTGCTCCTGGACGAGCCGGCCAGCGGACTGGACGACGCGCAGGCCGACCGGCTGCGCCACGAACTGCGCGCGCTGGCCGCCGACGGTCTGGCCGTCCTGCTGGTCGAACACGACATGGACCTGGTCTTCGGCGTCGCCGACACGGTGCACGTGATGGCCGCGGGCCGGATCGTGGCGTCCGGCACGCCGGCCGAGATCCGCGCCGACGCGCGCGCCCGGGAGGTGTACCTCTGATGCCGATCGCCCTGTCGGTCACCGGACTTCGGGTGCGTTACGGCCCGATCGAGGCGCTGCACGGCGTCGACCTGGAGTTCCCGGCGGGCGCGGTGACCGCCCTGGTCGGCCGCAACGGCTCGGGCCGCAGCACGCTCTTGAACACGCTGGCCGGCCTGATCCGCCCGAGCACCGGCCGGGTGCTCTGGAACGGGGTGGACATCACGGAATGGCCCGCCGACCGCCGGGCCCGCGCGGGCCTGACGCTGATCCCCGAACGCGGCGGCGTATTCGCCGGTCTGTCGGTGGCCGACAACCTGAAGCTGTTCGCCGACGGCGGCGACATCGGCCCCGCGCTGACCGCGTTCCCGGTCCTGGCCGACCGGCTGACCCAGCGGGCCGGCACCCTCTCCGGCGGCGAACAACAGATGCTCGCGGTCGCCCGCGCCCTGCTCACCCCGACCCGGCTCCTCCTCCTGGACGAACTCAGCCAGGGCCTGGCCCCCCGGGTCGCCGCCCACCTCTACCGGGTCGTCACCACCCTCGCCGCCGCCGACCGCACGGTAATCCTGGTCGAACAACACACCGGCGAAGCCCTGACCCGCGCCGAGGTCGTCTACACCCTCGGCCGAGGCACCGTAACCTTCCGCGGCGACCCCACCGAATACCGATCCCACCCCACGACGTCCCACCGCACATAGCCTCCCAACAGGGTCAGCGGGGCATCACCCTGCCGCGGAGGACGACCGCGTGGGGGGCGGCCAGGACGCCGACGTCGGTGCGCGGGTCCGCCGCGTAGACGACCAGGTCGGCGGAGGCGCCCTCGGTGAGGGCCTCGCGGCCGAGCCAGGTGCGGGCGGACCAGCAGGCGGCGGAGAGGGCGTCGAGGGCGGGGATGCCGGCCGCGACCAGTTCGGCCACCTCGTCGGCGACCAGGCCGTGCGGCAGCGAGCCGCCCGCGTCGGTGCCGACGAAGATCGGGATGCTGGCGTCGTAGGCCGCCCGGACCGTGGCGTAGCGGTTCGCGTGCAGCGCGCGCATGTGGGCGGCGTAGGTCGGGAACTTGCCGCTCGCCTGGTCGGCGATGCCGGGGAAGGTGGCGATGTTGACCAGCGTCGGCACGATCGCCACGCCGCGCTCGGCGAACAGCGGGATCAGGTCCTCGGTCAGGCCGGTGGCGTGCTCGATGCAGTCGATGCCCGCCTCGATCAGGTCCGGCAGCGAGTTCTCGGCGAAGCAGTGGGCGGTGACCCGGGCGCCCTCGGCGTGCGCCGCGGCGATCGCCTCCTTGAGCGCGTCCAGGGGCCACAGCGGGGACAGGTCGCCGGTGTCCCGGTCGATCCAGTCGCCGACCAACTTGACCCAGCCGTCGCCGCGCCGGGCCTCCTGGATCACGAACGCGGTCAGGTCGCCGGGCTCGATCTCGTGCGCGTAGTTGCGGATGTAGCGCCGGGGTCGGGCCAGATGGCGCCCCGCGCGGATCAGCCGAGGGAGGTCCTCCCGGCCGTCGATCCAGCGCGTGTCGGCCGCCGAACCCGCGTCCCGCAACAACAGCGCACCCGCGTCCCGGTCGGTCCGCGCCTGACGCTCGGACGTCGCGGCGTCGACGGCCCCATGCTCGTCGATCCCGACGTGGCAATGCGCGTCGACCAGACCGGGAAGCACCCAGCCCTCCAACGTCGCATCGACCTCGACCGACCCGGGCCGATCGAAGGTGACCCGCCCACCCACGACCCACATCTCGTCCCGAACCTCGTCCGGACCAACCAGCACCCGGCCCTTCACGTGCAACACGGTCATGCCGAGACCCTACGCCCGCCCCCGCCACGAACCCGCACGCCTCCGGGCGGCACACCCACCCGTCGCCCCGGGCCCGGACGCTGCGGTTCCCACTCCGCCCGCGACCCGGGCCCACCCGCCTCATCCCCGACTCAGCACCCCCCGCTGCACCGCCGTCGCAACCGCCGCCGTGCGCGAATCAACGCCCAACTTCGCGTAGATGTGCACCAGATGCGACTTCACCGTCGCCTGGCTCAAAAACAACGCCCGGCTGATCGCCAGGTTCGACAACCCGTCCGCGACCAGACTCAGCACCTCGACCTCGCGGCTCGTCAGGCTCGGCAGCGGATCGCGCAGTCGGCTCAGCAGGCGGCCCGCGATCCGCGGTGCGAGCGCCGATTCGCCCGCCGCCGCGGTACGCACCGCGGCGGCCAGCTCCTCAGGCGGGGCGTCCTTCAACAGATAGCCCAACGCCCCCGACTCCACCGCCGCCAAGATGTCCGCATCGGTGTCATACGTCGTCAGCACCAGCACATGCGGCGCATCCGGCAACGCCGTGATCGCCGCCGTGGCCGCGTTCCCGTGCATCCCGCCTTCCCGGAACCGCAGATCCATCAGCACCACGTCCGGCGCCAGCGAACGAGCCAACTCGATCGCCCGCTCGGCACTGTCCGCCTCGCCCACCACCACGAAGTCCGGCTCCGCCGCCAACACCGCCCGCAGCCCGGCCCGCACGATCGGATGGTCGTCGGCCAACAACAACCGAATCACCGCGCCGTCCCACCCTCCGAACCCGAACCCGCCGCCACCGGCACCACGGGCACCACCGGCACCGCGGCCACCACCGGCACCGAAAATGTCACCGCGATCGCCGCCCCCTGCCCCACTCCGGACTCCACGGTCAGCACTCCACCCAACTCCGCCGCCCGAGTCCGCATCGCCGCCAACCCGAACCCGGTACCACCCGACCCACCCTCACCACCGCGCCCGGGCCCGCCGAGCCGCCCCGCCGGATCGAACCCCCGCCCGTCATCCACCACGTCCAACGTCACCGACGCGTCCATGTGACTCAGCGTCACCTCCACCCGGGACGCCCCCGCGTGCCGCACGGTGTTCCCCAGCGCCGACTGGGCAATCCGCAGCAACGCCACCTCGACGGCGGTCGGCAGTCCCACCGCGTCGCCCGTGTTGTGGAAGCGCACGTCCAACTCGGCCTCGGCCGCCGTCCGAGCACACAGTCGCTCCAACGCCGCCGGCAACGAGGACCCGTCCAACTCCGGCGGCGCCAACGCCCGCACGAAGCGGCGCGCCTCGGCCAGATTGTCCGTCGCGGTAATCCTGGCCAGCCGCACGTGCCGATCCGCCGCGAGCGGATCCGCCGGCAGCGCCCGCTCCGCCGCGCGCAGCAACAACTGGATGCTGCTGAAGCCCTGCGCGAGCGTGTCGTGGATCTCCCGGGCCAACCGCTCACGCTCCGCAAGCACCCCGGCATGCCGCTCGGCCGCAGCCAGCGAGGCACGCGCCGCAACCACGTCCTCCACCAACCGGCGGCGCTCCTCGCTCTCCCGCTGGAGCGCCTGATAGCCCAGCACGGTCGCCACCGCCACCGCCGCACCCAGCACCGGACCGAGCACCATGCCCACCGCGAACTCGCCGCGATGCATCCCGTACCCCACGATCGCCAGCACCGTCAGCCCGGCCACCGCCGGCACCGCGAGCCGCACCGGCAACAAATGCGGAACCAGGAAGAACAGCGGGAAGGCAAACCAGATCCCCTCCGCCGTCAGCGCGTAGAACCCACCCCACGCCAGCGTCAGACACCCCAACCACACCATCGACGCACGCCGCGAGGGCCCCACCGAAGGCAGCAGATTGCCGGCCGCGTACACCCCGGCCGTGACCACCACACCGACCACGATCAAAGCGGCCCGCGCGCTCGACACGTCGGTGCCGACCAGCGCGCGCAGCGCCGCGAGGGCGAGCAGCAGCACCACGAGCCCGTGCATGCAGGCACGGAGTGTGCGGGGGACCTGGGTCGGGGCGATGGTGAGGTACATATCGGGTCAAGGGTAGACGGGGTGGATGTAGGTGGCATCGATCGAAAGGTTGACCCGGGGACGAACAGCCCGATCGATGACGCGGCGGCCGTCGTGGACAAGAGTCGAGAACAGAAACAAGAACCAGGACAAGAACCGGAACAAGCACAAGCGTCGAGTCGTCCCGCACACCGCACTGCCGGACTGCCGGACTGCCGGACTGCCGGACAGGCGGACAGGCGGACAGGCGGACAGGCGGACAGGCGGACAGGCGGACAGCCGGACGACCCGCCCCCCGAATCATCCGTCACACAAGGAGACCCCGACCCCCCGTGTTCGTAGCGCTGCGAGACCTCGTCTTCGCCCGAGGGCGATTCGCCCTGATGATCGTCACCGTCGTGCTGATCACCGCGCTGGTCGGCCTGGTGTCCGGGTTGACCGTCGGGCTCGGCCGGGCCAACACGTCGGCCGTCGACGCGCTGCCGGCCGATCGGCTCGCGTTCGCCGCGCCCGCGTCCGGGGAGGGCATCTCGTTCGCGGACTCGGCCGTGGACGAAAGCCAGTGGCGGCGCTGGGCCGAGCAGCCCGGGGTGCGCTCGGCGGCGCCGCTGGGCATCGCGATGACCCGGCTCGGCGTCGGCGAGCGCACCACTGCCGCCGCCGCGTTCGGCGTCGAGCCCGACGGGCCGCTCGCGCCGAAGGCGTTGGCACCGGGCACCGTCGTCCTGTCCCGGCCGCTGGCCGACGACCTCGACGTCGGGGTCGGCGCCCGGCTCACCGTCGGCGCCGACACGTCGCTGACCGTCGCCGCCGTGGTGTCCGGGTCCTCGTACAGCCACGCGCCGGTGGCCTGGACCACCCTGGCCGACTGGCAGCCGCTGCGCCCGGGCCCGCAACGCGGCGGGCCGCACGCGACGGTGATCGCGCTCGATCTGGCCGGCGCGCACACCTCGGCGGCCGACCGGGCGATCGGTACCAAGACCACCTCGATCGACGACGCCAGGAGCGCGATCGGGTCGTTCACCGCCGAGAACGGGTCGCTGCAACTGATGCGCGGCTTCCTGTTCGCGATCTCGGCGCTCGTGGTCGGCGCGTTCTTCACGGTGTGGACGATCCAGCGGGCCGGCGACGTCGCGGTACTCAAGGCGCTCGGCGCACCCACCGGCTATCTGCTCCGGGACGCGCTCGGCCAGGCGTTCGTGGTGCTGCTGGTGGGAACCGCCCTGGGTACCGGCGCCGCCGCGCTGTTCGGCGCGGTCGCGCCGGCGGGCGTGCCGTTCGTCGTGGACGCGTCCACCACGCTGTTCCCGGCGGCCGTACTGATCCTGCTCGGCATGGTCGGTGCCGCCCTCGCCATCCGCCGGGTCACCGCCATCGACCCGCACACCGCGCTGAACAACACCCGATGAACACCGGCACCGGCGAACCCGTGAAGCACTCCGCGAAACGCTCCGAGAGGCACCCCGAGAGGCATCCGATGCACCCGACCCACCCCTCCCCCGGTCTGGAACTCGCCGACGTCACCCTCACCTACCCCGACGGCGAATCCCGGCTGACCGCCCTGGACCGGGTATCGCTGCGCGTGCCACCGGGCACGCTGACCGCCGTGGTCGGGCCGTCCGGGTCCGGCAAGTCCAGTCTGCTCGCCGTCGCCGCGACACTGACCCGGCCGGACGAGGGCCGAGTGCTGATCGCCGGTGCCGACGCCGCGACGCTGTCCGCCGCCGAACGCGCCCGGTTGCGCCGGACCACGATCGGGATCGTCTTCCAACAGCCCAACCTGCTCGCGTCGTTGACCTGCGTCGAGCAACTCCAGGTGATGGCGCACCTGGCCGGACGCAGCGCCCGTCGAGCCCGCGACCGAGCCCTGGACCTGCTCGACCGGGTGGACCTCGCGAAGCACGCCGAACACCGTCCGCACCGGCTGTCCGGCGGCCAACGGCAACGCGTGAACATCGCCCGGGCCCTGATGAACGAGCCGAGCGTGCTCCTGGTCGACGAACCCACCAGCGCCCTCGACCACGAACGCGGCGCCGCGATCGTGGCGTTGCTCGCCGAGCTGACCCGGGCGGACGGCACGGCCACCGTCCTGGTCACCCACGACCACAGTCATCTGCCGTACGTGGACCACGCGTCGGAGCTGATCGACGGCCGACTGAACGCCCTCGCCACCCACCCGGACGCCATGACCCACTGACCCGGACACCTCGGCCCACCCACGCAGGCACCTCGGCCCACCACCCGGCAACCGAAACCGCTCCGCCCGCCTAGACCCCCGCCTCCGGCCGCCACACACTCGACCCGGATCGCCCCTGTTCCCCCACCCGCTGCCCGGCCCGCTCCGTATCCGGCCGCCACGCACTCGACCCCGTCGACGTCCCCGGCAGGCTCGGCGAGCCCGGTCCGTCCGGACCGCCGGGAATCACCGGCCAGTTCGGGTCGACCACCGCGCCGCCCTCCGGATTCCGGCGATCGAAGTACTGCTGGAGCGAAGCCGCCTGCTCCGCGTACCAGCGGCTCTGCTTCTCGTGCAGCGCGGACAGCGAATCGGCGGCCAACTCCGGGAAGCGCGCGCCCAGATCCTGCGCGAGCAACAAACACGCGAGCGCGTCCCCGTCCGCGGTGTGCGCGTCGGTGAGCACCACCTCGTAGAACGCGCTGGTGGCGGCCAGCGTGCGCTTGCCCTTGCGGTAGCGGTCCAGTTGCTTGTCGATCACCAGTGGGTCGATGATCGGTGCGGTGTACGGGAGTTGCGGCAGATTGTGGCGGTGCAACTCCGTCTGCAGGATGGTCAGGTCGAACGGCGCGTTGTAGATCGCGACCGGGGTACCCGCCGCGAGGTACTCGGCCATCGCCGTACCGATCTCCGCCAGACACAGGGCGGGCGCACGCCCCTCCGCCCGGGCCTGCTCGGTGGCGATCCCGTGGATCGCGGTCGCCTCGGCCGGAATCTCCCGCTCGCCCGGGTCGAGCAGCCAGGACCGGCGGGTGCCGGCCGCGTCGACCAGCGCGGCGGTGACGATGAAGTCCGTGTGCGGGTCCACACCGGACGTCTCCACGTCGAACGCGGCCATCGGCCCGCGATGCCAGCCGTCGTGATTGCCGCGGGGCGGCGCGGCGGGCTTGGGCTCGCCGCAGGTCGCGCAATACGTCACCCATTTACCGTCGTTGCGCACCAACAGGCCGTCGCCGGCCTTGACGTAGGTCGTGCAGGTGGCACAGGTCGCGCCGAACTTGTTCGTAGCCATGGAGTGCTCATTTCCGATCGCGGATCAGATTCACCTCGTCACTGCGCGAAACGCTAGTGCCCGGGTACGACGCGATCCGCGCGCCGGGTGGCCAACCGGCGCAACAACGGGCGTTCGGCGGTGGTCCACGCGGTACCGGTGAGCAGATACAGGCCGGCCGCGAGCGGCACGACGGCCGCGGTGAGCACCGTGCCAAACGGCATCCAGCGCACGAATGCGGGCGCGTCCGGGACGGCCGACGCAGCGCGGTGCTGCAGGTACGCCACCCCCGCGATCAGGGCCAACAGGCCGACGAGCACCGGGGTGTGCGCTCCGCCGAGCCCGGTCATCGGGTGCAGGCCGAGCGGCGCGCCGGCCAACGTGTGCTCCAACAGGTCGTGGTCGCCGCTGAACAGACGGTAGGTCAGGAACAGGAACGGCAGGCCGGCCAGCGCCGGCAGGATGCCGGCGAACATCGAGGTGCCGGACTGCCGGTGCAACGCCACCAGTTCGCTCCCGAGCCGCTGCGGGTCCTTGGCGTGCTTGGCACGCAGCCGACGGATCTCGGGGGCGAGCCGGGCGCGGGCCACCTCGGCTCGGGCCTGGGCGTAGCCCAGCGGAACGAGGGCGAGCCGCACGCATGCGGTGAACACGACCACGGCACCGGCCACCGAACCGGTGCCGAGCAGCGGCGCGAGCGCGTCCGCGAGGGTGAGCAGGACGTCGTGCGCGACGCCGAGAACAGGGATGCCGAACATGGAAGGGCCTTCCGTGACGCGGGAATCAGGGCTGCGTCAGGCGGCGTGCGCAAGTTCCGGTACGGATACCGAACCGTCGAAACCAAGGCCGATTCCTCGGAACGAGGGCCGAACCGTCGGACCGGGCACCGAATCCTCGGACCGAGGATCGAACCTTCCGAACGAAGGGCCGAATCGTCGGACCGCAAATCGGGCTCAGCAGGCCGCCGGGCCCGTTCCCGGTGCTCGCGGCCGCGCTCGGCCCGGCCCGTCGGGATCACGGGAGGGCAGAAAGGCCAGCCGATCGGCCTGTTCGCGCAACACCGCGCCACGCACTCGCGCCCGCTCGGCGAACGGCGCCCACGAAGCGGTGCAACCGGCCAGCGCGAGCACCACGGTCACCGCGACGGCGACCAGCCCGGGCAGGGCCCCGTCCACGAACATCCCGAACCCGACCAGCGCGAGCAACGTCGCGAACAGCGACGTCGACGCGGTGGCGGAGTTCGAGTGCATGAGCGGAATCCTAATCCACCCCACACCGAACCCGTGCGGCAACCGAAATCCGGCGACCGATCCCGGCGACCGATCCACGCCCTCCACGCCGGCGGTCAAATTCACGCTCACCACCCCCGTCCACCGATCCACGCCCGCCGACCCCGACGGCCGATTCACGCCCCATCCACTCCGGCAAACGATCCATGGTGAGCCCGGACACACGTTCGTGCCAGGATGACCCCCGTGCGCGTGCTGCTAGGGGACGGCTTCGGAGTGACGTCACGTCAGATCGCGATGGCGATCGGGCGATCAGGGCAGGACGTGGCGGTGCTCGCACCGCCCGGTCGGCCGGTTCTCGGCCGCCCGCGGTCGGTGTCGGTGGTGCACGAGGTACCGCCCTTCGGCGCGGACCCCTGGGCGTGGCTGGCCCGAACCGAGGCGGTGCTGCGCGCCGAGCCGCACGAGGTGCTGCTGCCCACGAACGCACACGTGGCGGTACTCGCCCGCGAGCCGGAGCGCATCACCGCGCACGGGGTGGCCCTGGCCGTACCGCCGTTCGCCGCGCTGCGCCGGGTCGCGGATCGGGCGTCGGCGGCGAACACGCTCACCGAGATCGCGATGCCGCAGCCGGCCGGGACGGTGGTGGTGCACACCGCCGAGGAGTTGCGCCAGGTCGCCGACCCGCCGCTCCACGTGAAGACGCTGCCGGCCGCGTACCGGGTCGAGCGACGCGAGCAACTCCTGCGACTGGCCGACACGTTGGAGCAGGACGGCGCCTTCCTGGACGGCGCCGGCGTGCTGGTGCAGGAGCCCGCCGACGGCCCGGTCCTGTCCGCCCAGACGGTCTTCGAGCACGGCCGGCTGGTCGCGGTGCACGCGTACGAACACCTGCACGGGAGCGCGGTCAGACGCAGCGTGGTGCTGCCCGAGGTACGCGAGCAGATCGCGATGCTCGGCGGCCACCTCGGCTGGCACGGCGGCCTGTCGCTGGACGCGGTGCGGACCGCGCACGGCCCCGCCTGGCTCGACGTACGTCCCTATCTGACCGAGCCGGGCAACGCCGCCGCCAGTGGCACCGACCTGGTCGCGGCGCTGATCGCGGTCTCCCGAGGCGAGGCGCCGGCGTCGATGCCGTGGGGTCGTCCGGACGTACGCACCCGGCAGGCGCCCGGCGCACTGACCAGCGCCGCCCGCGCGGGCCGGCGTCGGGCCGGCCGCGAACTGGTCCGCGTCGTGCTGCGCCGCGGTCCGTACCGGGACACGGTCGAGGAGGCCCTGAGCCTGCGTCACGAACCGCGCCGAATCGGCGGCGCACTCCTGCTGACCACCGCCCTGCTGACCGCTCCCGGCCGCACCCTGGCCCGGATCGACGCCCGGGAGACCCGCGAGGCCCTGTCCCCCACCGCCTGGCGTCGAATCCTGGCCGGCCCCCCGCCGCGCGTGCCCTGACCGACCACCGCACGCCACTCGAGGGCGACTTTGCCACCGGGCGCCCTCACCCCAACAGCGACTCCACCAGCGCCCGTACCGACAACACGAACAGCCGATCACCATCGGTGACGTTGCTCAGGCTCGCCGCCAGTTCCGGGTCCTCGATCGCCAACTCGCCCCGCCAGTGATCCACCGCCGGCGGTTCGGCCGCGCTGTTCTCCAGGGCCCGCTCCAGCATCACGAAGCCGGCGATCTGGTACTGCACCGCCTGTACCGCCTCGCCCGCCCGTGCGCCGTGCAGCCCGGCCGCCGTCATCTCGTGCACGAGCGCCTTGCGGGCGGGCAACATCATCACCGATTCCAGGCCGCGCTCGCGGACCAGACCGACCAGGTGCGGGCGGTCCAGGATCATCCGCCGACACGATCGAGCGATCGACACCACCCGCTCGACCGGCGTGCTCCCGTCCACCGAGATGGCGCCCATGTCCGCGATCACCCGGTCCACCAATTGATCCACCAGCACGTCGCGGTTGCCCACGTGCCAGTAGATCGAGGTGACGGCGACGCCCAACTCGGCGGCCAGCTTGCGCATGCTGAGGTTCTCGATACCGGATTCCATGACCAGACGCATGGCGGTGTCGAGCACGGTGTCTCGCGTGATCCTGTCCATCACGTCCCATTCTCGCGTCCGGACCGGCCCGCCCGATACACGGGCAACCGCGCCGAAGGTCTTTACCTCGCCGACCCACCGGTGTAACAGTGTTACAGAGCAACCAACACCACTGCGCACGGAACCGCGGAACCGGCGAGCCCGCCGGTGCGCGCGCAGCCCTCGCACGAGCGGAAGAGGTGAGGTACGTGGCACGCATTCGATACGGCGCCCGGCCGGCGGAGACGCTGAAGAAGTCCTCCCGGGAACGGTCCAGCCTCCCGGAGATCTGGTCCACCGGTGTGATGGCGATCTGGGAGACCGACCCCGAGGTGATCGCGGCGATCCTGCCGCCGCCGCTGGTCCCCGCGGACCGGCCCCTGGTGCGGGTGAACATCTCCGGCTGCGACATCAACGGCTACCCGCTCGGCGCGGGCGCGGTCGCGGTCCGCTGCAAGCACGGCGACATCGAGGGCGACTACACGCTCACCATGCCGATGACCACCGAGCGCGCGGTGATCGGCGGTCGCGAGGTGTTCGGCGAGCCGAAGAAGCTGGCCGACGTCAAGGTCGAGCGGGACGGCGACCGGGTCGTGGCCACGGTGAACCGGATGGGCGTCACCTACGTCGAGGTGCGCGGCACGGTGGTCGAGGAACTGGCCACTCCCGAGCCGCGACAGACGCTGAGCTTCTATTACAAGTTCCTGCCCGCCGTGGACGGCGACGGCTTCGACGCCGACCCGATGCTGGTGCACGTCACCCGCAACGAGCGCACCCGCACCGCCCACCGCCTGGACGGCGAGGTGATCCTGCGCGATTCGGACTTCGACCCGGTCGCCGACCTGCCGGTGCGCAAGCTGATCTCGATCACGCTCAGCGAGCGCACCTCGGACCAGCAGGGCTTCGTCGCCGAGCACGTCAAGGCCGACCTGGTGCTGCCGTACATCCACCAGCGCTACGACGACGTGCAGCAGATCACCGACGACCCGCCGCCTGCCGCGAAGTAGCCACCCCGGCAAGGCAATACGGGCCCGGGCAGAACAGGCCGGGCCAAGCCACGGCAGAGCAGCGCAAGGCGGCAACGACAACAAGGGATCGTGACACATGCTGCAGGAATTCGACGGCAGAGTCGCCGTCGTCACCGGCGCCGCGAGCGGCATCGGACTCGCGATGGCCGAGCGGTTCAGCGCCGAGGGCATGAAGGTCGTGCTCGGCGACATCGAGCAGGGCGCGCTGGACAAGGCCGTCGCGCGGATCACCGAAGCGGGCGGTGACGCGATCGGGCACATCGTGGACGTGTCGGTGCGCGAATCGGTGTTCGGGCTCGCCGACGCCGCGTTCGAGCACTTCGGCGCGGTGCACGTGCTGTGCAACAACGCCGGGATCGGCTCGGGCTCCGAGGGCAAGATGTGGGAGCACGACCCCAAGGACTGGGACTGGTGCTTCGCCGTCAACGTGTTCGGCGTCTTCAACGGCATCCAGGCGTTCGTCCCGCGCATGCTCGCGCAGAACACCCCCGGCCACATCGTGAACACCTCCTCCGGCGACGGCGGCATCGCGCCGCTGCCGAACGCGTCGGTGTACGCGACCACCAAGGCCGCGGTGGTGACCATGACCGAGGCGCTGTACGCCCAACTCGGCCAGGTGCGCGCGCAACTCGGCGCGTCCGTGCTGTTCCCCGGCCCCAAGATGTTGCGCACCGGCCTGTGGGAGTCCTACCGCAACCGGCCCGAGCGGTTCGCCAAGTCGGTGCCGCGCAAGACGCCGTACAACACGCTCGACGCGTGGGAGAAGGCGATGCGCGACTCGGGGCAGGAGATCGAGTTCACCCCGGTCGAGTCGGTCGCGGCCGACGTGCTCCAGGGCATCCGGGAGAACCGGTTCTGGATCATGCCGGCCAGCGAGCACAGCGACGGACAGATCACCGCGCGGTCGCAGAGCATGCTCGCCCGCAGCAACCCCTCGTACCTCGAAACCTTCGTCCTGGACAAGTGAGTGACGATGACCGAAAACACCGAGCAGAGCAGCCAAGCCGACCCGAGCGAACTCACCACCCCCTACACGATCATCTCCTCCGACACCCACGCCGGGCTGCCGACCGAGCTGTATCGCGACTACCTCGCCACGAAACACCACCCCGCGTTCGACCGGTTCATGTCCGAGCGCGAGGCCCAGCTCAAGGCGATCACCGACCTGGGCGTGCGCAACGAGGACTTCGCGGCGAACTGGTTCGAGACCAACGAGGAGGTGCTGCGCAGCGGTTGGGAAGTGGACCGGCGCGACCTGGAGTTGGACAAGGACGGCGTGGTCGGCGAGGTGATCTTCCCGGACGCCGACGCGGTCGAGTCGCGTACCTGCGTACCGTTCGGCGCGGGTCTGGGCCTGTCCGGCGACATGGATCCGGAGCTGGGCCTGGCCGGCGCGCAGGCGCACAACCGCTGGCTGGCCGAGTTGTGCAAGACCAGCCCGGAACGGCGGCGCGGGGTCGCGCTGATCCCGATCACCGCCGCGATCGAGGACGTGCTCGCGGAGATCCGCCGGATCAAGGCGGACGGCCTGGGCGCGGTGATGATCCCGGCGATGTGGATGAACCAGACGCCGTACCACGACCGCAGATACGACCCGGTGTGGGCGCTGTGCGAGGACCTGGAGCTCCCGGTGGTCACCCACTCGGGTCCGGCCGACCGCGAGGCGTACGGGAACCACCTGGGCATCTACGTCACCGAGGTCACCTGGTGGCCGTCCCGGCCGTTGTGGTTCCTGCTGTGGTCCGGCGTGTTCGAGCGCTTCCCGCGGCTGCGGTTCGGGGTGACCGAGGCGGGTTGCTGGTGGGTGGGCAACCTGCTGTGGTTCACCGACCGGTTGCTGTTGGGCTCGCGTGGGGCGGCCAAGTTGGCCGGCTTCGAGGAGATCAAGCTGCTCCCGAGCGAGTACTTCGACCGCAACTGCTTCATCGGCGCGTCCAACACCAAGCGGCGCGAGATCGGCATGCGCTACGAAATCGGTGTCGGCAACATCTGCTGGGGTAACGATTTCCCGCACCCCGAGGGCACCTGGCCCGAGACGCTCAACATCCTGCGCAAGACCTTCTCCGACGTCCCGATCGCCGAGACGCGGGTGATGCTCGGCGAGGCGGTCGCGGATGTGTACGGCTTCGACCTGGCCGCCCTCAGGCCGCATGCCGAGCGGGTCGGGGTCACCCCCGCGACACTCGGTCAGGTGAACGAGGACGGGTCGGCGAAGGACCTGACGACCAAGTGGGCCGCCGCCGCCGAGATCGGCCGGCACTGGCTCACCGGACACGACACGGGCGCCGCGATCAACCCCAACGCGGAAGCCCTGGAGGTCTGATCCCCCATGACTGACAGCACCACCCCGCTCCTCGTCCCGAGCGGCCCCCCGACCGGTGACCACCCCGAGCGGTACACGGTGATCTCGGCCGACTGCCACGGCGGCGGCGAGATCCACGGCTACCGCGACTACCTGCCCGCGCGCCTGCACGCCGAGTTCGACACCTGGGTGAGCGGCTACGAGATTCCCTACGAGGACCTCAAGGGCGATCTGGGTCCGCGCAACTGGGACTCCGACCGACGCATGCGCGACCTGGAGGCGGACGGGGTGGTGGCGGAGGTCGTCTTTCCCAACACCGTGCCGCCGTTCTTCCCCAAGCCCTCGCTCACCGACCAGCCGCCGGCCGCGAACGCGGGCGATCTGGCGCTGCGTTGGGAGGGGCTGAAGGCGCACAACCGCTGGATGGTCGACTTCTGCGCGGCGACGCCCGGACGCCGGGCGGGCATCGTGCAGATCATGCTGCACGACATCCCGGCCGCGGTGGAGGAGATCCGCTGGGCCAAGGAGGCCGGGCTCACCGGCGGCGTACTGCTGCCCGGCACTCCGCCCGGTTCCGGCCTGGTGCCGATGTTCGACTACGCGCACTACGAGCCGTTGTGGCGGGTGTGCGAGGAGTTGGGCATGCCGGTGAACCACCACACCGGCTCGGCCGCGCCGCCGGCCGGGGACACCGACGTGGACAAGGTGGTGTTCCTGACCGAGGTGTCCTGGTGGGCGCACCGCGCGTTCACCCACCTGGTGGTCTCCGGCGCGATGGATCGCCACCCGGAGCTGCAGTTCGTCTTCACCGAGCAGGGCACCGCCTGGATCCCGGAGGAGACCCGGCGGCTGGACTACTACTGGCACCGGATGAGCACCGCGGTCGGCTCGCAGGAATACGAGTGGGGCAGCGCGCTGGTGGGCCGGATGGACCTCAAGCCCAGCGAGTACTGGGCCCGGCAGTGCCACGTCGGGGCCAGCTTCCAGCGCCCGGCCGAGGCCAAGCTGCGCTACCAGGTGGGCGTGGACCGGATCATGTGGGGCAGCGACTACCCGCACAAGGAGGCCAGCCATCCGTTCAGCCGCGAGGCGTTGCAACTGACCTACAACGGCATCGACCCGGTCGAGGTCGCGGCCATGGTCGGCGGCAACGCGGCGAAGTTGTACGGCTTCGACCTGGCGGCGCTGGCCCCGATCGCGGCGCGGGTGGGCCCCCGGGTCGACCAGGTGTGGGCACCGCTGGCGCCCGAGGACATCCCGGTCGGCGCGGACAAGTGCCCCGCGTTCGTGGGCGCGCTGAGCGTCAAGCCGTAACCGCGGCCACCCGGCGGCGATCCCGGCGTCCGAGATCGGAACCCATCGTTTCGATCCGGTCGACGCCGGGACCGCCGCGATGTCCGGGCGGGCGGGCCAACCGTGCGGGTGTGACGCCTTGCACAGGGCTTCCAACCGTCGAGCGGGCGATTTTTCCGGTGCATCGAGTCCGCACGCTTTAGAGTCCGAGCCATGACTCGACCGGACTGGGCTCCAGAGCACATCGACATCACGCGCGCCAGCGTGGCCCGCGTCTACGACTACGCACTCGGCGGCGCGCACAACTTCGCGGTCGACCGCGAGGCCGCCGAACTGGTCACCCAGGCGATGCCCGAGCTGCGCGACGTGCTGCGCGGGAACCGGGTGTTCCTCACCCGCGCCGTGCACCACCTGCTGGATCTGGGCATCCGGCAGTTCCTGGACCTGGGCTCGGGCATCCCGACGGTGGGCAACGTGCACGAGATCGCGCACAAGGCCGATCCGGACGCGCGGGTGGTCTACGTGGACAACGACCCGGTCGCGGTCGCGCACAGCCAGGCCCTGCTCGCGAACAACCCGAACGCGACGGTCGTGGGCGCCGACCTGACCGACCCGGCCAAGGTGATCGATTCGCCCGAGGTGCGCAGGCTGATCGACTTCTCCCAGCCGGTCGGGGTGCTGGTCGTGTCGGTGCTGCACTTCCTCCCCGACGAGGCGGACCCGGCGGGCGTGGTGCGCCGGTACATGGACGCGACGGTGCCCGGCAGCCACCTGGCCCTCTCGCACGCGCACCGCAGCGAGGAGCGCCCGGCCGGAATGGATCGTGCGCTCAGCGAGTACTCGTCCAACGTGCAGAAGATGCACGCCCGTTCGCACGACGGCATCCTGGCCATCTTCGGCGGCCTGGAACTGTTGCCCGCCCGCCTGGTCCCGGTGGACGTGTGGGGCCCCGAGGGCCGGCTCGGCGACCCCGAGGTGAAGCTGCCTCAGTTGGCGGGCGTCGCGGTCAAGGCCCGGGCGGCCGGCACCGGGTTGTAGAACTCGCGCTGGCCGACCACCAGACCCTCCCGGAAGGCCAGCACCACGATGTAGGTGTTCGCGTAGGCGCGGTCGGTGGGCCTGGCCCGCCCCTCGCCGGTGAACTCGACGATCACGGTGTCCGGGTCCACGCAGTCGTGGACCCGGGTCACCGTCAGGCGCAGCTCGAAGATGCCGAGCGCGACCTTCAGATAGGCGTCCACCGTGTCCCGGCCCTCGATCCGCACGGGCGGGTCGGCGTAGGGGAATTCGAGCACCACGTCCGGGTGGTAGCAGGCCACCTGGGCGCCCCGGTCGCCCGCGCTCACCGCCGCGAGCAGCCGCTCGGCGATCCGCACGTGCCGTGCGCGGGCCTGTTCGACATCACTGGATTCCATGGCCGCAGCCTGACCCACAACGGCCGACGAAGGAAGATCGATCACCGCCGACAGCGCGGATCGCCGGCGCACCGGGAAGCCGCCGCCGCCTCCGCATCAGGCGGTCGCCGGTCGTCCCTCCCAGGCCGGCACCGCGCGGGTCTCCGGCAGCGCCGAGAAGCACGCCACGCTGAGCACCGAAGCCGCCGCGAGATAGGCCGCGACGCTCCACGGGGTGCCGTCGCCCCGGGCCAGTTCGGTGGCCACGATCGGGGTCAGCGCGCCCCCGAGGACGCCGCCCAGGTTGTACGCGGTGGACGCGCCGGTGCACCGCACGCGCGGTTCGAACAACTCCGACAGGTACGTGCCGACCACCGAGAACATCGTGATGAAGGCGATCAGCGTGCCCAGGCAGGCCAGCGTCATCCACATCGGCTCACCGGTGGCCAGCAGCCCCAGCATCGGGAACGCCCACAACCCCATCGCCGCACAACCCGCCACGCACAGCGGCTTGCGCCCGTACCGATCACCCAGCAACGCGAACAACGGCGTGGCCGCGGCCTTGCCCACCACCGCGACCATGATGCACGCGAGCATCGTGGTGCGCCCGACCGCCAGCCTGTCGGTGGCGTAGTGCAGCGACCACGTCGTGGTCAGGTAGAAGCCCACGTAGCCGCAGGTCAGCGCCCCGGCGACGAGCAGGATCAGCCGCCAGTGCCCGCGCACCACCTCGGTGAAGGGGCTCGCCGACAACTCGTTCGCGGCGGCCAGTTCGACGAACGCCGGGGTCTCCTCGATCGAGGCGCGCAGCAGCAGCCCCAGGCCCGCGAGCACGCCGGCGAACAGGAACGGCACCCGCCAACCCCACGCCTGGAACTGGGCCTCGGTCAGCGCCCCCGACAGGGTCAGCATGATGCCGTTGGCGAGCAGGAACCCGATCGCGGGACCCGCCTGCGGGAAGCTGCCCCACAACGCCCGGCGTCCCGGCGGCGCGTGCTCGGCCGCCAGCAACACCGCGCCGCCCCATTCGCCGCCGACCCCCAGCCCCTGGCAAAAACGCAGCAGCACGAGCAGGATCGGCGCGGCCAGGCCGATCCGGTCGTAGGTGGGCAACAACCCGACCAGCACGGTCGCGACGCCGGTCAGCAACAACGAGCCGACCAGGACCGGACGCCGCCCGCGCCGATCGCCCAACCGACCGAACAACACCGAGCCCAACGGCCGCGAGACGAAGCCCACCGCGTAGGTGGCGAATGCCGCGAGGGTGCCCGCGATCGGTGAGAAGCCGGGAAAGAACAGCGGCCCGAGCACCAGGGCCGCGGCCGTGCCGTAGACGAAGAAATCGTAGAACTCGATCGAGGTGCCGGCGAAGGACGCCGCCGCGATCCGGATCATGGAGACATTTCGCGTCACACCGGCCCAACGATCGGGTGGGGGGTGTGGTCACCCGTGCGGGCGTCACCCGTCCGGGGCGGTCTGCCGAGCCTTTCCGTGCGGGTCGCGCTGCCCGGGGGTGCGGGCCTCGCCCAGATCCGCGAGCCACGGCGCGCCCGCGTCGTCGCCCACATGCCCCAGCGCCCAGGCCGGGTTCTGGCACATCGCGGTCTGCACGATCTGGGTGCCCGGCAACGTCACCGGCCAGCACAGCAGATGACCGGCCAGCCACCAGAACTTGCCGAGCACCGCGACCGAGAGGTCGTCCTCGCCCGGCGGCCGGTCCCGATACTCGTGCCGGTACCAGGTGCGCACCACCTGCGGCCAGGTCTGCTCGGCGATCACCGTGCCGTCCCGATCGCGCAGCGGCCCGTTGCGAAAGGACACGTCCCGGGCGATCCGGTGGGTCACCCGCAGGCCCAACGCCCGCCGCACCGGCGTGAGCACGATGGTCACCGCGCCGCACACCGACCAGGTCAGCATGGACGGCCACAGGCCGAACACCAGGAACAGCACCGCGCCGGCGACACCGAGCGGCAGGCCGACCGCGCGCACCGCGACCGGCTCCGCGTAGACCTTGAGCGGGGTGATCGGGACCCGGAAGACGGTGTCGGGCGTGCCGGCGTAGCGCGACTCGTCGAAGTCGAGCGCGCGGGCCCGGCGGTGGGTCCGGGTCTGGAACCAGGGCAGCGACAGGGACAACACCGCGCCGGCGACACCGAGTACGAACCAGGGCAGGGACAGCTCGGGCAGTTCCATCGCCACGTCCCCCTTCGTGCGCGTCGATGTCTCCACGGTCGCCCATGGCGACCCCCGGGCGGAAGAGCACAGGCACGACAAGTGGCAGAAAATGTGCGCCTTCGCCCACGTCGGCATCGATCACCCGTACCCGTCACCGCCCGGCACCCGGCCCGACACCCGCAGGCCGCCCGGGCGTCACCGTCGGCGGAAGCCGGTCACCCCGTGGATCCGGGCCAGGTGTTGGCGCAGCGTGGACACCCGCGGGTGTTGCGGGCCCAGGCGGTGCTCCTGCTCGGCCAGCAGCGGCACCAGCACGCTCTCGGACTGGTACGGGTCGCCCAGCGCGGCGAGCAACAACCCGATCCGCTCGCGCAGGTCGAACCCCTGGTACACGTCGGCGTCCGGGACTCGTCGATGCAGGTCCAGCAGTCGCCGGTACTCCCCCAGCGCGGCGGGCAGTTCGCCCAATTCCTCCAGGCACGCCGCGACCTGTCGGCCGTACTCCATCGCCTCCGCGTCGGTCGGCCCGCCGGAGGCCGCGAACACCCCGGCGAGGTACTGCAACTCCGGGAGCGCGCGCCGGAACCGACGGTCCGCCAGCAACGTGTCGGCGAGTGCCTGACGCAACCCCAGGACGAGCGGGTCGTGTTCCCCGTGCCGGGCGATGGCGACCGGCAGGGCCGCGCCGAGCACGTCCACGGCCTGGGTCAACGCGCCCTCGCCGAGCAGCCGATTGGCCTCGTCCAGCGCGCTGCGCACGTCCGGCGTGGGCGGCGCGGCGGAGGGCACCGCGGCCCAGTCCGGATCCGGGCGCGGCGGGTACGCCGCGGGGCCGGCACTCATCGCCCAGGGCGCCGCCGGCCGGTCGGGCACCGCCGCGCGTACCGGCCCCGGCAGCCCCGGCAGCGGCTGCGGCGCGGCCGGGAAGCGCAGCGGGCGGGTCGGGTCCATCGGCGCGGTCGGCGCCAGCGCGTCGCCGCTGCCCACCGGCAACAGCGGCGCGAGCAGTCGGTAGACCTCCTGCGCGTTCGCGGGCCGCTGATCGGGCTGCTTGCCCAGCAGGTGCAGCACGAGCCGGTCCAGCCCGGCGGGGATGTCCGGGCGCCGGGCGCCGAGCGGCTCCGGGGTGCCGTTGAGGTGTCCGAGCATCACCGAGGCCATCGTCGGCCCGGCGAACGGCGCCTGTCCGGCCAGCATTTCGTAGAGCAGGCAGCCGAGCGCGTACAGGTCGGTGCGCGGCTCGACGATGCCGTTCATCTGCTCGGGCGCCATGTACGCGGGTGAGCCCGGCATCGCCCCGGTCGTGGTCAGCTTGGTCGACTCCGGGTCGAGCACCGCGGCCACACCCAGGTCGAGTACCTTGACCGTGCCGTCCCGGCGGACCATCACGTTGCGCGGCTTGAGGTCGCGGTGCACCACCGGCACCGCGTGCACCGCGGCCAGCACCGAACAGATCTGCGCGGCCACCGCGACCGCCCACTCCCACGGCACCGGTTGGTTCTCGGCGATCAGATCGGCCAGGTCGCAGCCGTCCAGGAGCTGCATCACCAGATACAGCTCGCCCTCGTCGGCGCCGCCGTCGAACACGGTGACCAGGCCCGGGTGGTCGATGCCCGCGGTGACCCGGCATTCGCGCAGGAAGCGTCGTTCCATCGCGCCGCGGTCGCCGGCGGTGTCCACCAGGTCGGTGCGCAGCAACTTGACCGCGACCCGGCGCTGGAGGGTCTGGTCGTACGCCTTCCAGACCTGCCCCATGCCGCCGCGACCGATCGCCGCGGACAGTTCGTAGCGGCCCGCGATCACACGTCCGGGAATGCTCATCGAGGTCCTCCGGGATTGCCGCCGTCCTGCTCGCGCAGCCGTTCGCTGAGGCCCTGCAACCGGGCCCGGGCCCGCGCGGCGGGATCGTCGAGGGGCGGCGGCCCGGCGGCGGGCGGCGGAGCGACCGGCCCGCGCGAGTCGGCGGGCCCGACGGGCGGGGCGGGCCGGAGGTACCCGGGCGGGGCCTGCGGCGGCGGCGCCGGACGGTAGGGCATCGACTGCGGGTGCGGACGCGGGTGCGGCCCGACGGGCCCCTGCTGCCACGGCGCGTAACCGGCCTGCGGGTGCGGCTGGTGCCCGCCCATCGCCTTGGCCCAGCGGGCCGACCTGACGCACCACCAGATCGGCACCGCGACCATCAGCACGAGCAGCATGATCGTCCCGACGTCGTCCAGGATCGTCTGCGGTTCGGGCCCGCCCAGCGCCTCGCGCGCGGCCTTCTCGTCGTCCGTCTCGCTGCCCACGGCCAGGCACACGAAGGCGAGGACCACACTCACCGCGACCCCCGTCAGGACCACCCAGTCCCAGCGCCTGCGGGTGCGAACTCCGGCCACGAGCGGGAGGATCCAGGACAACAAGCCGATCGAGACGAACGCGAGCGCGGCGAGCCCGATCAGCCCGAACCAGTGACCGGCGGTACCGCGTCGACCGGGCACCGGATCGCGCGACGGACCTTCCATGTTGTGTGACTCCCGAGGCTGTGGGACTCCCGAGGCCGGCCGACTCCCCGCACGGGGTGAATCGAATGCCGCGTCCGCACCCGGTCTACCGGGAGTCGCGGGCAATGAACCGGGAGACGGCGTGCCGGAAGCCTATCGGCGGGACCGACCGGCCGGCTGCCGACCTGGAAAGCGGGACACCGGCACCGACGTCGGGTCGCCGGCCGGGCGCGCCGGCCTCGCCCGGCGACCCGCGGCACACCGCGTCGCGCCGCGCCCGAGGCCGCCCGCACGCACCCGGCGGGACGCACCGGGCACACCGAGGGGTACCGTGCTCGGGTGTACCGCTTCCTGCTGACCCCGCGCTGGATCGCGATGGCGCTGCTCGTCCTCGTGCTGGTCCCGATCATGGTCGAGCTCGGCTTCTGGCAGTTCCACCGGCACGAGCACAAGGTCGCGCACAACGACCTGATCAGCGCCAACATCGAGCGCAAGCCGGTGCCCGCACAGGAGCTCCTCGCGGTGGGCCGCAAGTTGCCCGGCGATCTGCAGTGGCGCCGGGTCACGGCGACCGGCAGGTACGACACCGAGCACGAGATGCTCGCCCGCAACCGCTCGCAGGACGGCGTCCCCGGTTTCTATGTGGTCACCCCGCTGATCACCGCCGACGGTCGGGCGCTCCTGGTCGATCGCGGCTGGGTGAAGAACCCGGCCACCGCCACCGACCGACCCGAGGTGCCGCCGGCGCCGACCGGTCAGGTCACGGTGACCGGTCGGCTGCGTCCGGACGAGACCCGCAAGGACTCCGGCATCCGCGATCTGGCGCTGCCCGACGGCCTGGTGATGCGGATCTCCGGCTTCGAACTGGCCGCGAAGCTGCCGCACCCGATCCTCGGCGGCTATGTCGAACTCACCGAGCAGACCCCGATGGCCGCGAAAGCGCCGGCGCTGATCCCGGAACCGGACGACGAGGACCTGGGCCCGCACCTGGCCTACGCGGTCCAGTGGTGGATCTTCGCGTTCGCCCTGGTGGCGATGCTGGTCAAGCTGGTGCGCAGCGAGGCCAAGGAGCTGGAGAGCGAACTGGCCGCGCTGGACGAGGACACCTCGGCCGCCTCGCCCGAGGAACAACCGGCCAAGGTCTGACCGGCGGCGCCCCGGGCCGCGAGCGCGGTCACAACCCCTTGACCAACTCCGGGAGCACGTCGCCGATCGGCTCGCGGATCACCGCGTCGGCGACCCGGTCGTAGGGCGTCTCCCCCGCGTTGACGATCACCAGCTTGGCGCCCGCCTCCCGGGCCACCCGACACAGCGACGCGGCGGGCTCGACCTGGAGCGTGGTGCCGATGGCGAGGAACACGTCGCCGATCTGCGCGGCGATCGCGGCCCGCTCCAGCACCCCGTGGTCCAGCCCCTGGCCGAACATGATCGTCGCGGTCTTCTGGATCCCGCCGCACCGCACGCAGCGCGGGTCGTCCTCGCCCATCGCCACCCGCTCCAGGGCCGTGTCCAGGGTCGTGCGCGCGTCGCAGTCGGTACACACCACGTAGAACATGGTGCCGTGCAGCTCGATGATCTTCTCCGGGCCGGTGCCCGCCCGCAGATGCAGGCCGTCCACGTTCTGGGTGATCAACGCGTTGAGCCGACCGGCCCGTTCCAGCGCCACCAGCGCGGCGTGACCCGCGTTGGGCCCGGCCAGGCGCGCGGGGTTGTCCCGGCGCAACAACCACGAACGGCGGCGGATGTCCTCGTCGCCCATGTAGTAGCCGTAGGTGACCAGCTTCTCCGCGTCCGGGTCCTTGGTCCACACGCCCTGCGGGCCCCGATAGTCGGGAATGCCGGAGTCGGTGGAGATGCCCGCGCCGGTGAGCACGGTCACCCCGTCGTCGGCCGCCCGGATCCACTCCCGCACCACATCGATCTGCTCGGTCATGCCCCCGAGGGTAACGACCGGCCGACCTGATGACCGGTCAATTACCCCGCGTGGGGGCCGACAGCGGGCAGGATGGGGGCATGGATCTAGGACTGCGCGATCGCGTATATCTGGTCACCGGCGGCACCCGCGGCCTCGGCCTCGCCACCGCCCGCGCGCTGGTGGACGACGGCGCCCGAGTGGTGGTCACCGGACGGGACGAAAAACGCGCGGCGGAGGCCGTCGCCGAACTGGGCGGCCCCGAACAGGCGCTGGGGATCGCCGCCGACAACGGCGAGAGCGGTACCGCCGAACGGCTGGTCGCCGCGGCGCTGGCCCGATTCGAGCGGCTCGACGGGGCGTTGGTGAGCGTCGGCGGCCCGCCCGCCGGGGCGATCACCGCGATCGAGGACGACCAGTGGCGGGACGCGTTCGAGTCGGTGTTCCTGGGCGCGGTCCGGCTCGCCCGGGCCACCGCCTCGGCGCTGGGCAACGGCGGTTCGATCGGCTTCGTGTTGTCCTCGTCGGTGCGCCAACCGATCCCCGGGCTCGGCGTCTCCAACGGCCTGCGCCCGGGCCTGGCGATGGTGGCCAAGACGCTGGCCGACGAGCTGGGCCCGCGCGGCATCCGGGTGTTCGGGCTGCTGCCCGGCCGGATCGACACCGACCGGGTGCGCGAGTTGGACGGCCTGAGCGGCGACGCGGAGGCGAGCCGGACCCGGCACGCCCAGTCCATCCCGCTGGCCCGCTACGGCACTCCGGAGGAATTCGGCCGGGTGGCCGCGTTCACCCTGTCCCCGGCCGCGTCCTACCTGAGCGGCGTGATGATCCCGGTCGACGGCGGCCTGACCCGCTCGCTGTGACCCGACGTGGGCCCGGAAGCTGAACCCGAAAGGGCCCGGGACACCCGTCCCGGGCCCACGAGCACGTCCTAGTCCAGATGCCGCTTGGGCAGGCCCCGGCTGGTCCGCAGGGTCAGCACCGTGGGCAGCGTGGACAGGCCCACCGCCTCGCGCGCGTTGGGCAACACCCGATCGCGCACCGCGCTCAGCAACGCGCGTGGTTCCGCGCCCGGTTCGGCCCGGACCAGGACCCGCAGCGTCGGGCCGTGCCGACGGCGGACCAGGTGCGCCGAGATGTGTTCGATGCCGTCCACGTAGGACAGGTCGTCCTCGATCGCGTCGGCGAGCGCGTTCCCGGTCACCGTCAGGGTGTCCGCCTCGTCGCCCACCATGCCGAAGCCGGTGCCCAGCCCCGACGGGCCGTCGCCGGCCCCGGCCGTGGTGTCGCGCACCCGGAGCGACCGCACCGGCCGCCGGCCGAACTGGGCGATCAGCCACCACAACGCGAGCAGCAGGAGCAGTCCCGGCGCACCGAAGGCGACCCACCACCACCAGCCGTGGTCGGTCAGCCGCTCGGCCTGACTGGTGGTGATGAACGGCTTGTCCGCCGTGTGCACCAGATCGGGATACCAGCCCCGGCCGCGCGCGGCGAGCCCGAGCCCGCCGCCGATCAGGCCCAGCCCGACCAGGAAGAGCAGGATCCGGTTGGTCACCGTACGCATGCCCGCCTCACCTCCCGCTCACCGGCTGCAGGCGCAGATCCACCCGCGGCACCCGGGCCAGCGTGAGCGCGTTGGCGCGTTCCTCCAGCCGTTCGATCAACTCGTCGTGCAGATCGTCCGGATCGCGGAAGTGGTAGTCCACCCGCAGCACCGCCTTGCGTCGACCCATCCGCACCCGCGCGTCCAACACGCCCGAGGAGGCCAGCGCGGTGTGCCGCAGGAACGAGGCGGCGGTGCGCCTGGTCATGTAGACGGTCATCGCGTCGCCCGGCGAGCGCAGCCGCAGCAGACTGCGCCGGCCCGGGGTGAGCGCGAGCAGGATCAGCCACAGCCCCAGCACCGCGGCGATCAGCCCGGCGATGATGGTCGCGTCGTCCCGCCACACGTGCGTCTGGGCGCGCTCCAGCAGGTCGCGGGACCAGCGCGGGGCCCGGTCGATCCGGGCCGTCACCCCGATGTACAGCGCGGTGCCCGCGACCCCGCCCACGAGCAGCGCGACCAGCCCGGCCGGAAAGCCGCGCGGCGACCAGGCTCGGCGTACCTTCGCGCCGTCACCCCAGTCGTCGGTCGTACCCGCCGACGTCTCGGCCGGCGAGGCACCCGAGGGCGCCTCCGGCGCAGCCTCCAGGCTCACTCCACTCTCCTCTTGCCGTGCCCCCCACGGGTCAACCGGCCGACCGTCACGTCCACCCGGACCACCGGCATGCCGGTCAGGTATTCCACGTCGGCGCGCACCCGTTGCCGAATGGTCCGAGCGATCTCGACCACCGGCCCGGGATAGGGCACGTCCACGTCGAGGTTGACCGTCGCGTGGTCGTGGTGCATGGTGGCGCCCGCCCGCGGGGCGCGCAGCACGGTGTCCGGCGCGGCCTCGGTGGTGGCCGCGCGCGCGGCACGGGCGGCGATCTTCTCCACCACGCGCCCGCCGATCTGCAACACTCCGCGATGCGCGGCCGGCGCCAGGCCCTCCGCCGGTACCGCGCGCATCAGCGCCGCCGGTTGCGCGAGCTGAACAGCTCGCCGAGGTCCAGGTCGCCGTCCAGGAAGCGGCCGACCAGGAAACCGACCACCCCGAGCGCGGCGACCAGGAGAAAGGCCCCGAACCCGCCGAGCGCGGCGGCCAGGCCGAGGGCCATGCCGACCAGCAGGCCGACCATGGGTGTAGTCATTGGCGAACGACTCCTCACTGAACCGACCATTGGTTGTTGTCGACGGTTGTCGTCGACGCCCGTCGGGTCGGGTGCCGAAGGGCCGTACGGATTCCGCCGAGCCGCCTCGCACCCCGCCCGCTACTCGACGCGCGGGTTGTTGCGCCGTCGATGCCGCTCCGCCAACTGCCGCCAGAGCCGCCCCGGCAACCGGCCGCGGCGGTAGACCGTGGTCTCCGCCGCGGCCCCCGAGCGAACCGGCGCCGGTGGCCCGGCCGCGTCGATCAGCGCTCTGAACCGCTCCAGCCCGGCGACGAATTCCTCCGGGTCACCCCCCCGGTCGGGATGACTCGCGCGGATGAATTCCCGGTACTCGCGCAGCAGTTGTCGCCGCGCGTCGTCGCCGGGCCCGACCGTCACTGAAGCTGGCGCTCCTTGGAGTCGTCTCCGTCGTACTCGATGTGGATGTCGTCCACCGCGATGTTGACCTCGACCACTTCGAGCGCGGTCATCCGCTCGACGGAGTCGATCACATTCTCTCGGACCGCTTGCGCCAATTCGGCGATGGGCACGCCGTAATCCACCACGATGTTGAGATCCACGGCACACTGCCGCTCGCCCACCTCGACGCTGACACCCTGCGCGACGTTGGGCTTGCCCCCCGGGATGCGCTGACGCACCGCGCCGAACGCTCGGGCGGCGCCCCCACCGAGCGCGTACACGCCCGGGATCTCCCGGGCGGCGATGCCCGCGATCTTGGCGACCACGCCGTCCGCGATGGACGTGCGGCCCTTCTCGGTGGCCAGCCTGACGACCTCCGTGGAACGAGCCCCGCCCGCCGGCGAACGCTCCTCGTCCTTCTGGAGCGCCTGCGTGCCGGTCTTGCTCTGGGTCGTTGTGTCCGCCATCGGCGCACTTCCTTCCTCGACTGCCCGAACCATGCGACCGGAACCCCACTCGGTCCCGCCTGTCATCGGTGCCCCTTGCCGGGTTCACCACACCTGTACGACACACACACCGGGCGAACGTCACGCGTCGTTCGGAGGATGTTTCGCGGAATCCGACGCTATCCCGCCGGGCGGTTCCCGGGCCGCATCCGGACCCGCGCCTCGCCGTGGGGTGGCGGTTCTCGTGTTGTGCCCTCGCGCGCAGTACCGTCGCCGGGTTGGGACGAGGAGGGAAGCCGATGGCCGACGAGGCCGAGCTCGACGAGGGCACCCTGGTGGTGCGGGCTCAAGAGGGCGACGCCGAGGCATTCGAGGTGCTGATGCGTCGGCACGGTCGTTCCCTGTACACGCTCGCGTTGCGCATCCTGGGACGCCCCACGGACGCGGAGGACGCGGTCCAGGAGGCGTTCATCAGCGCTTGGCGTCGCCTGCCCGGGTTCCGTGCCGAATCGTCGTTCCTGACCTGGATGTATCGCATCGTCACCAACCGCGCGTTGAACATCGCCCGGACCAGACGGCCCACGGTCGGCCTGGACCAGGTGCCGGATCGGGCGATAGAGCAGATGGCGGACAATCCGGAGCGACGGGCGGAGGGGTCGGCGGCGCTCAAGGCGCTTCAGGAGGCGATGACCACGCTCACCGAGGAGCAGCGCGCCTGTTGGGTTCTGCGCGAGTTGCACGGGCAGAGCTACGACGAGATCGCGGCGGCCGTGGGCATCGGGGCGAACGCGGTCCGAGGCAGGATCTTCCGAGCACGACAGACCCTGGCGGAGGCGATGCGGCCGTGGACGTGACGAACGAGGCGGGCGACGTGCCCGAGGCACTGCGGCTGCCGTCCGCGGCGGAACTGCTCGCGACGACCCGGCACGACCGGACACCGGCCGGGTCGGCGGACGCCGAGCCGGATCCGAACCTGCTGCCGTGCGGGCGAGATCCCGAGGCGGTGCTCGAACACGCCGCCGCGGGCGGGTCGGACGAGCACGAGCGCTCGTGTCCCGAATGCCAGGCGCTGCTGCGCGACCACTCGGTGCTCGACCAGGTCACCCGCGAATGGGCCGAGTTGCCGGTCCCGGTACCGGACGACCTGGGCGTGCGGGTGATGCGCCTGGTCCGGGCCGAGTTGCACACCGGCCGGCTGCTGCCGCTGGGCGAGCCGGACGAGCAGTTGACGCTGACCGAGAGCGCGGCGGCGCGTACGCTGCGCGCGGCGGTGGACGCCGAACCCGGTGTGCAGGCCCGCAGTTGCCGGATCCGGCCGTACGAGAACCGGGCGGGCGCGGCGGTGCCGGGACCGGTCACCGTGCGGTTGTCGGTCGGCGTGCCCTACGGCGAGCCGATCCACGCGCTGGCCGATCGGCTGCGCGAGCGGGTGCGCCGGGCCGCGAGCGAACGACTGGGGTTGGAAGTGGCGAAGGTGGACGTGGACGTGGTGGGCCTGGAGTCGGCCGCCGGGGACCGGGAGGCGAACCGATGAGGCAGCCCGCGACGCGCATCTCGCGCGAGATGTCCATCCTGGCCCGGACCACCGCCGGCAGCGCGGCGCTGACCGTGCCGGGCGTGGTGGACCTGCAACCGGGCCTGCTGGACGCGGTCGCCCAGGTCTCGGGCGGCCTGATCCAGCGCCGGGTCCCCGGGGTGACCACGCGCGTGCTCGACGGAATCCTGCACGTGGACGTGCAGTTTCGCGCGGCGGCGGACCATCGGGTGCTGGACGTGGCCCGCGAGGTGCGCGCGGCGGTCACCGCCGAGGTGCGCCGGCAGACCGGGCAGCAGCGGGTGGTCGTGCACATCCTGGTCACCGACGCCGGGGTGTGAGCGGCCCGCTCGCCGGCGCCCGCGCCGGGGTCGGGCTCAGGCGGGCGCGAGGCTGTACGAGGGCCGCTCGTTCAGGCCGGCCGGATCGTGTCCGGGCAGGTGGCCGTAGGCCCCGATGATGCCGCCGATCTCCTCGGTGGCGGTCAGCGGGCCGGTCGCGTCGGCGGCCCTGGGCACCCGTCCGTGGCCGATCAGTTGCAGCCACTTGTTCAGGGGCAACCGGGCCCGCTCGTACACCTCCAGGGCTTCGACCGGATCCCGGTACGAGACCAACGAGCGGGCCAGCACCCGCGCGTCGACGATCGACTCGGACGCGCCGCCGAGCACGTAGGGGTACATCGGGTGGGCCGCGTCGCCGAGCAGGGTGACCCGGCCGAACGACCACTGGTCCAGCGGCGGTCGGGTCACCAAGGGATAGCCCGAGGCTTCGGTCGGCGTCCTGACCATCGCGCCGACGTCCGCGCCGGCGATGCTCCAGCCGCGGAAGACCCGGGTGAGCCGGCGCAGGTCCGCGGGCCCGTTCCAGCCGGTGTCGCCGAGCTCGCCGGCCGATTGCCGATCGGGCAGCTCCGCGAGCCAGTTGGTGAGCGTGGTCCCGTCCCGGGGGTCGATCGGCTTGATCGGGTGCGCCATGAAGCGCGCCTCGCCGTGGGCGGTCATGATCATCGTGTGCCCGTCGGCGAACGGCGCACAGCGGGTGGTGCCACGCATCAGGATGCGCGGCTGCGCGACCGGGGAGCCCTCCTGCGGCAACAGCGTCGCGCGGGTCGCCGAGTTGATCCCGTCCGCCCCGATCAGCACGTCGGCCCGCTCCTGCCAGGGCCGCTCCGCGCCGTCGACGAAGTACGCGGTCACGCCGTCGTCGTCCTGGTCGAACCCGGTCAGCCGCGAGCCCGTGCGCACCGCCGAGCGCCCCAGTCGCTGGTAGACCGCGCGCAGCAGGGCGACCTGCAACTCGCCGCGGTGCACCGACAGATGCGGCCACAGGAAGCCGGCCCGCTGGCCGCGCGGCGCGAGCACCACGCGCTCGGCCGCCCGGTCGGGATAGGCCACGCCGGACAGCGGCACACCCAGGTTGGCGATCGGGTGGTAGAGGTCGAGTTCGGCGAGTTCGCGCACCGCGTGGGGCAGGAGGCTGATCCCCAGCCCGAGGGGCCGGATTCTCAGTGCCGCGTCGATCACCGTCACTTCGGTGATGCCCGCGTCGTACAGGCTCAGTGCCACAGCCAGTCCACCTATGCCGCCACCGGCGACGAGAACACGCACGTAGAAGCCCCTCTTGCCAACCACCTGGAATATCAACACACTACCCGCCGGTCGGGGCTGCGGTCGGCCGACGCGCGCTCAGATGGCCAGCGCCTCGGATTCGTCCGGCGCCACCTCCCGGTCCCGGAACTGACGGTGGTACAGGTCCGCGTACAGTCCGTTCCGGACGAGCAACTCGGCGTGCGTGCCGCGTTCCACGATGCCGCCGCCGTCGACCACCAGGATCAGGTCGGCGTCGCGCACGGTGGACAACCGGTGCGCGATCACCAGCGCGGTGCGGCCCTCGAGCGCGGTGGCCAGCGCCTGCTGCACCGCCGCCTCGGACTCGGAGTCCAGGTGCGCGGTCGCCTCGTCGAGCACCACCACCCGCGGTGACTTGAGCAACAGTCGGGCGATCGCCAGCCGCTGCTTCTCGCCGCCGGACAACCGGTGTCCGCGTTCGCCGACCACGGTGTCCAGCCGGTCCGGCAACTCGGCCACCAGCTCACCGATGTTCGCCCCGCGCAGCGCCGCCCACAGTTGCTCCTCGCTCGCGTCCGGCCTGGCGTAGAGCAGGTTGCCGCGGATCGTGTCGTGGAACATGTGCGAGTCCTGGGTGACCACGCCGACCGCGTCGCGCAGCGAGTCCAGCGTGACGTCGCGCACGTCGTGGCCACCGATCCGCACCGACCCCTCGGTCGCGTCGTAGAGCCGGCCGACCAGCGAGGTGATCGTGGTCTTGCCCGCGCCCGAGGGCCCCACCAGGGCCACCACCTGGCCGGGCTCGGCCCGGAAGGACACGTCGTGCAACACCGGTTCGGAGCGTCGCCGATCGAGTACCGCGACGCTCTCCAGCGAGGCCAACGAGACCTGGTCCGCGCCGGGGTAGGCGAACCCGACGCCGTCGAACTCGACCGTGGCCGCATCCGCCGGCAGCGGCCGGGCGTCCGGCTTGTCGGCGATCATCGCGGGCAGGTCGAACACCTCGAAGACCCGCTCGAAGCTGACCAACGCGGTCATCACGTCCACCCGCACGTTCGCCAGCGCGGTCAGCGGCCCGTACAGCCGCCCCAGCAACACCGTCAGCGCGACCAACGTGCCCACCGTCAGCCGCCCGTCCACCGCCAGATGCCCGCCGATCAGGTACACCAGCGCGGTCGCCAGCGAGGCGACCAGGGTCAGCGCGGTGGCGAACACCCGGTTCACCAACGCGATCCGGATGCCGATGTCGCGCACCCGGGCGGCCCGCCCGGAGAACAGCGCGTCCTCCTCGTCGGGCCGACCGAAGATCTTGGCCAGCATCGCGCCGGAGACGTTGAACCGCTCGGTCATCACGGTCGACATCTCGGCGTTCAACTGCATCTGCTCGCGCGTCATGGTCTGCAACCGACGCCCGATCCACTTGGCCGGCAGCAGGAACAGCGGGAGCAGGACCAGCGAGATCAGGGTGATCTGCCAGGCCAGGTAGAACATCGTGCCCGCCACCAGCACCAGGCTCACCAGGTTGGACACCACACCGGCCAGCGTCGAGGTGAACGCGCGCTGCGCGGACAACACGTCGTTGTTCAGCCGCGAGATCAGCGCGCCGGTCTGGGTCCTGGTGAAGAACGCGATCGGCTGCCGCTGTACATGCGCGAACACCCGACTGCGCAGCTCGTAGATCGACCCCTCGCCGATCCGCGCCGAATACCACCGCTCGGCCAGGCCGAACCCGGCGGCGAGCAGCGCGATGCCCGCCACCACCATCGCGAGCACGGTCACCAGGTGACCGTCGCCCTTGAGCACCCCGTCGTCCACGATCCGCTGCGCGAGCAGCGGCGGCACGATGGTCAACACCGCGCCGATCACGACCAGGACCAGATACGCGGTGATCTGCCGCGCGAAAGGTCGCGCGAACTCGCCCACCCGCCGAACCGTGCCGGGCGCGAGCCTGCGCTCGACCACCGACGCGTCCCGCGTGTAGGACCGCAGATTCATGCCCATCGGGCCGCCGCCACTCATCCCGCCTCGTTCCCCGTACATCCCGTACGTATCGAATGATCACAACAAAATCCTGAGTCAACCTCAGCACTTCGTGTACAGGAACGCCGGCATGGGCCTGCTTAGTCCCGGGTGCGATCCGGCTTTCGAGCGCGGACGGCGGCTCGACGTGTGACGCGGGTCTCGCTATTCGCCGGTCCCGGCGAGGTCGCGCAGCCGGCGGGCCTGGGCCGCGCGTTCGGCGGCACGCTGCTCGTCGTAGGTACGCGTCGAAGCGCCCGCGAGCAGGGCCTTCGTCTCGATCACCGCGTCGCGCGGCGCGGCCAGCAGCGCGGCCACCAGGTCGCGTGCGGCGCCGTCGAGTTCCTCGCCGGGCACGGCGAGGGTGGCCATTCCCGTCGACACCGCCTCCGCGGCACCGACCCAGCGCCCGGTGACACAGATCTCCAGGGCGCGGGCATAGCCGACGAGGTCGACCAACGGCTTGGTCCCGGCCAGGTCCGGGACCAGACCGAGCGCGGTCTCACGCATCGAGAACCGCGCGTCGTCGGCACACACCCGCAGATCGCAGGCCAGCGCCAACTGGAAGCCCGCGCCCACCGCATGCCCCTGCACAGCGGCCACGGTGATCAGATCGGGGCGCCGCCACCACGTGAACGCCTCCTGGAACGAGGCGATGGTCGCGTCGAGTTCGTCGTCGCTCGCCCCAGCCAAGGTGACGAGATCCGATTCCCCCGCGATGCCCCCTCCACCGGGGAACATCCGCCGATCCAGGCCCGCGGAGAAGGACGTACCCTCCGCGCGCAACAACACGGCCCGGACGTCACCGGGCAGGTCGCGACCGACTGCGGCGAGCGCGCGCCAGAGCGCGGGAGTCTGCGCGTTGCGCCGATCGGGGTTGGTGAGGGTCACCACCGCGAGCGAACCTTCGATCACGACCGAAAGGCCCTGCCGTGCCGCGTGATCGGCATCGCCGACCCCGCCGCCGTTGTTGTCCGTGCCGCCGTTGCTGTTCGTACTGTCGAGCTGATTCGCCACCACGTCCACGGTCCCTCCCGTGTTCGGGTCGCTTCCGTCGAACGACCACGCGCCCGACGTTACCGGTCGGTCACATGGTCGTTCGACGGACGGTACGGTGAATCCGATCCTCCGGAACTCGACCTCAGGCCGAGGACGACGCGGCGGTCTTGGCCTTGCCCCGCGTTGCCCCACCCCTGCCTCGGAGGGTCACCCCGGACTCGCTGAGCATCCGGTGCACGAAGCCGTAGGAACGGCCCGTCTCCTCCGCAAGCGCGCGGATGCTGGCACCGGAGTCGTACTTCTTCTTGAGGTCTGCCGCGAGCTGCTCGCGCGCGGCACCGGTCACCCGGCTGCCCTTCTTCAGAGTCTCGGCCACACGTGCCTCCTCATAGGAAGTGCGCTCTGGAATCCCATGATCACCCCTGGGGCATGGCATGGCCAGTGATTCCACCAGGCCCGAAGGCTTGATCATCGCGGCGCGTGGCCTCTTGCACACAAAGATCACCCGAGCGGAATCGCGCCTTCCCGTGCCGAATGCTTGACCGAATCCTGTGTCCGCCGACAAAGACGCTGGTCACCCATGAGATTCGCGACCTTGCTCTGCGTCGCCGTCGAGGCCGGTGAGCGACGTCACCCCAGGACCGGAACGACGGCTTCCCTTTGTGAGGGTTTCGTGGCGAAAACCTGTCGAGGGGACGAAAGCGATCACCCCGTCGGGTTGCCGATGACGGCAACCCGACGGGGTGTCGGTGGTTCCGGGGGTCCGGGCGCGGGCGCCCGGGTGGATCAGGCGAGCGCGACCAGGTCCGCGTAATCCTCGTTCCACAGGTCCTCGACGCCGTCCGGAAGCAGGATGATCCGCTCCGGCTGGAGCGCCTCGACCGCACCCTCGTCGTGGGTGACCAGGACGACGGCGCCCTCGTAGGTGCGCAGCGCGTCCAGCACCTCGGCGCGGCTGGCCGGGTCGAGGTTGTTGGTGGGCTCGTCCAGGAGCAACACGTTGGCCTTGGAGACCACGAGCGTCGCGAGGGCCAGCCGGGTCTTCTCACCGCCGGAGAGCACCCCGGCCGGCTTGTCCACGTCGTCGCCGGAGAACAGGAACGAACCCAGCACCTTGCGCACCTCGACCAGGTCGAGGTCGGGCGAGGACGAGCGCATGTTCTCCAGGACCGTGCGCTCCGGGTCGAGCGTCTCGTGTTCCTGTGCGTAGTAACCGAGTTGGAGCCCGTGGCCGGGTTCGATCTTGCCGGTGTCCGGATTCTCGACACCGCCCAGCAGCCGGAGCAGCGTGGTCTTGCCTGCGCCGTTGAGGCCCAGGATGACCACCCGCGAACCCTTGTCGATGGCGAGGTCGACGTCGGTGAAGATCTCCAGCGAGCCGTACGACTTGGACAGGCCGGTCGCCATCAGCGGGGTCTTCCCGCAGGGTGCCGGCTTGGGGAAGCGCAGCTTGGCGACCTTGTCCGACCTGCGCTCGCTCTCCAGCCCGGAGAGCAGCTTCTCGGCGCGCCGGGCCATGTTCTGCGCGGCCACCGTCTTGGTCGCCTTGGCTCGCATCTTGTCGGCCTGGGTGAAGAGCTGGTCGGCCTTCTTCTCCGCGTTGGCCCGCTCGCGCTTGCGCCGGCGCTCGTCGGTCTCGCGCTGGAGCTTGTAGGCGTTCCAGCCGACGTTGTAGATGTCGATGGTGGTGCGGTTGGCGTCCAGGTAGAACACCTTGTTGACGCACGCCTCCATCAGGCCGACATCGTGACTGATCACGATGAAGCCGCCCTTGTAGGTCTTGAGGAACTCGCGCAGCCAGCCGATCGAGTCGGCGTCGAGGTGGTTGGTGGGCTCGTCCAGGAGCAACGTGTCGGCGTCCGAGAACAGGATCCGGGCCAGCTCGACCCGGCGCCGCTGGCCACCGGAGAGGGTGTGCAGTTCCTGGCCCAGGATCCGGTCCGGCAACCCCAGGCTGGCCGCGATGGTGGCCGCCTCGGCCTCGGCCGCGTAGCCGCCCTTGGTCAGGAACTCGGTCTCCAGCCGCGAGTACTTGCGCATCGCCTTCGCGGCGGTCTCGCCGCTGGCGCTGGCCATCAGGCCCTCGGCCTCGCGCATCCCGGTCAGCGCCACGTCCAGGCCGCGCGCGGACAGGATCCGATCCCGGGCGAGCACGTCCAGGTCGCCGGTGCGCGGGTCCTGCGGGAGGTAGCCGACCTCGCCGCTGCTGGTGATGGTGCCGGACGCCGGCTGGGTCTCCCCGGCGAGCGTCTTGGTCAGGGTGGTCTTGCCGGCGCCGTTGCGGCCGACCAGGCCGATCCGGTCGCCGGCCGCGACCCGGAAGGAGGCCGGTTCGAGCAGGATGCGGGCGCCGGCCCGCAGTTCGACGTTGGTTGCGTTGATCATGAAGGACTGGACTCCCGGTCGGGGACTGACGAAGACGGACGGTCGTGCGGGGCTCGCAGGGGAAGCCACACCGCGCTAAGGCCGCTCGCGGGGATATCCAGAGAAACCGACCATGCACCCGAGTCTACGGGAGCGCCCACACCGGATTCCCGGGCGTCTTGCGGGCAGTGGAGCGACGCGGGCGATAAATACCTGAAAAAGGGATATCCGTCACCCCTGATCCCCCTCCTCTTCTACGCAGGCGGTGCCCCGATGCAGTTCGACGACGACGCGGATCTCGACACGTCGCAGATCGAGGACCGCCGCGGTGCGCGCGGCGGCGGGCCGCGCCGACCCGGCGTCGCGGTGGGCGGCGGCGCGGCGGGGCTGATCGTGGTGGTGCTCGGCCTGATCTTCGGCCTGAGCCCGGACCGGCTCGGCCTGAGCGACGACGGCGGCGGCGGCTCCGCACCGGCGGACAACCGCGCGCTCGAGGACTCGTGCCGCAAGGGCACGGACGCCAACGCACGCGACGACTGTCGGATCGTCGGGGTGGTCAACAGCGTGCAGACGTACTGGACCGACGAATACCGGCGCCAAGGCGCCGCCTACCGACCCGCGCCCACCCGATTCTTCACCGGCAGCACCTCGACCGCGTGCGGCGGGGCGACCTCGGCGGTGGGCCCCTTCTACTGCCCGGGCGATCGCAGGGTCTACATCGACCTGGGCTTCTTCGACGACCTGCGCGGCAGGTTCGGCGCCAGGGGCGGCCCCTTCGCCGAGGCATACGTACTCGCCCACGAGTACGGCCACCACATCCAGGACCTGACCGGCCAAATGGCCAAGGTCGGCAACGACCGCCAGGGCCCGCAGGGCGGCTCGGTCCGCCTCGAACTCCAGGCCGACTGCTACGCGGGCGTCTGGGCCCGCCACGCCACCACGACTCCACAGAGCAACGGCCGCCCCCTGATCACCAGCCTCACCGACCAGGACATCGCCGACGGCCTCGACGCCGCAGCCGCCGTCGGCGACGACCGCATCCAACAACAATTCCAGGGCCGGGTAACCCCCGAAACCTGGACCCACGGCTCCGCAGCCCAACGCCAAAAATGGTTCCACCAGGGCTACACCACAGCCGACCCCACCAAATGCAACACCTTCACCACCCCCCTCTAACCCCACCCAACCCACAAGTCCCCATCCCGCCGCCCCAAAGCAAACCAACCCAGCCGGCACACGAGGCGAACCAGCCCCGCCGGCGCTTGAGGCCAAATCAGCCCCGCCGGCGCATGAGGCGAACCAGCCCGGCCGGCGCATGAGGCCACCCAGCCCGGCCGGCGCATGAGGCCAATCACCGCAGCCCAGAACTCCCGCGCTCCGCGCCCGAGTTCAAGCCACGGTCTTCACATCGCACCAGACCACCTTCCCATCCGGCACCGGGTAACTCCCCCACTCCTCCGCCATCGCCTCCACCAACAACAACCCACGCCCATGCTCGTCCAGCAGGTCCACCGCACCCCCCGGCTCCGGAAGCGCCGCGTCGTGGTCCACGACCGCGATCCGAATCGAGTTCTCCCTCCGCAGCACCGCCACCGCGACCGTACGACCTCGCGTCGAGTGTTTGACCGCATTGGTGACCAGCTCCGACAGGAGCAGTTCGAGGGTGTCCCCGGGCGCATCGGGAGCTCGCTCGTCGAGCACCCGACGCAGCGCGTGCCGGGCTCGTGGGATCGCCTCCACGGTCGCCGTCAACCGCAACGACAGGAGCAGCGGACCGGCCGAAGCCTCCCCGGATCGCGGCGTTGATGCGGTTTCCCCCACGTCTCCCCCTGCTCTCCCCTGATGGCCCGAACGAGGCGGCCGGTGGCATCGGCGACCTTTGTCCAAGCTAGCCGTCCTTGTCTCCACTGTTGGTGAGATCGACTTCTTTCCCCCTCGTGAAACGTGGCGCGGGCCGGCGATGGACGCGTGACCGGCGCTCGATCGGCGCGCGTCCCCGGCGAAGGCGCCGTCGGGCGCCCTGGACACGGTTCCCGCCCTGCTCGGCGGGGTAGCGATCTCCGACGAAAGCCGCTCCGGGCAGCGCGCCGGGACCGCCGCGTGACCCGGATCGCACGGCCCGAGACGGGGCTCGGGGAACCAACCGATCCGCCGCTTCGTCCCGCAAGCAGATGGCAACGGCCCGGGACACCCCGGTGCCCGCTCGCCACCCGGCCGCTAACGTCGGGGGTACCGACCGCGTCACGGAGGACCTGCATGCAGCCCCGGCTCCAGGCCACTCTGGCCGATTTCGTACCGGCCCTGCGCTTCGTCGCGCCCGAACTCGTCGCGGACTACCTCGAACACGAGGACCTGCCCGCAGCGTGGTGGATGAGCGTGCCCGTGGTCCGGGCCGCGAACACCTTCGGTCGGGACGAGTTGCCGGGGCGCCTGGCCGATCTGGCCTACACCGAGCTTCGACACCTGCGCCTGGGCGACCTGTTGCCGGGGGCGTGGCTGGCCCGCAACGGCTTCCGCCTGTCCCAGTGGCCCGACGGCGCCCGGACGAACGTGATGGTGCGTACACCGGACTGGGCGGACCTGCTCACCACCACCGTGCGCGAGGTCGGCGACTGGACCCAGATCGGTACCTCGACGGTGCGCCCGTTGGTGGCCCGGCTGTTCGAGGAGGTGCTCGGGCTGCTGCCCGAGGACGACGAATCGGTGGACGTGGACGCGATGTTCGACCCACCCGAGACCGCCGCGAGCGAGCCGGTACCGGCACTCGCCTCGGCCTCGACGCTCGAACCGCGACCGGAACCGACCCCGACCGAGCTGGAGCCCGAGCCGGAACCCACCCCCGCACCGGCGCCCGTCCTGATCCCGCCCGCGCCGATCGACGGCGACTGGGACACCCCGGACGACTGGGGCGACCTGGACGAGGACGAACTACGCCCGGTCAAGCTGCCCGAGCCGCTGACCGCCGAACTGGGCACCGTGGTGCGCTGGCTGGCCGACCAGGCGCCGGACGTACCGCTGATGGCGCAACTCGCCCAGGTCACCCTGGAGACCGCCGCGGTGGTCGGCCTGGAGGACGCCTCGGAGGAGGTCCGGACGGCGTTGACCGCGCTGCTCACCCAGGTTCCGTCCGGGCTGCGGGCGTCGCTCGCGATGCCGGCGCCGCCGGTGGCCGGGCCCGGGAGCGACGAAGCGGCGGCCGAGCCGAGCGGGTCGTCCGCGTCGACGCCGGACGCGGCGGAGGGTCGGGACGCGTACGGCGAGATCCCGCCGCCCACCCGGGCCGACGTGGCCCCGGCCGCCGGCCGTCCGAAGCCGGTGCTCCGGACCGAGGACACCTCCGAGGACGCGCCGCCGCGCGCGGTGTCCGCCGAACTCGCGACCGAGGGCGACCAGCCCGGCGTGGACGCGTACGGCGAGACGCCGCCGATGACGGTCGCGGACATCCCGATCCGCACGCTCAAGGGACGCGGCCGGACCGCCACGCCCGCCGAACCGGCACCGCAGTCGACATCGAAGGCGGAGCCGGCGCCGAAGTCGAAGTCGGGGTCCGCCGGGTCGGATTCCGCCGAAGACCCCGGGCAGGACGCGTTCGGCGAGGTCCCGCCGCCCACCGCGGGCGCGGTACCGGCGGTGGGCGAGTCGGACGTGCCGCGCACCCCCGAGGGCCTGCGCATCCCGCCCCGACCGAGCCACCCGCCGCGCACCGCACCGGCCCCGACCTCCGCCGCGGAGCCGGCCGCGGCCGCCGCGACCACGGCGGAGGTACCGTCGGTGCCCGCGCCGCCGGACCACTCGGTGGTGCCGCGAACCAACCGGGGCACCAAGGCCGCCGCCGCCGACCTGGAGGCCACCGTCGAGATGGTGCCGGGCACGCTGCCCGCGACCGAGGACGTCACGATGCTCGTCGACCGGCCGCCGTCGCGCGCCGGCGAACCCGGCGGCGGCGACCCGGTCGCCATCCTGGGGTCCTGGTTCACCACCGCCGAACCGCAGCGCAAGGTGCTCGCCCGGGACCGGCTGTTCACCGACGCACCACGCGATCTGGAGTCGTTGGCGGCCGAGTTCGGCACGTCGCCGGCCGAGGTCAAGATCATGGAGCGGGACCTGCGGCGCAGCCTGGACGAGCGGATCGCCCGCTCCGAGGGCGCACCGGTCCGGGTGCACCTGAGCTTCGTCCGGGACCGGCTCGGCGTGCTGACCACGGTGTCCGAACTGCGCACGCTGCACCCCAAGCACACCGAGACCGTGCCGGGCCTGGAGATCCAGGTGTGGCAGGTGCTGCGCGGCCTGCTCGGCCTGCACACGTCGGTGGACGGGTGGCTTTCCACCGCGCCGCTCGGCGAGTTGTCCGACCGCACCCAGAGCACCCTGGACGCGGCCTGCGCGCACGGCCCGGTGCCGCTGCGGGCGCTGGAGCGCGACCTGGCCGCGATGGGCATCCGCAAGCCACTGCAGACCGCCTGGATCGGCCGGCTGGAGGGCTTCCAGGTGGAGAACGACCACGTGCTCTCCCGCTCGGCGGACACGCTGGAGCGGCCGGCCCAGAAGCAACAGCCGGCGCCGATCGGCGATCCGTCCTGGACCGCGGGCTGCTTCCGCGAGGACACCGGCGCGTGGGCGTTCCGGGTCGACGTGTCCACCGCGATGCTGGAAGGCGAGCCGGTCAAGGTGCCGGTGGCGTTCGCCCAGGCCCTGGGTGTCACGGCCGGCGGTCAGGTCCGGCTGCACCACGGACACGGCCCGGCGGCGCTGCGCTGGGCCGACACGCCCTACCTGGTGTCGCTGCGCGCGATCCTGGCCGGCCTGTCCGCGCACGAGGGCGACATGGTCTTCATCTCGTCCATCCACCAGGGCCGCCTGGAGGCCCGCCTGGTCCGCGGCGACGCCACGGTCCGCCTGCCCCGCTGGGCCCGCGCCCTACGCCACACCGGCGTCGACCCGGTCCCCGAGCAGGTCAACCTCCCCGAACTCCTCGGCGCCCGCATCGGCCTGGAACCCGGGATCGACCTCAAGGCCGTCCTGCACCGCCTCCAACAACGCGGCGACACCGACGTCCTCGAACTCCTCGGCGTGACCCAGCCCCGCCCCTGACGCGAAAAAGCGCCGGGCGGCCCGACGAAAGTCGACCACCCGGCGCCCCACACCAACCAACACCCAAGACCGATCCGGCCCACCCGGCACACGGAGCCGACTCGGCCCGGCGGGCGCACGAGGTCGAGCCGCCCGGCCGGCGCATGAGGCCGAAGGAGCCCGCCGGCCCCGGAAGCTACAGATTGAACCCGAGCGCTCGAAGCTGCTCGCGCCCGTCGTCGGTGATCTTGTCCGGCCCCCACGGCGGCATCCAGACCCAGTTGATCCGCATGTCCGCGACGATCCCCTCGGTCGCACTCCGCGTCTGGTCCTCGATCACGTCCGTCAACGGACACGCCGCACTGGTGAGCGTCATGTCGATGGTGGCGATGTTCGCGTCGTCCACGTGCACGCCGTACACCAGGCCCAGGTCGACGACGTTGATCCCGAGCTCGGGGTCGACGACGTCGTACATCGCCTCGGTGACGTCCTCCGGCGTGGCCGCCGGTCGCGCCTGCGTCTCGGTCATTTCTGCCCTTCCGTCGTCTCCGACGCCCGCCCGGGCGTCTCCGGCACCGGCACACGCGTCTCGAGCGCCTGCGCCGTGGCGTCCTTGAAGGCCATCCATCCCAGGAGCGCGCACTTCACCCGCGCCGGGTACTTGCTGACGCCGACGAACGCCACGGCGTCCTCCAGGACGTCCTCGTCCGGCTCGCCCTGCCCCTTGGACTGCATGAGCGCGAGGAAGGCGTCCCCCGCGTGCAGCGCGTCCTCGATGGTGTGCCCGATCACCAGATCGGTCATCACGGACGCGCTGGCCTGACTGATCGAACAGCCCTGGCCCTCGTAGCTGACGTCGAGAACCTTCTCGCCGTCCAGCTTCACGCGCAGCGTGACCTCGTCCCCACAGGTCGGGTTGACGTGGTGGACCTCGGTGTCGAACGGGTCCCGCAGCCCCTTGTTATGGGGGTGCCGGTAGTGATCCAGGATGATCTCCTGGTACATCCCGTCGAGCTTCATCTCTTCGCCTCCCGCCCCTGCCCGGCCGAATCGTTGCTAACCGAAAAACTGTCGAACATGTTCCAGCCCGGCCACCAACGCGTCGACCTCGGCCGGCGTCGAGTAGAGGTAGAACGAGGCTCGTGTGGTCGCCGGCACGCCGAACCGCAGGCAGACCGGACGGGCGCAGTGGTGACCCACCCGGACCGCGATGCCCTGCTCGTCGAGCACCTGACCCACGTCGTGCGGGTGGATGTCGCCGAACGTGAAGGAGATCGCCGCACCGCGTGCCACGTTGTCCGCCGGACCGATGATCTTCAGACCCTCGACGGCGTTGAGCGCGTCGATCGCGTAACCCGTGATCGCGTGCTCGTGCGCGGCGATGCGATCCATGCCGATCGCCGACAGGTAGTCGATCGCCGCACCGAGTCCGACCGCCTCCGTGATCGGCGGGGTGCCGGCCTCGAACTTGTGCGGCGCGGGCGCGTACGTGGACGCGCTCATCGTCACGGTCTCGATCATCTCGCCGCCGCCCAGGAACGGCGGAAGCTCCTCCAGCAGGCCCAGCCGGCCCCACAACACGCCGATGCCGGTCGGCCCGCACATCTTGTGGCCGGTGAACGCGACGAAGTCGGCGCCCAGGGCCTGGACGTCGAGCACCATGTGCGGCGCGGCCTGCGACGCGTCGACCACGACCAGGGCGCCGACGTCGTGCGCCCGGCGCACGATCGGCTCCAGGTCGTTGACCGTGCCGAGGATGTTCGAGGTGTGCACGACCGAGACGACCTTGGTCTCCTCGGTGATCACCTGCTCGATGTTCGACAGGTCGAGCCGGCCCTCGTCGGTGAGCCCGAACCACTTGAGCTTCGTGCCGGTGCGCTGCGCGAGCAACTGCCACGGAACGATGTTCGAGTGGTGCTCCATCTCGGTGATCACCACGTCGGCGCCCACGCCGACCTTGAACGGTTCGTCCGCCCAGGTCAGCATGTTGGCCACGAGGTTGATCGCCTCGGAGGAGTTCTTGGTGAAGATCACCTCGTCCCGGCTGGGCGCGTTGATGAACGCCGCGACCTTGTCCCGGGCACCCTCGTACAGCGCGGTGGCCTCTTCGGCCAGCACGTGCACGCCCCGGTGCACGTTCGCGTTGCTGTTCGCGTAGTAGTGCGTCATGGCGTCGATCACCTGACGCGGGGTCTGCGACGTCGCCGCGTTGTCCAGATAGACAAGCGGTTTGTCGCCGTGCAGGAGCCGTTCGAGGATCGGGAAATCCTTGCGGATCGTGTCCGTGTCGAGCAGCCCCGGCAGGTGCACTGTCATGCAGTCTCCCCCTTGCCGGTGTACGCCTCGTAGCCTTCGTCTTCCAGCTTGTCCGCGAGTTCGGCGCCGCCGGACTCGACGATCCGGCCGGCCGCGAAGACGTGCACGTGGTCGGGCTTGATGTACTTCAGGATGCGGGTGTAGTGGGTGATCAGCAGGGTGCCGATCTGCCCGGTGGCCTGCACCCGGTTCACGCCCTCGGACACCACGCGCAGCGCGTCGACGTCCAGGCCGGAGTCGGTCTCGTCCAGGATCGCGATCTTCGGGCGCAGCAGCTCCAACTGAAGGATCTCGTGGCGCTTCTTCTCGCCGCCGGAGAAGCCCTCGTTGACGTTGCGCTCGGCGAAGGCCGGGTCCATCTGGAGACGCTCCATGGCCTCCTTGACCTCCTTGATCCACAGCCGCAGCTTGGGAGCCTCGCCACGGGTGGCGGTGGCGGCGGTGCGCAGGAAGTTGGACACCGAGACGCCGGCGACCTCGACGGGGTACTGCATGGCGAGGAACAGGCCGGCGCGGGCCCGCTCGTCGACGGTCATGGACAGCACGTCCTCGCCGTCGAGCAGCACACTCCCGCCGGTCACCTGGTACTTCGGGTGGCCCGCGACCGAGTACGCCAGGGTCGACTTGCCGGAGCCGTTCGGGCCCATGATGGCGTGGGTCTCGCCCTGCTTCACGGTCAGGTCGACGCCGCGAAGGATCTCGCGCGGACCGTTCTCGGCGTCCACACTGACGTGCAGGTCGCGGATCTCAAGCGTTGCCATAACGGACTCAGGACTCCTGGTTCACTTCGACATAGACGGCGCCGCCGTCGATCTTCACGGGGTACACGGGGACCGGCAGATTGGCCGGGGGGCCCGAGGGACGGCCGGTACGCAGATCGAAGCGCGAGCCGTGCAGCCAGCATTCGATCGCGCAGTCCTCGACCTCTCCCTCGGAGAGCGACACGTTGGCGTGCGAGCACACGTCGTTGATCGCGTAGACGTCGCCCTCGGTGCGCACGAGGGTGACCGGGACCTCGTCGAGCACGACGCGCAGCGGCGTGTCCTCGTGCAGGTCGGTCTCGGCACACGCCTTGAGGTAGCTCATCGGGCGCCGCCTTCGAGGCGCGCCTCGATCTGCTTCATCAACCGCTCCTGGAGGTCGGCGATGCCGACCCGGGCGATCACCTCGGCGAAGAAGCCGCGCACGACCAGCCGGCGGGCCTCGTCCGCCGGGATGCCGCGCGACTGGAGGTAGAAGAGCTGCTCGTCGTCGAAGCGCCCGGTCGCGCTGGCGTGCCCGGCGCCGGCGATCTCGCCGGTCTCGATCTCCAGGTTGGGCACCGAGTCCGCGCGCGCGCCGTCGGTGAGCACCAGGTTGCGGTTGAGCTCGTAGGTGTCGGTGCCCTCGGCGGCGGCCCGGATGAGCACGTCGCCGATCCACACGGTGTGCGCGTCCGCGCCCTGCAGCGCGCCCTTGTAGGTGACCAGGCTGCGGCACTGCGGCACGTCGTGGTCGACGAACAGCCGGTGCTCCAGGTGCTGGCCGGCGTCGGCGAAGTAGACGCCGTACAGCTCGGCGTCGCCGCCCGGGGCGTCGTAGACCACGCGCGGGAACAGCCGGACCAGGTCGCCGCCGAGGGTGACCACGACCGACGTGAACGACGCGTCCCGACCCACCCGGGTCAGGTGCGAGGCCACGTGCACGGAGTCGGCGTCCCAGTCCTGGATCGACACGACCTTGAGACTGGCGCCGTCGCCGACGATGAACTCGACGTTCTGCGCGTAGGTCGCGGAGCCGCCGTGGTCGAGCACCACGGTCGCCTCGGCGAACCGCTCGACCTCGATCGTGACGTGCCCGAACGCGGTGCCACCGGCGCCGTGCAGGGTGACCACGACCGGCTCGGCGAGCTGTGTGTCCTTGCCGACCACGACGAGCGTGGCCTTCTCGAACGAGCTGTACGCCTGGGCCGCGACCCGGTCGACGGGCGCGCCGGCCCGGCCGATCCGCGCGTCGGTGCGGTCGACGGTCTCGACGGTGACGCCCTCGGGCGCGGTCACCGAGACGGTGACCTCGCCCCGGTCTCCGCCGGCGGCGGTGCCGTCGTGCAGGCCGCGCAGGCGGGCCAGCGGGGTGAACCGCCAGTCCTCCTCGCGACCGGTGGGCACCACGAAGTCGGCCACGTCGTAGGACGCGGCGGCGACCTGACGGGCGTCCGCGGGCTGGGCGACCGAGCGGCCGGTGCCGGGGCCGGCGAGCACGTTCTCGGCCCCGGCCTCGCGCACGGCGATCGATCCGGCGGTGGTGCTACCGGGAGTGTTGGTGTTCGCAGCCATGGACTAGCCCACAGCCCCTTCCATCTGAAGCTCGATCAGGCGGTTCAACTCGAGGGCGTACTCCATGGGGAGTTCGCGCGCGATGGGCTCGACGAACCCGCGCACGATCATCGCCATGGCCTCGTCCTCGGTCATGCCGCGGCTCATGAGGTAGAAAAGCTGGTCGTCGGAGATCTTGGAGACGGTCGCCTCGTGACCCATCGACACGTCGTCCTCGCGGACGTCGACGTACGGGTAGGTGTCCGAGCGGCTGACCGTGTCCACGAGCAGCGCGTCGCACTTGACCGACGAGGTCGAGCCGTGCGCACCCTCCTCGATCTGGACCAGACCGCGGTAGGAGGTGCGGCCACCGCCACGCGCGACCGACTTGGACACGATGTTGGACGACGTGTTCGGGGCGCAGTGCACCATCTTCGAACCGGCGTCCTGGTGCTGGCCCTCGCCCGCGAAGGCGATCGACAGGGTCTCGCCCTTGGCGTGCTCGCCGAGCAGCCACACGGCCGGGTACTTCATGGTGACCTTGGAACCGATGTTGCCGTCGATCCACTCCATCGTGGCGCCCTCGTGGGCCACCGCGCGCTTGGTCACCAGGTTGTACACGTTGTTCGACCAGTTCTGGATGGTCGTGTACCGCACCCGGGCGTTCTTCTTGACGATGATCTCGACCACGGCCGAGTGCAGCGAGTCCGACTTGTAGATCGGCGCCGTGCAGCCCTCGACGTAGTGCACGTGCGAGCCCTCGTCGGCGATGATCAGCGTGCGCTCGAACTGGCCCATGTTCTCGGTGTTGATCCGGAAGTAGGCCTGGAGGGGGATCTCCACGTGCACGCCCGGCGGGACGTAGATGAACGAGCCACCGGACCACACCGCGGTGTTCAGCGCGGAGAACTTGTTGTCGCCGGTCGGGATGACCGAGCCGAAGTATTCCTTGAACAGCTCCGGGTGCTCGCGCAGCCCGGTGTCGGTGTCCAGGAAGATGACGCCCTGCTCCTCCAGGTCCTCGCGGATCTGGTGGTAGACGACCTCGGACTCGTACTGCGCGGCGACGCCCGCGACCAGGCGCTGCTTCTCCGCCTCCGGGATGCCGAGACGGTCGTAGGTGTTCTTGATGTCCTCGGGCAGGTCCTCCCACGAGGCGGCCTGCTTCTCGGTCGAGCGCACGAAGTACTTGATGTTGTCGAAGTCGATCCCGGAGAGGTCGGAGCCCCACGTCGGCATCGGCTTCTTGCCGAAGAGCCGAAGGCCCTTCATGCGCTGCTTCAACATCCACTCGGGCTCGGACTTCTTCGCCGAGATATCCGCGACGACCTCTTCGGAGATGCCTCGTCGCGCCGAGGCGCCGGCGGTGTCCGAGTCGGCCCAGCCGTACTCGTAGGTGCCCAGGCCCTCGAGCTCGGGGCGAGCGTCGGTGGTCATGAAGTAGTCCTCCCGGAAGCCGGGGTGGCGTCGGTCGATTCCCGCGAACGGGAAGGGCCCCGGCGCGGCGGATTCTTGTCTTCGCTGCGTTTGCGGCCGGACGAGCCGGCCAGGCCGGACGAGCCGACCTTCGGGCCGGACGAGCCGACCCCGCGACCGGTCGCACCGGCCGATTCAACCTGCACAGCGGGAACGTGCGTGGTGCAGACGCCGTCGCCGTGGGCGATCGTCGCCAGCCGTTGCACGTGCGTGCCGAGAAGGCGTGCGAACACCTCGGCCTCGGCCTCGCAGAGCTGCGGGAACCGCTCGGCGACATGAGCCACCGGACAGTGGTGCTGGCAAAGCTGCTCTCCGCCGGGTGCGGGCCGCGCACTCGCGGCATACCCGTCGGCGGACAGCGCCTCGGCCAGCGCTCGGGCCCGCTCCCCGGGAGGCGCGGACTCGACCGAGGGACGATACCTCTCCTCGCGGGCGGCAAGCCGCTCGCGGGCGAATTTCGCCACCGCCTCGTTGCCGAGATGCTCGGCCACGAAGCTCAGCGCCTCGGCCGCCAGCTCGTCGTACTCCTGGTGGAACCCGGAGCGGCCGACGTCGGTGAGCGCGAACACCTTGGCCGGACGGCCCCGGCCTCGGCGCCCGTGGACGCGCTGTTCGGTGGCCTCGACTACACCCTCGGCGACCAGTGCGTCCAGATGGCGACGCACGCCCGCCGGGGTCAGCTCCAATCGTTCGGCCAGATCCGCCGCGGTGGACGGGCCGTGGTCGACGATCGAACGGGTGACCCGGTGCCGGGTGCCCTCGTGACCGTCATGCTCGGGCGTGCCGACAGCCGCGGCGGGGGTCCGCCTCGGTGCCTCTTCGCTCGTCCGCATGTATTCCACAACACCATTGTTGCGTTAATCGTTCGCCAGACCAAACGGTGATCACGTGCGGTCCGTCACTTAGGTGTGCCTAACAACACACTCGCGCGGACGACCCCTCCGACCTGCGGATTTTCCTGACACACCGTCAGGTGTGCCGATCCGGAAGACCCCCACACGAAGGGCACCCGGACCTTTCTAGACTGACTCGTCATGGACTCCTCGCCGCCGGCAGTCGCGATCACCGGCCTGGTCAAGCGCTACGGCGACAAGACCGCCGTGGACGGGCTCTCGCTCACCGTCGAACGCGGCCTGGTGACCGCGGTGCTCGGCCCCAACGGAGCCGGCAAGACCAGCACGATCGAGATCTGCGAGGGCTACCGGCGGGCCGACGCGGGACGGGTACGGGTGCTCGACCTGGACCCGGTGCGCGACGCCGCCGCGCTGCGGCCCCGGATCGGGGTGATGTTGCAGGCGGGCGGCGTGTACTCGGGAGCCCGCGCCGAGGAGATGTTGCGCCACGTCGCGAAGCTGCACGCGAACCCCCTGGACGTGCCGATGCTGATCGAGCGACTGGGCCTGGACTCGTGCGGGCGCACCACCTACCGGCGGTTGTCCGGCGGACAGCAGCAGCGCCTCGCGCTCGCGCTCGCCGTGGTCGGCCGCCCCGAACTGGTCTTCCTGGACGAGCCGACCGCCGGCCTCGACCCGCACGCCCGGCACGCCACCTGGGACCTGGTGCGCGAGCTGCGCACCGACGGGGTGAGCGTGGTGCTGACCACCCACCTGATGGACGAGGCGGAAAAGCTCGCCGACGAGGTGGCGATCGTGGATCGGGGTCGGGTGATCGCGTCCGGCTCGCCCGAGGCGCTGTGCCACGACGGCGCGGAGAATTCGCTGCGCTTCGCCGGGCCGCCCGGCCTGGACCTGGGCTCGCTGCTGAACGCGCTCCCGGAGGGCGCCAAGGCGATCGAGGTCTCCCGCGGCGCGTACCGGATCGAGGGCGACATCGACCCGCAACTGCTGGCCACGGTCACCTCGTGGTGCGCGCAGCACGGGGTGATGCCGGAGCGGCTGACCGTGGAACGACGCAGCCTGGAGGACGTGTTCATGGAGCTGACCGGACGGGAGCTGCGGAGTTGAGCGCGGTGGCGAAGGAGCAGACGCGCGGTACGTTCGTGCCCGCGCCGGGGGCGGCGCCGCTGCGCCGGATGATCCTGGCGCAGAGCGCCCTGGAAACCCGGATGTTGCTGCGCAACGGCGAACAACTGTTGCTGACGATCATCATCCCCACGCTGCTGCTGGTGGTCTTCTCCTCGGCGGACATCGTGGACACCGGGGACGGCGAGCGGGTGGACTTCCTGACGCCGGGAGTGCTCGCGCTGGCGGTGTTGTCGACCGCGTTCACCGGGCAGGCGATCGCGACCGGGTTCGAGCGGCGCTACGGCGTGCTCAAACTGCTCGGCTCGACGCCGCTGCCGCGCTGGGGGTTGATGGTCGCCAAGACGGCCTGCGTGTTGTTGGTGGAGATCCTCCAGGTGGCGCTGCTCGTGGTGATCGCGCTGGCGCTGGGTTGGTCGCCGCACGGGAATCCCGTGTGGGTGGTCCTGCTCCTGGTCCTGGGCACGGCGGCGTTCTCCGGGCTGGGCCTGCTGATGGCCGGGACGCTGCGGGCCGAGGCCACCCTGGCCGCCGCCAACCTGGTGTTCGTCCTGCTGCTGCTGGGCGGCGGGGTGATCGTGCCGCTGGACAAATTCCCCTCCGGGGTCGAGCACACGCTCGCGCTGCTGCCGATCTCGGCGTTGTCGGACGGGCTGCGGGACGTGCTCCGGGACGGATCGGGGTTGCCGTTGGGCGACTTGGCGATTCTGGCGGTCTGGGCGGTTTTGGGGCTGGGCGCGGCGGCGCGCTTCTTCCGCTGGGAGTAGGGCCCGCGAGCGGGGCCGGGGGGCGGCGGGATCGGCGTCGACGGACACCCCTGGTGCGCTTGTGAATTCATTCACGACGTAGCATGTCGCGCATGAGTCTGCAGGCCGTCTCCCCACTCGTCGCGCGCCGCGTGTTCCTCGCGAACCTGGTGGCGCAGATCGGCATCGTCGTCACGGGCGGTCTCGTCCGACTCACCGACTCGGGCCTGGGCTGCGACACCTGGCCCCGGTGCGACAGCGACACCAGCAACTGGACGCCGCACGAGGCGGTGAGCCACCACGCGTACATCGAGTTCGGCAACCGCATGCTGACCTACGTGGTCGGCGCGATCGCGGTGGCCTGCGTGGTGGCCGCGTACCGGCTGACCGTGCGCCGCAAGGACATCACCACGCTGGCCTGGATCCAGATCGGCACCGTGGTCGGCCAGGCCGTGCTGGGCGGCATCACCGTGCTCACCGACCTGCACCCGATGGCGGTGGCCAGTCACCTGCTCCTGTCCATGTTGCTGATCGCGTCGGCGGTCGCGCTGTACGAACGCGCCGGCGAGGGCGACGCGCCGGCCCGGCTGCTGGTCCGCCCGGAGATCCGCTGGTTCGGCTACGGCACGTTGGCGGTGGCCGGCGCGCTGATCGTGATCGGCACCGTGGTCACCGGCTCCGGACCGCACGCCGGCGACCTCAAGGCCAAGCGCTTCGACGTGGACATCGACCAGATGGCCTGGCTGCACGCCGACCTGGCCTTCCTGCTCCTGGGCGCGGCCGTCGCACTGGCCCTGGCCATGCGCGTCACCGACGCCCCCGAGGCCGGCCAACGCCGCGTGTGGTGGCTGCTGGCCGTGCTGATCCCACAGGGTCTGATCGGCTACGTCCAGTACTTCAACGGGCTGCCCGAGTGGATGGTGCTCACCCACATGTTCGGCGCCGCCCTCACCGTGGTCACCGCCGTTCGGGCCCTCTTCGGCCTGCGCATGCGCGGCGACACCCCGCCCGAGGCCGGGGCGGACGACCTCGACGCCGAACTGCGCGAACCGGTCGCCACCAGCTACTGACCCGCCGCCGACCGCTCGGCGCAGCGCCGTCGTCGGCGGGACGCGGAGTCCGTCACGGGTGGGTTCGGGCCGCGGGGTTCACGCGCGGCGGGCGTTCGCCCGACGAACGGCCTCCGGGGCCGTTCGTCGGGCGAGCGTCGGTCAGCGGCTGGGCACCGCCAGCAGGAGTGCGAAGCGGTTGCGGGTGTCGGTCCACCACTGGCGGACGGTGAAGCCCGCGTCGGCCAGTTCGACGAGCAGGGCCTCGTGGCGGAACTTGGTGGAGATCTCGGTACGCAGGAGTTCGCCGCGGGCGAAGTCGACGGAGAGGTCGACGACCGGGATCTTGACGGTCTGGTCGACGCGCGAGCGCAGGTGCATCTCGATCCGCTCCGCCTCGGCGTTCCACAGGGCGACGTGGTCGTAGGCGTCGGGGTCGAAGTCGGCGTCGAGTTCGCGGTTGAGCACGTGCAGCACGTTCTTGTTGAAGGCGGCGGTGACGCCCTGGCTGTCGTCGTAGGCGGCCACCAGCACGTCCGGGTCCTTGACCAGGTCGACGCCGAGCAGCAGGGTGTCGTCGGCGCTCAGGGCGCGGCGCAGGATGCGGTAGAAGTCCGTGCGCTGGGCCGGGTCGAGGTTGCCGAGCGTGCTGCCCAGGAAGCTGAGCAGGCGCGGGCCGGGTTCGTCGGCCAGGGCCAGGTCGTGTTCGAAATCGGTGACCGTGGCCGCGACCCGCAGTGCCGGGTAGTCCCGACACAGCGCTTCGCCGGCCTGGATCAGCGCCGAGTCGCTCACGTCCAGCGGCACATAGCGGTCCAGCGTGCCGGCGGCGGTGAGCGCGTCCAGGAGCAGCCGGGTCTTGCGGGAGGAGCCGGAGCCGAGCTCGATCAGGGTGTGCGCCCGGGTGACGGCGGCGATCTCGGCGGCGCGCCGGGTGAGGATCTCCTGTTCGGCGCGGGTGGGGTAGTACTCGGGCAGGTGGGTGATCTCCTCGAACAGCTCGCTGCCGCGCGCGTCGTAGAACCACTTCGGTGGCAGCGACTTGCTCGGCGCCGTCAGGCCCCGGAGCACGTCGGCGCGCAGGGTGCTGTCGAAGTAGTCGGCGGGCAGCCGGTGATCGAGGGTGAAGCGGCTGTTCATGGGACGCCGTTCCTGTGGGGCGGATGACGGACGTGCGGCGACGGCCCGGACCGGGCGGATCGCGGCGATGCGGACACCGCTGCGGGTGGCCAGGAGGAGCGAGTGTTCGGGTACCTCGCACCACCGGCCCCAACCGTCGCCGGTGTTCTCGTCGGGCTCGGAGGCCACCAGGACCCGCCCGGGGGCGGTGCGGTACCAGAGGGTGTCCCCGTATCGGGTCGCGAAGACGGTGCCGCCGTCGGTGAGCAGCAGGTTGAGCCGGGCGCCCGGACGCACCTCGGCGATCTGGCGGACCAGCGCGCTCATCGCCCCGCCGACGGGCTCGCGCCGGCGGATGCGGCGCGCGAGCATGGCCCACAGCAGTGCCGAGTCGCACCGGGTCTCCAGGGCCAGCAGGTCGGCCGGATCGAGCGCGGGCCCGATCGGCAACCTGGTCCAGTCCGGGATCGCGCCGTTGTGGCTGAACAACCAGCGGCCGTCCCGGAACGGCGCCGCCGCGGCGGCGTCGGCACTGGTCCCGGCGGTCGCGCTGCGCACGGCGGCCAGGAACGCGCCGCTGCGCACGGTGCGGGCCAGATCGGGCAGGTTCGGGTCGGCCCAGATCGGCAACGCGCGCCGGTAGCGGGCGGGTTCGACGTCCACAGCGGCCTCGGCCGCGCCGGTGGGCTGCTCCGACGCGGCCGGCCCGCCCGGATACCAGCCGAAGCCGAAGCCGTCCACGTTGACCGTCCCGTACCGCTGCCGACGCGGCGCCCAGGACTGCTCGTAGAGGCCGTGCGCCGGGTCGACCAGCACCTCGGCGAGGGTGACCTCCGGGCCCAGATAGGCCAGATGACGGCACATCAGCGGCCGTCCCGGGGAGCCGCGTCGCGGGCGGTCCGGAAGCCGGCGAAGATCTGCCGACGAATCGGCAGGTCCCAGTTGCGGAACGTGCCCCGGGCGACCACTTCGTCGACCCCGAACGCGCCGCCGCGCAGCACCTTGTGTCCGGGGCCGAAGAACACCTCGGAGTACTCCCGGTACGGAAACGCCGCGAACCCGGGGTAGGGCAGGAAGTCCGAGGCGGTCCACTCCCAGACGTCGCCCAGCAACTGCCGGGCCCCACAGGCCGCGGCGCCCGCCGGGTACGCGCCGGCGGCCGCCGGTCGCAGGTGCCGTTGGCCCAGGTTGGCGTGCTCGGGGGTGGGCTCCGCGTCGCCCCACGGAAACCGCCACGAGCGCCCCGCGGCCGGATCGTGCCGGGCCGCCTTCTCCCACTCGGCCTCGGTCGGCAATCGCCGGCCGGCCCAGCGGGCGTAGGCGTCGGCCTCGTACCAGCACACGTGCAGGACCGGCTCGTCCAGCGGCACCGGCTCGACACGGCCGAACCGTCGGCGCAGCCACGTGTCGCCGTCCCGATGCCAGAACAGCGGGGCGGTGAGGTCGGCCTCCCGTCGATGGCGCAGGCCCTCCGGACTCCACCAGCGGGACTCGGCATAGCCGCCGTCGGCGATGAACTCCAGGTAGTCCCCGTTGCTCACCGGCACGGTGTCCAACCAGAACTCCGGTACGTCCACGACGTGCGCGGGTCGTTCGTTGTCCAGCGCCCACGGATCGGTGTCCGTACCCATCTCGAACGGGCCCGCCGGGATCAGGACTTCGCTCGCCAGGGTGTCGGCGTCGGTCGCCCCGGGTGGTGCGGGGGCGTGCAACACCGGCTCACCGAGTCGGAGTTGGTGGGTCGCCAGCATGGTCTCGTCGTGCTGCTGTTCGTGCTGGGCGAGCATGCCGAACACGAATCCGTCGGCCAGCAGCGGATCGCCGCCGGTGCCCAGATCGGCGGATTCCAGTACGCGTGCCGCGAGTTCGCGCACCCGGCCGACGTACTCCCGGGCCTGCTCGGGATCGAGCAGCGGCAACGCGGGCCGATCCGCGCGCGGGTGTCGGAACGCGTCGTAGAGCGGGTCCAGGTCCGGGCGCAGCGCGGGTTCGCCTCCCGCGCGGCGGACCAGCCACAGCTCCTCCTGGTTGCCGATGTGCGCCAGGTCCCAGACCAGGGGTGACATCAACGGGGAGTGCTGCGCGGCCAGTTCCTTGTCGGTCAGGCAGTCGGTCAGGGCCAGCGTGCGGTGCCGGGCCCGGGTCAGCGCGGCCGCGGCTATCGACCGGCGGTCGGCGGGCGGGGGTTCGACGGGGGCCTCGATCGGCCCGGTGGCCGCCGTGGACCGGGCGGCCCGGGTCGTCGCCGGTCCGGACCGCTTCGACTGCTTCGACGCCTTCGACGGCTGCGATGGCTTCAACGACTTCATCGTCCGGTCCTTTCCAGCAGGTCGTCCGCGGGACATCGGCCCCGTTCGGCGTAGCGCCGGGTGAATTCGGCGACGGTCGCCCGGAGCGCGCCGGGGGCGTCGGCGTCGGCCAGGGCATTCTCGGTGGCGGCGAAACAGGCCCGAACGGCCTTGCCGAGTACCGGATCGGCGGGTCCGAGTCGGGCGGCCCGGCTCCAGAGCGAGTCGGTCGGTACGGCCGAGCCGTTCGGACACAGCGGCTCGGTCGCCTCCCACGCGGCCTCGGCCGCGGCGGGATCGTCCAGCAGCGTGGCGGCCACGGCGGCGGGGACGACCCAGTCGTCACCGCACTGGGCGTCGATCATCCGCAATTCCAGCCAACCGCGCGGGCGAACCGGCGGGAAGAGCGTGGTCAGGTGGTAGTCGAGGTCCTCCAGGGTGGGTGGGCGCACACCGGGTGCGCCGCGCAGCCAGGAGCGGAAGGTCAGCCCCTCGGGTGCGGTCCAGCCGTCCGCGGAAGCACCGCGTACACACAGCAGCGGGGCGTCCAGCGCGTAGCACGCCCAGACGGCGCGCGGATCGGGGTCGCTTCCCGGCGGTGCTCCCGGCGGCCGGGTGCGGCCGGGGTCCATCCGGGCCCAGACGAGTTGTCGGGTCGACCGCCATCCGGTCGGTTTGCCCTGCCACAGCGGCGAGTTGGCGAACGCGGCGACCAGTACCGGGCCGAGTCGGTGGGTCAGTTCCCACCGCGATCGGTAACCCCGGCGGCCGTCGCCCTCCTCACCCGCGTCCAGGTTGACCTGCACGGACGCGGTGCCGCGCATCATCATCCGGCCCCATGAGCCGTCCCGGTCGAAGTACGCCTCCATCGCCCGATAGCGGGGATGGTCCACCACTCGTGGTGGGTCCTGATACGGCTCCAGGCCGTGGCCGGCGAGTACCAGTCCGTTCGCGGCCAGCGCCTGCTCCAGGGCGGCCGTGTCGGCCCGGAGGTCTTCGGCGCATCGGGCGAGCGATGTGGCGGGCGGTGAACTCAGCTCGACCTGCCCACCCGGCTCACGGGTCAACCTGCTGCCGAACGGCAGCCCCTTCGCCTTCAGCGGGGCCAGGGCCTCGTCCAGCCGCTCCGGCGCCACCTCCCGGCGGGCGTCGGCGCCGTCGTGCACGATCCATTCCAACTCGATCCCGACCCGTGCGGGTGGGCCGGTCTTGAAGCACACGCCGTGTACGTGGGCCTGTGCGTCGTCCTCCTTCAGAGCGGTAGCCATCGCTTCACTCCTTCACTCACTCCATCGTGTGGCCCCGGGTTCGGTCCCACACATGGCCCCCAGTTTGTCCCTCACGTAACTTTCCCGCTCTGCTGTACCCGTCGAATGCGACCGGAACACCCGTACCCCCATGAAGCCCGAACCACGCCCGGATGGCGCCCGCGCGCCCCCCCGGCGAGACGAACCGGTTGTCCGGGGCCGATCCGCGCGCAGCCGTTCGGTGGCGGCGGGGCGGCGGGCGGTTTCGGGCGCGCCGAAGGGCGGCACCGCAGGGCGGGCCGCTCGGGTGTGGCCGCCGGCCGCCTCCGCGGGGGCGTCGTCGACGACGCCGCCGATACGGCCGCGCGAGTGAGACCTATGAGGCCAACCGCTCACCTGCGGTGTGACCGGAGCCGATCGGGGCGACACCATGTTCGGGCGGGTTGATCTCGGCCCACACCGCGTCGAGGGAGAGGCCGAGGACGTCGGCGATCGCCGCGATGGTCGGGAAGGCCGGGGTCGCCACGCGGCCCGTCTCGATCTTGCGGAGGGTCTCCGGCGAGACACCCGCGTCGAGCGCGGTCTCCAGCATCGAGCGTTCTCCCCGGGCGCGACGCAGCAGGGCGCCGAGGCGTTCGCCGCGCTCGACCTCCGCGGGAGTGAGGGGCAATCTGACCATGGCGCCGATTCTAATACCGGTACAGTTAGACCGGTATAGTTATTGGAAACGCAAGGAGGACGCCCCATGATCGAGATCCTGAACCGCGCCGAACTGGCCCGGGCCAAGGACACCGGCGCCCTGGTCGCCGACATCCTGCGGACCGTGAGGAGCCGCTGCACGGTCGGCACGAACCTGCTGGACATCGACCGGTGGACGCAGCGCATGATCGTCGAGGCCGGCGCGCAGTCCTGCTACGTCGACTACGCGCCGTCCTTCGGACGCGGGCCGTTCGGCCACTACATCTGCACGGCCGTCAACGACGCGGTGCTGCACGGACTACCCCACGACTACTCGCTGGCCGACGGTGATCTGTTGACCCTCGACCTCGCCGTCTCGCTGGGCGGCGTCGCGGCGGACTCCGCGATCAGCTTCATCGTGGGCGACTCGAAGCCCCCGGAGAGCGTCGCGCTGATCGACGCGACCGAACGCGCGTTGAGCGCGGGGATAGCCGCCGCCCGGCCCGGGGCTCGGACCGGCGACATCTCGCACGCGATCGGCTCGGTCCTCGGTGCGGCGGGATACCCGATCAACACCGAGTTCGGCGGCCACGGCATCGGATCGACGATGCACCAGGACCCGCACATTTCGAACACCGGGCGGCCCGGCCGCGGGTACAAGCTGCGCCCGGGGCTGCTGCTGGCCCTGGAGCCGTGGGTGATGGCGGACACCGCCGAGCTGGTCACCGATGCCGACGGGTGGACGCTCCGAAGCGCGACCGGCTGCCGGACGGCACACAGCGAGCACACCGTCGCCATCACCGAGGACGGAGCCGAGATCCTCACCCGTTGACGCCCGCCCGGCGGACCGGGAGCGCGCCGGCCCGTAGGTACGAAGGGCGGGACAGCGGCCCTGCGGCCCCGCCCCGCCCCCTGTAACCGCGCCGCCCCCGAGGAGGCTTCGACCTACTCGGGCAACTTCGCCGCCGCCGCCCGATCCAGCAGCCACAACGTCGCGCCGGTGCCGTACGCCCCGGCCGCCGGGGTCTCGGCCGCGTCCGAGGAGGCCCGGGCCGTCGCCACCGCGTCCGCCTTGTCCTCGCCCGCCGCGAGCAGCCACACCTCGTGGGCGGCTCGAATCGCCGGGAAGGTCAGCGTGATCCGGGTCGGCGGCGGCTTGGGGGCCTCGCGAACCGCGACCACCGTGCGCACCGACTCCGCCGTCGCGGCGAAGCCCGGGAAGAGCGACGCCACATGCGTGTCGGGGCCGACCCCGAACATGGCCAGCGTGAACGCCGGCACCGCCGCGCCGTCCGCCGCGGCGGCGGCCAGTTCGGCCGCATAGCGCCGCGCCGCCGCGTCCACGTCGTCGCCGTCCGGACCGTCACTGGCCGGCATCGCGTGCACCAGCTCCGGCAACACCGGGACCGTGTCCAGCAACGCCTCGCGCGCCTGCGTCTCGTTGCGGTCGGGGTGACCCGCCGGCAGGAAACGCTCGTCGCCCCACCAGATGTGCAGCCGATCGAAGTCGATCGCGCCCAGCGTGGGCGTGAGCGACAACTCGTGCAACAACGCGTTGCCGTTGCGCCCACCGGTGAGCACGATGTGCGCGACGTCGAACTCGGCCTGGGCGTCGGCGACCCGCTGGATCAGGCCGGTCGCGGCCGCCTTGGCCATCAGCGCCGTGTCGGCGTGCACCCGGACCGGGCCGTGAGCGCTCACGCGCCGTCGCCCTTCTTCTTCCGGCCGGCGCGCGGCGCGGCCTCGCCCTTGTCGACCGCCTTGCGGGTGGCGACCCGCCGGCCGGCCGCCGCGCTCGACGTGCGCTTGAGCGGCGGAGCCGTACCGACGTCCGTGGTCGCCCGAGGGCGCGGCGCCTCGCCCTCCTCGATCCGCTCCACGTCCTGCACCGGCGTCTGGGACACCGCCGGCTCCGTGAAGGAGGCCGCGGAGGGCACCCGGGCCGCCTCCAACGCGGCGCGGGCCAGCGTCGCCGCGTAGACATCGTCCGGGTCCAGTCGGCGCAGTTCCTCGGCGACCAGGTCGGATGCCTCGCGGCGCTTGAGCGCGACCACCCGGTCCGGCTGGCCGGGCGAGGACAACGACGCCATCATCCCGTCCGGACGGTCGATCACGATCTCGCCGTCCTCGGTCACCAGCGTCACCGAGGTGATCCCGGGACCACCGGTCTCGGTCCGCTCGACCTCGACCTCCAGGCGGTCGGTCAACCACAGCGCGAGCAGTTCCGCGCTCGGGTTGCCCGCCTTCGCGCCGACCTTCGCGCGCAGGATCCGGCTGTACTTCTGGTCCAGCGCCGCGGCCAGCAGGCTGCGCCACGGCGTGGTCCGGGTCCAGGCCAGGTCGGTGTCACCCGGCGTGTACGCGCTCGCCCGCAGCCGCAGCACATCGGCGCGGCGCGGCGGCGCGGCGGCGTCGGTCACCCGCCGCGTGGCCAGCGCACCGAGCAGGTCCTTGCTGGGCACCTCCGGCGCGCGTCCGGGCCACCACACCACGACCGGCGCGTCCGGCAGCAGCAGCGGCAACACCACCGACTCGGCGTGGTTGGCCAACTCGCCATGCATGCGCAGCAGTACGGTCTCGCCCACGCCCGAGTCGCCGACCCGGACCTCGGCGTCCAGGCGCGGCGCGATCTCCGCTCCCGGCCGGCCGATCACCACCAGGATCCGGGACGGGTGCTCGCGGGCGGCCGTGCTCGCGGCCTTCATCGCGTCGTACTGGTTGGCCTCGTCGGTGACGATGACCAGGGTGAGCACCATGCCGAGGGTGGGGCTGCCCATTCCTCGGCGGGCCTCCACCAGCGCGGCGTTGATCTTGCTCGATTTGGTGTCCGTCAGATCGATCATCATGGGCGGCGCCAGCTCCGTCCGTCACGTGCGAGCATCTCGTCGGCCGCGTCGGGACCCCAGGTCCCGGACACGTAGGGTTCGGGCTTGCCGTGCTGTGCCCAGTGCTCCTCGATCGGGTCGAGGATCTTCCAGGACAGCTCGACCTCCTCGTGCCGGGGGAACAGCGGCGCGTCGCCGAGCAGCACGTCGAGCAGCAGTCGCTCGTACGCCTCCGGGCTCGACTCGGTGAACGACTCGCCGTACGCGAAGTCCATGTTGACGTCGCGCACCTCCATCGCGGTGCCCGGCACCTTGGAGCCGAAGCGCACCGTCATGCCCTCGTCCGGCTGCACCCGGATGACCAGGGCGTTCTGGCCCAGTTCCTCGGTCGCGGTGGCGTCGAAGGGCAGGTGCGGCGCGCGCTGGAAGACCACCGCGATCTCGGTGACCCGGCGGCCGAGCCGCTTGCCCGCGCGCAGGTAGAACGGCACGCCGGCCCAGCGCCGGTTGGCGATCTCCAGCTTGATCGCGGCGTAGGTGTCGGTGCGCGAGTCCGGCGGGATGCCGTCCTCTTCGAGGTAGCCCTTGGCCAGTTCGCCGCCCTGCCAGCCGCGGGTGTACTGGGCCCGGACGGTGCCGCGCGACAGGTCGTCGGGCAGCTTGACCGAGCTGAGCACCTTGAGCTTCTCGGCCACCAGCGAGTCGGCGTCGAAGGAGACCGGCTCCTCCATCGCGGTGAGCGCGAGCAGTTGCAGCAGGTGGTTCTGGATCACGTCGCGCGCGGCGCCGATGCCGTCGTAGTACCCGGCCCGGCCGCCGATGCCGATGTCCTCGGCCATGGTGATCTGCACGTGGTCCACGTACGACCGGTTCCACAGCGGCTCGAACATGGTGTTGGCGAAGCGCAACGCCATGATGTTCTGGACGGTTTCCTTGCCCAGGTAGTGGTCGATCCGAAAGACCGCCTCGGGCGGGAAGACCTCGTCGACGACCTTGTTCAGCTCGCGCGCGCTCTTGAGGTCGTGCCCGAACGGCTTCTCGATCACCACCCGGCGCCACGAGTCGGCCCTGGGGTCGGCGAGTCCGTGCTCCTTGAGCTGGCGGACCACCTCGGGGAATGCCTTCGGCGGCACCGACAGGTAGAACGCGTGGTTGCCCTGGGTGCCCTGCTGCTCGTCCAGCTCGTCGATCGTCTGGCGTAGCTGGTCGAACGCCTTGCCGTCGTCGAACTCGCCCTGGACGAACCGGAATCCCTCGGAGAGCTGCTGCCAGACCTCTTCCCGGAAGGGAGTTCGCGCGTGTTCCTTGACCGCCTCGTAGACGACCTGGGCGAAGTCCTGGTTCTCCCAGTCGCGTCGGGCGAACCCGGTCAGCGCGAAGCCCGGCGGCAGCAGGCCGCGGTTGGCCAGGTCGTAGATCGCCGGCATCAGCTTCTTGCGGGACAGGTCGCCGGTGACGCCGAAGATGACCAGGCCGGACGGGCCCGCGATGCGCGGGAGTCGGCGGTCCTGCGGGTCGCGCAGCGGGTTCTCCGGCCACACGGCCGGCTCGGGCTTGCCGGCTTTGGGGCTCATCGAGCCACTCCGTCCGCGAGGGCGCGGGCGGCGTCGAGCAGTTGCCCGAGTCCGGCCGCGCGGTCGGTCAGGTGCAGGCGCAGCACCGGGCGCTCGCGCGAGGTGATCGCGCCGAGGTCGCCCAGCGCCTGGGCCAGTTGCAGCCGGCCGAAGCTGTAGGGCTTGGCCGGCACGTCCAGGTCCTCGGCGTTGGCGCCGGTGATCTGGAGGAACACGCCGACCGCGGGCCCGCCCTTGTGGAACTGGCCGGTGGAGTGCAGGAATCGGGGCGCCCAGCCGAAGGTGACCTGCTCCCCGTCCAGTGCCTCGGCCAGCAACGGGCGCAGCCCGGGCGCGTCGGTGTCGCCGAGCCGGTCCAGGTAGGCCATCACCGCGAGGTAGCCGTGGTCCGGCACCGTCGCGAGCAGCGCGCGCAGCGCACCGGGCAGATCGCTCGCGCCGTCGAGCAGCGCGGCGTCGCCGTGCACCTCGACCGCGCCGTCGACGAAGGCGGGGGTGCCCACCGGCAGCGGGCCGTCGTCGCCGGCGCGGGTCAGCAACGCGCCGGTGTTGTCCTTGGATTCCTGCACGTTCGGCTGGTCGAACGGGTCGATGCCGATCACCCGACCGGCGATCGCGGTCGCGTACTCCCACAACAACAACTGCGCGCCCAGCGGACCGGAGACGCGCAGGTCGGCCTTGAGCCGGTCGATGTCCTCGTCGCCGATCACGGTACGCACCGCGTCGTCGCCCACCGCGTGGTCGAAGCCGGGCGCCTCCACACCCTCGACCACGACCGGCAGGATGCCGCGGCCCTGCTTGCCGGTGGACTCGGCGATCAACTGCTCGGCCCAGTCGCCGAAGCCGACGATGTCGCCGGTGTCGGCGAGCACGAGCTTGTCCCGGCCGTGGTTGGCGGCGGCGCCGAGCACCACGCCCAGCAGCAGGCCCGGGTTGTCCCGGTCGCCGGCCAGCGCGGGGGCGAGCGCGGCGGCGTCGTCGAGGAGTCGCTCGACGTCCACGCCGGCCAGCGCGCTGGGCACCAGGCCGAACGCGGTCAGCGCCGAATAGCGGCCTCCGACGTTGGGGTCGGCGAGCACGATCGTGTAGCCGGCGTTGCGCGCGGTGTTCTCCAGCGGCGAGCCCGGGTCGGTGACGACCACGATCCGGCCGGCCAGTTGGTCGTTGGTGAGGCCCTCGTCCAGGAACGCCTGTTCGAACGCGCGGCGGTGGCTGTCGGTCTCCACGGTGCCGCCGCTCTTGCTGGAGACGACCACGACGGTGCGCTCCAGGTCCTCGCCGAGCGCGCGGCGGACCTGGGCGGGGTCCGTGGTGTCCAGCACGGTGAGCTTCTTGCCGTAGGTGGCGGTGATCACCTCGGGCGCCAGCGACGAGCCGCCCATGCCGGCCAGGACCACGTGGTCCAGGCCCTCGGCGCTCAGGCGCTCGCGCAGTTCGGCCAGTTGCGGCAGCAGCGCGCGCGAGGAGGCGGGCAGGTCCACCCAACCCAGGCGGATCGCGGCCAGCGATTCGGCCTCCGGACCCCACAGCGTGGCGTCGGAGGCGACCAGGCGCGCGGGCGCCTTGTCCACGACGCAGGCGGTGAGCACTTCGGCGACTGCGACGGCGTGCGATAGATCACCGGAAACGGTGACGTCCACGCCGCCGGCGGTCACGCGTTCGTCGTTTGCGTGTACCACGGGCGGTCAGCCCTCCTGTTAATGGGGTGGGAGTGTGCTGAAATCATGCCCTGATTGCGTGGAGTATCCGTCTCGTCGCCGCCGAACGGGTCACCCGCGGCGGCGACGGGACGAATGGGTGCTGCACCGGTCGGCGAGGGAGGCCGACCGGGTGTCACGGTCGTGGGTCCGCGGGGCGGTCAGCCCTTGGCGAGGCGATCCAACTCGCCCTGCACGGACGCGAGCAGCTCGTTCCAGGAGGTCTCGAACTTCTCGACACCCTCCTCTTCGAGCAGGTCCACGACCTCGTCGTAGGAGATTCCGAGCTTGGCGACCGCGTCCAGGTCGGCCTGCGCCGACTCGTACGTGCCGTGCACGGTGTCGCCGGTGATGGCGCCGTGGTCGGCGACGGCGTCCAGGGTGGCCTCGGGCATCGTGTTCACGACGCCCTTGACGACCAGGTCGTCCACGTACATCGTGTCGCGGTACGCCGGGTCCTTGACGCCGGTCGAGGCCCACAGCGGGCGCTGCGGGCGGGCGCCGGCGGCGGCGAGGGCCTGCCAGCGCTCGGTGCCGAAGACCTCTTCGTACGCCTGGTAGGCCAGTCGCGCGTTGGCGACGGCGGCCTTGCCGGCCGCGGCCTTCGCCTCGTCCGTGCCGAGCGCCTTGAGCCGCTTGTCGATCTCGGTGTCCACCCGGGACACGAAGAAGGACGCGACGGACTCGATCCCGGAGATGTCCAGGCCGGCCGCGCGGGCGCGCTCGATGCCCTCGACGTAGGCCTCCATCACCTCGCGGTAGCGAGCCAGCGAGAAGATCAGCGTGACGTTGACGCTGATGCCCTCGGCGAGCGCCTGCGAGATCGCGGGCAGGCCGGCCTTGGTCGCCGGGATCTTGATGAACAGGTTCGGCCGGTCCACCAGCCACCACAGTTGGCGGGCCTCGGCGATGGTCGGCTCGGTCTTGTGCGCGAGGCGCGGGTCGACCTCGATCGACACCCGGCCGTCGACACCGTTCGTCGCGTCGTAGACCGGACGCAGCACGTCGCAGGCCTGGCGCACGTCGGCCGCGGTGATCATCCGCACGGCCTCTTCGACGGTCACGCCGCGCACCGCGAGGTCGCGCAGTTGGGCGTCGTAGACGTCGTTGCCGGTGATCGCCTTCTGGAAGATCGCCGGGTTGGTGGTCACGCCGACGACCTCGCGGTCGCGGACGAGTTCGTGCAGGTTGCCGGACTCCAGCCGCGTCCGGCTCAGATCGTCGAGCCATACGGCCACGCCCTCGGCGGACAGGCGACGCAGGGGTTCCGTCATGACAATTGGCTCCTTCTCGAGTCGGCGGCCGGGTCCGGCTGCCTCTTGGGCGACGGATCGGCGCCCGTCACGGGCGGTGCCGGGCGGGTGTTCCCACCCGACACCGCCCGTGGGCTTACGTGATCTTCAGCTACCGGCGTGCGCCAGGGATTCCCGGGCGGCCGAAACGACCGCCTCGTGAGTCAGCCCGAACTCCGCGAACAGCTTCTTGTAGTCCGCGGAAGCGCCGAAGTGCTCCAGCGAGACGATCCGGCCCGCGTCGCCGACCAGCTCGCGCCAGCCCTGCGCGATGCCCGCCTCGACGGACACGCGCGCCTTGACCGACGGCGGCAGCACCTGCTCGCGGTACGCCTGGTCCTGCGCCTCGAACCACTCCAGGCAGGGCAGCGAGACGACCCGGGTCGGCACGCCCTCGGCCTCCAGGACCTCGCGCGCCGCGACCGCGATCTGCACCTCGGAACCGGTGCCGATCAGGATCACCTGCGGCGTGCCGCTGGACGCCTCGGCCAGCACGTAGCCACCGCGCGCGGTGCCCTCGGCCGGGCCGAACTCGGTGCGGTCCCAGGTCGGTACGTCCTGGCGGGTGAGCAGGAGGCCGGCCGGGCGGTCGGTGGTCTCCAGGATCTTGCGCCACGCCACCGCGACCTCGTTGGCGTCCGCCGGGCGGACCACGTCCAGGCCGGGGATCGCGCGCAGCGCCGCGATGTGCTCGATCGGCTGGTGGGTCGGGCCGTCCTCGCCCAGACCGATCGAGTCGTGCGTCCACACGTAGGTGGTGGGCAGCTTCATCAGCGCGGCCAGCCGCACGGCCGGGCGCATGTAGTCGCTGAACACCAGGAAGGTGCCGCCGTAGATGCGCGTCCCGCCGTGCAGCGCGATGCCGTTCATGGTCGAGCCCATGGCGTGCTCGCGGATGCCCCAGTGCACGGTCCGGCCGTAGGGGTTCGCGCCCTTGAGCGGGTTGCCCTCGGGCAGGAACGAACTGCCCTCGTCGATGGTGGTGTTGTTGGATTCGGCGAGGTCGGCCGAGCCGCCCCACAGCTCCGGGACGACCTCGCCGAGCGCGGCGAGCACCTTGCCGGACGCCTTGCGGGTCGCGACCGGCTTGCCGGCCTCGAACTCGGGCAGCACCTTCTCCCAGCCGTCGGGCAGCCGACGGGCGGAGATCCGGGCGTGCTCGGCGGCGCGCTCGGGGTTGGTCTCGGCCCACTTGGCGAACGCGCTCTTCCACGCGTCGTGCGCGGCACGGCCCCGGTCGACGACCTTGCGGGCGTGCGCGAGCACGTCGTCGGCGACCTCGAAGTCCTGCTCCGGGTCGAAGCCGAGCACCCGCTTGGTGGCCGCGACCTCTTCGGCGCCGAGCGCCGAGCCGTGCGACTTGCCGGTGTTCTGCGCGTTCGGCGCGGGCCACGCGATGATCGTGCGCATGCCGATCATGGTCGGCCGGCCGGTCTCCGCCTTGCCCGCCTCCAGCGCCGCGTTCAGCGCCGCGACGTCGATGTCGCCGTTGGCCTGCGGCTCGACCCGGATGGTGTGCCAGCCGTAGGCCGCGTAGCGGGCGAGGACGTCCTCGCTGAACGCGGTCTCGGTGTCGCCCTCGATCGAGATGTGGTTGTCGTCGTAGACCACGACGAGGTTGCCCAGCTTCTGGTGGCCGGCGAGCGAGCTGGCCTCGGCGGAGATGCCCTCCTCGAGGTCGCCGTCGGAGGCGATCACCCAGATGGTGTGGTCGAACGGCGAGGTGCCGGGGGCGGCCTCGGGGTCGAACAGGCCGCGCTCGTAGCGGGCCGCCATCGCCATGCCGACCGCGTTGCCCACGCCCTGGCCGAGCGGCCCGGTGGTGGTCTCGACGCCGGTGGTGTGGCCGTGCTCCGGGTGGCCGGGGGTGCGGCTGCCCCAGGTGCGGAACGACTTGAGGTCGTCCAGGGTCAGGCCGTAGCCGGACAGGTAGAGCTGCGTGTAGAGGGTCAGGCTGGTGTGACCCGGGGACAGCACGAAGCGGTCGCGACCGGTCCAGTCCGGGTCGGTCGGGTCGTGGCGCAGGAACTTCTGCCAGATGAGGTATGCCGCCGGGGCCAGGCTCATGGCCGTTCCGGGGTGGCCGTTACCGACCTTCTGAACGGCGTCCATCGCCAGCACGCGAGCGGTATCGACGGCTCGCTTGTCGAGGTCGCTCCAGTCGAGAGAGCTGTTGTCGGGGGTCGGCTTGGTGCTCACCCTGTTCAGGGCTCCTTCCGGGGTTTTCCGGGATAGGCCGAAAAAAAGCGGCCGGGTCGGGGCCTTCGCCCCGGCGCCTCAGGCACGTGGCCGAGCCTACCGGGGGCGACACGGTCCCTCGCTCGGAGGACGCCCACCCGGGTGGTGACGTTCGCCTTGTGGACACGACGGGAGTTACCCGCGGGACCTGATGCGACGCACGGTGGGCACGGGGCCCGGAGGTGCGGCACCTTCGTCTCGGCTACCCGGCGGTGCGGCGGGCATGCCCCGGAGGGTTTGTGCCCCTGGTGAGGGACTACAGTTTCCTGCTAGTGGGTCCGGGCCTCGACGTCCCGACGCCGCTTGCATACCGCTTACATATTGACGAGCAAACCGGCTTCCGGGTGGCACCCGGGCCCGGCCGAAAACGCTGCTGATGGGGTGTTCGTGACAGCCGTCGAATCCCGACCGGCCGGGCTGGTGGGAAATGCGCCCGCCGGCGCCCGCCCGCCGATGGCCCGGATTCTCGCCTTCGTGGCCCTCACCAAGCCGCGCATCATCGAGCTGCTGCTGATCAGCACGATCCCGGTGATGTTCCTCGCGGCACACGGCCTGCCGGACCTGGGTCTGGTGCTCCTGGTCGTGTTCGGCGGCTACCTCTCGGCCGGCAGCGCGAACGCCTTCAACATGTATCTCGACCGGGACATCGACCGGCTGATGCACCGCACCGAACGCCGGCCGCTGGTCACCGGGATGGTGTCGCCGCGCGAGTCGATCGTGTTCGCGAGCGTGCTGGGCGTGGTCTCCACCACATGGTTCTGGTTCCTGGTCAATCCGCTGTCCGCGGCGCTTTCGGTCTTCGCGATCTTCTATTACGTGGTCGTCTACACGATGCTGCTGAAGCGGCGCACGCCGCAGAACATCGTGTGGGGCGGTATCGCCGGCTGCATGCAGGTGCTGATCGGCTGGACCGCGGTGACCAATTCGCTGGACTGGGCCCCCGTGGTGTTGTTCGCGGTGATCTTCTTCTGGACGCCGCCGCATTATTGGCCGCTGTCGATGAAGTTCTCCGACGACTACAGCAACGCCGGTGTGCCGATGTTGCCGGTGGTGGCGGGCAACAAGGTCGTGGCGAACCAGATCGTGATCTACAGCTGGGTCATGGTCGGCGTCTCGATGCTGCTGTGGCCGGCCGCGGACACCGGGCCGCTCTACCCGGTCGCGGCGGCGCTGTTGGGCATCGCGTGGTTGTGGGAGGCGCACGGTCTCCAGCGTCGGGCCAAGGCCGAGATCACCGGCGGCAAGCTCAAGGAGATGCGGCTGTTCCACTGGTCGATCACCTACCTGACGCTCCTGTTCATCGCGGTGGCCGTCGACCCGCTGCTGTTCTGATCCGGGCCGGCGCGCGGGCTGCGGCCCGCCGGCGTCGATCCGGATCCGCCGGTTCCGGGCGACGTGATCCGGACCACGCGCGTTCGCTCGGATCCGGTGACGTGCCCTCGGTAATGTGGGCGCCATGACGGACACCGAGACCACGACGGCCACGCCGGACCCGGGTTCCCCGGATGCGCGGGTCGAGCGACAGGTGCGCAGGATCGCCAAACACATCGAGCGCTTCACCGCCGCGCACGGCGGCGGGGGCGACGCGATCGTCGAGTATGTCGGGCGCGACGCGACCCGGATCGTGCTCGTCGGGACCGACGGGGCGTGGGGCGACCAGGTCGTACGCAACCCGGACATCGCACGGGCGGCCATCGTCGCGGCGGGCGTCACGCTGCACGAGGAGTTCCCGAACGACCTCGCGGCCAAGGTGCGCACGACGAAGTACGAGTGGTCCCGGATGGCGGGCACGCAACTGGGCGGCACGCAGGGCTGACGCGGCAACGGCGCGGCCGCGGTACGCCGGGCCGCGCCCGTCCTGGGCGGCCGCCCGGCGTACGGCGCGGCGCCCTACCCGATCAAGATCCCGGTCGGCCGGCTCGGGCCGGCTGTCGGGCGCACCGGGTGGCGCAGGATCGTGCGCAGTTTCTCCGGCGCGGTGCGGGCCGGGTTGCCCAGGTAGATCTCGTGGTGCAGACCGGCCGGCTCGCGGCCCTCGGCGGCGACGAACGTGTACAGCCGGTCCAAGGTGGTGTGTTCCGTGTCGTACGGGCCGGTGTGCAGCACCTGGGCGCACTCCCCCTCGGCGATCCGGCGCAGTTGCACCCGGTCGACGGGCGCGGCCGGTTTCTTCTTCGCCGTCCGGACGCGGGCCTCGCACACGAGTGCTTCGTCGGCCTGTGCGGGCTGCATCAGCAACATCGTCCAGTGCCAGTGCGCCCGGTCGACGGCGTGGTCGAACCCGCCGCGGTCGTCCGTCCACCACCGGCCCTGCAACGGCGGTACCGAATACTCCACGATGCCCGCGCCCTTGAGCGCGAACCGGATCGTGTACGCGAGGCCGTACAGCGCCTCGACCGCCGCCGCGTAGTCCGCGCCGGCCGGATCGCCGCACCCGTCGACGGCCAGGAACGGCAGTTCCGGCACCCGCAGCAGGGTCGGCGTCGCCGAGGCGGTGTACAGCGACGCGTGGGTCTTCTTGAAGTCGATCCTGGGCATGCTCACGCGGCGGCCCTCTCGGTCTCGATCGGGATCGACACCCGAGTGGTCAGGTCCTCCGGGTCGGCCTCGTGCGGCGTCACCAGGTATTCCTCCCGCGCGGGGCCGGTCGCACGCAGCCCCTCGGCGTGCATCCGGCCGAGCAACGCGTGGTAGGCCAAAGGCAGTTGGGCGTAGGGGCCGATATGCACGGTGGTCAGGGCGGGGCCCTCGGGCAGCACGGACGACTCGGTGCCCGGCGGGTCGTCCTCGGTCCCGGTCGGCACGCCCACCACGATCCGCATGCCCTCGACCAGGTCGAGCGGGAACAGGCCGCGGATCGGCGGCGTCCAGGGCGTGCCCGCGAGTGCGCCGAGCAGCCGGGTGACGCAGGCCGCCGTGGCCGCGCCCAGGTCGGCGGGCCCGCAACCGGCCCGGACCGCGGTCAGGCGCAGTGCGGGCTCGTGGGTCGTGGTCACCTCGTGGTCGCCCGCGCGGTCCGCCGCCAACCGGTCCAGCAGGTGCAGCCGTTCGCGGTCGCGCGCGATGCGTTCGGCCAACCGGTCCCGCTCGGCCCGCAGCACCAGTGCGCGGTCGGTGCCCCGGGCGGCCAGGGTCTCGGCGATCACCGCCAACGGCACGTCGATCTCGCGCAGCAGCGCGACGGTCAGCGCGTCCCGGGCCTGGCCGGTCGCGTAATAGCGGTAGCCGGTGGCGCGATCCACCCGTTCGGGCCGCAACAGCCCGACGTCGTCGTAGTGCCGTAGTTGCTTGACGCTCAACCGACACAGCCGGGCGAAGCGGCCGATGGTGAGCAGTTCGTCTTCCTGCATGCCGTCATGCTGGACCCTCCCTCGGTGGGAGGGTCCAGCCGAGGCGGCGGTTGCCCCGGATCAGGAGTGGAAGATCTCCCTGATGTCGGTGATCTGGCCGGCCGCGTTCAGGGTGACGTCGTACGCGCCGAAGGACGAGCACGAGTTCGCGCCGTCGCCCTGCCCGGACAGGCACTTGTCGATGTGGTCCCACACCTGGCCGAGGTACTCCGCCTTCTTCGCCGGCGGGCCGACCAGTGTGCCGGTGGCCTTGGGCGCGAACACCAGCGGCGTCTGCTCGGCGCCGACCGCCTCGTAGTGGCCGTCGTTGGGGTCGCAGACGAACTTGGTGTTCTTGTAGTACAGCGAGTCCTTGGCCGGCGCCTTGATCGGATACACGATCCTGTGCCCGGCCTTGGCCGCGGGCGGCGGCCCGCAGTCGTCACCGGGTTCGGCGCTCTGGCCGCCGGCCGACGGCTTGGCCGACTTCGGCGCCTGGGTACGCGCCGGGCCGGAGGCGGTGGGAGCACCGCTCGGCGCGGGTGCCACCACCGGTGCCGTGGCGGCCGGTGTGTCGGCCGCCTTCGGTGTGTCCTTCTTGTCCTTGTCGTCCGTGTCGCACGCGACCAGCGCGAGCACGGCGACCGTCACGGCGGTGATCCCACCCGACATCCTGCGAGTCGTCGAATACATCGAACCCCCTGTACGCCGGGCGCGAGGCGCCCGCACTTCGATGGAACCCGCACACATTAGCGATCTTGGAAGTCGCTCACCGGGCAACCGACACGCGTAAGGTCAAGAGGAGTTCAAGGTGTATATCGGGCGGGGCAAAATAGCGCTCGGTCGACATCCCGTCACCGAACGGGCGAGCCGACGGTGGCCGGATCCGTACCCGTTCGGCCCCGTCGGCGGCCCGCTCGCGATAGCGTCACGCGGAGGTCTTCGGGACCAGAGGCGAGGTGGGACCCGTGCGGTTCGGATGGCTGCGGCGCCATGAGCGTCACCTGGAGGAATACCGGCACCGGCGCGAGCAGGAGTCGCCGTGTCCGGGCCGAGCCATGCCCGAACCCCCGCCCGCCGCGCCGCCCTTGGTCGAATTCGTCCGCCGGGACGGGCGCGATCCGGCCGAACCGGAATCGAATCCGCCGGGTGGCAACGCCGCCGTGCCGGCCGAGTCCGACGACGCCGAGGCGACCCGGGCGCGGATGCTCACCGAGAAGGCCCAACAACTGACCCGGGCCGGTCGGCACGCGGACGCGGCGGCGCCCGCCCGCGCCGCGGTGCGGATGCTGGGTGTGCTGGCCGGCAAGGACCACCGCCGACACGGCCCCGCACTGGTCGGCGGGCTGCGCGCGTTCGCGGCCGTGCTGGCGGCCGACGGCCGGGCCGAGGACGCGGTCAAGGTGGCCGCGAGCGCCTGCGAGCACGCCCGCAGACTGGCCGCGCTCGACCACCGCGCGCACCGCCCGCTGCTCGCCCTGGCGCTGCGCGAACTCGGCGCCCGGCTCGGCGACCACGGCGACGAGTCGGCCGCGCTGGGCGCGCTGCGCGAATCGGTGCAACTGTTTCGCACGCTCGCCGCGCAGAACCCCGAGCGGCATCGCGCCGAACTCGCCCTGTCCCTGGACGAACTCGCCGGCCGACTGGCCGCCACCGGCGCCGCGGACGCCGCGCTCGCGGCCTTCACCGAGGCCGAACGCCTGCTCGGGATCGGCCCGCCGCAGGCCCGTCAGGCCGCCGTGCTGCTGCGGCACGCGACCCTGCTCGCCCGGCTCGGCCGAGGCCCCGAGGCGATCGCGCTGGCCGGCGAGGCGGTCGAGGTGCGACGCGGCTACGCGAGCGCGGAGCACGCGCCCGCCGGCCGCCGCGAGGACGAACTCGCCGCGTCGCTGCAGAGCCTGGGTCTGCTGCACAGCGCCGGCGGCGCGCACGACGAGGCGGTGGACGCGCTGGAGGAGGCGGTCCGGCTGCGGGCGAGACGGGTGCGGGCCGACCCCGTACTGGCCCGCCGTCCCGAAGTCCCGGTCACCTACGCGCTGTACGGCATCGTCCTGGTGGCGGCGGGCCGACCCGCCGACGCGGTCCCGCCGCTCGCCGCGGCGCTGGGCGTGGGCACCGCGCTGAACCTGGACCGGGTCTCCGACCTGGCCGGGGACACCCTGGTTCGGGCGCATCGCGCCGATCCCGACGCGGTCCGCAACCGCTGGATGGCGGCCACCGGCGAGGAACTGCCCGCCTGGATCGAACGCGGCCAACGCCCGCTCCCGCACCAGGCCGACCGCCGCCGGGTGCACCGCCCCGAACCGCAGGAGGCGCTGCCGGCCCGCGACTGACGACGCGGATACCCGAACCCACGGCAGGACGACGAAAAGAGCCGCCGGGCGTCACCACACACCCGAAGGTGTGTCGCGACTCCCGGCGGCTCTGCCCACCGCGGCCCTACGGCCGCACAGGTGGGTCGAAGCTCACGAACTCAGAGCTCGCCGCGCAGCTTCGCCAGCGCCTCGGCGAGGATCGCCTCGCCGTCGGCATCACTGCGACGCTCGCGCACGTAGGCGAGGTGCGTCTTGTAGGGCTCGGTACGCGGGGCGTCCGGCGGGTTGTGCTGGTCCTGCCCGGCGGGCAGGCCGCAGCGGGGGCAGTCCCACGTCTCGGGGACCTGAGCGTCGGTCGCGAAGCTCGGCTGCGTCTCGTGCTTGTTCGCGCACCAGAAAGAAATACGGAGACGTGGGGCTGCTTCGCCGCGCTCTGCCTCCCCCATCGGGCCGGCGCCGACCCGACTCCCACGGATGGCGTTGCCACTTGCCACGGTAAAAACTCCCCTTGGTCCTTGAGGTCGCGCCCCCGTTGCGCGGCTTGGCGTCCAGTGTACGTGCGCCCCGCGCAAGGTTGAACCGAGCGGTGGGCCTTTTCCGACAGTCCGTCAGAAAGGCCACCGCGCGGGTGGAAACAGCGGCCGAACCGGCGCTGTCAGTACGTGTTCTTGAGCAGCAGACCGAGTACGACGATCGTCACGAACCAGCACACACCGACGATGATGGTCATGCGGTCGAGGTTCTTCTCGACGACGGACGAACCGCCGAGCGAGGAGGACATGCCGCCGCCGAACAGGTCGGACAGGCCGCCGCCCTTGCCCTTGTGCAGCAGCACCAACAGCACCATGAGCAGGCTGAAGACGATCAGGGCGATCGAGAAACCGGTGACCACGGCCGGGCCCAACTCCTTCTGGCGGAACGCGGGGGCCGGGGATTCCCGGCCATCGGACAGAGTACGCTGCCGCGCCCCGCAAGTGGGAGCCGTACGGCCCTTCGGCTAATCCGGCGGATCATACTATTACGGCCCACCGGGCTCGGACCGCTCCCCCTCCGACGCCTGCCCGTGCGGCCCCTCGCCCGGTTCGCCGACCGGCTCCGGGTCGGCCGGTTCGACGTCCCCGGTGTCCTCGACCTCCACCCGGTGGCCGCTGCCGCCGACCAGCGCACCCGTGCTGGTCAGCGGATGTCCGGAAGCGGAACCGCGCGCGGCCCGGGCCGCCCCGGTGCGGCGCACGGTGACCTGGTTGTCACCACCGGCGACGATCGCGCCGGTGTTGCTCACCGGGCCGCCGGACAGGCTGATCCCGTCGTTCCCACGCGGCTCGCTCTCGTCCGCTTCCTCGTCGTTGGATGCGGCGCTGTTCACGTGGTACCTCCCGCTGTCGATCGTGCGCCCGATCCGGCTCCGCCGGAACCTCGTACGGACGCCTGGATGCCCCGGCCGGCGACGATCGCGCCGCTGTTGTTCAGGTCACCGGAGACGTGCTGGATGATCCCGTTGTTCAGGACCATTTCGTTGCGTTGGCGATACTCGGTCACGTCCACGTTCTTGCGCTGGAGGAAGTCCAGCACGAATACGGTGAACTTGCGCTCGATCAGCTTGAGGTACTTCTCCGCGTCCGAGTTCTGGAAGAACGTGGCGTAGTTCGCCGACGCGCCCAGTTCGCGCACCGAGGCCCGGGCGCCGCAGTCCACCGGCAGATTGCGCGCGGCGCGCTCGTGGGCCGCCCGCAGATTGCCCGCCCGGCGCCACCACGAGGCCCACACCCGCATCAGCCGACCCGCCGAGGAGACCATCACCCCCGGGGCCTCCACCAGCGAGCGGCCCAGCGCCGCCCACAACGTCGCCGCGTCCGCGGTGTGCAGCCACTCGTCGGCCACGTGGAAGTCCGGGCGGATCGGCGGCAGCACCAGCTCGTGCAGTTCGGTGTACAACAGTCGGCCGTCCATCGTGAAACGGATCAGCACCGACACCACCACCTCCTGCGACCACGTGCCCACCCGCACGCACAGGTAGCGCCGGGTGGCCTCGGCCGGCGGCGGCACCGGCCCCCCGGTCACCCCGCTGCTGAACTCGTGCATCTGCACGCTCAGCCCGGACAGCCGGTGCCGACCCTCCTCGGACCGGGCCAGCTCCTCGAACGACGTGCAGATCGCGCCGGTGAGTTCGTCGACGGTGAACGGGGTGTACGCCGTCTTCGCCCGCTTGCCCTCGCGCGGCGCGTCCAGCACGGACGGCTCGGCCCCGCGCAGCTCGACCGGGAAGGTCCAGCTCTCGACCAGTTCGCCGGCGCCGACGAACGGCAGGTAGCCGCTGTAGCGCACCGTGGACGGGATCGGCGGCGCGGCGGGCACGAACACCGTGTCCGAGGCGAGGGGCGCATGGGTGGGTCGCGGCGGCAGCACCTCCGCCAACGCCCCCTGCAAACCCCCCGGCCCGGCATACCCGCTCCCGTCGGCGGGCGGCCGGGTCGGCACCCAGCTCCGCCCCGGCCCCAGATCCGAGACCACGGTGGCGCGCTGCTGCATGCGTTCGATCCACACCACGAAGACCACGACCGCGTAGGTCGGCAGTACGGTCACCGCCAGGGTGTCGATCGCCGGGAAGCCGCCGTCCCCGCCCGCCACGTACAACATCAGCCCGAACAGCAGCGCCGCCACCCAGGACACCTGCGCCGCCGCCCGGGTCCGAAAGTCGCGCACCCCACCCCCGCCGGCGACGCCCGAACGCACGGTCAGCAACCCGACGAAGACCACGATCGCGAGCCAGAACAACCCGGGCGCGAAGCCGAAGCCGATCAGGAACATCACCGCCGGCACCAGGAACGCGATCACGTCGCGCAGGATGCGCCGCCGCCGCGCGGCCAACGCATGCTCCAGGACCGCCTGTTCGTTGTATCCGTAGGACGGCGCCCGGTCGCGGTGCGCGTTCTCCCACAACTCCTCGATCACCCGTGCGGCGAACCGCTCGTCGATCTCCGCGCCCGTGCACAGATATCGCGTGGCACCGGTATCCCCGGTTCTGGACATGTCTGGAAATGGCACCCGGACCCCCTGGGGTCGGCCGGCCGATCCACCCTGAAGGGGCGACTACCGGCCACTTGGCGATGACTTATGGTCAGTCACCCGTTACGGGAGGGGCAAGCGGAATGGAAATAGTTGCGCCGGGTTTATGGGGAACGAACGATTCCGGCCGGCGGCCGGCGACGACCGGTTCCGGGCATCGCAAAGGGCCCGGAGCGGCATCCCGCTCCGGGCCCTTTCGTGATGCCCGGATCAACCGGCCTCGGCCGTCAGCCGGCCTTCTTCTCCTGGTAGCGGACGATCTGCGCGAACTCCTCGGCGGCCAGGCAGGCCCCGCCGACCAGGCCGCCGTCCACGTCCGGCTGCGCCATCAGCCCGGCCACGTTGCCGGGCTTCATCGAACCGCCGTACAACACCCGCACCCGGTCCGCGAGTTCCGGCGAGTACAGCTCGGCGAGCTTGGCCCGGATCGCCGAGCACACCTCCTGCGCGTCATCCGGCGTGGCCACCTCGCCGGTGCCGATCGCCCAGACCGGCTCGTACGCGATCACCACGGACTCGGCCTGCTCGGCGGTGATGCCCTTGAGCGCACCCTCGACCTGGGCGAGCGTGTGGGCCACGTGCCGGCCCGCCTTGCGTACGTCCAGGCCCTCGCCGACACACACGATCGGCACCAGGCCGCTGCGATAGGCGGCGTGCGCCTTCGCGTTCACCACGGTGTCGTCCTCGGCGTGGTACTGCCGCCGCTCGGAGTGGCCGACCAGCGCGTAGGTGCAGTTCAGTTTGGCGAGCATGGACCCGGCGATCTCGCCGGTGTAGGCGCCGCCCTCGTGTTGCGAGATGTCCTGCGCGCCGTAGCTGAAGCGCAGCTTGTCCGCGTCGACCATGGTCTGCACCGAGCGCAGATCGGTGAACGGCGGCAGCACCGCGACCTCGACCCGGTCGAAGTCCTTGTCGTTCAGGGTGAACGCGAGCTTTTGCACCAGGGAGATGGCCTCGAGGTGGTTGAGGTTCATCTTCCAGTTGCCCGCCATCAGCGGGATGCGGCCGGTGTTGTCGTTGAGCGCAGACATCGGGATCAGCCCTCCAGGGCTTCGAGACCGGGCAGGGACTTGCCTTCGAGGTATTCCAGGCTCGCGCCGCCGCCGGTCGAGATGTGACCGAAGGCGTTCTCGTCGAAGCCGAGGGTGCGCACCGCCGCGGCCGAGTCGCCGCCGCCGACCACGGTGAACGCGTCGGAGTCGATCAGGCCCTGCGCCACGGCGCGGGTGCCGTGGCTGTACGGCTCCATCTCGAACACGCCCATCGGGCCGTTCCAGAACACCGTCTGCGCGTCGGCGAGCTTGTCCGCGAACAGTTCGCCGGACGCCGGACCGATGTCCAGGCCCAGCCGGTCGGCCGGGATGGCGTCGGCGGAGACCACCGCGTGGTCCGCGTCGGCGGCGAACGCGGTGGCCGCGATCACGTCGACGGGCAGCACGAACTCGACGCCGCCCGCCTCGGCCCGGGCCAGGTATTCGCGGACCCGGTCGAGCTGGTCCTTCTCCAGCAGCGACTTGCCCACCTCGTGGCCCTGCGCGGCCAGGAAGGTGAACACCATGCCGCCGCCGACCAGGATCCGGTCCGCCTTGTCCAGCAGGCTGTCGATGACGCCGAGCTTGTCGGACACCTTCGACCCGCCCAGGATCACCGCGTACGGACGCTGCACGTTCTCGGTGAGCCGCTCGAGCACGTCCAACTCGGTGGCGATCAGGCCGCCGACCGCGTGCGGCAGCCGGGCCGGCACGTCGTACACCGAGGCGTGCTTGCGGTGCACCGCGCCGAAGCCGTCGCCGACGTAGACGTCGGCGAGCTCGGCGAGGCGGTCCGCGAAGGCACCGCGCTCGGCGTCGTCCTTGGCCGTCTCGCCCGGGTTGAAGCGCAGGTTCTCCAGCAGCGCGACCTCGCCGTCGGCGAGCCCCAGGGCCGTGGTCCGGGCGCTGTCGCCGACCGTGTCGGTCGCGAACGCCACGTCGGCGCCCAGCAGTTCGCCCAGCCGGGCGGCGACCGGGGCGAGCGAGAACCGCGGCTCGGGAGCGCCCTCGGGCCGGCCCAGGTGCGAGCACACGATCACCTTGGCGCCGCGCGCGACCAGGGCCTCGATGGTCGGCACGCTCGCCCGGATCCGACCGTCGTCGGTGATCCGCCCGCCGTCGAGCGGGACGTTGAGGTCGGCGCGCACCAGGACGCGCCTACCGGATACCTCGATGTCGTCGATGGTCTTCAAGTTCGATTCGTCCTTGGCTGGAGGAAACGGGTGGGGGTTGCAGAAACGGGCCCGGGTGACGACGTGTCACCCGGGCCCGCATCGTCAAGCGTCATCGGTGCGTGTGCCGCACCGTCAGAGCTGACCACCGATGTAGCCGACCAGGTCGACCAGACGGTTGCTGTAGCCCCACTCGTTGTCGTACCAGCCGACGACCTTGACCTGCTTGCCCTGGGCCATGGTCAGGCCCGAGTCGAAGGTGCACGAGGACGGGTCGGTGACGATGTCCGAGGAGACGATCGGGTCCTCGGTGTAGGTCAGGTAGCCCTTGAGCGCGCCCTCGGCGGCCTTCTGGAAGGCGGCGTTGACCTCGTCGCGGGTCACCTCGCGCTCCAGCTCGACGACCAGGTCGGTGACCGAGCCGGTGGGGACCGGGACGCGCATGGCGATGCCGTCCAGCTTGCCCTTGAGCTCGGGGATGACCAGCGCGGTGGCCTTGGCGGCACCCGTCGAGGTCGGGATGATGTTGGTCGCGGCGGCCCGCGCACGGCGCAGGTCCGAGTGCGGGAAGTCCAGGATGACCTGGTCGTTCGTGTACGCGTGGACCGTGGTCATCATGCCCTTGACCAGGCCGAAGTTCTCCAGGAGAACCTTGGCCATCGGCGCGACGCAGTTCGTCGTGCAGGAGGCGTTCGAGATGATCGTGTGCGCCGCGGCGTCGTACTTCTCGTGGTTGACGCCCATCACGATGGTGACGTCCTCATTCTTGGCCGGAGCCGAGATGATGACCTTCTTCGCGCCGGCCTCGATGTGCTTCTTGGCCTTCTCGGCGTCCGTGAAGATGCCGGTGGACTCGATCACGATGTCCGCGCCCAGCTCGCCCCAGGGCAGAGCGGCCGGGTCGCGCTCGGCGATGACCTTGAAGGTCTTGTCGCCGACGGTGATCGCGTCGTCGGTGTAGGTGACCTCCTGGCCGATCCGGCCGAGGATGCTGTCGTACTTCAGCAGGTGGGCCAGGGTCGCGATGTTCGTGAGGTCGTTGACCCCGACGATCTCGAAGTCCGCGCCCGAGGCCAGCGCCGCGCGGAAGAAGTTGCGGCCGATACGGCCGAATCCGTTGATGCCTACCCGGATCGTCACGAACCGATCTCCTCTGTCGAACGCCGAATGCCCTGATGGTGAATGGCCGAGGAGATGGTCAGTGGAATCTGCGATATCCCCGGCCATGTCCGACCCTACCGTGACGCCCCGGGCACCTTCACGCAGGCTTGCTGCGCAAAGTGCCCGAGGCGGGACGGACCATCGGAAAAGCGGATCAACGGGTGGTCGAAAATGCGGTCACTTCTCGCCGACGGACTTGGTGATTCCGAAGGCCGCGCCCCCGGCGAAGACGAAGACGAGGAAGTCCTGGAAGTCCAGCGTCTCCGTCCAACCGTCGACGAGTTCGCTGCCGAAGTCGGAGATCACGTCGAGCACCGAGATGTCCAGTTCGTCGCCGACGAACAGGGTGACCGCGGTGAGCTGCCCCAGCGCGACCCCCACGAGCGCGAGCAGCGCCGCGACGAACGGCAACACCGGGTTGCGTCCACCGATCCGCCCCACCGCGAACGCGATCAGCGCCGCGACACCCACGCCGAACCAGGTGCTCCGGATTTCCAGCGACTTGACGATCACGCCGTACACTCCGGCGCCGACCAGCATCGCCACCACCCCGGCCGCGATGGCCAGGCCCGCGTTGCCCTGCCGGTTCGGCTGCCGCGGCGGCGGGCCGCCATACGGCCCCGACCCGAACGGGCCGGGCGGGCCCGGCTGTTGCTGCCCCCACTGACCCGGGCCGGGTTGGTTCGGCGGCGGCCCCCAAGGACCGGGCGCGTTGTTGCTCAAGGTGATTCCCCCCGAAAAAAAGTGCACACGCGGGAACTCGCGTGTGCGCACAGACGTTAATGGCCCCCGACGGAGAAGTCTCCGCCGGGGGCCATCGTTCGGCTACCGCTTTTCGCCGATCAACACACCGTGATCATCGGCGCCTACTTGTACAGCTCCCGCAGGATCCGGTCGACGACCACCTTGCGGTCGTCCGCGGTGGCCAACTGCTCCAGGCCGAAGCCGAAGAGCATGGTGTCGTCGGTGGCGATCACCGACGAACCGAACGCGGCCTGGCTGCGGGTGAAGCCCACGAGCGAGCGGTCACCGGGCGGCGGGGCGGCCAGGGTCCACGGACCCAGCCCGGCCTCGAAGCCCTCGGCGTCCACCACGCCCGCACTCGTGACGACCTTGGCGTCGTCCACGAACATCCCGGTGCCACCGGTGTTCGCGTCGCTCACGTACGCGATCGAGACCTCGACCTTCTTGCCCGCGTACGCGGACAGGTCGAAGGCGACCGGCTTCCAGCCGTTCGAGCTGCCGGTGAACGCGTTCCACGCACCGGTGCTGCCGGTGGGCAGGCACTTCGGGTTGGCCACCGTCAGGTAGTGCTTCAACTGCGGGTGGGTGGCGACGAGGTCGCCGCCCTCGCACGAGTCGGGCACCTGGGTGGTGGTCCCCCCGTTGAGGTCGGGCAGCGTGGTCCAGTCGTCGCCGCCGACCGTGTGCGCCTCGACGAGCGCGTGGTCCCAGTTGAGCTCGGTGTCGTACGAGAACTGCGCGGTCAGCTTCGCCGCGTCCGCCGCCGTCACCCCGGTGAGGTCGATCGTGCGGGTCAGTCGCTTGTACGCGTTGTCCGAGTGCAGACCGTTGATGTACCACGAACCCTCGGCCGGCGAGTACGGCCCGGACGTGTTGCCCGAGTAGGTCGCCACCGAACGGCTGTCGAACAGCGGGAACTTGTCCGGCGTCAGGATCGCGCTGGTGGGCAGGAACCCGCCCGCCTCGTTCAGCGGGTTGGACGCGGTGCCCGGCAGCGCCTTGTCGATGCCCTGGAGCGGTGCGGCCGAACCGACCACCCCGGTGGCGCCGTTGGTCGCCGACCGGTCGTACGCGCCCAGCCAGTACTGGCTGAAGTCGTCCGACACGATCAGACATTCGCTCGTCGCGTCCTGAACGACCTTGCAGGGCTGGTCCGGGTGCCCGTTCAGGCCGTAGTAGATGCCACCGCCGGCGGCACTGCGCAGGGGACCGTAGTAGCTCGCGGTCTCGCCGAGGTAGGCGAGCTTGCCGCCCTCGTTGAGGAAGTCGCGCACGTTGACGGTCAGTTCCTGGACCAGCGGGGTGACCTGGGCGTCCTTGACCGGTCGGCCGCGGAAGTCGGTGTTCTCCCGGGCCGCGTCCTGGGTCAGTCGGTTGTCGCCGAGGTACCAGAACACGCCCTTGAAGTGCGAGAGCACCCCGAGGTGGTGCGGCGCGCCGAACTTGTCCACGTCGTAGACGGCCGCCTTGACACCGTTGGCCGCGAGCGCGTCCACGTACTGCTGTGCGTACTTGGGGCCGACCGTGTTCGGCGGGTAGGTCGGGTTGACGCCCTTGTAGTCCTCGTTGGCCAGGACCAGCGTCTCGGTCTTCTCGGCGATGCCGCTCTCCACCGTGAAGGTGAAGCGATCGCTCTCCACCTTGCCGGTTCCGGCCTTGTCGCCGGTGAACCACACCTCGATCCGGTCACCGGTGCGCACGTTCTTGATGTCGCCCCGGTATTCGGCGTAGTAGGCCGAGCCCTGCTCGCCGTACCGCTCGCCGCCCTTCCACTCCTTGACGCCCGCCGTTTTGGCCGGGCCGCCGTTGACGCGGTAGTTGAGCTTGCGGTTGGTCAGCGAGCGCTTGGCGATCACCGCGACGGGCTGGTCGTCGTGGTCCTCGGCGAAGGAGTGCTCGAACCTGTCGGCCACCAGGTCGGGGGCCTTGCGCCCGACCGAGGAGACCGGGTCGTCCGGGTCCTTGGCCGACTTGGCCACGGACAGCGCGAACGCCTGGTTCTTGTCGTACTCCATCCGAACCAGCGTCTCGTCGTTCGGGAAGCTGAAGATGCTGCCGCAGTTGTCGACCGTGTACGGGTCGTCCGGCAGGTAGCCGGCGGCCGTGGCGCAGGTGGACATCTCCGGGGTGAACGACAACGTCTTGTACGCCTCGTTCATCTGCCCGTCGGTGTCACCGTTGGTCACGTACAGCTCGGCGGACAGGTCGGGGTCGAAGTCCGGCACGGCCGGGTGCGCGTCGTCGCCCGCGAGCGCGACCATGATCTCGTCGTCGGGGCTGGGCGTGGCCACCTGGGAGCCGACGCCGTACAGGATGAGCTGCGCGGCGGAGTGGTAGTTGACCACGAACTCCGCCTTGATGTGCTTGGCGAAGCCCTCGATCGCCCGGGTCTCCGGCTCGGAGGAGGGACCGGTGCCCCGGTAGGTCTCGTTCAGCGGGTCGGGCGAGGAACCCTCGTTGTCGTAACCCCACTTGTAGTCGAAGTTGCGGTTGAGGTCGACCCCGTCGCCGGCGGTGATCACACCGTCGCCGTTGTTGTCGCGCAGGTTCTTGCGCCACAACCGCTGATCGGTCTGGAAGGTCCAGTCGTAGCCGTCGGGGTTGGCCGAGATCACGAACCACAGTTCGTTGTCCGTGACCAGCTTGGTGGCCTCGTCGTCCTTGCCGTAGCCGTCCACGTAGTGGTGCAGGAGCCGGCGGGTCATCTCCGGCGTGATCCACTCGCGCGCGTGCTGGTTGGACATGTACAACACGCCGGGCTTGGAGCCGTCGGCGCTGGTGCGGACATTCTTGGTCACCTTGACCGCGAGGATGTCCTGCCCGAGCACGGTCTTGCCGATGCTGACGGTCTTGGCGATGTCGGGGTGGTCCTTGGCGAGCTGGACCAGCTCGGCGCCGAGGCCGTTCGGGCCGCTGTACTTGCGGAAAACGCCCGCGGCGGCGGCGCCCGATCGGTTCGCCGCCTGGGACTTCGCCTCCAGGGAGATGCCGGCGGCACGCAGCTTGGCGGCCTGGGGCTCGCCCAGGATCACCTCCAGCTTGGCCTTGCCGTCGGCGGCCCTGGTGGTCTTCGTCTCGTGTCGGTCCACGCCCAGGTCGAAGATCTGCTTCACCTGTGCGGCGTCGGCCGTGATCGTGTAGGACCGCAGACCGGCATCGCCCGCCGGAGGAAGCTTTGCTTCCGGCGGTGCACTGGTCACTTCGGGGTAGGAGCCCGGATTGTCGGCAGGTGCCGCGGTGCTCGCCGGCGCTGCGGTCAACAGACCGAGTGCCAGCGAGAGCGCCGCGACTCCCGTGATGCCGATCCGGACTCGTGTGGTGGTGCCCCTGGAACGATGACGCCTCATCGACCCCCCAGTCGTGGGTTCGGCGTGCATAGGGACGGCGCGAAACCACGACCTCAAGGTACGAAACGTGACTCCTGCGCCCGGGTGTTGCGCATGCTACGGCAACTACCGTGTGGTACACGAGACCTGACGCACGGTCATATTTGGTCAATGCTACGCGCAAAGATTCCGCATAGTGATCAGAACCAGTCGGGACACCACGGTTCACGCGCAGTGCGCAACAATGCCTCGGCACGCTCCGCCGCACCCGGCGTGCGCTCGGAGATCCGACCGGCCGCCGCGAGCCGCACCGGCGAGCCCGAGCCCAGATAGAGCGCACCCAGCGTGGCGACGTCCAGGGCCAGATCCGCGGGATCCCCGGTCGGCACGCAACGCGCCTGCTCGGCCGCGCCGTCGATGGCGAACCGACCCGCCGCGTGGCCCAGGTCGTCGTGCACCTCGACCACGAGCCGATCGCGCGTGCCGTAGGTGCGCGCCGAGAACGCGGCCGGCGCGTCCAGGATCCGCGCCCACACGAAGTCGCGGCGCGTCTGCGTGGTGATCGCCCGCGGGTCCCGTACGAGCAGCGGCAACAACTCGTCGGGACTGCGATCCGGCCCCTCGACCCGGTTGACGTAGTCGACGTTCACGCAGAATCGCCACAGCGCGATCTCGGCCGCCGGGGTGAGCGCGAGCAACGAGTCCACGGTCAGCGTGACCTTGGGTACGAACTCCTCCCAGTGGTCGTCGGTACGGTAGCCCACCATCCCGGTCACCTTGCCGGACGGATCGCGGTACACCGCGTAGAAGCGGCCCGGCACCGGATTGATCGGCGACGGCTCCAGCCCGGTGTACAACCGCCACCACAGCGGGGTGCGCTCGATCGCCCCGGCCCGCATCGGGCGGAACTCCTCGTGCAGCGGCGGACCCAGCTCGATCACCTCCTCGGGGGTGATCAGCTCGATCCGGGCGCCGGGCTCGACCGGCGCGTCCGGCACGAAGTCGGTACGCAACGTGTCCAGGCTGAACTTTTGATAGTCGGTGGCCACGCCGAAGCCGAACCGGCCGTATATCCGGTACTCGGCGGCGATCAGGATGGCCAGCGCCTCGCCGCGCGCGGCGGCGTCCGCCAGATCCAGGTGCATCATCTCGGTGAGCAGGCCCCGCCGGCGGTGGGTCGCCGAGACGGTGACGTTGGTGATCGCCGACGCCGGCACGATCGCCCCGCCGGGCACGGTCAGACCGGTGGCGAAGCTACGGAAGGTACCGACACAACGATCGCCGTCGTAGGCACCGCGCGTCCGGGAGAAGTCGACCCGTTGGCGCCAGTGCGCGAGCCGCTCCTCCCGGTTGTCCTTGTTGTCGTCGGGGACTCGGAGAAACCCGATGCCAAGGGCGGCGGTCCACGGGATGATGTCTTCCTCGCCGATCGTGCGGATGTCCACTGCTGTGGTTCCTTCCTCGCGTGCGCGGCCTTCCTCCGAACACGGACGAAGGCGCCGACCCGGAGACCCTATGTCTCGCGGTTCGACGCCTTCGAGTGGTTTTCGGCGGCGCGACGCCGGGCCCGATCCCGGTCAGGACACGAGTATGTCCACCGACAGGCCGGCGTCGGTGCCGGGCATGCCCAGTTCGCCCGCCCGCTTGTCGGCCATCGCCAGCAGTCGCCGGATCCGACCCGCGACCGCGTCCTTGGTCAGCGGCGGCTCGGCCAGCCCGCCCAGCTCCTCCAGGGACGCCTGCTTGTGGTCCAGGCGCAGCTTGCCGGCCGCGGCCAGATGCTCCGGGACCTCTTCGCCGAGGATCTCCAGGGCCCGCTGCACGCGCGCGCCCGCCGCCACGGCCGCGCGGGCCGAGCGGCGCAGGTTCGCGTCGTCGAAGTTGGCCAGCCGGTTCGCGGTGGCCCGCACCTCGCGGCGCATCCGCCGCTCCTCCCAGGCCAGCACGCTCTCGTGCGCGCCCAGCCGGGTGAGCAGCGCGCCGATCGCGTCGCCGTCGCGGACCACCACCCGGTCCACCCCGCGCACCTCGCGCGACTTGGCCGCCAGGCCCAGCCGACGGGCCGCGCCGACCAGCGCGAGCGCCGCCTCCGAACCGGGGCAGGTCACCTCCAGGGCGGAGGAGCGACCGGGCTCGGTGAGCGAACCGTGCGCCAGGAACGCGCCGCGCCAGGCGGCCTCCGCATCGCACGTCGCGCCGGAGACGACCTGCGGCGGGAGGCCCCGCACCGGCCGGCCGCGCGCGTCCAGCAAGCCGGTCTGCCGGGCCAACTGGTCGCCGCCGACGGCGACCCGCACCACGTAGCGGCTGCCTCTGCGCAGCCCGCCGGGGGCCACCACCACCAGGTCCGAGCTGTGCCCGTAGACCTCCAGGATGTCCTTGCGCAGGCGGCGCGCGGCCATCGCCGTGTCCAACTCCGCCTCGATGACGATTCGCCCGCCCACGATGTGCAGTCCGCCCGCGAAGCGCAAGAGCGCGGAGACCTCCGCCTTGCGACAGCACGACCGGGTGACCGGGAGGCGGCTGAGCTCGTCCTTCACTGCTGCCGTCATCGCCATGGAGCGATCCTTTCACGATCGACGAAGATCCGGCCGTAGGCTGCGGCCAACCGTTCCGGGTCGTGTCGCGGGGTGCCGTCGACCGCCGAAACGGGGGCCAGGTGCACGTGTCCACCGAGCGCCGCCGTGGCCCGTTCCAGGCCCGGTACATCCTCCACACGGTCGCGGTCGCCGAGGACGATGTCAAAGGTCAGCCCGGGAGCATGGGCGGCCAGCACCTCCAGGTGCTGCTGCGGCGAGAAACCCGCCGTCTCGCCCGGCTGCGGGGCCAGATTCAACGCGAGCAGCCGCCGGGCCTTGGTCTCCACCAAAGCGGTCGCCAACTCGGGAACGAGCAGGTGGGGCAACACCGAGGTGAACCAGGAGCCGGGCCCGACAACCACCCAATCGGCGTCACGCACCGCCGCGACCGCCTCGGGCACGGCGGGCGGATCCGCCGGCAGCAGCCGGATCCCGTGCACGTCGCCCGGGGTCACCGCGACCTGCGCCTGGCCGCGCACCACGGACATCTCGTCCGGCCGGGCCGGGTCGTGCCCGGCCACGTCCGCCTCGATGTCCAGCGGGACCGCCGACATCGGCAACACCCGCCCGTGCGCGCCGAGCAGCCGACCCATCCAGTCCAGGGCCGCGATCGGATCGTCCATCAGTTCCCACAGGCCGACCAGGAGCAGGTTGCCCACCGCGTGCCCGTTCAGCTCGCCCTCGCGGCGGAAACGGTGCTGGATGACCCGACTCCAGGTCACCCCCCACTCGTCGTCGCCGCACAGCGCGGCCAGCGCCATCCGCAGATCGCCGGGCGGCAACACGCCCAGGTCCTTGCGCAGCCGCCCGCTGGAGCCCCCGTCGTCGGCGACCGTGACGATCGCCGTCAGGTCGTCGGTGAGCCGGCGCAGTGCCGCCAGCGAGGCCGAGAGCCCGTGTCCGCCGCCCAACGCGACCACCTTGGGGCCGCTCATTCCCTGCCCATGTCGCGGTGCACGAGCACGGTGTCCAGGCCGTCCTCGGTAAGCCGGCGGGCCAGTCGTTCGGCCATCGCCACACTGCGGTGCTTGCCGCCGGTACAGCCCACCGCGAGCGTCACGAAGCGCTTGCCCTCGCGCCGGTAGCCCTCGGTAACGATGCGCAGCAGCTCGGCGTACCGGTCCAGGAACTCCTTGGCGCCGGGCTGGTCGAACACATAGCGGCTGACCGCCTCGTCCATGCCGGTGTGCGGGCGCAGCTCCGGGATCCAGTGCGGGTTGGGCAGGAAGCGACAGTCGACGACCAGGTCGGCGTCCACCGGCAGGCCGTACTTGAAGCCGAACGACATCACCGTGGCGCGCAGCTGCGGCTCACCGGAACCGGCGAACCGGTCGTCCATCTTCGCGCGGAGCTGGTGCACGTTGATGTCGGAGGTGTCGATCACCAGGTCGGCCTCGCCGCGCAGCTCGCGCAGCAGTTCGCGCTCGCGGGCGATGCCGTCCGGGATGCGCCCGTCGCCCTGGAGCGGGTGCGGTCGGCGCACTCCCTCGAAACGCCGCACCAGCACGTCGTCGGAGGCTTCCAGGAAGACGATCCGACGCACCACGCCGGCCGCGTCCAGCTCGCTCAGCGCCGAGCGCAGATCGTCGAAGAAGGTCCGGCCGCGCACGTCGACGACGACCGCTATCCGCGCCACCGCCCCCTGCGTGCGGGCGCCGAGGTCGACCATCGCCGGGATCAGCGACGGCGGCAGGTTGTCCACCACGAACCAGCCGAGGTCCTCCATGCCCTTGGCGGCGGTGCTGCGACCGGCGCCGGACATGCCGGAGATGATCACCAACTCCGGAGTGCCCTCGACCGCCGTGCTCGTGATCTCGGTACTCATGCGTCCCCCCGGTGCGTGGCACACCTACGGCTGGGCGAGTTCAACGCTTCCTCCTGCTGGTTCCTGCCTCGGGGGTACAACCGGGACCGCCTCGTCGGCGTCGACGGCCTCCTCCCGCACAACGTCGGCGTCGTCTTCAATGATCTCGCCCGTGGCGGTGTTCACCGCCGGGGCCGAGGGCGCCCGGGTGGCGAGCGCCGCCACGATCGCCGCCGCGGTGGCCCGACCGATGCCGGGCACCTCGGTGATCTGTTCGATGCCGGCGGCGCGCAGTCGCTTGAGCGAGCCGAAGTGGGCGAGCACCGCCTTGCGGCGGGTCGCGCCCAGCCCGGGGACGTCGTCCAGCGCACTGGCCGTCATCGTCTTGGACCGCTTGGACCGGTGATAGGTGATCGCGAAGCGGTGTGCCTCGTCCCGGATGCGCTGGAGCATCAACAGCGCCTCGCCGCTGCTGCGCGGGAGCACCACCGGGTCGTCCTCGCCGGGCACCCACACCTCTTCGAGCCGCTTGGCCAGCCCGCACACGGTGACGTCGACCACGCCCGCCTCCTCCAGGGCCCGCACCGCGGCGGCCACCTGGGGTTGACCGCCGTCGACCACGATCAACTGCGGCGGGTAGGCGAAGCGCTTGGGCCGACCGGTCTCCGGGTCGATCGGGCCGCCGTTCCGCGCCGCGTCCGCGTCGTCGTCGCCGACCGCGGCCGCATCGGCGTCGGCCACCGCGTCGCGCGCGAGATCCGCCTTGTACCGCCGAAACCGCCGGGTCAGCACCTCGTGCATCGCCCTCGGGTCGTCCTGGCCCTCGAAGGTCTTGATCGCGAACCGCCGATATTCACTCTTACGGGGCAGCCCGTCCTCGAAGACCACCATCGAGGCGACCACCTCGGTGCCCTGCAGATGCGAGATGTCGAAGCACTCGATGCGCAGCGGCGCGGTGTCCATCTCCAGCGCCTCGGCCAGTTGCTGGAGCGCGAGCGAACGGGCGGTCAGGTCGCCGGCCCGGCGCAGCTTGTGCAGGTTCAGCGCCTGTGCGGCGTTGCGTTGCACGGTCTCCTGGAGCGACTTCTTGTCGCCGCGCTGCGGCACCCGCAGTTCCACCCTGGCGCCGCGCAGCTCGCACAACCACTGGGTCAGCGCCGCGGTGTCCGCGGGCAGCGCGGGCACCAGCACCTCGCGCGGCACGGCCTCGCCGCGCTGCTCGCCGTAGACCTGCTGGAGGAAGTGTTCGACCAGGTCGGCGGTGTCCACGTCCTCGACCCGCTCGGTGACCCAGCCGCGCTGACCGCGCACCCGGCCGCCGCGCACGTGGAAGATCTGGACGGCGACCTCCAACTCGTCCTCGGCCAGCGCGATCACATCCGCGTCGGTGCCGTCGCCGAAGACGATCGCGTTCTTCTCCAGGGCCCGGGTGAGCGCCGTTATGTCGTCCCGCAGTCGGGCCGCCTTCTCGTACTCCATCGCCTGCGCGGCCTGCTTCATCTCGCGCTCGACCCGCTTGATGTAGGGCCCGGTGCGGCCGGCCATGAACTCGCAGAAGTCCTCGGCGAGCGCCCGATGGTCCTCGGCGGAGATCTTGCCGGTGCACGGCGCCGCGCACTTGCCGATGTAGCCGAGCAGGCACGGGCGGCCGACCTGGCGGGCGTTCTTGAACACACCGGCCGAACACGTGCGCACCGGGAACACCCGCAGCAGCAGGTCGAGCGTCTCGCGAATGGCCCACGCGTGCCCGTAGGGCCCGAAGTAGCGCACTCCCTTGCGGTGCGGACCGCGCATCACCTGGGCCCGGGGATACTCCTCGTTCAGCGTCACCGCGAGCGAGGGATAGCTCTTGTCGTCGCGGTATTTGACGTTGAAGCGCGGGTCGAACTCCTTGATCCAGGAGTACTCCAACTGGAGCGCCTCGACCTCGGTGCCGACCACGGTCCAGTCCACCGCGGCGGCGGTGGTGACCATGCTCTGGGTGCGCGGGTGCAGGTTGGCCAGGTCCTGGAAGTAGGACGAGAGCCGAGCGCGCAGGTTCTTCGCCTTGCCGACGTAGACGACGCGCCCGTGCTCGTCGCTGAACCGGTACACACCGGGCGACGTCGGGATCTGGCCGGGCGCGGGCCGGTACGACGACGGGTCCATTTCTCCACCCTATGTGCTGGCTCCAACAGATTTTTGCGGTCAACCCACCACGATTTCGCCGTTCGCGACCGTGACCGGCAGCGGCGTCAGGCCGCGCTTCGCGGGTCGGCGTACGACGGAACCGTCGTTCATCGAGAACTGGCTGCCGTGGCACTGGCACTGGATGACACCCTGGTCGACCTTGGTGACCAGACACCCCTGGTGCGGACAACGCGCGTCGAACGCCTTGTAATCGTCCTTCGCCGGTTGGGTCACCACGATCGAGGTGTCGGTGTAGACCTTGCCCTTGCCGACCGTCACGTCCTCGGAGCGACCCACCGTGACCGGGCCGTCGAGCAGTTTCTTCTCGTGCGGCGACGCGGGCTGGTTGTCCGCGGTGCACGCCGTCATGGCGAGCCCGGCGGCGCCGACCGCGCCGACCACCGCGGCTGTGCGCAGCAGCGTGCGCCGGTCCGGCCCGTGCTCGGCCGCCGCCGGGTCGGGCGCGGTCTCGGGTCGGGGCTGCTGCTGCGGGGTCATCCGGGATCTCCTTGTGAACGGTGACGCCGGTGGCGTGCCCCGTTCGGGGCACGCCACCGTGAGGCCGGTCAATCCTCGCACCCGGCCCGAAGGCCGCTCACGTCACCGTCGGTCGTACAGCACGTCCTGGAGGAACTTGCCGGTGTGGCTGCCGGGCACCTCGGCGACCTCCTCGGGAGTGCCCTCCGCGACCACCAGACCACCGCCGCTGCCGCCCTCGGGGCCCAGGTCGACCACCCAGTCGGCGGTCTTGATCACGTCGAGGTTGTGCTCGATCACGATCACCGTGTTGCCCTTGTCGACCAGGCTGGTGAGCACACCCAGGAGCCGACGGATGTCCTCGAAGTGCAGACCGGTGGTCGGCTCGTCGAGCACGTAGACCGTCTTGCCGGTGGAACGGCGCTGCAGTTCGGAGGCGAGCTTGACGCGCTGCGCCTCGCCACCGGACAGCGTGGTCGCGGGCTGGCCCAGCCGCACGTAACCCAGACCGACGTCGTTGAGGGTGCGCAGGTGCCGGGCGATCGCGGGGACCGCCTCGAAGAAGGCCAGGCCCTCCTCGATCGGCATGTCGAGCACCTCGGAGATGTTCTTGCCCTTGAAGTGCACCTCCAGGGTCTCCCGGTTGTACCGCGCGCCGTGGCAGACCTCGCACGGCACGTAGACGTCCGGCAGGAAGTTCATCTCGATCTTGATCGTGCCGTCGCCCGAGCAGTTCTCGCAGCGACCGCCCTTGACGTTGAACGAGAACCGGCCCGGCAGGTAGCCGCGCACCTTGGCCTCGGTGGTCTCCGCGAACAACTTGCGCACGTGGTCGAACACGCCGGTGTAGGTGGCCGGGTTCGAGCGCGGGGTGCGCCCGATCGGGCCCTGGTCCACGTGCACGACCTTGTCCACCAGCTCGGTCCCGGTGATCCGGGTGTGCCGGCCGGGCACCAAGCGGGCGCCGTTGAGCTCGCGGGCCAGGTGCGTGTACAGGATGTCGTTGACCAGGGTCGACTTGCCCGAGCCGGACACGCCGGTGACCGCGGTGAACACGCCGAGCGGGAAGGCCACGCCGACGTCGCGCAGGTTGTTCTCCCGGGCGCCGTGCACGACCAGGCGACGCTTCTTGTCCGGCACCCGACGCTCGGTGGGCGTGGCGATCGACTTGCGGCCGGAGAGGTAGTCGCCGGTCGCCGAACGCTTGTTCTTGAGCAGTTCCTTGTAGCTGCCCGAGTGCACCACCTCGCCGCCGTGCTCGCCCGCGCCGGGACCGATGTCCACGACCCAGTCGGCGACCCGGATGGTGTCCTCGTCGTGCTCGACCACGATCAGCGTGTTGCCCATGTCGCGCAGCCGGACCAGGGTCTCGATCAGCCGGTGGTTGTCCCGCTGGTGCAGGCCGATGGACGGCTCGTCGAGCACGTAGAGCACGCCGACCAGACCGGAGCCGATCTGGGTGGCGAGCCGGATGCGCTGCGCCTCGCCGCCGGACAGGGTGCCGGCGGCCCGACTCAGCGAGAGGTAGTCCAGGCCGACGTCGACCAGGAACTTCAGCCGCTCGTTGACCTCCTTGAGCACCCGCTCGGCGATCTTCTTCTCGCGCGCCACCAGCTTGATCCGGCCGAGGAAGTCGGCGCAGTCGCTGATCGACATCGACGCGACGTCGGCGATCGACTTGTCCGCGATGGTCACCGCGAGCACGATCGGCTTGAGCCGGGCACCGTGACACGTGGCACACGGCACCTCGCGCATGTAGCCCTCGAAGCGCTCGCGACTGGTGTCGGTCTCCGCCTCGGAGTGCCGGCGCACGATGTAGGGCAGCGCGCCCTCGAAGGACGTGTAGTACGAGCGCTCGCGGCCGTAGCGGTTCTTGTACTTGACGTGGATCTGCGTCTTGTGGCCGTTCAGCAGCGCCTTCCTGGCCCGCTGCGGCAGGCCGTCCCAGGCGATGTCGGTCCGAAAGCCCATCTCCTCCGCGACGGCGGCCACCAGCCGGCCGAAGTACTCCGAGGCGTGTCCGCTCGACCACGGCGCGAGCGCGCCCTCGTCCAACGACTTCTGCCCGTCGGGCACCACCAGCTCCGGGTCGACCTCCATCCGGGTGCCGATGCCGGTGCAGTCCGGGCAGGCGCCGAACGGCGAGTTGAAGGAGAACGAGCGCGGCTCCAGCTCCTCGAACGACAGGTCGTCGTACGGGCAGTAGAGGTGCTCGGAGAACATCCGCTCGCGATTGGCGTCGTCCTCGGGCAGGTCGACGAAGTCCAGGATGACCATGCCGGAGCCGAGCGAGAGCGCGGTCTCCACCGAGTCGGTCAGTCGGCGCTTGGCCGAGGACTTGACGGTCAGGCGGTCGATGACCACCTCGATGGTGTGCTTCTCCTGCTTCTTGAGCTTGGGCGGGTCGGTGAGCTGGATCACCGCGCCGTCCACCCGGGCCCGGCTGTAGCCCTTGGACTGGAGTTCGGCGAACAGGTCGACGAACTCGCCCTTGCGCTCGCGCACGATCGGCGAGAGCACCTGGAAGCGGGTGCCCTCCTCCAACTCCAGCACCCGGTCGACCACCTGCTGCGGGCTCTGCCGGGCGATCGGACGGGCGCACTGCGGACAGTGCGGGTGACCGATCCGGGCGTAGAGCAGGCGCAGGTAGTCGTAGACCTCGGTGATCGTGCCGACCGTGGAGCGCGGGTTGCGGTTCGTCGACTTCTGGTCGATCGAGACCGCGGGCGACAGGCCCTCGATGAAGTCGACGTCGGGCTTGTCCATCTGCCCGAGGAACTGGCGCGCGTAGGACGACAGCGACTCGACGTAGCGGCGCTGTCCCTCCGCGAAGATCGTGTCGAACGCGAGCGAGGACTTCCCGGAGCCGGACAGGCCGGTGAAGACGATGAGCGCGTCGCGCGGTAGGTCGAGGGAGACGTCCTTGAGGTTGTGCTCGCGCGCGCCACGGACGATGAGACGGTCGGCCACTTGAGAATCGAAACCCTTCGACGACATGCCGCTGCGGCTGAATGATGTCGAGCTGATCGGTACGCGTCGACAGTGCGGATCGAGGCGGCGCGGATCGGGACCAAGCCGACCGAAGCCATGCCTCGCGCCATCGTAAGCAGCCTGCGGCAGGTTTTTGTTCCCCTTTGAGCCGCCAGGCTATCGCACATTCATTCGAACAAAACTTCCTCGGACCACTCTTCACTCGATCGTGTGAAGCTTCGGCCCGGGCACTCGGGCCGACTCGCGCCACTAAGGTGAAACCCCAAGACCTCGCCGCACCGGGACCCGTCTCGTCCCGCGGTTCGGCGGCGAGGGCGATCCGGGGGAGGTATGCGTGACCACGGACGGGTTCGACCCCGCCGCTCTGCTCGCGGAGATCAACGAAGCGACCGCGCAGGTATTGGCGACCGCGGAACGACTGACGCCCGAGCACCTGGCCGGTCCGTCGTTGCTGCCCGGGTGGAGCAGAGGCCATGTGCTGACCCACCTCGCGCGCAACGCGGACGCCCTGACCAACCTGCTGAACTGGGCCCGCACCGGGATCCCGACGCCGATGTACCCGCCGGGGGACGCCCGCGACCGGGCCATCGACGAGGGCGCCGGTCGACCGCCGCAGGAGCAGCTCACCGACCTCTACGACGCGTCCAACCGGTTCGCCCAGGCGTTCACCGCGATGACGCCGACCGCGTGGGGCGCCAAGGTCACCGCGCGCAACGCGGGCGAGATCGCCGCCACGACACTGCCCGCCAAACGACTGCGCGAGCTGTACATCCACCACGTCGACCTGGACGCGGGCTGGACCCCGGCGCACTGGCCGACCGAGTACACCGAGCGTGAGCTGAACGAGGTGGCCGCCTCCTTCCGGGGTCGACCGGACTGCCCGCCGCTGCTGCTGCGCGACGACATCACCCACCGCGAGTCGTTGATCGGCCCGGAGGGCGTGGCTCCCGCCGCGGTCGTCTCCGGTCGCCGTCAGTCGCTGCTCGCGTGGCTGATCGGCCGGACCAACGGCGACGGCCTGACCGTCGAGCCGTTCGGCCGGCTGCCACCGCTGCCCGCGTGGATGTAACCGGCGGCGGCATCCGCCGGTCGGTAGCCGAGAGTGGCCGCGGCCGGGGAGGATGGCTCGTATGACGTATCACGGATCCGTGAAGGTCGGCGGCGCCCCGGCCGTGCGCGAGCTGGCCAATCTGATGATCACCAAGGTGGCCGTCGGGCCCTACGACAACGACGCCTACCTGCTTCGCTGCCGCGCCACCGATCAACAGTTGTTGATCGACGCGGCCAACGACGCCGGCACGCTGATCACCCTGGTGGGCGACGGCGGCCTGGCGAAGGTGGTCACCACGCATCGGCACCAGGACCACTGGCAGGCGCTCGCCGAAGTGGTCGCGCACACCGGCGCGACCACGCTGGCCGGGCGCGACGACGCCGAGGCCGTGCCGGTGCCCACCGACGTGCTCGTGGACGACGGCGACACGATCGCCTTCGGCGCGATCGAACTGCGGGCCATCCACCTGGTGGGCCACACCGAGGGCAGCATCGCGCTGCTGTACGACGACCCCAAGGGCCACCCGCACCTGTTCACCGGCGACTGCCTGTTCCCCGGCGGGGTGGGCAACACCTTCGGCGACCCGGCCGCGTTCGATCGGCTGATCGACGACGTCGAACACAAGCTCTTCGACCGGCTCCCGGACGAGACCTGGGTCTACCCGGGCCACGGCAACGACACCACCCTCGGCGCCGAGCGCCCCGCCCTGACCGAGTGGCGCGAACGCCGCTGGTGATTTCGCCGCCGAGCGACGGTCGGGTCAGGCCCGACCGGCGCTCGGCGCCGCCGCCCGACGCCGGGCCCGGTGCGCGGCCACGTTGGCGCGGTTGGCGCACGCGTCCGAGCAGTAGCGCTTGCGGCCGTTGCGCGAGGTGTCCGCGAACACCCGCTCGCAGTCGGTGGCCGCGCACACCCCGGACCGCCCCAGGCCGTAGTCGGCCACCAGGTTGGCCAACCCCACCGCGGTGTTGATCCGGATGCGCTGCACGAACGGCACCCCCGAGGGCGCGTGGTGCAGGTGCAGACCGCGGCCGTGATCCACCAGCCGCGGACGCACCTCGACCCGCGCCAGCAGCGCGTTGATCTGCGCCACGCCCGCCTCCAGGTCGCCGATCACGAAGAAGGCGCGCAGCTCGCCGGCCCACTCGACCAGGGGTTCCAGCTCCTCCCGCGTCAGATCCGCGACCAGGAACGAGAACGTGCTCAGCACCTCCCGCGCGGATTCCAGATCCGGCGGCACGCCGTCCGCGCCCGTCCACGCGTTGACCATCGCGACGGCAGCGCCGACGCCGTCACTACGGTAACCGTTGACTTCCATTGAACCCTTACCTAAGCTGCCGGATATGTAAGGAGCTACACCAGGACACCCATTACCCTATTCAACCTGGGGGCAACCCGATGTCTTCCCGGTGCGACGCCTGCGGACGGATCGAGGATCCGCGCATGACCGTACTGTCCCGACACTCCACATCCCAGGGCGAGATCGTCTACACCCGCTGCCTGTGCGGCAGCGTCGGTGTGCGTCTGCGGCCCACCACGACGCAGCGGCCCCCGCACGAGGTGCTCCTCGCCCAGGGGCCGCCGGCCGTACCGCTTCCGAACTAGACGCTCGCGTCCTTGTCGGCGGACGCCTCGGCCTCGGCCGCCGCGAGCTCGTCCTTCTTGTTCTTGCGCAGGCTCAGCACCGTGGTCACCGTCAGGGTCAACACGATCACGCCGAGCGAGAGCGGGATGCCGATCTCCGGCACGTGCACACCCTGACCGTGCAGCGCCTCGAAGATCAGCTTGATCCCGATGAAGCCGAGGATCACCGACAGGCCGTACGACAGGTAGACGAGCTTCTTGAGCAGCCCGCCGATCAGGAAGTAGAGCTGGCGCAGGCCCATCAGCGCGAACGCGTTCGCGGTGAAGACGATGTACGGCTCCTTGGTGAGACCGAAGATCGCCGGGATGGAGTCCAGGGCGAACAGCACGTCGGTGGTGCCGACGGCGATCATCACGATCAACATCGGCGTGACGAGACGCTTGCCGTTCTCCTTCACCACGAGCTTCATGTCGCGGTAGCCGTCGGTGGTCGGCAACACCTTCTCGACCTTGCGCAGGAGGGCGTTCTCCTCGAACTCCTCCTCCTCGTCCGACTGGGCCTCCTTGATCAGCTTCCACGCGGTCCAGATCAGGAACGCGCCGAAGATGAAGAAGACCCACGAGAACGCGGCGACGACCGCGGCGCCGGCGGCGATGAAGATGCCGCGCAGCACCAGCGCGAGCAACACGCCGACCAGCAGCACCCGCTGCTGATACTGCGGCGGCACCGCGAACTTGCCCATGATCAGTACGAACACGAACAGGTTGTCGACACTCAGCGACTTCTCGGTGATGAAGCCGGCGAAGAACTCGCCGGCGGGTGCCGACCCGGAGAAGACCCACAGGCCGATTCCGAACAGCACGGCGAGGCCGACCCAGAAGACGCCCCAGAGGGACGCCTCCTTGAGGGTGACCTCGTGCGGCTTGCGATTGAGGAACAGATCGACTGCCACCAGTGCCAGCAGCACGACGATGGTCAGGATCCAGGCAACGGGTGAAACGTCCACTGCGCCTCCGGCAGACGTGGGGGGTCGCGTCATCGCCGGAGGGGGGATGTACCCCTCCGATTGCCTCCAGGATGCCAGAAGGTAAAGGAAAGACCAAGCGATCCTTTGCCAAACCCTGGTGACAGGCCGTCAGAAGACCTGCGGCGCCGGCCCGGTCGAAGTGCCCGGATACCCGTCAGATCCCCGGCGCGAACCCCCGGCGCGGCTTGAGTACGGGCGCGGGCAGCCGCTCCGGGGCCCGGGCGGGCGGCACCGGCAGCCCCAGACTGCGGGTACCCAGCCCCGCCAACAGCAGCGGCAGCAGCCGCGCGGTCACCCGGGCATCGGCCAGGGCCGCGTGCGCGTCGGGGAAGGTCAGCCCGAAGTGCGCACAACACGTCCCGAGCTTGTGGTCGGCCAACGGCAGCCCGGACGCCTTCGCCAGCTTCATCGTGCACAACGCAGGCAACGTCGGCGGCGCCAGGCCGGCCGCGACGAACTCGGCCTCCAGGAAGCGCTGTTCGAAGGACGCGTTGTGGGCGACCACCACCGCGTCCGCCAGCAACCCGGCCAACTCGCGGGCGATCTGCGCGAACCGGGGCGCGCCCACCACGTCGGCGGCGGTGATCCGGTGTACGTGGCTCGCGCCCACCGAACGCCCCGGATCCAGCAGCGTGGTCCACTCGCGCAGCACCTCGCCGGTGCCGCGGACGCGCACCACGCCGATCTCCACGATGCGATCCCCGCGCGCCGGCGAGAACCCCGTGGTCTCCAGGTCGACGACCGCGAATTCGGTCCGGGCAACCTCGGCGGGCACCCCGAGCGTGCGCACGGGATCGGCATAGGCGAACAAGGCGACATCCCTCTCCCCCGGCCGCCTTGGTCACGACCGACGGGGCGAGAGTCTATGACCCCCGCCCCGCCCGATTCACCGCATTGCCACAAACCACCCGCTTCGCCCCCACCCGGGCACCGGGCGGCGGCCCCGACAGCCACCCGAACAGCCCACGCCGGCCCGGCCCGCGTTCGAGGCCACCCGGCCGGCGGCCGAACCCCGCGCTCAGCGCCCGTCCGTGCCCGCGACCCAGGACAACAACTGCCGCGTGGCCTCCGCGCCGCCGGACGGCAGATCCGCCGTGTACACCCACGGCAGCCCGATCCACGGGTCCATGATGTGGTCCTCCGGAATCGCGGTGAGCCGCAACAACGAGCGCCACAACGGATCCAGCAACGGCCCGAACGACTCGGCGTCCCCACGCGAGCCCACCACGATCACGTGCACCCCGACCCTGGGGCCCTCCTCGACGATGTGCCGCAACTGCGCCGCACTGCGATCGTCGAAGCCGAACGGGAAGTCGTGCACGAGCACCAACTGTCGGGCCAGATCCAAATCGTCCGGCAGCGCGTCCACCGCGTCGTTGGCCACCGCCATCCGCACCAGCTCGATCCGGTCCAGGATCCGCCCCAGCAACGCGGACACGTCGGCCGCGTCGGTGGCCACCGGCCCCACCAGCAGCCCGGACGAGGCCAGCGGCTGCAACGGCGCGGCAGCCGTACCCTTGCCCGCCGGGTCGACCACGTGCACCTTGAACTCGCCCACCGGGAACGCCGCGAACATCCGCGCGGTCAACGACACCGCGAGCTCGTCGGCCCGCTCCGCGCCATTGCCCCGCTCGCCCTCCAGGCCACTGGCACCGGTGTCGATCCACAACCCGCGATCCATCGGCAGCCGCAACACCATCGGCACCCGCAACTCCGGCCGCTCCGGCAGATGCAGATCGCCGAGCCGAATCGCCGGCGCCCCGTCCTCCGGCGCCTGCCACCCGGCCCACGACGTGCTGTCCCAACGCGCCATCACCGGCGGCAGGTTCGGCTCCAACTGCTCGACCTCGCCGACCAACTGCGCGGTGTCCCGATCGAGCACGGCCTTGGCCTGCTCGGCCAACGCCCGGTGCCGGTCGCGCGCGGTGTCCTGCGCGGCGAGCCCTGCGGGCGAGAAGCGCGCGGCGGGGTCGCTCAGGACCCCCTCCAACTCCTTGTCCAACCGACCGTCGGCGTACTCGATCGCCGACCGGTAGGCGGCGGCCGATCGCGCCGCGTCCTCGAACACGCCCCAGACCTGCTCGTACAGCTTCTCCACCTCGCGCCGCGCCGCCCGCTGCGCGGCCTCGCGCTCGACGTCCGGCGGGGCCGCGGCCCACGCCATGCCGCCGTTTTGATCCACCCGCGGCGCGGTGCCCGGCTCGCGCGGCTCGGTGGGCGCGTTCGCGGCGCTGAACGGCGCGGCGGCCGGTCCGCCGAGCGCGGTGCGCGCCCGGTCCACCACCCGCGCCCGGTTCTGCACGCCGACGTCCTTGAGCAGCGCCTCCAGGCCGGCCTCGTAGCCCTGCCCCACGGCGCGCACCTTCCACGCACCCTGGCGTCGATACAGCTCCACGGTCTGCAACGCGCGCTCGCTGCCCAGATCGGTGATCCGGAACGTGGCCAGGTCCTCCCCGGCCGCCCGCACGGTCACCACCGGCGCCGCGACCACGCCGAACCGGTCCACCCCGCCGCCCTCCAGCGAGGCGCCGACCAGCACCCGCTCGATCTCGGCGGGCAGCCGGTCCAGCTCGAAGGTCGCACCGGCCTGACGGATGGTCGCCCCGACGGTGTCGCCACCGCCGCGCTGGATCACGTCGTCGTCGTCGCGGACCCGATCGTCGGCCCCCACCAGGGTCACCACCAGCTCGACCGGGCATTGTGCCGCGATCTCGACCTCCACCCGGGTGTCGGGCAGCGCCAGGTTCTGACCCCGTACCAGTTCGGTGCTCACGTGCGTTCGTCCCCTCCCCGCCCCGCCGGGACGGACCCCGCGCGAGCGGGCCGGGAGGCGTACTCCGCCCGTCCCGGCCCGCTCACCATGTTTGGTTGTGCGTCCTACAGGTGCGCCATCAGAGCCGGGAGCAGGTCGCGCAGGGTCTGACCGTGCGCGGGCTCGCCGATCGCGGCCATCTTCCAGCCGGTGCCGTGCCGGTAGAGCTTGGCCATGATCTGGCCGGTGTAGTTGCCACCGCCGGAGAGCGTGTAGCGCGCCAGCTCGGTGTTCGTGGTCTCGTCCACGATCCGGCAGAACGCGTTCTCGATCTCCTGGAAGGTCTGCCCCTGGAAGGAGCTGACCGTGAAGATGATCTGGTCCACGTGCACCGGCACGCGGGACAGGTCCACGAGGATCGACTCGTCGTCGCCGTCACCGTGCCCGGTCAGGTTGTCGCCGGTGTGGCGAACGGACCCGTCCTTGCTGGTGAGCTGGCCGAAGTAGCAGACGTCGACCGGCTGGTTCTCCGCGAAGAGCACGCACGACGCGTCGAGGTCGACCTCCTTCTCCCGGCTGCCGAACAGGCCGCGGCGCTTGATGGCGTCCCAGCCCAGGCCCATCCGGACCATGGTCAGCTCGCCACCACCCGGCTTGTCGAGTGAAATCCTCTGGCCCTTGGACATGTTGACGGCCACTGGCGACGTCTCCCCTCACAGATTTGGTCACGCGGCTCGCGAACGCCGTCCCCGGGTCGGGGCGGGCCCACACGGCCGCAGAGTAGTCCTCGGGAGTCGCCGGTGTCCCGGCGAGCCCCCTCGGTGACATTCAGGATCACGAACCTACCGGTCAAGACGTACGGGCTTCGCAGGCCGTTCCCCGATGCCCGTGATCCGTCCCGGCCGCGGTCAGGCGATGCCCGCCGCCTTCATCCCGCGCAGCTCCTTCTTCAGCTCCCCGACCTCGTCGCGCAACCGCGCGGCCAGTTCGAATTGCAGTTCGGAAGCCGCGGCGTGCATCTGCTCGGTCATCACCCGGATCATGTCCGCGAGATCGGCCGCGGGCAGATTGTCCGTCGCCGCCTTCTTGCCCAACGAGGGCACCGGCGCCTTCTGCCGACCCTTGTTGCCGGCCAGCAGATCGGCGGTGTCCGCGTCCTCGCGCGAGATCGAGTCGAGAATGTCCACGATCTTCTTGCGCAGCGGCTGCGGGTCGATGCCGCGCTCGGTGTTGTACGCGATCTGCTTGGCGCGTCGGCGGTTGGTCTCGTCGATCGCCTTGGCCATCGACGGGGTGATCTTGTCCGCGTACATGTGCACCTGGCCGGACACGTTGCGCGCCGCCCGACCGATGGTCTGGATCAACGAGGTGCCCGAGCGCAGGAAGCCCTCCTTGTCCGCGTCCAGGATGGACACGAGCGAGACCTCGGGCAGGTCCAGGCCCTCGCGCAGCAGGTTGATGCCGACCAGCACGTCGTACTCGCCCAGCCGCAGCTCGCGCAGCAGCTCGACCCGGCGCAGCGTGTCGATGTCGCTGTGCAGGTAGCGCACCCGCACCCCCTGCTCCAGGAAGTAGTCCGTGAGGTCCTCGGACATCTTCTTGGTCAGCGTGGTGACCAGGACCCGCTCGTCCTTCTCGGCCCGGGTGCGGATCTCGTGCAGCAGGTCGTCGATCTGGCCCTCGGTCGGCTTGACCACGACCTCGGGGTCGATCAGGCCGGTCGGGCGGATGATCTGCTCGACCACCGCGTCCGCCTTGGCCAGCTCGTACTTGCCGGGGGTCGCGGACAGGTACACCGTCTGCCCGACGCGCTCCAGGAACTCCTCCCACTTGAGCGGGCGGTTGTCCATCGCGGAGGGCAGCCGGAAGCCGTGCTCGACCAGGGTGCGCTTGCGCGACGCGTCACCCTCGTACATCGCGCCGATCTGCGGCACCGTCACGTGCGACTCGTCCAGCACCAGCAGGAAGTCCTCGGGGAAGTAGTCGAGGAGCGTGTTCGGCGCGGTGCCCGCCTCACGGCCGTCCATGTGCCGCGAGTAGTTCTCGATGCCGGAGCAGGTGCCGATCTGGCGGAGCATCTCGATGTCGTACGTGGTCCGCATCCGCAGCCGCTGGGACTCCAGCACCTTGCCCTGCTTGTCCATCCGGGCGAGCGTCTCCTCCAGCTCCCGCTCGATCCCGGCGACCGCGCGCTCCATCCGCTCGGGGCCGGCCACGTAGTGCGTGGCGGGGAAGACGTAGAGCTCGTCGTCCTCGCTGACCACCTCGCCGGTGAGCGGGTGCAGCGTCATCAGCGACTCGATCTCGTCGCCGAACATCTCGATCCGCACGGCCAGCTCTTCGTAAACCGGGAAGATCTCGATCGTGTCGCCGCGCACCCGGAAGGTGCCGCGGGTGAACGCGACGTCGTTGCGGGTGTACTGGTTGCCGACGAAGCGGCGCAGCAGCGCGTCCCGCTCGATCTCCTCGCCGACCCGCAGCCGAACCATCCGGTCCACGTATTCCTGCGGGGTGCCCAGGCCGTAGATGCAGGACACGGACGCGACCACGACCACGTCCCGGCGGGTCAGCAGCGAGTTGGTGGTCGAGTGCCGCAGCCGCTCGACCTCCTCGTTGATCGAGGAGTCCTTCTCGATGTAGGTGTCCGTGGTCGGGACGTACGCCTCGGGCTGGTAGTAGTCGTAGTACGAGACGAAGTACTCGACGGCGTTGTTGGGCAGCAGCTCACGAAATTCGTTGGCGAGCTGCGCCGCGAGGGTCTTGTTGGGCGCCATGACCAGAGTCGGCCGCTGGAGCCGCTCGATCATCCACGCGGTCGTCGCCGACTTGCCGGTGCCGGTCGCGCCGAGCAACACCACGTTCTTGTCGCCCGCGTCGACCCGCTGTTCCAGAAGATCGATCGCCTGCGGCTGGTCACCGGACGGCCGATAGGGACTGACGACCTCGAAGGGCGCCACTTTGCGTTCGAGATCGGTAATGGGTCGCACGGGATACACGTTACGGGTCCGCACCGACAAGCGTCGTGAACCGAGCAACGCCTTGCCGCCGCGAGGCCCGATCACGCCGCTCCGCAGCCGCTCAGGCCCCCGTCAGCCGCTCCCACAACGCGCGCACCTGCGGCTCCAGCGCCGTCAACGGCCCGTCGTTGTCGATCACCACGTCCGCGACGGCCAACCGCTGCTCGCGCGAAGCCTGCGCGGCCATCCGGGCCCGAGCGTCGGCCTCCGGCATGCCCCGCAGCCGGACCAGCCGGTCGAGCTGCGTCTGGGGAGCGGCGTCCACCACCACCACCAGGTCGTACAGCTTCGCCAGGTCGTTCTCCGCCAACAGCGGCACGTCGTTGATCAGCACCGCGTCCTCCCCGGCGGCGGCCGTCAGCTCCGCCGCGCGCGCGCCGACCAGCGGGTGCACGATCGCGTTCAGCGCGGCCAGCCGATCCGGCGAGCCGAAGACGATCCGGCCCAGCCCCGGGCGATCCAGCGAGCCGTCCGGCAGCAACACCGACTCGCCGAACTCGGCCACCACCGCGGCCAGCCCCGGCGTGCCCGGTGCCACCACCTCGCGCGCGATCCGGTCCGAGTCGATCACCACCGCGCCCAGTTCGGCGAGCCGGCGCGCCACCTCGCTCTTGCCGGCTCCGATGCCGCCGGTGAGCCCGACGTTGCCCCTGCTGCCCATGTGGCGCCCCTCGTACGTCTTTCGGGTGGACCAAGACCGGGCCACGGTAGGCCAGGCGACCCCAGGGTAGAAGGGCGCCGGCCCGCAATACGCGCGAGCCCGCCCCGAGGACGGGACGGGCTCGCGGGCACAGGCCGCGGGTCAGATGTTCAGCTTGCGGAAGATCGGCCGCGGCACGTGCCGCAGCGCGGACATCACGAAGCGGAACTGGCCCGGCACCCAGACCACGGACGACTTGCGGCGCAGGCCCTTGACGATCGCCTCGGCGACCGCCTCGGGCGTGGTGGCCAGCGGCGCGTCCGGCAGACCCTCGGTCATCTTGGTCCTGACGAAGCCCGGCCGCACCACCATCACGTGCACGCCGGTGCCGTGCAGCTTGTCGCCCAGGCCCTGGGCGAACGCGTCCAGGCCGGCCTTGGTCGAGCCGTAGATGAAGTTCGACTTGCGGGCCCGCTCGCCGGCCACGGAGGAGATCACCGCGAGCGCGCCGTGGCCCTGCCGGGACAGCGCGTTGGCCGCCGCCAGCCCGGCCGAGACGCCGCCCACGTAGTTGACCTGCGCGACGCGCGCGGCGGCGGCCGGGGACTTCGCGTCCGCCTCCTGGTCGCCCAGCACACCGAAGGCGAGCAGCACGACGTCGATGTCGCCGGCGGCGAAGACCTCGTCGATGGTCTTCTCGTGGTCGTCGGTCTCGGCCGCGTCGAAGCCGACCACCTCGACGCTCGCGCCGAGGCCGCGCAGTTCCTCGGCGGCCGTGTCCAGCGCGGCGGAGGGGCGACCGGCGAGCACGACCCGCCGGACCCGCTCGGCGACCATCGCGCGAGCCGTGGTCAGCGCGATCTCGGAGGTGCCGCCGAGAACGAGCAGGGACTGCGGTGCGCCCAGGGCGTCTTTCACGGTGTGTCCTTCACAAAACGTGGTTCACGAGACGACGGAAGAAGGGGTGGGTCAGATCCCGAGTCGGCGGGCCTGGTCGGAGACGAAGATCCCGTCCGGGTCGACCTTGGCCCGCACCTCGCGAAAGCGCTCCAGCCGCGGGTACATCCGGGCCAGGTCGGCCGGGTCCATCCGCGAGTCCTTGGCGAGGTAGAACCGGCCCTCGTTGGTCAGCACGATCTCGTCGAGCTGCTTGAGCAGCCGCGCCAGCCCGGGCGTGTTGGTCGGGAAGTCGAGCGTCAGCGTCCACCCCGGCTTGGGGAAGGACAGGAAGCCCTCGTTGCCGGGACCGAACCGCTTGAGCACCGTGAGCGAGGAGGGCGCGCCGTGCGCGCTGATCGTCTCGACCGCCTTGACCAGGCCGTCCTCGCGCCCGAACGGCACCACGAACTGGTACTGGAGGAAGCCGGTCCGCCCGTAGACCCGGTTCCATTCCTGGACCAGGTCCAGCGGGTGGAAGAACCCGGTGATCGACTGCAGTTGGCCGACCTTGTGCTTGGGCGCCTTGCGGTACCACAGCTCGTTGAACATGCCCATGGTGAGCTTGTTCGGCAGCCGCCCCGGGACCAGGTCCGGGACGGTCAGCAGCGAGCCGGTGCGAAAACGCAGCGGGTCCCGGCGCTTCTTCGCGGGCAGGTCGTCGAGCGCGGCGAACTCGCCGCAGGTGAGCACGCAGCGGCCCAGGTTGGCGCCCTTGGCCAGGCAGTCCAGCCAGGCGACGGTGTACGTGTACTTCTCGTCCGTCTCGGCCATCAGCGCCATGGCCTCGTCGAGGTTCTTCGTGCGGTCGGTGTCCACCGACGCGAGCGAGGTCTCGATGGGCGTCATCCGGATGGTCGCGGACAGGATCAGGCCGGTCAGGCCCATGCCGCCGGCGGTGGCCCAGAACAACTCCGGGTCGCCCTCGGGGGTGATCGTGCGCTCGGTGCCGTCGGCCATCAACATGTCGATGGACAGGACGTGGTTGCAGAAGCTGCCGTCCGCGTGGTGGTTCTTGCCGTGTACGTCGGCACCGATCGCGCCGCCCACGGTGACCTGCCGGGTGCCCGGGGTGACCGGCACGAAGAAGCCGAACGGGACGAACAGTTCGATCAGCCGGTCCAGGCTCACCCCGGCCTCGCAGGTGACCAGGCCGCGTTCGAGGTCCACCGCGAGGATCCGGTCCAGGCCGGTCATGTCCAGCACGGTGCCGCCGGCGTTCTGCGCGGGATCGCCGTACGAGCGGCCCAGGCCGCGGGCGATCACCCCGCGCGAGGTGCGTTGCCCCAACGCGGTCGCGACCTGGTCGCGGTCGGTGGGGCGCACGACGTCGGCGAAGGTGGGGGTGGTGCGTCCCCAACCGTTCAGGCTGACCCGCCGCGCGGTTGGTCGTACGTCGGCCGACGGGCCGTCAGACATGGAAAACCCCCAGAACAAAGGTGAGAAGCCAGGCGAAGCCAAGGCCGACGAGGACCTTGTCCTTGAGAAGAACGTCCTCGGGGGACCCGGCGGTTCCGGCGTCCACGTAGACGGCGTAGCGCAGGAACGCGAAACCGAACGGAACCAGCGACAACTGGTGCCAGGCGAGCGTCGAATCGCCCTCGGGAATCTGGAACGCCCACAGCGAGTAGGTGAGCAGCGTCACCGAGACCGCCATCTGCCACACGAAACGCAGGTAGGTGATCGAGTAGTTGGCCAGCGAGGCACGCGTCTTGGCGGCCTCCTCGCCCATCAGGACCATCTCCGAGTAGCGCTTGCCGGCCACCATGAACAGCGAACCGAAGCCCGCGGTCAGCAGGAACCAACGCGACAGCGGCAGTTCGGAGGCGGTACCGCCGGCCATCGCCCGGAACAGGAAGCCGGAGGCGACCATGGCCAGGTCGAGCACCACGACGTGCTTGAAGGAGAAGCAGTACGCGACGTTGAGCACCACGTACAGCGCCAGCACCAGCGCGGTCCCGGGGTTGCACAGCAACACCCCGAGCACGACGGCGGTGATGCCCAGGATCGGCCCCAGCACCCACGCGAGCTTGACCGGCACCGCGCCCGAGGCGATCGGGCGGTTGCGCTTGGTCGGGTGCTCGCGGTCGGCCTCGACGTCGAACGCGTCGTTGATGTAGTAGATCGCCGAGGCGGCCAGGCAGAACAGTACGAACATGATCGCGCTGTGCCCGAGGACGTAGCCCTCGTCCAGCCGTCCGGCCGCCAGCGGCGCGGCGAACACGAGCACGTTCTTGACCCACTGCTTGGGCCGGGCCAACTTCAGCAGACCGCCCGCGAGACCCCCGTGCGCCGGGCGCGCAGGCGCCTCGACGGGGGTGGTGCCGGCCGCGGTCGCAACCAGGGCCTCACTCGACTCGAGCGGAGATTCGACTTCGGATGTACTCAAGACCTCAGAACCCCTTCGGACGCTGTGCCCGACGAGCCCAGGCGCGGCCCAGGCCGCCGGCCGCGAGACCCATGGTCGCGCCGGCGGCCACGTCGGACGGATAGTGGACGCCCACGACGAGCCGCGAGAAACACGTCGCAGCGGCGGCCGTACCCGTGACGGCGGTGGGCAGGAGGCCGTGGAACGCCACGGCGGCGGCGGCGGAGGACACCGAGTGCGAGGACGGGAAGCTGTGCCGACCGGCGGTCCGCACCGTCGGCTCCAGGCCCGGTATGGCCGGCCGCGGTCGGCGCACCACACGCTTGACCACCATGCTGGCCACGTGTGCGCCGGCGACGGTGGCGGTGGCGCGCAGCCACTCCGGCCGACGGCCGCGGTCCACGGCCGCGCCGACCAGTCCGGCGGCGAGCCAGACCCCGGCGTGCTCCCCGGCGAAGGACAGCGCCTTGCTCGTGCGCTGGACGACCGGATGTCCGGTACGCCCGCGCACGCCGCGGTACAGGGCGACGTCGGAAGCGCCGACCGTCTTGACTACCTGCCCGGTGGCGAACGCTCCACCAAAGGCCATCGAGATCCTCATTCCTACCGCACGTCGAATGGGCGCCCTGCCCCGAAGTCCGGGGGCCTACGTGCTCCGGCGGTCGTCCCGACCGCCACACGGGCCACTTCCATACAAGCCCGGCGCATGGCACCAGTGAGTCAGGGTACGCGAACCGAGCACGGGCTCTTCGCCGAGCCGGCCCGGCGACCACCGGGTCGGGCCCGCGCCGGCCACGCCCCCGCGATACCTCGTCGTTCCTGGTCAGACGCTGTCAAACGGGTGACGGCGCCGGTGCGAGGCGGCGACGTTTCGTGACGGAACTGTGGCAGACCCGCAGCCTGCGCGATGCCGGGCCGATGCACAAGCGCGTCCTGGGACGGGAGTTCGCCCTTCGGCGGGGTCGGGTCAGCGCAGCGGCACGGGCGAGAAGCCGCCCGTCACCAGGCGCGCCGGAGCGCCGCTTCCGTCGGCCGGGACGGACCACACATCGGTGGCCGCGCCCGCCCCGGTCGGCAGTGCGTAGCCCACCGTGCGCTCGTCCAGCCAGATCGCCTGGTCGTCCACACCCCGGGTCTCCGCGAGCGGTGTCTCGCGCATGCTCGCCAGGTCGAGCACGTACAGTCGCCACGGATTGCGGGTGCTCTGCGAGACCTTCTTCTTGAACACCAGGCGGGTGCCGTCCGGGGACAACGACGGGCACTCGACGTTCTCCCGCAGCACCGTCATGGTGCGGGCCCCCAGGTCGCCGCGCACCAGGTAGGTGCGGCCGGAGGTGTTGGTGGACAGCGTGGCGTAGAACGTGTTGTCGTCCGCGGTGAAGGTGACGCCCCAGAAGTTGCGGTCCGGCGACCTGAGTTCTTTGCCGTCCCGAGTGGTGGTGAAGTCCTCCAGGTTGGCGACCAGTTCGCCGGTGCGCGTGTCCAGGATCGAGGTGCGGGTCGAGAAGGTCGTCGAGGCGTAGGAGTCCCCGTAGACGAACACCGTCCACGAGGCCATCCGGCCCGACGCCGACACGCGCGCCCGGTTGGGCGTGCCCGCGAGTTCGACCCGGCGCACCTGGCGCAGGTCGGCGTCCAGCACCAGCGCCACGCCGGTGCGGGTGAGGCCGCCCTCGGTGGCCAGGCACACCGCGGTGCCGCCGGCCGCGTAGACCCGGTCGCACGAGCGCTCGCCCACCGTGCGCGGCCCGCCCGGATCGGCCGCCGCGACGGTCGCCAGATGCCCGTACCCCGGGCCCGACTCGGTGCTGCGAAACAGCAGTCGCGGCGCCCCGGCCAGGGTCAGCGGCGGCCCGCCCGGCGCGGTTCCCGAACCGCCGTGCAGCCGCTCGTCCTCACGCTTGACCGCGTACACCGTGTACCCGATCGCGATCCCCGCGAGCAGGATCAGCACCAGGACGAAGATCAGGATCCGGCCCCTGGTCAGTGCCGGTTTCACCGGTGCGTCAACGGACATCGCGCACCCTTCCCCGCACGCGCCCGCCGCCCGCGAGGGCGAGCGCCGAGCCGAGCAGGGCCACCGCGAGCGCGAGGGCCAGCACCCGGATCGCGCCGGCCGGCCCCCAGGCCGTCCACAGCGCGCCGAAGATCATCGAGGACGCGAACCGGCCCACGGCCTGCCCGGTCTGCACCACCGCGAGCCCGCCCGCCCGGCCCGTCGCCGGCAACCGCGCGCCCACCGCCGCCGCGAGCACCCCGTCGGTGGCCGCGTAGAACACCCCGTGCAGCGCGAGCACCGCGATCAGCAACGCGACCCCGTCGAGCGGACCCCCGAGCAGCAGATACGCCGCGAGCAACACGCCGTGCCCGGCCAGGAACACCCGCCGCCGGCCCACCCGGTCGGCGAGGCGGCCCAGCGGAAGCGCGAGCACCAGGTAGACCCCGGCGGTGCCCAGCGGAAGCAGCGGGAACCAGTGCGGCTGGATCGACAGCCGGTGCTGGAGCAGCAGATAGACGAACGCGTCGCTGACGGTGACCAGGCCGAGCACGGTCGCCACCACACACAGCCGGCGATAGGACCGATCCCGCAACAGCCCCAGCCCGTCGCGCCACCCGGGCCGATGCTCGACCGGGTCGCGGTGGTCGCGCACGAACAGCACCAGCATCGCGACACCGATCAGCCCCACGCAGAAGCTCACCACGAACACCGCGTCGTAGGCGGTGCCCACCGCGGCCAGGATGGCGAACGCCACCAGCGGGCCGGTGAACGCCCCGACGGTGTCCAGCGCCCGATGCACGCCGAACGCGCGCCCCTGCGCCTGCGGGCCGCTGGACAGCGAGATGAGCGCGTCCCGGGGCGCGGTCCGCAGCCCCTTGCCCGCCCGGTCGGCCGCCAGCACCGCGCCGATGCCCGGCACCGAGGCACCCACCAGCGGCAGTCCGAGCTTGGCCACCGCCGACATCCCGTAGCCGACCGCGGCGACCTGTTTGCGCGCGGCGAACCGGTCGGCGAGGTGCCCGCCGACCAGCCGCAGGAAGACCGTGACCCCGGAGTACAGGCCGTCCAGGAAGCCGAACTGGAGCATGGTCAGGCCGAGTCCGGTGACCAGGTAGACCGGCATCACCGCGGTGACCATCTCGGAGGAGACGTCGGTGACCAGGCTGACCAGGCCGAGCGCGATCACATTGCCGGTGACCACCGCGCCGACCCCGGACCCGGGCGGCCCGATCGCCGCCTCGGTCGCCGCTTCCGGACGTCCGGACGAGACGTACACCCCCGCACACCCCCCAGGCTGCCGTGTGACGGTCCCGACCCTAGCCGCGTTCGCGCCTCGGCACCGGGAAAGCACGAAGGCCCCACCTCCCCGAAGGGAAGTGGGGCCTTCGCCCGCGTCGGTATCGCTACCTACGAATCACGTCGAACACCGTGTTCGGCAGAGTCGACCGAGGTCAGCTCTGGCCGCCCGCCAGCTTCTCGCGGAGCGCGGCGAGCGCCTCGTCGGAGGCCAGGGCGCCACCGGTGGTGTCGGCCTCGACCTCGTCGTCACCGCCCGAGGAGTACGCGCCCGCGGCTTCGCCGGCCACGGCCTCGGCCTCGGCCTCGCGGGCCTTGACGACCTGCTGCTGGTGCGACTCGAAGCGCGTCTGGGCGTCGGCGTACTGCTTCTCCCACTCCTCGCGCTGCTTGTCGAAGCCCTCGAGCCAGTCGTTGGTCTCCGGGTCGAAGCCCTCGGGGTAGATGTAGTTGCCCGAGTCGTCGTACGTCGCGGCCATGCCGTAGAGGGTCGGGTCGAACTCGGCCGTGGCCGGGTCCGCGCCGAACGCCTCGTTGGCCTGCTTCAGCGAGAGGCTGATGCGGCGACGCTCGAGGTCGATGTCGATGACCTTGACGAAGATCTCGTCGCCGACCTGGACGACCTGCTCCGGGATCTCCACGTGGCGCTCGGCCAGCTCGGAGATGTGCACCAGACCCTCGATGCCCTCGTCCACGCGGACGAACGCGCCGAACGGAACGAGCTTGGTGACCTTGCCGGGAACGACCTGGCCGATCTGGTGCGTCCGGGCGAACTGCTGCCACGGGTCTTCCTGGGTCGCCTTCAGCGACAGGGAGACACGCTCGCGGTCCATGTCGACGTCGAGGACCTCGACGGTGACTTCCTGGCCGACCTCGACAACCTCGGACGGGTGGTCGATGTGCTTCCAGGACAGCTCGGAGACGTGCACGAGACCGTCGACGCCGCCGAGGTCCACGAACGCACCGAAGTTGACGATCGAGGACACGACGCCCGTGCGGACCTGACCCTTCTGCAGGGTCGTGAGGAAGGTCTGACGCACCTCGGACTGGGTCTGCTCGAGCCAGGCACGGCGGGACAGGACCACGTTGTTGCGGTTCTTGTCCAGCTCGATGATCTTGGCTTCGAGCTCCTTGCCCACGTACGGCTGGAGATCACGCACGCGACGCATCTCGACCAGCGAGGCCGGGAGGAAGCCGCGGAGGCCGATGTCCAGGATGAGGCCACCCTTGACGACCTCGATGACGGTACCGGTGACGATGCCGTCTTCTTCCTTGATCTTCTCGATGGTGCCCCAAGCGCGCTCGTACTGAGCCCGCTTCTTCGAGAGGATCAGGCGGCCTTCCTTGTCCTCCTTCTGGAGAACCAGGGCCTCGATGTGGTCACCGACAGTGACGACCTCGTGGGGGTCCACGTCGTGCTTGATGGAAAGCTCGCGGGACGGGATGACGCCTTCGGTCTTGTAACCGATGTCGAGCAGGACCTCGTCCCGGTCGACCTTGACGATCACGCCATCCACGATGTCGCCGTCGTTGAAGTACTTGATCGTCTCATCGATCGCTGCGAGGAAGTCTTCCTCGGAGCCGATGTCGTTGACCGCCACCTGCGGGGTGGTGCTGGGCGTGGCCTCGGTGCTGCTCGTCATGTGGGTAAGGGCTCCGGGTACGGACAGAAGTCGTTTTCAAACACGCTTGTGGACCCGGTTTCGCCCCCGACGCCCGCGTCCATGCAAGAGGATGGCGTGGGATCGACAAAGGTGAGCGCGACCTGCTCCGTCTGAGTTCACGCAGGCCCGCGGCGCAACTTGCAGCATACGGGGCCGACCGGGTGCGGTCAACGCGCACGGGATGCATGGGGTCAACCGGGACGCCCCGAAGGGAGTACCCTACGCGCGTCCGTGCCCGCCCGCAGCGACTGGAGCCCTGTGAACCGCCCCACTTCCCCCGACCCGCACGCGTCCCTCGCGGCGCGCTACGTCGATCCGGACGAGCTCGACGACGGCGACGACGCGGTGCGGCGCAAGGTGGGGCTCGTGGAGAGTGTGCGGGCCGGCCGCCAGTGGTGGGACGCCAACGCCGACGAGTATCAGGTCGAGCACGGCGATTTCCTCGGCGACGCGCGATTCACCTGGTGCCCGGAGGGGCTCGACGAGGACCGCGTCAAGCTGCTGGGCCCGGTCGAGGGGCGCGTCGTCCTGGAGGTCGGCGCGGGCGCGGCGCAGTGTTCGCGCCGGTTGCTCGCGCGTGGCGCCCACCCGGTCGCGCTGGACCTGTCGTTGCGCCAACTCCAGCATTCGCGCCGCCTGGACGTCGAGCACGGCACCCGGGTGCCGGTGGTGCAGGCCGACGCGGCGCGGCTGCCGTTCGCCGACGCGAGCTTCGACCTGGCCTTTTCCGCGTACGGCGCGTTGCCGTTCAGTCCGGACGGCGCGGGCATCATGCGCGAGGTGTTCCGGGTGTTGCGGCCGGGCGGGCGCTGGGTCTTCTCGATCACCCACCCGGTGCGCTGGGCCTTCCCCGACGAACCCGGGCCGGAGGGGCTGACGGCGGTCACCTCGTACTTCGACACCACGCCGTACGTGGAGCAGGACCACACCGGTCGGGCGACCTACGTCGAACAACACCGCACGCTGGGCGACCGGGTGCGCGAGGTGGTGGGCGCGGGGTTCCGGCTCGTCGATCTGGTCGAGCCGGAGTGGCCGGAGGAACTGGAGTCGGTGTGGGGAGGCTGGAGCCCGCTGCGTGGGCGGCTGTTGCCGGGGACGGCGATCTTCGTGTGCGAGAAGCACTGATCCTCAGCGGCCGACCTCACCACCCACCGGCGCGGGCTCGGCCCCGTCGGTGGTCGGCCGGCCGGCGGGGGTGGGGGTCGGGCGGTTCCGGCGGTCGGCGACGAATTGCAGGGCCACCGCGATCAGGAAGAGCAGGACGCCCGTGACCAGGAGGGCGAGCGGGATCGTGTCGTGGACGGCGCGCAGGGTCGCGCTGCGGTCCTTGGCGTCGGCGATGAGCTTTTGCGACCACGCGGGGCGGGGGACGAAGGTGCCCTCGAAGACCTTGGTGACCACCGGCTTGGCGTTGGGGTCGTCGGCCGGCGGGGAGCTGCGCAGTTCCTCCTTGCGGGTCTCCTCCAGGTAGACCGGGATGCCGGTGACCGGCTCGACCCACATCCTGCGGAGCACCGTGTACCAGAGCTGGAGGCCGTCCTTCTCCAGGGCGGCCGGGTCCAGGCCGCCGGGAAGCTGCCGGGGCATCGGGATCTTCATCCACGGCACCTCCTGCTCGAAGCGGTAGGTCTGCAACCCGCTGCGCTTCTCGGTGCCCTTGTACACGATCACGTTCGCGCTGTGCGCCTGCGAGTCGTAGTAGTTGTAGTCGCGCTTGCCGGTGAAGAACGGCCACTTGTAGGCGAGTCCGGTGTGCGCGGCGGGGGCGCCGTCGACCGATTCGCCGCAGCAGTTCCTGGGGATCTGGCCGGCCGCCTCGAACGCGTAGCGCTCGGGGAGTTGGGTGACCACCTTGCCGCTGCTGTCCAGGACCGCCAGGTTCAGGTCCCACACGACGGTGCCGTCCTTGGCCGCCTTGGCGTCCGGTCGGATCGTCTGGATCGCGGTGACCTTGGCCTTGCCCGCGCCGCTGCCCTCGGGGGCGCCCAGGAGGGTGGCGTTGTTCGCGTCCAGCACCACGACCCGGTAGGCGTCCTCGCCGGCCAGCGCCTTGGCGACCAGCTTCGGGAAGACGAACTCGCGCAACAGCGGCGCCATGGCGACACAAAAGACCGCGGCGGCCAGCAGGATCAGGCCGGACTTACGACGCATCTGGGTGGAGTGCTCTCTCGACGAGGGGCCGGGTACCGATCCGCCGGGCGGGCCTAGGGCCGGCCGGGCGGCGCGGTGACCTGGAGGGGCTGGTGCACCGGGGCGGGGTCGCCGATGGCACACGCGTTCAGCACGAATGCGGCACCGACGGCCAGGAGTGCCCCGACCACGACCGCTGCGAAGGAACGCATGTGGCGGTCCCACCTTCCTGCTGCTGCCTCGACCGTCGTCGCGACGGTCGACGATGGGGCACGGTAGCAAGAAACGAGAACAGGTTCCCGTTTTTTGCGGAGTGGATTACGACTACCCGACGATGACGACTACCCGATCGGGGCCGATGCCTCGGTCGAGCCCTCCGGGGCGGACGTGCGGCTCGACGCCGACGCGGACACCGAGCCCGACGCGCTCGCCGTACGACTGGTCGTGGGGCTGCTCGCCGGTTTGCTCGTCGCCGGCTTGGAGGTGGTCTGTTTGGGCGTCGACGTCTGCCTGGACGTCGGCTGCCGGGCGTCCGGGACCGAGCGCGCGCCGGTCGCGTAGTACGTCATCCAGGACATCACGTTGCGCACGTACGCATCGGAATGGTTGTACGACAGGATCGCCGCGTTCAGCCCGGCACCGGTGGACAGATCCCGGTTGCCCGCGCACAGGTAGCGCCCCGCGGTCAGCGTCGCGTCGAAGATGTTCTGCGGGTTGATCTGGCCGTCCCGGTTGCCGTCCATGCCCCAGCCCTTCCAGGTGGAGGGGATGAACTGCATCGGACCCACCGCGCGGTCGAACTCGGTGTCGAAGTCGTAGCGACCACCGTCGGTGTCGGGAATCCGGGCCCACGGGCCGCCGTCCAGCCGCGGGCCCAGGATCGGGGTGACCGCCGTGCCGTCCACGGTCACGTTGCCGCCGTACGCGTGCTCCGACTCGACCCGACCGATGCCCGCGAGCAACGTCCACGGCAACTTGCAGCTCGGGTCCATCCGGGCCAGGTTCGAGGCCGCCTGCTGATAGGCCAACAACACCGTCTGCGGAATGCCACCGGTGCCGGTCGCGGTGGTGCCCCGAGTGCCCGCCGACGCGGTCAGCGTCGCCGACGCGGAGGCCGGCGCGGACGTGGTCGGCGCACCCGGCAACGCGGCCGGCAACACCGGCGGCGGCAACTCGAAGTGGCTGGGCCCGCCGCCGTTCGCCGAAGTGCCGTCGGCCGGCGCCGGATCGGACAATCGCGGCAAATCCGACGTGGGCACTCGATGCGCGGTGACCATGGTGAACGGCGACTGCACCGCCGCACCACACGCCAACACCACCAGGATCGCCGCCGCGCTGCCCAGCCACGGATTCAACACCCGTCTGCGCTTGCCCGGTTCGTCCGCCCCGCCGGATATCGGCGGCGCCTCGGGCTCCGGCCTCGGCGCGGGAGCGGCGGCGGATATCGACTCCGCCACCGCATCGACCGCGACCTCGTCCGGCGTGCCCGGCTTCTGCGGATCGGGCCTCGACTCGGCCTCTTCCACGAAGCTCCCCCCTCTGTACGCAAGTTCGGCTGTTCCCGGGACGGCGTCGTACACCGTGACCGTGCGAACCTATGCCGGCTGCGGCCGGCTCTCCACCCCCACGGCGCGCCGGTTCCCGATCAGTGGCCCGCGTCCTCCCAGTTCGGCCCGAAACCGACCGAGACATCCAGCGGCGCCCGCAGCGGATACGCGCCCGCCATCTCCCGACGCACCAGCGCCTCCAGCCGCTCCCGCTCGCCCGGCGCCACCTCCAGGACCAGTTCGTCGTGCACCTGGAGCAACACCCGCGAGGCCAACTTCTCCCGCCGCACTGCCCGATCCACCGCGAGCATCGCGACCTTGACGATGTCCGCCGCCGAACCCTGGATCGGCGCGTTCAGCGCCATCCGCTCGGCCATCTCACGGCGCTGGCGGTTGTCGCTGGTCAGATCCGGCAGATAGCGCCGACGGCCGAACACCGTCTCGGTGTAGCCGGTCTGCCGGGCCTCCTCGACCACCTTGTGCAGATAGTCGCGCACCCCGCCGAACCGCTCGAAGTAGGTCTCCATCAGACCCCGCGCCTCGCCCGGCTCGATGTCCAACTGTTGGGACAGACCGAACGCGGAGAGCCCGTACGCCAATCCGTACGACATCGCCTTGATCTTGCTGCGCAGCGCGTGATCCACCGCCTCCGGGGCCACCGAGAAGACCTGCGCGGCCATCGTCGAGTGCAGATCCTCACCCGTGGTGAACGCCTCGATCAACGCCGCGTCCTGCGACAGGTGGGCCATGATCCGCAGCTCGATCTGGCTGTAGTCGGCGGTCAGCAGGCCCTCGAAGCCCTCGCCGACCACGAACGCGCGCCGGATCAGCCGGCCCTCCTCGGTCCGGATCGGGATGTTCTGCAGGTTCGGATCCTGCGAGGACAACCGACCCGTGGCCGCCACCGTCTGATTGAACGTGGTGTGGATACGGCCGTCGTCCGCGACCGTCTTGATCAAACCCTCGACCGTGGTGCGCAGTCGGGTCTGATCGCGGTGCCGTAGCAGAATCACCGGGAGTTCGTTCTCGGTCTGGCCCGCCAACCAGGTCAACGCGTCCGCGTCGGTGGTGAAACCGGTCTTGATCTTCTTGGTCTTGGGCAGACCCAGCTCGTTGAACAGGATCTCCTGCAACTGCTTGGGCGACCCCAGGTTGAACTCGTGACCCACCGCCGCGTGCGCCTCGTCGGTGGCCTGCTTCACCGCCGCCGCGAACTGCTCCTGCAGCGACTCCAGATACGGCAGATCCGCCGCGATGCCGACCTGCTCCATCTGCGCGAGCACCGGCAACAGCGGCAACTCCATGTCCTGGAGCAGCTCCAGACCACCCTTGGCGGCCAACTCGACGTCCAGCGCCGCCGCCAGATCCACCACCGCCCGGGCCGCCAGCATCGACGCCGCCCCCGGCTCGGCGTCCTCCTGATCGGACATGTCCAACGCGAGCTGCCCGTCCCCCGCGCCGCTCTGGTCCAACTTCAACTCACGACCCAGGAAACGCTCGACCATCGTCTCCAGAGCGAACGAACGCTGACCCGGCAACACCAGATACGCCCCCAGCGCGGTATCGCTGGTCACCCCCCACAACGCCCAGCCGTGCGCGGCCAACGCCAGGATCGGGCCCTTCGCGTCGTGCACCGCCTTGGGCCGCAGCGGATCCGCCAACCAGGCCGCCAACGCCGCGTCGTCGTCCTGATCCATCACCGTCGGATCCACGAACGCCGCCGCGCCGTCCGCCGCGGCGAACGCCACACCCGTGACCTCGCCCGTCCCGCGCCCCCACGAGCCGTCCACCGCCAGCCCCGTGCGCTCCGCACCCGCCGCGTGCTCGGCCAGCCACGCGGCCAGCCCGCCCGGCTGGACCACCGTGGTGTCCAGCTCGAAACCCGGCTCCGCCTCGATCACCTCCGGCACCAGACCCGGATCCACCGCCCACAGGCGATCCCGGAAGTTGGCGTTGCGGAACTCCAGCGTGTCCAGCACCACCTCGATCGCCGCCCGATCGAAGGGCTTGCGCTCCAGATCGGCCGGCGCCACCTCCAGCTCGACCTCGCGCACCAGCTCGGTCAACCGCCGGTTCAGCTTCACGTTGTCCAGGTGGTCGCGCAGATTCTGCCCGGCCTTGCCCTTGACCTCGTCCGCGCGCTCCATCAGCTCGGCGAACGAGCCGAACTCGCGAATCCACTTCGCGGCCGTCTTCTCGCCCACCCCCGGGATGCCCGGCAGGTTGTCGCTCGGGTCGCCGCGCAGCGCCGCGAAATCGGGATACTGCGCCGGGGTCAGCCCGTACTTCTCCTCGACCGCGGCCGGAGTGAACCGGTGCAGCTTGCTCACGCCCATCATCGGATACAGCACCGTGACATCGGGGGTGACCAGCTGCAGCGCGTCCCGGTCGCCGGTGAGGATCAACACCTCGTAACCCTCGGCCGCCGCCCGGGTCGCCAGCGTGGCGATCACGTCGTCCGCCTCGAAACCGGCCACCCGCATGGTCGGCACGCCCATCGCGGTCAGTTCCTCGACGATCAGCTCGACCTGACCCTTGAACTCCTCCGGGGTCTCCGAGCGATTCGCCTTGTACTCCGGGAACTCCTCGGTGCGAAACGACTGCCGGGACACGTCGAACGCCACACCCAAATGGGTCGGCGCCTCGTCGCGCAACACGTTCACCAGCATCGACGTGAACCCGTAGACCGCCTGGGTCGGCTGGCCCGTCGCGGTACTCATCGACGCTTCCTTGAGCGCATAGAACGCCCGATATGCCAACGAATGCCCGTCGAGGAGCAGAAGTCGCGGCCGGGAACCGGCGGGGACGGAGGTCTGGGGGGTCTGAGTCGCTGCCACGACCGCGATCCTAGGCTGTCAGGCCGACACAACCATGAATCCGGAGGAGCACCCCATGGCCGACGAGACCCCACAACCCAGCCTCGACGAGATCCTGGCGTTCATGAACATCGGCACCCGGGAGAGCCTGGCCGACCGCATGGGGATCGAATTCGTCGAAGCCTCCGCCCAGCGTGTCGTGGCCACCATGCCGGTCAAGGGCAACACCCAGCCCTACGGCCTCCTGCACGGCGGCGCGTCCTGCGTCCTGGCCGAAACCCTCGGCTCGGTCGGCACGGCACTGCACGCCGGCCGGGACGGCATCGCCCTGGGCATCGAGATCAACGCCACCCACCACCGCTCCGCCGAGTCCGGCCTGGTCACCGGCGTCGCGACCCCCGTACACCTGGGCCGCACCCTGGCCACCTACGAGATCGTGATCACCGACGAACACGACAGGCGCGTCTGCACCGCGCGACTGACCTGCATGATCAAACGCGCCTGAACCGCACCGCGCGGCGAAGGGGCCGACCCCCTCCGCCGCGCGGACGACCTACGCGCCCTCGCCGAGATACGCCTCGCGCACCTTCGGATCCGACAACAACTGTTCGGCCGGACCCGACAACACCACCGATCCGGTCTCCAGCGCATAACCGCGATGCGCCAGCCGCAGCGCCTGCGCCGCGTTCTGCTCGACCAGCAACACCGTGGTGCCCTGCTCGTTGATCTCCCGGATGATGTCGAAGATCTGCGCCACGATCAGCGGCGCCAGACCCATCGACGGCTCGTCCAGCAGCAGCAACTTCGGCTGCCCCATCAACGCCCGCCCGATCGCCAACATCTGCTGCTCGCCGCCCGACAGCGTGCCCGCGAGCTGCGTACGCCGCTCGGCCAGCCGCGGGAACAACTCGAACACCCGATCCAACTCGGCCCTGGGCACCGACTTGAACCGGTAGGCGCCCATGTTCAGGTTCTCCGTGACGGTCATCGCCGGGAACACCCGACGACCCTCCGGAGAATGCCCGATACCCAACCCCACCACATGGTGGGCGGGCACCCCGTCGATCCGCTCCCCACGCCAACGCACCTCGCCCTCACGCGGCGTGAGCAGCCCCGAGATGGTGCGCAGCGTCGTCGTCTTGCCCGCGCCGTTGGCGCCGAGCAGAGCCACGATCTCGCCCTCGTTCACCTCGATGTGCACGCCCTTCAACGCCTGGATGGCGCCGTAGAACACGTGCAGATCGTCCAGCTCCAGCATCTTCTTTCGCGGCGGCGTCGCGGTACCCGCGGCCGGCTTGGCCAACCCGACCGCATCCGCGGAATCGGCGGCGCTCATCGCTGCTCCTCCCCGTCCCGCTGCGCGGGGACCGTACCGTCCGAGCCGTCCACGGCCTCGGCCTCCGCGGCGGCGACCATCTCGGCGGCCATCTCGGCCCCCAGATAGGCCGCGACGACCTCGGGGTTGCGCTGCACCTCGGCCGGCGAACCGGACGCGATCACCTTGCCGAAGTTGAGCACCGTGACCCGGTCGGCGACCGACATCACCAGCCGCATGTCGTGCTCGATCAACAACACGCTGATCCCCAGCTCGCGGTTGATCCGCCGGATCAACACCTCCAGATCGAGCTTCTCGGTCGGGTTCGTGCCCGCCGCCGGCTCGTCCAGAAGCAACACCTGCGGATCGGTGGCCAACGCGCGGGCGATCTCCAGGCTCCGCTGCTGACCGTAGGACAACGACGCGGCCAACTCGTTGAGCAACCCGTCCAGACCCACGAAGTGCAACAGCTCCAACGCCCGCCGGTCGCTTTCGCGATCCTCGCGACGCGCGTTCGGCAGACCCAGCATGATCGACACCGGACCGGCCTTCTGCCGGGTCTCCGCCGCGATCTTCACGTTCTCCAGCGCGGTCAACGCGCCGAACAGGCGAATGTTCTGGAACGTCCGGGCCACCCCGAGCCGGTTCACCAGGTGCGGCTTGCGCCCCTTGAGCGAATGCTCGCCACCCGCCCGGTCGCGCAGCACGATGCTGCCTTCCTGCGGGACGTACATCCCGGTCAACGAGTTGAACAGCGAGGTCTTGCCCGCACCGTTGGGGCCGATCACCGCCAGGACCTCGCCCCGGTGCAGATCCAACGCCACGTCGGACAAACCCACCAGGCCGCCGAAACGCAGCGTGACACCGCGCACCCGCATGACCTGATCCTCGGGGTCCACCCGCGGCCGGTCGTCCGCCTTCGTCGTGGTGATGCTCACGTCATCCTCCCGCCGGCCGGCTCCGACATCGCGTCCGCGTCGCCGAGACCCGCCTTGGCCATGCTCAACTCGCGCTTGCGCCGAACCGAGGGAATCAGGCCCTGCGGGCGGTAGATCATCATGATGATCAACAACGCGCCCAGGTACATGAACCGGTCGTTCGGGTTGACCCAGTCCTTCATGTACTGCGGCAACCAGGCCAGGAACGCCGTGCCGATGATCACGCCCCACAGCGAACCCATGCCGCCGAAGATGACGTACGCCACCACCAGCACCGAGAACAGCAGCAGGAAGCTCTCCGGACTGATGAAGCCGGCCTTGCTCGCGTACGCGACACCGGCGATGCCGGACGTGGACGCGCCGATCGCGAACGCCATCAGCTTGAACTTCACCGTCGGCACGCCGGTCGCCGACGCGGCCACCTCGTCCTCGCGGATCGCGGTCCAGGCCCGACCGACCCGGGAGTGCTCCAACCGCAGGAACGCGATGATCAGGACCGTCGCGATGCCGATCAGCAGATACCAGTACGGCTCCGGGGCCAGTTCCCACTTGTAGTCGATCGGCCCGATGTGCACCCGGAAGTTCGAGATGCCCTGGACCCCGCGCGGACCGTTGGTGAACCCGTCCGCGTTCTTGGCGATCAGGTAGATGATCTCGTGGAAGCCCAGCGTCACGATCGCCAGATAGTCACCGCGCAGCCGCAACGTCGGCGCGCCCAGCAACAGTCCGGCCAGCAGACACGTGGCCACCGCGACCGGGATCACCAGGAACGCGTTCAGCTTGAACGGCGGATCCACCGGCATCGCGCCGGTCCAGTACGCCGTGCTGTACGCGCCGATCGCGAAGAACGCGATGAAGCCCAGGTCGAGCAGACCCGCCCAGCCGATCACCACGTTCAGGCCGATCGCGAGCAGGACGTAGATCGCCACCTCGTTGACCAACACCTGGTTCCAGAACGTGGACAGCAGGCTCGGCAACAGGATCAGCAGGCCGATCACCACGACCGAAAATCCGATCCGGACCCAGACGATGCGACGCAGATTCGCCGAGGTCTCCCGGGTCTGCGCCACCAATTGCCGGACCGGCCCGGTCACCGGGGTGTGGAAACGCTCCAGCGGACCCACGCTCGCCGCCAGATACCGGTTGTACAGCGGCTTGGTGAACTCCAGGATCGCCCACAGCACCACCGCGCCGATGAGCCACCACACCACGCGCAACGACCCGAGGGTCTTGTCCAGCGAGAAGAACACGTCCTCGCGGCTGCCCTGCGGACCACTCATCACGTCCAGCAACACCGCCGCCGAGACGATGCCCACCAGCCGGCCGACCATCGGCTGCTGATACCAACGCTTGCGCCGCAGCCGGGCCAGCGCCGACCCGCTCGGCGCGACATCTGCTTCCTTCGTCGTCGTCGTGGTCACGCCGACCTCCCCAAGCGCTCGCCCAGGATGCCGGTCGGCCGGAACATCAGCACCAGGACCAGCACCGCGAAGGCACTGACATACCGCCACGACTCACCGAAGATCGGCGACGAGAAGCTCTCGACGATGCCGAGCAGCATGCCGCCCATCATCGCGCCGCGAATGTTGCCGATCCCGCCGACCACGGCCGCGGCGAACGCGGTGATACCGGGCAGGAAGCCCATCGTGAACGACAACTGCAGATGCAGGCCGAACAGGAACCCGGCGATACCGCCCATGAACCCGCCGATGATGAACGTCCGCGAGATCACCTTGTCGATGTCCACACCCATCAGGCCCGCCGTCTCGGCGTCCTGCGCCACGGCCCGGATACCCGAGCCCAGCTTCGTGCGGTTCACCAGGTAGTCCAGGCCGACCATCATCAGCACCGCCGCACAGACGATGAGGAGCTGAAGGATGGTGACCTGGGTGCCGAAGACCGAGAAGACCTTCTTGTTCTCGAACACCGTCGGCAGTGCCCGCGAGTCGCGGCCGAACAACTTCCCCGCCAGGTTCTGCAGGAAGTACGAGGCCCCGATCGCGCTGATCAGGAACGCAAGACGAGGCGCGTTCCTGCGTCTGAGCGGTCTGTACGCCACTTTTTCGAGCGTAAAGGCCGTGGCCGCCCCGGCGGTACCGGAAACGGCCAGACCGGCCGCGACCAACAACACCGACATGAAGGTCGTCGGATTGCTGCTCGGGTCGATCCAGGTCAAGGCGAGCAGCGACGAATAAGCGCCCACCATGAAGACTTCGCTGTGTGCGAAGTTGATGAGTTGCAGAACGCCATAGACCAGGGTATAGCCGATGGCGATCACCGCGTACAACGCACCGAGCATGATCCCTGGAATAAGGTAATCCAGGATTTCATCAGGTTGCATAAGGAAAGCTTCCTCAAGAAAACCGGACGGGCCCGGGTCTTCCCGAAAACTCCGGGAAGACCCGGGCCCGATCGTCAGGTTGCGCCGCCCCGATTAACGGGTCAGCCGCCCACGAGCTGGTCGATGTCGCCCATGTAGCCGATCTTGCCGCCCTTCACCTGGTAGATGAAGGTCGTCGCGCCGTCGAATTCGCCGTTCGGCTGGAACTTGAACGACTTGGTCAGGCCCTTGTACGAGGCACCCTTGAGCTTGGTGAGCATCGCCTCGCGGGCGATCTTCTCCGTACCGAAGGACTTCATCTGGTCGATCACCAGGTTGGCGATGTCGAACGACTCCGCCGAGTAGGTGCTCGGGTTCGTGTTGAAGCGCTTCTTGTAGTCCTCGGTGAACTGCTTCGTGGCCGCCTCGACGTTCGCGTCGGAGCACGGGCAGGTCAGGTACCAGTCGTTCGCGGCGTCCCCGGCGAGCGAGACGAACTGCGAGTCGTTGGTGCCGTCACCGGAGAACTTGGGGCCGGTGAAGCCGGCTTCCTTGAGCTTCTTCGCGAACGGCGCGCCGTCCTGGTAGTAGCCCGCGTAGATCATGGCGTCCGCGCCGGAGTTCTTGATCTTCGTGGAGATCGGACCGTAGTCCGGAGTCGCCTTCGGCACGCTGTCCGAGACGACCTGGACACCGGCCTTGGTCAGCTCGTCCTTGGCGACCTTCGACAGGCCCGCGCCGTACTCGGTCTTGTCGTCGACGACGAAGACCTTCTTGGCCTGGAGCTTCTTGGACAGGTACTTCGCCATCCCACTGCCCTGGGCATTGTCGTTCGGCGTACCCCGCAGGAACGCGGTGAAATTGTTGCCCGCGCTCGTCAGGGAAGGGTTGGTCGCCGAGGGGGACACCGTGGCGAGCTTCGCCTTGGCGTAGTTCGGCGACGCGGCCTTGGTCGGGCCGGAGAAGGCAGGGCCGATAACGGCAACAACGTTGCTGTCGTCGATCAGCTTCTGCGCCGCGGACACCGACTTGGTCTCCGATGCCTCGTCGTCCGAGGTCTTGAACTTGAGCGTGAAGGGAAGATCGCCCTTCGCGTTGGCCTGCTCGACGGCGAGCCGAGCGCCGTTCTCTTCGTTGATGCCAAGCTGGGCATTCTCCCCCGACAGCCCTGCTTGGAAACCTATCGTCCAGGTCGGCTTGTTACCGCCGCCGGTGTTGCCGGGAGCGGTGCTGCCACCGTCCTTCTTCTTGTCGCCGTCATCGTCACTGCCGCACGCGGAAAGCACGAGTGCCGCTGCCGCGATGGGCAGCGCGATTTTGATCACGCGTCGCTTGAGCACAGCAAACCCCAACCCCTTGTAGAAAAAGTTCGGAGCCCGCATCGGGGCGCCTTCACAAACCGCGATGAACATGCGGTGCCCGGAATGTAGTCCGGCCGGAAGGGCAGCGGCAGTCCGCCGACTGAGATGTGATGCGCCCGTAACCAGATGTAATCCAAAAGAAACAGCCAACGAATTCTTACGATCCAAAGTGATCAAATATGATCATCGAGTGCCGGAAAAACAACGAACCCGTCCGGTTTGCCAGCAACCGGACGGGTTCGTCAGAGTATGGGTACCCCTGGGTCAGTCGGCGACGTCGCCCCCGGACACGACCACCTCGGCCACCGTGCGCATCGACATCCGCCGATCCATCGACGCCTTCTGAATCCAGCGGAACGCCTCGGGTTCGGACATGCCGTACTTCTCCTGAAGCACGCTCTTGGCCCGGTCCACCAACTTGCGCGTCTCCAGCCGCTGGGTGAGGTCGCCGACCTCACGCTCCAGGGCGGCCAGTTCGGTGTACCGCGAGACGGCCATCTCGATCGCCGGAACGAGATCCCCCTTGGTGAACGGCTTGACCAGATAAGCCATCGCCCCGGCGTCCCGAGCCCGCTCGACCAACTCCCGCTGCGAGAACGCGGTCAGCATCAACACCGGCGCCAACCGCGCCTGGGCAATCTGCTCGGCCGCCGAAATCCCATCCAGTATCGGCATCTTCACATCGAGGATGACCAAGTCGGGCCGATGCTCGTGGACCAGTTCCACGGCCCGCTGTCCGTCTCCGGCCTCCCCGACGACGTGGTAGCCCTCCTCCTCCAACATCTCCTTCAGATCGAGCCGGATGAGCGCCTCGTCCTCGGCGATGACGACACGGGCACGTGGGCTGTCCGGCGATGCGGCGGGCGGCTGCGTGGCGGCGGTCACGTCGCTCCTCGATCAGGGAAATGGTGCGGACACGAGGGTACCGAGAAGCGGTATGGTGTTCCTCGTGCAGGGGTCCGCCTCGTTGGAAACGAGGAGTTCCCTGGTCACTGCCCCGGTAGCCCAATTGGCAGCAGGCAATGGATTCAAAACCCATACAGTGTCGGTTCGAGTCCGACTCGGGGCACCAACTCGTCCGATCGAGTGAGTCGGACTCGAACACCTGAAGCAGCGGGTGTCTGCGGCGCATCGTGGATCCATGCATGATCCCGATCTCCGTCGCCAGGCAATCAACCTGCTGCAATCAGGTATTCCCAACGCCGACGTGGCTCGCAGGCTGTGTATCCCCCCGGGAACCGTCGGCTCCTGGCTGCACATGGAACGCTTCCGCCTCGGTGACCTCCCCGGGCGGCGCGCCTCGCTCTGCTTTCGTTGTCTCGGCGTCGCCGTCGATCGCCGGGCATACGCCTACCTGCTCGGCCTCTATCTCGGCGACGGCCACATCGTGGCGCACCCTCGCGCGTACAGCCTGCGCATCTCCTGCGCCAACGCCTGGCCGGGCCTGATCCGGGAGTGCGCCGATGCCATCGCACACGCTCTCCCGGGCTCCGCGTCCAACCTCGTGCCTCGCCAAGGGTGCACGGACGTCAAGCGCTACTCGCAACACTGGCCGTGTCTGTTCCCCCAACACGGTCCCGGCCGCAAACACGAGCGGTCGATCGTCCTGGAGCCCTGGCAGCACGAAATCGTCCGAGCCGAGCCCTGGGCCCTCGTCCGCGGCCTCATCCACTCCGACGGTTGCCGGAACATGAACTGGACCACGCGCATGGTCGCCGGCGAACGCAAACGCTACGACTATCCGCGCTACCTCTTCACCAACGAATCCGCCGACATCATGCGCATCCTCACCACCACGCTGGACCTCCTCGGTGTCGAGTGGAGATTCGCCCGGCGCAACAACCTGTCGGTGGCCCGCCGGGCCTCCGTGGCGCTGATGGATCGACACGTCGGCCCGAAGTACTGACGGCCCGTCACCCACCGGGGTGGGTGACGGGCCGTCAGTACTCAAGCAAGGTGTCACTCGGTCGGCAGATCCCCTATGTGGTGCAGGCGGATCAGGTTGGTCGATCCCGGCACGCCGGGCGGGGAGCCGGCCGTGATCACGACCAGGTCGCCCTTCTTGCAGCGGCCGATCGCGAGCAACGCCGCGTCCACCTGACGAACCATCTCGTCGGTGTGGCTGCACAGCGGTCCGAGGAAGGTCTCCAGGCCCCAGGTGAGCGCCAGGCGGCTTCGCACCGCCGGCTCCGGGGTGAAGGCCAACATCGGGATCATCGAGCGGTACCGGGACAACCTGCGGCCCGTGTCCCCGCTCTGGGTGAACGCCACCAGGTATTTGGCGTCCAATCGTTCGGCGATCTCGATCGCGGCCTTCGCGATCACGCCGCCCTGGGTGCGCGGACCGGCGATGCTGCGGATCTCCTCGCGCATCGCCGAGGAGTCCTCCGCCGCGACCACGATCCGCGCCATGGTCTTGACGGTCTCGATCGGATACTTGCCGACCGAGGTCTCGCCCGACAGCATGACCGCGTCCGCGCCGTCCAGGACGGCGTTGGCGACGTCGGACGCCTCCGCCCGGGTCGGGCGCGAGGCGCTGATCATCGAGTCGAGCATCTGGGTGGCGACGATGACGGGCTTGGCGTTGGCCCGGGCCAGTGTGATCGCGCGCTTCTGCACGATCGGCACGGCCTCCAGCGGCATCTCGACGCCGAGGTCGCCGCGGGCGACCATGATGGCGTCGAAGGCGTGGACGATCTCCTCGAGGTTGTCCACCGCCTGCGGCTTCTCGATCTTCGCGATCACCGGGAGTCGGACACCGAACTCGTCCATGATCTTGTGGACGTCCTCGATGTCCTTCGCGGCACGCACGAAGGACAGCGCGATCATGTCGGCACCGAGGGCGAGGCCCCACTTGAGGTCCTCGATGTCCTTCTCGGACAGTGCGGGAACGCTCACGGCCACGCCGGGGAGGTTGAGCCCCTTGTGGTCGGAGACCATCCCGCCCTCGATGACGATCGTGTGCACGCGCGGGCCCTCGACGTCGACGACCTCCAGGGTGACCCGGCCGTCGTCGATGAGGATCCGCTCGCCCTTGGTGACGTCGGCGGTCAGCCCCTTGTAGGTGGTGCCGACCTCGTGCTTGTCGCCGGGGACGTCCTCGGTCGTGATCGTGAACTCGTCGCCGCGCTCCAGGAGCACGGGGCCTTCGGCGAAGGTCTCCAGGCGGATCTTGGGGCCTTGGAGGTCGACGAGGATGCCGACGCTGCGACCGGATTCGTCGGATGCCCGACGGACGCGGTGATATCGCTCCTCGTGCTCGGCGTAGGCGCCGTGGCTGAGGTTGAAGCGGGCTACATCCATGCCTGCGTCGACCAGCGTGCGGATCTGTTCATACGAATTGGTGGCAGGACCCAGGGTGCAGACAATTTTGGCTCGACGCATGGTCATAGAGCCTAGTTCCTACCGCGGGGTAAGCCGTACTCGCGTCCGGTATATGGCGCTTTTCCGGCATGCGGAAAGGGCGCCGCAACGGCGGCGCCCTTTCCTGTTCACGCGACTTTCGTCACAGATTCAATCCGCGCCCGAGCGGTCGCCTCGGGTCAGACGGTGAGCGGTCGATCGGTGGGCCGGATGGGCGACGGCAGGTTGGTCCCGCCGGTCAGCCACGCGTCCACCGCGGCCGCGCACGAGCGGCCCTCGGCGATGGCCCAGACGATCAGGGACTGTCCGCGCCCGGCGTCGCCGGCCACGAACACACCGTCCACGTTGGTCGCGTACGCCTCGTCCCGGGCCACGTTGCCGCGCTCGTCCAGGGCCAGCCCGAGCTGTTCGACCAGTCCGTTGGAGCGGTCGGTGCCGGTGAAGCCCATCGCCAGGAACACGAAGTCGGCCGGGATCTCCCGCTCGGTGTCGGGGACCGGTACGAAGCGACCGTTCTCGAACACCACCTCGACCAGCTTGAGGGCCTTGACCCGGCCGTCCGCGCCGCCGACGAATTCCTGGGTGTTGACCGCGTAGACGCGCTCGCCGCCCTCCTCGTGCGCGCTGGCGACCCGGTAGGTCATCGGGTAGGTCGGCCACGGCTGCGCGGCGGGCCGCTCCTCCGTGGGTCGGGGCATGATCTCCAACTGGGTGACCGAGGCCGCGCCCTGGCGGTGTGCGGTGCCCAGGCAGTCGGCGCCGGTGTCGCCGCCGCCGATGATCACCACGTGCTTGCCGGCCACGTCGATCGGCGAGGCGACCAGGTCGCCTTCCTGCACCTTGTTGGCGAAGGGCAGGTATTCCATCGCCTGGTGGATGCCGCCGAATTCGCGTCCGGGGATCGGCAGATCCCGCGCCGCGGTGGCCCCGGCGGCGATCACCACGGAGTCGTAGCGCCGGCGCAGCTTGGCCGCGTCCAGGTCGGTGCCGATCTGCATGCCGGTGTAGAACTTGGTGCCTTCGGCGCGCATTTGTTCGATGCGCCGGTTGATGTGCCGCTTTTCCATCTTGAATTCGGGGATGCCGTAGCGCAGCAGTCCGCCGATCCGGTCGGCGCGCTCGTAGACGGCGACCGTGTGGCCGGCGCGGGTGAGTTGCTGGGCGACGGCGAGGCCGGCGGGGCCGGAGCCGATCACGGCGACGGTCTTGCCGGAGAGGCGGTCGGGCGGTTGCGGGGCGACGTTGTTGTCGTCCCACGCCCGGTCGATGATCGAGACCTCGACGTTCTTGATGGTGACCGGCGCCTGGTTGATGCCGAGCACACACGCGGCCTCGCACGGCGCGGGGCACAGCCGGCCGGTGAACTCCGGGAAGTTGTTGGTCGCGTGCAGTCGTTCGCTCGCGGCCTGCCAGTCGTCGCGCCAGACCAGGTCGTTCCACTCGGGGATGATGTTTCCGAGCGGGCAGCCGTTGTGGCAGAACGGGATGCCGCAGTCCATGCAGCGGCCGGCCTGTTCGGTGATGATCGGGAGCAGCGTGCGCTCCTCGTACACCTCCTTCCAGTCCCGGATGCGCACGTCGACGGGGCGACGCTTGCCGAGCTCTTGGGGCGTGCTCAAAAAGCCCTTCGGGTCAGCCATGAACCGCCTCCATCATCTTCTGGACGATCTCGGTCTCGGTGAGACCGGCTCGCTCGGCGGCGTCCTTGGCGGCGAGCACTGCCTTGTAGTCCCTGGGCAGGATCTTGGTGAAGCGCCGGGAGGCGGCGTCCCAGTCGGAGAGCAGGGTTTCGGCGACGGCCGAGCCGGTCTCCTCGTGGTGCCGGCGCACAACGTCGTGCAGTTCGGCGCTGTCGGCGGCGTCGAGTTCCTCGATGCCGACGAGTTCGGTGTTGATGTTGTTGTGGTCCGCGTCGAGCAGGTAGGCGACGCCGCCGGACATGCCTGCGGCGAAGTTGCGGCCGGTGCGGCCCAGGACGACGGCTCGGCCGCCGGTCATGTATTCGCAGCCGTGGTCGCCGACGCCTTCGACGACGGCGGTGGCGCCGGAGTTGCGCACGCAGAAGCGTTCGCCGACGACGCCGCGCAGGTAGATCTCGCCGCCGGTGGCGCCGTAGCCGATCACGTTGCCGGCGATGATGTTGTCTTCGGCGGCGAAGGGTGCGGTGCGGTGCGGGCGTACGGTGATCCGGCCGCCGGACAGGCCCTTGCCGACGTAGTCGTTGCCGTCGCCTTCGAGCCGCAGGGTGATGCCCTTGGGGACGAAGGCGCCGAAGGACTGGCCGGCGGAGCCGGTCAGGGTGATGTCGATGGTGTCGTCGGGGAGGCCGGCGCCGCGGTAGCGCTTGGTGACCTCGTGGCCGAGCATCGTGCCGACGGTGCGGTTGATGTTCTGCACGGGAAGGTTGATGACGACCTTTTCCCCGTTTTCCAGCGCGTCGGCGCTGAGCTGGACGAGTTGGTTGTCCAGTGCCTTGGCCAGTCCGTGGTCCTGCGGGCCGGTGTGGTGCAGGGCGGCGCCTTCGGCGAGGGCGGGCACGTGGAACAGCGGTGCGAGGTCGAGACCTTCGGCCTTCCAGTGTTCGACGGCCGCGGCGGTGTCGAGCAGTTCGGCGTGGCCGACGGCCTCTTCGAGGGTGCGGAAGCCGAGTTCGGCGAGCAGTTCGCGGACTTCCTCGGCGATGAATTCGAAGAAGTTGACCACGTGGTCGGCTTGGCCGTTGTACCGCTCGCGCAGTACGGGGTTTTGTGTGGCGACGCCGACGGGGCAGGTGTCGAGGTGGCAGACCCGCATCATCACGCAGCCGGAGACCACGAGCGGTGCGGTGGCGAAGCCGTATTCCTCGGCGCCGAGCAGGGCGGCGACCAACACGTCGCGGCCGGTCTTGAGCTGGCCGTCGGTCTGCACCACGATGCGCTCGCGCAGGCCGTTGAGCAGCAGGGTCTGCTGGGTTTCGGCGAGGCCCAGTTCCCAGGGGCCGCCCGCGTGCTTGAGCGAGGTGAGCGGGGAGGCGCCGGTGCCGCCGTCGTGGCCGGAGATGAGCACCACGTCGGCGTGTGCCTTGGACACGCCCGCGGCGACGGTGCCGACGCCGACCTCGGCGACCAGCTTCACGTGCACTCGGGCCGCCGGGTTGGCGTTCTTGAGGTCGTGGATGAGCTGGGCGAGGTCTTCGATGGAGTAGATGTCGTGGTGCGGCGGCGGCGAGATGAGGCCGACGCCGGGGGTGGAGTGCCGGGTGCGGGCGACCCACGGGTAGACCTTGTGGCCGGGGAGTTGGCCGCCTTCGCCGGGCTTGGCGCCCTGGGCCATCTTGATCTGGATGTCGTCGGCGTTGACCAGGTATTCGCTGGTGACGCCGAATCGGCCGGAGGCGACCTGCTTGATCGCCGAGCGCCGCTCGGGGTCGTACAGCCGCTCGGGGTCCTCGCCGCCTTCGCCGGTGTTGGACTTGCCGCCGAGCCGGTTCATCGCGATGGCCAGCGTCTGGTGCGCCTCCATCGAGATGGAGCCGTAGGACATCGCGCCGGTGGAGAAGCGCTTGACGATCTCGGAGACCGGCTCGACGTCGTCGATCGGGATGGACGCGCGCTCGCCGCTCTTGAAGGCGAACAGGCCGCGCAGCGTCATCAGCCGCTTGGACTGTTCGTCCACCCGCGCCGTGTACTTCTTGAAGATGTCGTAGCGGCGGGTGCGGGTGGAGTGTTGGAGGCGGAAGATCGTCTCGGGGTCGAACAGGTGCGGTTCGCCCTCGCGGCGCCACTGGTATTCGCCGCCGATCTCCAGCCGACGGTGCGAGGGGGCGATGCCGGTGGGCGGGTAGGCCTTGGCGTGCCGGCGGGCGACTTCCTCGGCGACGATGTCCAGCCCGATGCCGCCGAGCTTGCTGGTGGTGCCGGTGAAGTATTCGGCGACGAAGTCCTCGGCGAGGCCGACGGCTTCGAAGACCTGGGCGCCGCGGTAGGAGGCGACGGTGGAGATGCCCATCTTGGACATCACCTTGAGCACGCCCTTGCCCAGTGCCTTGATCAGGTTGCGGATGGCCTGTTCGGGCGCGATGTCGGTGAGGAAGACGCCGTCGCGGACGAGGTCCTCGACGGATTCCATCGCCAGGTAGGGGTTGACCGCGGCGGCACCGTAGCCGATCAGGAGCGCGATGTGGTGCACTTCGCGCACGTCGCCGGCTTCGACGATCAATCCGACCTGGGTGCGGGTCTTGGTGCGGATCAGGTGGTGGTGGACGGCGGAGGTGAGCAGCAGCGAGGGGATCGGCGCGTGTTCGGCGTCCGAGTGGCGGTCGGACAGGACCACGATGCGGGCGCCGTCGGCGATCGCGCCGGTGGTCTCGGTGCGGATCTCCTCGAGTCGCTTGGCCAGTGCGGCGCCGCCGCCGTCGACGGGGTAGAGCCCGGAGATGGTGACGGCCTTGAGGCCGGGCTGGTCGCCGTCGAGGTTGATGTGGATGAGCTTGGCGAGCTCGTCGTTGTCGAGTACCGGGAAGGGCAGCACGACGTTGCGGCAGTCGGCGGGCTGGGCGTCGAGCAGGTTGCCCTCGGGGCCGACGAAGCTGCCGAGCGAGGTGACGAGTTCTTCCCGGATCGCGTCCAGCGGCGGGTTGGTGACCTGCGCGAAGAGCTGGACGAAGTAGTCGAAGAGCAGCCGGGGCTTGGCGGAGAGCGCGGCGATCGGGCTGTCGGTGCCCATCGAGCCGAGCGGTTCGCCGCCGGCGCGGGCCATCGGCGCCAGGATGACGCGCAGTTCTTCCTCGGTGTAGCCGAAGGTCTGCTGGCGGCGCGAGACGGAGGCGTGCGTGTGCACGACGTGTTCGCGCTCGGGCAGGTCCTCCAGGTTGATCAGGCCGCCGTGCAGCCATTCCTGGTAGGGGTGTTCGGCGGCGAGCGCGGTCTTGATCTCGTCGTCCTCGACGATCCGCCGGGCCTCGGTGTCGACCAGGAACATCCGGCCGGGCTGGAGCCGGCCCTTGCGCACGATCCGGGCGGGGTCGATGTCCAGGACGCCGACCTCGGAGGAGAGCACGACCAGGCCGTCGTCGGTGACCCAGTAGCGCGAGGGGCGCAGGCCGTTGCGGTCCAGGACCGCGCCGATCAGGGTGCCGTCGGTGAAGGTGACGCAGGCCGGTCCGTCCCACGGTTCCATCACGGTGGCGTGGAACTTGTAGAAGGCGCGCCGGGCGGCATCCATCGTGGCGTGGTTCTCCCACGCCTCGGGGATCATCATCAGCACGGCGTGCGGCAGCGGCCGACCGCCCAGGTGGAGCAGTTCCAGGACCTCGTCGAAGGACGCCGAGTCGGACGCGTCGGGCGTGCAGATGGGGTACAGCCGGCTCAGGTCGCCGGGGATGAGGTCGGTGGCGAGCATCGACTCGCGTGCGGCCATCCAGTTGCGGTTGCCCTTGACGGTGTTGATCTCGCCGTTGTGCGCGATGAAGCGGTACGGGTGGGCGAGGGGCCAGGCCGGGAAGGTGTTGGTGGAGAACCGCGAGTGCACGAGGCCGATCGCGGATGCCAGGCGCCGGTCGGACAGGTCCGGGAAGAACGGCTCCAGCTGCCCGGTGGTGAGCATGCCCTTGTAGACGAGGGTGCGCGCGGACAGGGAGGCGAAGTAGACCTCGACCTCGCGTTCGGCGCGCTTGCGCAGCGCGAAGGCGAGCCGGTCCAGGGTGATCCCGGTGACGCTCTCGTCGACGCCGGCCACGAACAGTTGGGCGAAGCGCGGCATGGTCTCGGCGGCCATCGAGCCGACCAGGCCGGGCGTGGTGGGCACCTCGCGCCAGCCGAGCACGCGCAGGTTCTCTTCGGCGGCGATGCGCTCGATGGAGGACTTGGCGCGGCCCGCGTGTACGTCGTCGTCGGGCAGGAAGGCGATGCCGACCGCGTAGCCGCCCGCGGCGGGCAGCGCGAAGTCGACGCTTTCGCGCAGGAACGCGTCCGGGACCTGGATCAGGATGCCCGCGCCGTCGCCGGTGTCGGCTTCGGCGCCGGTGGCGCCCCGGTGTTCCATGTTCCGCAGGACGGTCAGTGCCTGGTCGACGATGTCGTGGCTGGGCTCGCCGGTGAGCGTGGCCACGAATCCGACACCACAGGCGTCGTGTTCGTTACGGGGGTCGTACAACCCCTGTGCCGCGGGAAGCGCGGAGAAGAGGGGGCCCGGAGTTGCGGGCATGGCAGGAGGCATGGGCGCTCCCGTCGTCGTCGTGGCGTGTGGTGCGCAACAGGGACGACGTTGGCCCTCTGCGATTTCGTGCAGGTTACATGATCGGTACGTGCATCCGGAACCCGGGACAAACCCGTCTCACCATACGGTCGCCAAGTGAATCGAGCGGGCTTTCGAACGCTGCGCCGCGCCGGCCGCCCTGGCATGTCAGCGGGCTCATTCCCGACCATCTCGGTACCGAAACGGGCTGTCCGACCCGTGGGATTCGATCGTTTCCGGGTCGGGTCGCCGCGCTACGGTCGTGTTACGTATGCCTCACTCGTCACACCTGTTGCCCGATCAGCAGACCGAGCAGGTAGGTCAGCCCGCCCGCGGCGGCGCCGAGGAGCAACTGGCGGGTGCCGCTGAACCACCACGGTCGGGCGGTCACCCGCGAGACCGCGGCGCCGGCGCCGAACAGGCCGAGCGCGGTCAGCACCAGGGCGGGCAGCAGCGTGCCGGCGCCGAGCAGGTAGGGCAGCAGCGGCAGCAGCGCGCCGAGCGCGAAGAAGGCGAACGAGGAGCCGGCGGCGACCCACGGCGAGGGCAGGTCGTGCGGGTCGACGCCCAGTTCCTCGCGGGCGTGGATCTCCAGGGCCAGTTCGGGGTCGCGGGAGAGTTGCCGGGCCACCTCGACGGCGAGGTCCTCGTCCAGGCCGCGGGCGATGTAGAGCTCGGCGAGTTCGCGTTGCTCGGCTTCGGGGCTGCGGCACAGTTCGCGGCGCTCCACCTCGACCTCGGCGCGGGCCAGCTCGGCCTGCGAGGCGACCGAGGTGTACTCCCCCGCCGCCATCGAGAAGGCGCCGCCGGCCAGTCCGGCCAGTCCGGTGACCACCACGGTCTTGGTCGTGGCGTCGCTGCCGACGACGCCGGCGATCAGCGCGAAGTTGGAGACCAGCCCGTCCATGGCGCCGAACACGGCCGGGCGCAGCCAGCCACCGCCGATGTCGCGGTGGGTGTGGTCGATACCGTCCTGGTGCCCGAGCGCCGGGGCCGTGTCGGGGGCCTCGGCGGCTGTCTGGGTGGTCTTCAAGGTCGTTCGGCCCTCTCGTCACGCTGGGACCTGGACGCTACCGGTCGCACCCGCGGTACCGCCGGCCAGGAAAGGCTGCCCGAACCCGAAGAGGCCGCCCCGGACCCGCGGGTGGCGGGTCGGGGGCGGCCTCCGGTCGGCTCGGGGTCAGCCCTTGTCGGCGGGCTTGCGCGCGGCCGAGGGGGTGCGCTCGGCGTCGGCGTCGGCATCCGCGTCGGGCTCGTCCGCGGCACGGACCACGTCCGGGGCCGCATCCGCCGCCACGACCGCGTCGCTGTCGGTGTCGGCGTCCACCGGATCCGTCGCGCTCTCGGCGTCTTCCGGCTCCCGCGTGGCCTTCGCGTCCTCGGCGACCTTCGTGTCCGCGTCCTTGGCGTCCGCTTCCTTCGTGTCCGCGACCTCCGCGTCCGCGACCTCCTCGTCCGCCTCGTCGGCGTCGTACGGCTCGTCGGCGTCGTCCGGCTCCCGGTAGTGGCCCTGCAGCGTGGCCGGTTCCTCGCGGCCGGGGTGCGTGCGGGCCGAGATCCAGATGTAGGCGATCGCGCCGACGAAGACGAGGATCGCGGTCCAGTTGTTCAGCCGCATGCCCAGCACGTGTTCGGCGTCGTCGACGCGCATGTACTCGATCCAGAACCGGCCCACCGTGTAGCCCGCGACGTAGAGCGCGAAGGCCCGGCCGTGGCCCAGCTTGAATCGGCGGTCGGCCCAGATCACCAGGGCCGCGACGCCGATGCACCACAACGACTCGTACAGGAACGTCGGGTGGAAGGTGCCGGCCTGACCGGGGTCGATCACGTTGTGGTCGCCGTCGATCTTCACCGCCCACGGCACGTCGGTCTCGCGGCCGTAGAGCTCCTGGTTGAACCAGTTGCCCCAGCGGCCCACGGCCTGGGCGAGCACGATGCCCGGCGCGAGCGCGTCGGCCAGCGCGGGCAGCGGGATGCCCCGGCGCCGGCAGCCGATCCAGGCGCCCACCGCGCCGAGCGCGATCGCACCCCAGATGCCGAGCCCGCCCTTCCAGACGGCGAACGCCTGCATGGGGTCGCCGCCGTCGCCGAAGTACGGCCCCGGCGTGGTGATGACGTGGTAGATGCGGCCTCCGACGAGGCCGAAGGGCACCATCCACACGGCGATGTCGCCGACCGTGCCGGCACGACCGCCTCGGGCGACCCAGCGGCGCTCGCCGAGCCAGATCGCGAGGACGACACCGAGGATGATGCACAGCGCGTAGCCGCGCAGCGGGATCGGACCGAGGTCGATCTGGCCGCGGGAGGGGCTGGGAATGAATGCGAGGTCCATGGCGGGTACGACGCTACCGGGTGCGGGGGCGAACGTGTGCCGGCGGGCGGCGACGAACGGGCGCGGCACCGGGGAATCGGTGCCGCGCCCGGGTGCTCCGAAGCGGAGGGTGACTACTTGATCGCTGCCAGGATCTGGGCGCGCACCTCGTCGGGGGTGGCCAGGCCGCGGCCCTTGACGATCAGGTCGATGGTCTTGCCGTTGATGCCCGCGGTCGGTGTGCCGGTGACGGGGGTGTCGCCGATCTTGGCGTTCTGGAACGCGTCCTCGACCTTGTTGACCCACCCGGCCACGCTCAGGTCGTTGACGCAGGCGTCGAAGGTGGGCGAGCGCAGGCCGTCCACCTTGCCCGCGAGGTCGATCAGGTAGGAGCGGTTGCCGAACTTGTCGTCCAGCTCGTCGGGCTGGTTCGCGAAGAGCGTGTCGTGGTACGGCGCGAACTTGCCCGCGTTCTGCGCGCAGCCGGCGGCGTTGGCCGCGTACTTGGAGCCGTTGCCGCCGAGCTTGCCGTCCAGGAACGAGGCGATGTGGTAGTCGATCTTGATGGTGCCGGCGTCGGCCATCTGCCGCAGGGTGGGGCCGAGCGACTTCTCCACCTCGTGGCAGATCGGGCAGCGGAAGTCCTCGTACATGATCAACGAGGGGGCGTTCGGGTTGCTGCCGACGGAGATGCCCAGACCGTCCGCGGACAGGTTCACGGGGGCGCTGTACGGCTTGGCGAGCGCGTCCTTCCAGGGCCCCTTCTTCTTGTTGGTCTTGGACATGCCCACGACCACGCCGATGATGGCGACCACCGCGAGGACGGCCACCACCGCACCGGCGATGATCAGCACCCGCCGGCGCTTGTCGAGCGCCTGTTGGCGCGCGCGCTCCTGGGCCATGCGCTCGCGCGCGGTGCGCTTGCCTTCGGAATTCTTCGAGCTCACGTGATCTCAGGGCCTTTCAGTTCCCGGGTTCCGGGGTTCCGGTTCGCGTCCCCGCGGTACTCGTCCGCGTCGGTGTCCCGCTCGTCCTCGGCCGCCTCGTCCGCGTCGTCCGCGTCGTCCGCGTCCGCGTGGTCCTCGTCCGTGTCGTACGGCGGTTCCTCGGGGAACAGCCAGGCGTCCGCGGACAGGCGGGTGCGCGGGAAGACGATCAGCCAGATGGCGAGCAGCAGGAAGCCGCAGTCCCGCAGGATCTCCTCGAGGTAGGCGGTCTTGTCCGGCTCGACCGGACCGCCGCCGCCGAAGCAGCCGCAGTCGATCGCCAGGCCCCGCGCCCACGCCTGGGCGATGCCCGCGATGAACACGATCAGGAGCAGCGCGGACAAGGACGCGACCAGTCGGGTGCCGATCCCGACCACCAGGAGCAGGGCCAGGCCCAGTTCCAGGTAGGGCAGGGCGTAGCCGACCGGCTCGACCAGACCGTCGGGCAGTACGTCGTAGCCCCGGACCGCGTACGCGGCCTGGTCGGGGTCGAGCGCCTTCTCCCAGCCGGCGTAGGCCCAGACGAAGGCCAGGCCCAGTCGGGCGGCGAGGCCGATCCAGGGGGCGGCTTTGCGCAGGCTCGCGAGCGGGCCGGCGGTCGCGGCGCCGTCGGGGGTGGCCGTCGCGGTCACCGTCGGCCCACCGGCTCGATCGTCTTGCCTTCCAAGGTCTGACCTCCGTCACGACGGGTGAGGTACGGGGACCCCGGTCCGTGGTCCCCCGCACCCCGGACCGGCACATGTGCTGTCTAACCGGCGGAAGGCACCTTAGGTTCCTGTCCGAGAGCCGCCTTACCACTCCCGGGGTTCTCCAGGCGTCGGTCGAGCAGTTCACGAAGGTTGTCGGGCGAACGCATGGCCGAGTTCCCGCTGTCCAGAATTTTTCCGTCCACCGCCACGGCGGGCGTGGCAAGGACGCCGGAGCTTTCGAACGCGCTCTCGGCGGCGGCCACCCACGCGGCGTTGGCGTCGGTGTTCACGCACGCGTCGAACGCCTCGCCGCGCAGACCGGGGACCTGGCCGGCCAGGTCGAGCAACCGGGCGGCGGTGTAGCCGTCCTCGGACTCCTCGGGCTGGTTCTTGAACAACATCGCGTGGTAGCCGGCGTACTTGCCCGCGTCCACCGAGCAGCGGGCGGCGTTCGCGGCCTTGACCGAGCCGGTGCCGCCGAGCTTGCCGTCCAGGAAGGAGGCGATGTGGTAGTCGACGCTGATCTTTCCGGCCTCGGCGTAGTCGGCCAGGAGCGGGCCGAAGTCGGTCTCGAAGCGTTTGCAGAACGGGCAGCGGAAGTCCTCGAACACGGTGATGGTGACCGGTGCCGAGGAGCTGCCGACCCGGATCGTGCCGTCCGCCTGGGCGACGGCGGGCAACGTGGCCAAGTCGACGTCGCGGACGGGGGCCTTGGCCGTGTTCGACCGCTTCGCGTCGCCGGAGTCGTCGTCCTTGTCGTCGTGGCCGACGGTGAACACGACGCCCAGGACGGCGGCCAGCACCGCGACCACGAGCACGCCGACGACGGCCAGGATGACGGGTGTTCGGTTGGCCGCGGGTTTGGCGCTCAACGCTGGTTCCTCCGATGGGGGTGGGGGTGGGATGGTGCGGGCATGACAACGGCCGCCGCGACGGTGCTGCGGCGGCCGCTGATGAGCCGATGTACATTTTGGCGCGTTTTTACACAGGGCGCCGATCGGGCGCGGGTGTCAGCGCTTGCGGACGCCCTCGGCCAGGTCCGCGGCCAGGGCGCGGACGGCGTCCAGGCCGGCCTGTTCGTTCGGCGCGTCCAGCAGGGCGCGGACGAACGCGGAGCCGACGATGACGCCGTCGGCGTAGGCCGCGACCTCGGCCGCCTGGGTCGCGTTGGAGACGCCCAGGCCGACGCAGACCGGCAGGTCGGTGGTCTTGCGGGTGCGTGCGACCAGGTCGCCGGCCGCCGAGCTCACCGAGGCCCGGGCTCCGGTGACGCCCATGACGGACGCGGCGTAGACGAAGCCGCCGCAGTGTCGGGTGGTGTAGGCGATGCGTTCGTCCGAGGAGGACAGCGCGACCAGGAAGATCCGGTCCAGGTGGTGCCGGTCGGTGGCGGCGATCCACTCGTGCGCCTCGTCCGGGATCAGGTCGGGGGTGATCACCCCGCTGCCGCCGGCCGCGGCCAGTTCGCTCGCGAACCGCTCGACGCCGTAGCGCTCGATCGGGTTCCAGTACGACATCACCAGGGTCGCGGCGCCGGTTTCGGCGACGGCGCGCACGTTGTCGATCACGTGGTGGGTGTTGGTGCCGTGGGCGAGCGCGTGTTCGACGGCGCGCTGGATGACGGGGCCGTCCATCTGCGGGTCGCTGTAGGGCAGGCCGACCTCGATGATGTCGCAGCCGCCCTCGACCATCGCCCGCATCGCGGCGGCGGAGCCCTCGGCGGAGGGGTAGCCCGCCGGGAGGTAGCCGACCAGTGCGGCGCGGTTCTCGGCGCGGGCGGTGGCCAGCACCTCGGTGAGCCTGGTGGTGGTGCCGGTGCCGGTCACGACTGCTCCGCTTCCGCGTCGAGGAGATCGAAGTACTTGGCGGCGGTGTGCATGTCCTTGTCACCGCGCCCGGAGAGGTTCACCAGGATGGTCGCGTCCGGGCCGAGTTCGCGCCCGACCTCGATCGCGCCGGCCAGGGCGTGCGCCGATTCGATCGCCGGGATGATGCCCTCGGTGCGGCACAGCAGCCGGAACGCCTCCATCGCGGGGGCGTCGTCGATCGGCCGGTAGGTGGCCCGGCCGGTCTGGTGCAGCCACGCGTGCTCGGGGCCCACCGCCGGGTAGTCCAGGCCGGCGGAGATCGAGTGGGACTCCATGGTCTGCCCGTATTCGTCCTGGAGCAGGTAGGTGCGGGCGCCGTGCAGGACGCCGATCGAGCCGCCGGTGATCGAGGCGGCGTGCCGCCCGGTCTCCACGCCGTCGCCGCCCGCCTCGAAGCCGTACAGCCGCACGCCCTCGTCCGGAATGAACGCGTGGAAGGCGCCGATCGCGTTGGAGCCGCCGCCCACGCACGCGCAGACCGCGTCCGGCAGCTTGCCGGTCAGGTCGAGCACCTGCTGCCGGGCCTCCACGGAGATGACCTTGACGAAGTCGCGGACCATCGCCGGGAAGGGGTGTGCGCCGGCCGCGGTGCCGAGCAGGTAGTGGGTGTTGTCGACGTTGGCGACCCAGTCGCGCAGCGCCTCGTTGATCGCGTCCTTGAGGGTGCGCGAGCCGATCGCCACCGGGATCACCTCGGCGCCGAGCACGCGCATCCGGGCCACGTTCAGGGCCTGGCGCTGGGTGTCGAGTTCGCCCATGTAGACGACGCACTCCAGGCCGAGCAGCGCGCACGCGGTCGCGGTGGCCACGCCGTGCTGGCCGGCGCCGGTCTCCGCGATCACCCGGGTCTTGCCCATGCGCTTGGTCAGGATGGCCTGGCCGAGCACGTTGTTGATCTTGTGCGAGCCGGTGTGGTTGAGGTCTTCGCGCTTGAGGATGATCCGCGCGCCGCCTGCGTGTTCGGCGAAGCGGGGGGCCTCGGTGATGATGCTCGGGCGCCCGGCGTAGTCGCGCAGCAGGCCGGCGAACTCGGCCTGGAACTGCGGGTCGTTCTTGGCCTTTTCGTAGGCGGCGGTCAACTCGTCGAGGGCGGCGATCAGCGCCTCGGGCAGGAAGCGCCCGCCGAAGACGCCGAAGTGGCCGGAAGGATCCGGTAGTTGGGCAGTGCTGGACATGCGAGGTCCTTGTCGGTGTGGCATGCCGTGCGGACGGCACGTTGCTGACGGATGGGTCAGGAAACGTGTCCGCGCCATCGGCTGCCCGGCACCTGGCCGGGCTCACAGCCGATCACGTAGCGCACCCGACGCCCGCGCGCCCGGCGGGCGGGCGCGCGGCAGCCTCGGGGCTTGCAGCCCCTGGCCAGTCGCGGGTCCATGCTCATTGCCTGCTCGTGTCCTCAGCCGCGCCCGTGCCGGATCGCCGGGTGGGCGCCCGCGGCGACCAGGTCGGCGACCGAGCTGCGCGGGTCGCGACCGGTGACCAGGGACTCGCCCACCAGGACGGCGTCGGCGCCGTTGTTGGCGTAGGCGATCAGGTCGTGCGGACCGCGCACGCCGGATTCGGCGATGCGCACGCACGAGTCCGGGATCAGCGGGGCGATCCGGGCGAAGTTGTTGCGGTCCACCTCGAGGGTCTTGAGGTTGCGCGCGTTGACCCCGATCACGGTGGCGCCGGCGTCGAGCGCGCGGGCGGTCTCCTCCTCGTCGTGGACCTCCACGATCGTGGTGAGACCGATCGAGCGGGACCGCTCGATCAGCGAGACCAACGCGTTCTGCTCCAGCGCGGCGACGATCAGCAGGGCCACGTCCGCGCCGTGCGCGCGGGCCTCCCAGAGCTGGTAGCTGGTGACCATGAAGTCCTTGCGCAGGACCGGGATGTCGACCGCGGCGCGCACCGCGTCCAGGTCGTCGAGCGAGCCGCCGAATCGGCGCTGCTCGGTGAGCACGCTGATCACCGAGGCGCCGCCGGACTCGTAGTCGGCGGCCAGACCGGCCGGGTCGGCGATCGCGGCGAGCGCGCCCTTGGAGGGGCTGGAGCGCTTGACCTCGGCGATGACGGCGATGCCGTCGCCGCGCAGGATGCTCTCCGCGTCGCGGGGCGCCGGCGCCTGGGCCGCGAGTTCCTTGATCTCGTCAAGGGAAACGCGGGCCTGTCGTTCTGCGAGGTCGGCGTTGACACCGTCGATGATCTCGTCGAGAACCGTCACGCCCTACATCCCCTCGTTTGTCCGGAGAACCTGCTCCCCCGGCTCTCCGATGGTATAGGCCGATTCGAACAGACCCGTCCACGCCGCACCGCCGAAGAGGTGGGGGCAGCATACGGCGTCGCACGGTGGGTCCGTGCGCGGCGTCCGGCCGACGGATCCGCCGGCCGTCACTGTCCGTCAGGGCGCGAGCGGCGCGCCGAACGGCAGGTCCCGGACGACCCAGAAGAGCACCACGACCGCGAGCAGCGCCCACAACGCGCGGGGATCGGCCAACCCCCGACGCGGCTCGCCGCGCGCGGTACGCACCGTCCAGCGCAGCCACAACAGGCCGATCAGCGGAAACAGCGCGACCGCGAGCGCGTTGTAGCCCAGCGCGGCGGACAGGTCGAGGTGGGTGAGCGCGTGCACGCAGCGCAATCCGCCGCAGCCGGGGCAGGCCAGGCCGGTGAGCACCAGGTAGGGGCACGGCGGATAGTGGCCGCTCTCGCGCGGATCCACCAGTCCCACATAGGCGGTCGCACCGGCGAGCAGGGCCAGGCTCATGGCGGGCAGAGCGAGATTGCGCAGCCGGAAGCCGGTGCCGGACGCGGGACGGGCCGGGGTGGTCATCGGCCCATTGTGCCGTCGGAGAGCACCGTCAGAGGTCACCCAGCGTGTCTTTCCAACCGAGAAGGAAAACGCCGACCATCCAGGTGGTCCAGAAGATCACGCCGAGCAGGACGGTGCCGATGGTCCAGTTGCGGGCCCGCAACGAGGCGAGCCGGGCACCGGCCACGTCGCCGCGGTGCCAACGCTCGTTGACGCTGGTCGCCGCGAGCAACGCGGGCACGCCCGCGAGGAAGCAGCAGAAGACGGTGGCCAGCACCGCCCACGCGAGGTAGTTGTCCGGTGGTCCCGGTGGCGGACCGGCGGGCGGCGGTGTGGTCGGCGGCCCGTAGGGCATGGCGTGCCCGAACGGCCGAGGCGGCGCGTTCCACTCCCGCCCCGGCCCCTCACCGCCCCCGGGAGCCCCCGGAAACCCATAGGCCACGTTTCCCCCTCGGCGTCACACCCACCAGTCCGCCCACCCTAGAGGTCAGCGACGCGCGGGGGCGGCGCCCATCCCGCCCATCCGCATGCCCGCGCCGGCGATGCAGCCCACGAGGACCACGGCCGCCCCGGCCCAGAACAACATCACGCTGGCCGCGATCATCGCGACGCCGGAGATCGTGCAGCCGATCAGCGCCAGTATGGTCACGGTCCAGGCGGCGGGGGTGCTGCCGTGGTTTCCGGCTTGCGACGACATCGCTTACTCCTTCGGCTTCACAATTCACACGCGAGGGCGCGGCTGCCGGGACACCGTTTCGGGCGCCGCGGTCACAACCGCGCGATTCTTATTGTCACCCGTCGGGAGCAGTGCTCAGCGCGTGGGGTCCTCGCCCCGGTCCAACGCGTTCCACAGGTCGGCGTTGGTGGCCGGGCCACGCTTGGCGGCGACCACCTTGCCCGCCGGGGCCTCGTAGCGGTTGGACATACCGGGCCAGCGCCGGCCCCGAAGCACCACGAGCAGGCCCGCGAGCAGGATCACCACGCCACCCACGACCGCGAACCACGGCCAGATCGTGTGGCTCACGTCCACCGCGCGAACCCCCTCGACGGCCGCCTTGCCCGCCGCCTCGGAGTTCACCGCCGACGTGTCGCCCGCGCCCCGCACGGCCAGCACCACGACCCCGAGCCCGGCCAGGGTCACCAGCACGCCGATCACGGTCCGGCCGAACGTGCGGGTCGCGAGCACCGCGAGGCCGCCGGCAAGGCCCAGCAGCGCGAACGCGGACAGGGCCTTGTTGATCGTGTTGCCGCTCGCCTGCACCGCGATCCGCGCCCCGTGCACCGGCGCGGTGCCCTCGGCCCAGGTGCGACCGGCCACCGAGAGCACCAGGGCGGCGCCGGCCAGCGCGAGCAGGACCGTGATGGTCGACTCGCGGCGGGCGGCCTTGCGCTCGCGCAGCGCCGCGTCCTCGACCGCCGCGGTCGCGACCGCCGCCGGCTGCTCTTCGGCGGCGCTCGCCGCGCCGGTGGTGGTCGCCGGTTCGGCGTCGGCCCGGTCGTGCGTCTCGGTGCCGGCACCCGCCGCGCCGGCCTCGGTCCTCGCGTTGCTCATGGCACCAGCATGACCCACGCCGCGCGACGGCTGGACCCCGGGCGGGCGTTCGCGGCCCTACCCGGCCGTGACGTCGTGCGCCGGCGCGAGGGTGGCCGCGATGGCCACCGCGCGCAGCACCGCCGCCGCCTTGTTGCGGCATTCGACGTCCTCGGCCTCGGGCGAGGAGTCGGCGACCACACCCGCGCCGGCCTGGACGTAGGCCACGCCGTCGCGGATCAACGCGGTGCGGATCGCGATCGCGGTGTCCAGGTCGCCGGCGAAGTCGACGTAGCCCACACAACCGCCGTACAGGCCGCGCCTGGTGGGCTCGAAGTTCTCGATGATCTCCATCGCGCGCGGCTTGGGCGCGCCCGACAGGGTGCCCGCCGGGAAGCACGCGGCGAACACGTCCAACGCGGTGCGCCCCGGGGCCAACTCGCCCACCACGGTGGACACGATGTGCATCACGTGGCTGTACCGCTCGACCGACATGAAGTCGATCACCTCGACCGTGCCCGGCGCGCAGACCCGACCCAGGTCGTTGCGGCCCAGGTCGACGAGCATCAGGTGTTCGGCGCGTTCCTTGGGGTCGGCGAGCAACTCCTCGGCCAGGTCGGCGTCCTCGGCCGGGGTGGCACCGCGCGGGCGGGTGCCCGCGATCGGGTGCAACATCGCGCGCCCGTCCTCGACCTTGACCAGCGCCTCGGGGCTGGAGCCGACCACGTCGAAGCCGCCCTCGGCGCCGCCGTCCGGCCCCGGCAGCCGGAACAGGTACATGTACGGGCTGGGGTTGGTCGCCCGCAGGATCCGGTACACGTCCAACGCGCCGGCCTCGGTGGGCATCTCGAAGCGCTGGGACAGCACGATCTGGAACGCCTCGCCGGCCCGGATCTCCTCCTTGGCCGCCTCCACCGCCTTGCGATACGCGACCGAGCCCCACGGGCCGACCGCCTCGGCCACCGCGCCGCGCTCGAACGCCGCCGCGGCCAGGCCGGTCGGCCGGGCCAGGTCGGCGGTCATCGCGTCCAGGCGGGCCACCGCCGCGTGGTACGCCTCGTCGACCCCGGACTCGCGGTTGTCGTGGTTGATCGCGTTGGCGATCAACAACACGCTGCCGTCCACGTGGTCGAGCACCGCCAGGTCGGTGGCCAGGAACATCATCAGCTCGGGCACGTGCAGGTCGTCCACGGTCGACTCCGGCAACCGCTCCAGCCGGCGCACCACGTCGTAGCCGAGGTAGCCGACCATCCCGCCGGTCAGCGGCGGCAGTTCCAGGCCCGGGACGCCGTGCGGGGTGTGCAACGCGGCCACGGTGGCCCGCAGTACCTCCAGCGGATCGCCCTCCACCGGCACGCCCACCGGCGGGGTGCCCAGCCAGCGGGCCCGGCCGGCCGCCTCGGTGAGCACCGCCGCGCTGTGCACGCCCACGAACGAATAGCGCGACCACGAGCGGCCGTTCTCGGCGGATTCCAGCAGGAAGGTGCCGGGCCGCTCGGCGGCGAGCTTGCGGTACAGACCCACGGGGGTGTCGCCGTCGGCCAGGAAGCGCCGGGTGACGGGGATGACCCGCCGGTCGCGCGCGAGCGTCCGGAAGGTGTCGAGGTCGGGGGTGACGGTTCCGGTGGTCATGGCGTGCGCAATCTCCCGGGCGGCGAGGTCGGGCCGAGTCGGGTGCCCGCGGGCCCCGGGTCGGCGGCGGTCAGTCGGAGACGGGCAGGACGTCCGCGTCGAAGCAGGTGCGGTCGCCGGTGTGGCACGCGGCGCCGGTCTGCTCGACCCGCACGAGCACGGCGTCGCCGTCGCAGTCGAGCGCGACCGAGAGCACCTTCTGCACATGACCGGAGGTGTCGCCCTTGACCCAGTATTCCTGCCGGCTGCGGCTCCAGTAGGTGCAGCGGCCGGTGGTCAGCGTGCGGTGCAGCGCCTCGTCGTCCATCCAGCCGACCATCAACACCTCGCCGGTGTCGCCGGCCTGGGCGACGGCGGCGATCAACCCGTCGGGGTCGCGCTTGAGACGCGCGGCGATGGTCGGGTCGAGGTCGGAGGGCCGCGCGGGCGGGTGGGTGGCACCGGTCATGCGCGCATTGTCGCAGACCGATGCGGGCCCACCGCGGCGGTGTTCACAGGCCGGTACGGGCCGTACGCAGGGTGTCGATCGCGGCCTCGTCGCCCTCGATCCCGACCCGGGCCTGCTCCTTGCGGCCGAACAGGTACAGGAGCAGCTCGGCCGGGTGGCCGCTCAGCGTGACCACGGGCGTGCCCTTGTGCACGATCTGCGCCGGTTCCCCGGTCGCGGTGTCGGTGCGGCGCAGCGCCACGCCCACCGGGACCCCGCGCAGCGCCATCCGCGAGGCGCCCTTGGCGCGCTTCCACAGGATCTCGGTGAGTTCGGGGTCCAGTTCGCGCGGCTCGGCGCCGCCGGGCTGGGCCCGGCGCACGTCCTCCAGGTGGATGAAGTACTCCATCGTGTTGGCCGCCGCGTCCACGCCGGGGATGCCGAACACGGACAACCTCGGCGGGCCGTCCGCGACCAGCCGCACGCTCTGCTCGTACGGCTTGGCCGCCTGGCGCAGCCGGACCTTCTCGGTGTAGCCGGCGAGCGGCGCGAGCATGATGCCCGGCGCCGAGTCGGGGCGGTGCTCGCGGACCACCAGGTGGGCCGCGAGGTCGCGGGTGGTCCAGCCCGCGCACAGGGTCGGCGCGTCCGGGCCCAGCACGCGCAGCAGTTCGGCGAGTGCGGCGCGTTCGGTGCGAGCGTGGGAAGTGGGCATGTGCAGATCCTTTTGCCCGCACCGGGCGCGGTCAAGGGGACGGGCGGGTCAGGGCGATGCCGCCACCGGAGCGGAGTCCTTGGGATGGTCGCTCTTCTGCTGGGCGCTGAGCCAGCGCAGCGCGTCCGGCAGCACCGCCTGCCAGGTCTTGAAGTTGTGTCCGCCGGTGGGCAGCAGCAGCGTGTCCACCTTCAGCGGCGGCTTGGCCAGCCGCTGGAACTCCTTGGTCTCGGGCAGGTTGGGCTCGCCGCTCTCGCTGCTGGTGAGCAGCAGGTTGACCGGCGGCATCGGCATGTTCTTCAGCCGCCACATCAGGTCGTTCTGGTTGCGGTACGCCTTGCTGCCGCCGTACAGGTCGCCGGTGTCGCCGTCCAGCGGCGCGCCGTAGTCGGCGGACAGCGCGACGCCCGCGCCGATCCGGTCCGAGTTGAGCATGGCCAGCTTGATCGAGCAGTAGCCGCCGGTGGAGTCGCCGAGCATGGCCCAGTTGCGGGCGCCGGGCGCGACCCGGTACGCCTGGTTGATCGCCTCGGGCAGGTCCTGGCTGAAGAACATGCCCACCTGCGGTCCGCCGGGTACGTCGGTGCACTCGGTGTCGCGGTCGGCGCCGACGCTCGGTTTCATCATCACGTAGATGGTCGGCTGGACCCGTCCCGCGGCTATCTCGTTCGCGGCGAACTTGGGCAGTTCCAGGCGGGTGACCAGGTTGCGCTCGTTGCCCGGGTAGCCGGTGAGCACGACCACGACCGGGAAGCGCCGGTCCTTGTACTGGGCCTGGAAGTACTGCGGCGGCAGGTAGACCAGCGCCGGAGTGCCCATCCCGCTGCGCCGGCCGGCCACGTCGATCCGCATGATCTGGCCCGCGGCCTGGGCGTTCTTGCCCTGCGGGACGTCTATCGTCTCGGTCCCGTTCTCCTTGACCAGCTTGGGCACGTCGCCGGGGCCGGCGGCGGTGCCGAAGTTCACCACGGGCTTGCCGGTGTGCCCGAGCAGGTCGTCCCAGGTCGTGTAGAAGACGAAGTAGCGGTTGCCGATCACCGCCACGGTGGCCATCAGCAGCACCTGCGTGCTCAACAGGATGCCGACCCGGCCCAGGATCGGCAGCACTGCCTGGCGGGACAACTTGGGCCAGAAGAACACGGCGGCGACGACCGCCGCGAACGCGACGACGCCGAGCAGGAGTATCAGTTTGAGGCTGGTGAGGCCCACAGCGGCGTCCTCGGTCTATGGATCATGGTCAGGGCATGCCCATAAGACGCGGCCGACCCGGGCTTTGGTTGCGTGGGTCGGGCCTGCGCCGGCAGGACCGGCGGGAGTGCCCGAAACAGGGTGACATGCGGGAAAGATCCGCTCCAAGCCGAGCCACGCGGCCGATCGGGGGCGAATTCGGGGGCCGGACGGGAATCGGGACCGTCCGAGGCGCCTTGTACTTTCATTGGACAACCATCCTGGGACAGCCCTGGGACAACCCTGTTGGCCGGCCCCGTGTTCGCGACGGCCGGATTCCCGTGAAAGTGAGCCCCGTGGCGGACAAGGTCGTGCTGCGACAAGGACTGCGCGTACTCGGCGTGGGGATCCGCGAGGAGCCCAGGATCTTCGCCGCCGCGGTGGGCGCGAGCGCGGTGTACGGCGTGATGACGGTCGGCTCGGCGCTGGTGCTCGGCCGGGTCACCGACGAGGTGATCATCCCGGCCTTCCGGGACGGGCACACCACGGCCGGCGCGCTGGTCGGCGCCTTCGCGGCGGTGTTCGGGATCGCGCTGCTCAAGGCGTTCGGGGTGATCGGCCGCCGGTTGTGGGCGGGCGTGATGCAGTACCGCCTCCAGGCCACCTACCGGCGTCGGGTGACCCGGCAATACCTGCGCCTTCCGCTCGCGTGGCACCATCGCCACCCGACCGGGACGCTGCTGTCCAACGCGAACGCCGACGTCGAGGCGGCCTGGAACCCGATCGCGCCGCTGCCGATGGCCACCGGCGTGGTGGTGATGTTGTTCGTCGCGGCGATCTCGATGGTGCTCACCGACTGGGCGCTGGCGCTGGTGGGCTTCGTGATCTTCCCGGCGATCGCCCTGCTCAACGTGGTCTACCAGCGCAAGCAGGGGCCGCTGGCGATGCGCGCGCAGGAGTTGCGCGCCGACGTCGCCGAGATCGCGCACGAGAGCTTCGACGGCGCGCTGGTGGTCAAGACCCTGGGTCGCGAGACCGAGGAGACCACCCGCTTCGCCGCCGCCTCGGGCGAGTTGGCCGACGCGAACATCGCGGTGGGCCGGGTCCGGGCGCTGTTCGACCCGATGTTGGAGGCGCTGCCCAGCTTCGGTGTGCTGCTGGTTCTGGTGGTTGGCACGGTCCGGGTCTCGAACGGCGACCTGGCGCCCGGCGACCTGGTGCAGGTGGCCTACCTGTTCACCCTGTTGGCCTTCCCGGTGCGGGCGATCGGGTGGCTGCTGGGCGACATGCCGCGCTCGGTGGTGGGCTTCGACCGGGTCAAGGGGGTGCTGGAGGCCGAGGGCGAGCACGCCTACGGCACGATCGAGGGCGGCGACGCCTCGGCCGGTCCGGCCCGCCTGGAGGCCCGCGCGGTGCGCTTCGGCTACACCGACGGCACCGACGTGCTGCACGACGTGGCCTTCGACGTCGAACCCGGGCGCACCATCGCCGTGGTCGGCCCGACCGGCTCCGGCAAGTCCACGCTGGTGTCGCTGCTGGTGCGCCTGGTCGATCCGCTCGACGGCGGGGTGCTGCTGGACGGCACCGACCTGCGCGAGTATCGGCGCGGCGGGATCGCGGCCACCGCCGCGTTGGTCCCGCAACAGGCGTTCCTGTTCGACGACACCGTGCGCGACAACATCACCCTGGGCCTGGATCTGGACGACGCGGCGGTGCACGAGGCGCTGCGGATCGCCCAGGCCGACTTCGTGACCGCGCTGCCCGAGGGCCTGGACACCCGGGTGGGCGAGCGCGGGACCACGCTGTCCGGCGGGCAGCGCCAACGGATCGCGCTGGCCCGGGCGTTGGTGCGCCGGCCGCGCCTGCTGGTCCTGGACGACGCGACGTCGGCGGTGGACCCGCGGGTGGAGGCGGCCATCCTGCACGGGCTGCGTGACGCGGGGCCGGCGACGGTGGTCGTGGTCGCCTACCGCAAGGCCACCATCGCGCTCGCCGACGAGGTGGTCTACGTCGAGGGCGGCCGGGTGCTCGATCGCGGTCCCCATCACGAGTTGCTGGACCGCTCGGTGGGCTACCGCCGGTTGGTCAACGCCTACGAGCGGGCCGCGCGCGAGGGCGCGGACGAGGACATCGACGTCAGCGAGGCCGAGGAGGCCACGGCTTCATGAGTATCGCCACCGTCGTGCGCAAGGCACCCGAACCGGGCCCCGGGCCCGGTTCGCGAATAGGCGCCGATCCCGATTCCGACCGGCCCGCCGAGTCCGGCCTGAGCGTGCTGCGCCGCGGCCTGCGGATGACGCCGGAGTTCACCGAGGGCCTGATCGTCACGCTGCTGCTGGCCGTGGTCGGCACGGCCGGGCGCATCGTGGTGCCGCTGGCCGTGCAGCAGACCATCGACCGGGGGCTGCGCGCCGACGCCGGTCCCGACCTGACCGTGGTGCGCACGATGGCCGCGGTCGCGGCGCTCGCGGTGGTGGTCACCGCGGTGTCCGCCTACGCGATGAACGTGCGGTTGTACCGCACCAGCGAGCGCGGCCTGTCCACCCTGCGGGTGGCCGCCTTCCGACACATCCACGACCTGTCCACCCTGCACCAGCAGTCCGAGAAGCGCGGTTCGCTGGTCTCGCGGGTGACCGGCGACGTGGACACGATCAGCCGGTTCATCCAGTTCGGCGGGCTGCTGCTGATCGTCAGCGTCGGGCAGATCGCGCTGGTGACGGTGCTGATGTTCGTCTACTCGTGGCAGCTCACGCTGTTGGTGTGGGTGTGCTTCGCGCCGCTGTACTTCTTCATGCGGGCGGTGCAGAAGCGGATCGCCGCGGCCTACTCGCACGTTCGGGTGGCCATGGGTCGCATGCTCGGCGCCATCGCGGAGCCGGTCGTGGGCGCCGCGATCGTGCGTGCGCACGGCATCGAGGAGCGCACCGCGCATCGCATCGACGAGTCGGTGAACGCGCATCGGGACGCGCAGAGCCGTGCCCAGTTGTTCGTCGCGCTGACCTTCCCGATGGGCGAGTTCGTGGTCGGCCTGGCCAACGGGCTGGTGGTCGTGGTGGGTGTGTGGCTGGGCATCGACGGGCAGCTCAGCGTCGGCGAACTGGTCGCCTTCCTGTTCCTGGTCACGCTGTTCGTGGGGCCGGTGCAGATGGGCGTGGAGATCCTCAACGAGGCGCAGAACGCGCTCGCCGGCTGGCGCCGGGTCCTGGAAGTGCTGGACGCGGAGCCGGACATCGCCGATCCGGGCGAGGCGGGCGAGGTGCTCGCGCGCGGGCCGGTCGAGGTGGCGTTCGAGCACGTCTCGTACGGCTATCCGGGTGGGCCGCGGATCCTGCACGACGTGGACGTGCGGCTCGCGCCGCGGACCCGGGTCGCGGTGGTCGGCGAGACCGGCTCGGGCAAGACCACGTTCGCCAAGCTGCTGACCCGGCTGGTGGACCCGGACGAGGGTCGGGTGCTGCTGGACGGCGTCGAACTGCCCCGGGTGCGCTTCTCGTCGCTGCGCGCGCGGGTGGTGATGGTGCCGCAGGAGGGCTTCCTGTTCGACGCCACGCTGCGCGAGAACGTGCGGTACGGCCGACCGGACGCGGACGACGCGGCGATTCGCACCGCGTTCGTCGACCTCGGGTTGGCGGACTGGCTGGGCGGGCTGGCCGCGGGCCTGGACACTCCCGTGGGCCAGCGCGGCGAGTCGTTGTCGGCGGGTGAGCGGCAGTTGGTCGCGCTGGTGCGGGCCTACATCGCCGACCCGGACCTGCTGGTCCTGGACGAGGCGACGTCGGCCGTCGACCCGGCCACCGAGGTGCGGATCGGGCGGGCCCTGGACGGGCTGACCCGGGGCCGCACCGCGGTGTTCATCGCGCACCGGATGTCCACCGCCGAATCGGCCGACGAGGTGCTGGTGTTCGACGCCGGCAAGCTCGTCGAACGCGGCCCGCACGCGCGCCTGGTCGGGGCCGGCGGGATCTATACCCGGCTGCACGCGTCGTGGACGGCCCAGCAGAAGACGGCGCCGCACCCGCGCTGACCCGGGTGCGGCGGCCGGCTCGTGGTCGAACGCCGGACGGGCTGCCTCGAACAGCCCGTCCGGCGTCGACCGCGCTCCCGGCGTTCGCGGGCGACGCCCTGTCCGGGTGCGGGCGTCCGCGCTATTTCAGCGGTGCCGTCAGCTTCTTGGTCTCGTCCGTGTAGGACACCAGGCACTGCACCTCGCGGTCACCGCTGCCCCAGCCGGATTCCTTGGGATAGATGTACAACCAGGTCAACTGATCGGCCTGTGGTTGGCGGGCGATCACCGGCTCGGCGATCGGCTTGCACACCCCGGACGCCTTGGTGTCCATCTCCGCGTCGCCGGGCCAGGTGCCGTCCGGCAGTGCGACGTTCTTGATGTGCTGGCCGTCGTGCGGGCTCGTGCAGGCGACCTTGTTCACGTCCGTGCTGCCCGTGGCGAACGAGATGCAGTCGCCCGGGCTGAGCGGGACCTTCTTGACCGCGACGCTGCCGTTGGAGTTGGTCGCCGCGGGGGTGACCGGGGCGTCCGTGCTCGGCGGCTCGCTCGTCGGCGGCTCGGGCTCGTCGGTGGTCGGTTCCGGGTCGGTGGTCGGCGGTGCGCTGGTGCGCTCGGGCGTGGTGCTCGCCGGACCGGCCCGGTCGCCCTTCTTGTCGTCCCCGCCCAGGCTCACCACCAGGGCGATCACGCCGCCGGCGATGGCCAGGGCGACGACCACCACGATCGCGACCACCCGCCCGTTGCCCCGGCCGCCGCCGGGCGGACCGCCGGGGCCGCCCGGACCGTAGGGAGGGCCGCCGCCGTAGGGGGGACCGCCGCCGTAGGGAGGGCCGCCCCCTCCGTACGGCGGGCCCCCGCCGTAGGGCGGACCGCCGATCGTCGGGCCGTCGTAGGGCGGCGGCGGGTTCGCCGGGGGCGGGCCCGCGGGGCCGCCGGGGCCGCCCGGATAGCCACCCGCGCCGCCGCCGTACCCTCCCCCGCCGTAGCCGCCGCCTTGATTGCCGCCGGGATATCCGCCGGGAGTGCTCATCAGGTCGGTCCCTCCCCCCACGGGCCGAACGCCCGGGTCAGCGCAGTGGCTTGGTGAGTGTCTGCCCCGACTTGTACTTCACGATGCAGGTCACCTTGCGGCGGCCGATGTCCCACCCGGGCTGCTTGGGGTAGGTGTAGGTGAAGGTGAACTGCGACGCGTCGGACCGGCCGCCGACCGCCGTGTTCATCGCCGGGGTGCACTTGGTCTCGGTCTGCTCGGTGATCGAGGCTTCACCCGGGTAGGTGCTGCCGCTCAGCTCGTAGGTCATGACGACCTCGCCGTTGTGCGTGGTGGTGCAGGACTTCTTGTCGATGGTGCCCGAGACGGTGTCCAGGGTGACGCAGTCGCCCTTGGACAGGTCCACGTACTGGACCTCGGAGGGCAGGTCCGGGTTCGCCGTGCCGGCCGAGGTGGTGCGCGGCGTGGTCGGCCGGGTGGTGGTCGGCCGCGACGTGGGCGGCGCGCTCGCGCTGTTCGTCGGCGCGGAACTGGGCGAGCCACTCGCGCTGTTCGTGGGCGAGGCGGTCTTGTCCTTCTTGTCGTCGCCGCCCAGCACCACCACCAGCGTGGCGATGATGCCGCCGACCACGACGATCGCGGCGATCACCACGGCGATCAGCGGGCCCTTGCCGGAGCCGCCCTGGTTGGGCCCCGGCGGCATGCCGCCGCCGTAGCCTCCGCCGCCGTAGTTGCCGGGGTACTGCGGCCCGCCGCCGGCCCCCGGGTATTGCGGGGAGCCACCGTACGGGTTCTGCGGCGGCGGGTACTGGCCGCCGCCCTGCGGGTATTGCTGACCGCCCTGCGGGTACTGCTGCCCCGGGTACGGCTGATTGCTCGGATAACCCTGGCCTGGCTGCTGCCCGTAGCCGGGGTAGCCACCCTGTCCGGGTGATGGCGGCGTCGTCATGTGCCTAGCCTGCCCGATCGGGTGAACCCCGCGCTCGACCGGGCCCGACTCCTTGACTGCGAGTCAGATGATCGTTGTGGGACCGGAATCCTTCCGTGACCCGATTTCACTTCGACGGCGGATGCGGCCGGGCCCGAAACGGTCGGGTCACCACGGTCACGAGCACCCCCGCGAGCATCGCACCGCCGCCGCCGGCGAACACCACCGAGGCGCCGTGGGCCGAGGCGACGAAGCCGCCGACGGGATACAGCAGCGGGATCAGGCCGACCCCGGTCAACATCTGGATCGCGGTCACCCGGCCCAGCGCGCCGGGCGCGCAGATGCTCTGCACCAGGGCGTTCCCGCAACCGCCGACCACACCGGTGGCGATGCCCAGCACCGCAGCGGCGGCCACCGCGATCCCGATCCCGGGCGCGTAGCCCAGGCCGACCAGGCCGGTCGCCATCACCAGCATGCCCACCGGCAACACCAGCCCCGGGCGCGGCACTCGACCCACGATCGTCAGCGCCAGCGCGCCGATCGCCGCGCCGATCCCCCACGCGCCCAGCACCAGGCCCATCCCGCCCGGCCCCCAACCGGTGTCGTCGGCGAGCAGCACGATGCCGATGTTCATCGGGATGGCGAAGCCAGCCTCCATCAGCGCGGTGATCACCAGGAGCGGGCGCAACACCGGATGCCGGGCCACGTAGCGCAGCCCCGCCCGCAGCCCCAACTCCGGCTCCTCGGTGCCGGCTTCGGCCTCCGGCGCGGGCCCCGGGCGAAGCCGCCACAACAACACGAGGGAGAGCCCGAACAAGGCCGCGTCGAGCAGGAAGGCGGTCTCGGCGTCGCCCCACGCCAACACCGCGCCGCCGATCGGCGCGGACACCACGGTGGCCACCCGCTGGGACAACGAGCGCATCCCCTGCACCCGGACCAGTTGGGTGCGCGTGGTCAGTCGCACCGGCAGCGCGCCGACGGCGGGCATGAACAAGGCGTCCACCGCGCCGAACACCAGCGCGATCGCCACCAGGAGCCAGACGGCCGGGCTGCTCGCCCACACCGCGAACGCGGCCACCAGCATCACCACACAGCGCACCAGGTCGCTGCCGATCACCACCCGGCGCGGCCCCACCCGGTCCGCGATCGCGCCGCCGGGCAACATCAGCAGCGCCCGCGGCAGCGACCCGGCGGCCAGCACCAGGCCGGTCTGGGTGGCGTCGCCGCTGCGCACCGCGGTCCAGGACAGCGCCAGGAACCAGATCTGATCGCCGATCAGGGACGCGGTGTAGGCGCCGAGCCAGGCCAGTACGCGCGGGTCGCGATGGGCGAGCCGCCCGGGCCCGGCGGCGGTGCTCGTGATGGCCATGGACGTCCCCGTTCGGTGTGTGCGGTGTGTGCGGTCGTGGCGCGCGGGAGCTGCCGAGCGGTGGCGGGTGCTTCAGAGGCGGAACGGGAAGCCGCGGTAGTAGACCTCCACGTGCTCGGCGCCGGGCGTCTCCCGGCCCCGGTAGCCGTCCACGAGCGCCTCGACGGCGCCCGCCAGTTCGCGCAGTTCGGCGGCGGTCAGCCGGAGTGTGGGCGCACCGCTGAAGGCGGCGCCCGCCCACTCCGCGCCCCACGACTGCATCTCGTCCAGGAAGTGCCGGTAACGGTCCTCGGATTGCGAACCCAGCACCCGCACGATGCTCGCGGAGAGATCCCGGCCGACCCGGTCCTCGGCGAAGTCGCCGAGCGAGAAGGTGAGGTCCTCGACCACCTTCCACCAGCGCTCGCGCCCGTCCCGGGCGTGCTCGGGGTCCTCGACCACGAAGCCGTGTCCGGCCAGCGTGCGCACGTGGTAGCTGACCAGCGCCGGGGTCTCCTCGACCCGCTTGGCCAGCATCGACGCGGTGGCCGGGCCGCCGGCGTGCAATATCCGCAGCAGGGTGATCCGCAGCGGGTGGGTGAACACCTTGAGGGTCTGTACGTCCTTGATCATCCGGCGTGCCGGCTGCTCGCTCATGACCCCACCGTAGATCCGAAAATATTCTTTCGCAATAAGTCTTTCGCAAAAATTCCTTCGTACCCGCCCACGAAAAAGCCGGCCACACCTGCGGCCGGCTTCCTCGAAATGTTCGCGTGCTCAGCGGATCGGCTGCCCCGCCGCCCGCAACACGTCCTTGACCTGCGGAATCCGCAACATGCCGAAGTGGAACACGCTGGCCGCGAGCACCGCGTCCGCGCCTGCCCGCACCGCCGGCGCGAAGTGCTCCAACGCGCCCGCGCCACCGGAGGCGATCACCGGGATGCCCACCTCGGCCCGGACCAGTCGGATCAGCTCCAGGTCGTAGCCGTCCTTGGTGCCGTCCGCGTCCATCGAGTTGAGCAGGATCTCGCCCGCGCCCAACCCGGCCGCCCGGGCGGCCCACTCGACCGCGTCGATGCCGGTGCCGGTGCGCCCGCCGTGCGTGGTCACCTCGAAGCCCGGCGTGCCGTCCCGGCGGCGCCGCGCGTCCACCGAGAGCACCAGCACCTGCGAACCGAACCGGTCGGCGATCTCGGCGATCAGCTCCGGCCGACCGATGGCCGCGGTGTTCACGCCCACCTTGTCCGCGCCCGCGCGCAGCAGCTTGTCCACGTCCTCGACCGCACGCACGCCGCCGCCGACGGTGAGCGGGATGAACACCTGCTCGGCGGTGCGCCGCACCACGTCGTAGGTGGTCTCCCGGTTGCCCGAGGACGCGGTGATGTCGAGGAAGACCAGTTCGTCCGCACCCTCGGCGTCGTACACCCGGGCCATCTCGACCGGGTCGCCCGCGTCCCGCAGGTTCTGGAAGTTGACGCCCTTGACCACCCGGCCGGCGTCCACGTCCAGGCACGGGATCACCCGTACGGCCAGCGTCACGAGGCCCTCCCCCGGTACGCGTCCACCTCGACCTCGACCAGCATCCGCGAGTCGATCAGCCCGGCCACCACGACCATGGTCGCGGCGGGCGGGGTCTCGGCGAACAACTCGCCGTGCGCGCGGCCCACGTCGTCCGCGTCGCGGGCGTGCGTGATGAACATCCGGGTGCGCACCACGTCCGCCGGGCCCAGCCCGAAGTGCGCCAGCGCGTCCAACGCGATCCGAAACGCCGCGAGCGTCTGGTGGTGCGGGTCGCCCTCGTGCGCGAGGTTGCCCTCCACGATCGCGGTGCAGCCCGACACGTGCACGTATTCGCCGACCGCGACGGCACGGGAGTAGCCGAAGGACTCCTCCCACCGCCCGCCGGACGAATATCGCTCGATACTGCCCGAGTTGTCGCTTCCCGTCACCGGGACACCGCCTCCAACGCCTCTTCGAGGGTGAACGCCTGGGCGTACAGCGCCTTGCCGACGATCGAGCCTTCCACACCCAGCGGCACCAGTTCGGCGATGGCCCGCAGATCCGCCAGCGAGGAGACCCCGCCCGAGGCCACCACCGGGCGGTCCGTGGCCGCGCACACGTCCTTGAGCAGCTGCAGGTTCGGGCCGGTCAGGGTGCCGTCCTTGTTCACGTCGGTGACCACGTAGCGGGCGCAGCCGTCCGCGTCCAGGCGGGCCAGCGTCTCGAACAGCTCGCCGCCCTCGCGGGTCCAGCCGCGCCCGGCCAGCGTGGTGCCGCGCACGTCCAGGCCGACCGCGATCCGGTCCCCGTGCCGGGCGATCGCCGAGCGCACCCAGTCCGGCGTCTCCAGCGCGGCGGTGCCCAGGTTGACCCGCCGGCAGCCGGTGGACAGCGCCGTCTCCAGGGACGCGTCGTCGCGGATGCCGCCGGACAGCTCGACCTTGACGTCGAGCCGGCCGACCACGTCGGCGAGCAGTTCGCGGTTGCTGCCCTTGCCGAACGCGGCGTCCAGGTCGACCAGGTGGATCCACTCGGCGCCGGCGCTCTGCCAGGCCAGCGCGGCGGCCAACGGGTCGCCGTAGGAGGTCTCCGACCCGGCCTCGCCCTTGACCAGGCGGACGGCCTGGCCGTCGGCGACGTCGACGGCGGGCAGCAGTTCGAGGCGGTGGGTCTGGGTCATGACGGTTCGGATCCTCAACAGTTCGTACGGGACACGACAGGAGACAGCGAAACTGCGGGACTGCGGGACTGCGGGACTGCGGGACTACAGGGTCGCGAGCCAATTGCGCAGCAACTGGGCACCGGCCTCGCCGGACTTCTCCGGATGGAACTGGGTGGCGCTGAGCGCGCCGTTCTCGACCGCGGCCACGAACGGCGTGCCGTGCGTGGTCCAGGTGACGTCCGGCGGGATGTGCGGGCCGTCCTGGACCACCGGCATCTCCCACGTGCGCACCGCGTAGGAGTGCACGAAGTAGTACCGCGTATCGGCGTCGGCGCCCCGGAACAACACACTGTCCGCGGGCGCCTCGACGGTGTTCCAGCCCATGTGCGGCACCACCGGCGCGACCAGCCGCTCGACCGTGCCGGGCCACTGCGCGCAGCCCTCGGTGGCCACGCCGTGCTCGACGCCGCGCGCGAACAGGATCTGCATGCCGACACAGATGCCCAGCACCGGCCGGCCGCCGGCGAGCCGCTTGTCCACGATGGTGTCGCCGCGGACCGCCTTGAGGCCCTCCATGCACGCGGCGAACGCGCCGACGCCGGGCACCAGGAGTCCGTCGGCGTTCAGCGCGGCCTTGTGGTCGGCGCTGATCTCGACGTCGGCGCCGGCGTGCGCGAGCGCCCGCTCGGCCGAACGCACGTTCCCGAAGCCGTAGTCGAGGACGATGACCTTCTTGGGCACGTGCCTATCCGATCTTCAGGACGCCGGCCGCGATCGAGAAGAACGCGCCGATGGCGAGCAGGGCGATCACACTCTTGGGCAGTCCCTGCTTGACGAACGAGATGCACCCGCCGACCAGGAACAGTCCGAACACGATCAGAACCATCGCCCCGGTGCTCACAGCGCGCCCTTCGTGGAGGGGATCACGCCGGCCCGGCGCGGGTCGAGCACACACGCGTCGGACAACGCCCGGGCCAACGCCTTGAACTGGGCCTCGACGATGTGGTGCGCGTTGCGCCCGTAGGGCACGTGCACGTGCAGGCAGATCTGCGCCTGGGCGACGAACGACTCCAGGATGTGCCGGGTCAGCGTGGTGTCGTAGTCCGGACCGATCATCGGCGCGATGTTCTCCGGTTCGGAGTGCACCAGGTACGGCCGGCCCGACAGGTCCACGGTGACCTGCGCGAGCGCCTCGTCCAGCGGCACGGACGCGTCGGCGAACCGGCGGATGCCCTTCTTGTCGCCGAGCGCCTGGCGAAACGCGGCGCCGAGCGCGAGCGCGGTGTCCTCGATCGTGTGGTGCGCGTCGATGTGCAGGTCGCCGCGGGTCTTGACGGTCAGGTCGAACAGGCCGTGCTTGCCGAGTTGGTCGAGCATGTGGTCGAAGAAGCCGACGCCGGTCGCGACGTCGACCTTCCCCGAGCCGTCCAGGTCGATCTCGACCTCGACGGAGGTTTCCTTCGTGGCGCGTTCGACGCGACCGGTTCTTGCCATGACGGTGATTCCGACTTTCTCTCAGTCCTTCGGACGCGCGCTCTTGAGCACGTGCCGCATCGCGTCCAGGAAGGCCGTGTTCTCGGCGTCCGTGCCGGCGGTCACGCGCAGCATGCCGGGGACCCCGTTGTCGCGGACCAGGACCCCGTGTTCGAGGATCGCGGCCCAGATCGCGTGCGGGTCCTCGAACCGGCCGAACTGGACGAAGTTGGCGTCCGAGTCGGTCACCTCGCAGCCCAGCGCGCGCAGTTCGGCGACCAGCCGGTCGCGCTGCTCCTTGAGCTCGCGGACGTAGCCGAGCAGGGTGTCCTCGAACTCCAGGCAGGCCAGCGCGGTGGCCTGGTTGACCGCCGAGAGGTGGTACGGCAGGCGCACCAGTTGCACCGCGTCCACCACGGCCGCGTCCGCCGCCAGGTAGCCCAGGCGCAGCCCGGCCGCGCCGAACGCCTTGGACATCGTGCGCGTCACCACCAGGTGCGGCCGGCCGGCGAGCAGCGGCAGCAGCGAGTCGGTGTGCGCGAACTCGACGTATGCCTCGTCCACCACCACGATCGAGGGCCGGGCGGCCTGCGCGGCGTCGTAGACCCGCTCCACCACCTCGCGGGCCAGCGCGGTGCCGGTCGGGTTGTTCGGCGAGCACAGGAACACCACGTGGGGCCGGTGCTCGGCGATCCGGGCCAGCGCCTGGTCCAAGTCGATCCGGTAGTCCGCGTCCCGGGTGCCGGAGATCCACTCGGTGTTGGTGCCACGCGCGATCAGCGCGTGCATCGAGTAGGACGGGTCGAAGCCCAGCGCGCTGCGCCCGGGTCCGCCGAACGCCTGCAGGAGCTGCTGGATCACCTCGTTGGAGCCGTTGGCCGCCCACACCTGGTGCAGGCCCAGCGGGTGGCCGCCGGTCCGGGACAGGTAGGCGGCCAGCGCGGTGCGCAACTCGACCACGTCGCGGTCCGGGTAGCGGTTCAGCTCGCGGGCTGCGACGGCGACCCGCTCGGCGATCCGGGCCACCAGGGCGTCCGGAAGCGGATACGGGTTCTCGTTCGTGTTCAGCCGGACCGGGACGGCCAACTGCGGTGCGCCGTAGGGCGACTGGCCGCGCAGTTCGTCCCGGATCGGCAGCTCGGCCAGGCCGGTCATCGGTTCTCCTCCCAGGCCGCGAGACCGGCCAGCTCGCCGGTCGCGAACCGGGCCCGCACCGCTTCGCCGTGCGCGGGCAGGTCCTCCGCGTCGGCGAGCACGCTCACGTGCTCGGCGACCTCGGCCAGCGCCTCGCGCGAGTAGTCCACGACGTGGATGCCGCGCAGGAAGGACTGCACCGACAGCCCCGAGGAGTGGCACGCGCAACCGCCGGTGGGCAGCACGTGGTTGGACCCGGCGCAGTAGTCGCCGAGCGAGACCGGCGCGAACGCGCCGACGAAGATCGCGCCCGCGTTGTGCACGCGCGCGGCGACCCCGGCCGCGTCCGCGGTCTGGATCTCCAGGTGTTCGGCGCCGTAGGCGTCCACCACCAGCAGGCCGTCGGGCACCGAGTCGACCAGCACGATGCCGGACTGCCGGCCGGCCAGCGCCTCGGTGACCCGCTCGCGGTGCCGGGTGGCGTCCACCCGGGTCTTGAGCTCCTCGACCACCGCGTCGGCCAGCGACTCGGAGTCGGTGACCAGGATCGACGCGGCCAGCGTGTCGTGCTCGGCCTGGCTGATCAGGTCGGCCGCGATGTGCCCGGCGTCCGCGGTGTCGTCGGCGAGCACGGCGATCTCGGTGGGGCCGGCCTCGGCGTCGATGCCGATCCGGCCCTTGAGCAGCCGCTTGGCGGCGGCGACGTAGATGTTGCCGGGGCCGGTGACCAGGCGCACCGGCGCACACGAGCCCGCGCCATAGGCGAACATCGCGACCGCCTGGGCGCCGCCGACCGCGTACACCTCGTCCACCCCGAGCAGCGCGCACGCGGCCAGGATGGTCGGGTGCGGCAGCCCGCCGAAGTCGGCCTGCGGGGGCGAGGCGACCGCCATCGAGGCGACCCCGGCCTCCTGCGCGGGGACCACGTTCATGATCACCGACGAGGGGTAGACGGCGTTGCCGCCCGGTACGTACAGGCCCACCCGCTCGACCGGGACCCACCGCTCGGTGACCGTGCCGCCGGGCACGACCTGCACGGTGACGTCGCGCCGGCGCTGCTCGCGGTGCACCAGGCGGGCCCGGCGGATGGACTCCTCCAGGGCCGCGCGCACCTTGGGCGCGAGCGTGTCCAGGGCCTCGGCGATCGCCTCGGCGGGCACCCGGATGTCGGTCAGTCGTACCCCGTCGAAGCGCTCGGTGATCTCGATCAGCGCCTCGACGCCGCGATGACGCACGTCCTCGCAGATCGGGCGCACCTTCTCCAGGGCCACCTCGACGTCGAGTTCGGCTCGGGGCAACACGTCGCGCAGTGCGGCGGGGCTGTCCAGGACAGCCCGCGAGGCGGGACCGCGCAGGTCGATACGGGAGATCACCTGCCCCAGTGTAGAGACGGCCGGCGGGACACCGTCCTTGCGTGTCGGACAGTGAGACACGCGATCATGGGCGGGACGCAGCGGCCTTCCAGTGTCGGGGGAGCACGGATGAGCACACCGCCGGGGCATCTGAGCGCCACCGAGATCCGCGTGTGGCAGGCGTACCGCAGGGGTGAACGGCTGGACCTGAGCACGGGCGTGCCGGCGGACGACGATCCGCGGCTGGGCGCCGGCTGGGGGCCCGACCGCACGATCCGGGCCCAGGTGCTCGCGCAGGTGCTGCTCCAGCCGCCCGAGGCCGAACCCGGGCACAGCACCGCGCTGCGGATCACCGGTGCCCGGGTCGTGGGCCCGCTGGAGTTGGGGAGCGCGCGGCTGGACGTGTACCTGTCGATGATCGGTTGCCGCTTCGAGGACGAGATCCTGCTGAACGTGGCCTCGATCCGGACCGTCAACCTGCGCGGCTGCGTGCTCACCGCGCTGCACGGCCGCAACATGCGGGTGGACGGCGACCTGGTGCTGCACGGTTGCGAGGTGGCGAACGGGGTGCGGATCCCGGACGCGCGGATAGACAACGACCTGCGGTTGGACGACTGCGTGATCGGGCCGGACCGGCACGGCGGCGCGCTGCACGCCAAGGGTCTCCAGGTCGGCGCGGACTCGTCGCTGGACAACACCGTCTTCGCCGGGCAGGTGACGCTGTACGGCGGCCGTTTCGGTGGACGGGTGACGCTGTACGGCTCGACGGTGGAGCGCCCGGGGCAGTTGGCGATGGACCTCGGCCGGATCACCGTCGAGCACTCGCTGCACCTGAGCGTGGGATTCACCGCGACCGGCTCGATCCGGCTGAACGACGCGCGCCTGGGTGGCGGTCTCGTGCTCAGTCGGGCGGTGGTGTGCGCGAATCCGGGCGAGCAGCTCACCATGTGGCGGGTGGTCGCGGAGGGCCTGCACATGGCGTTGGCCCGTCCCCCGCGCGGGCGGATCGTGTTGGCGGGCGCGACCATCGGCACGCTGACCGACGCGCCGGACACCTGGCCCGCGCCCGGCGATCTGGTGCTCGCCGGCACCCGGTACGCGACGCTGCGCTCCGAGGGACCGATCTCCGTGGACCGGCGGATCGACTGGGTCGAGCGCGGGACCGCGGAGTACACCCCGCAGCCGTACGACCAACTCGCCGGCGCCTATCGCGCGGCGGGCGAGGACGATCAGGCGCGCACCGTGCTGCTGGCCAAGCAGCGCCGCCGGCGCGCCGGACTGGGCCCGGCCGGTCGATTGTGGGGTCACGTGCAGGATCTGGCGATCGGCTACGGCTACCGCCCGGCACGGGCGTTCGGCTGGTTGGTCGCGCTGATCGCGGTCGGCACGGCGGTGTTCGCGGTCGACCCGCCCGCGCCGCTGAAGCCCGGCGAGGCACCGCACTGGAACCCGTTCTGGTACACCCTGGACCTTCTCCTGCCGGTGGTCACCCTCGGTCAGGACAGTGCCTGGAAGCCGACCGGCGCCGGCCAATGGCTCGCCTACACCCTGATCCTGCTCGGCTGGGTGCTCGCGGGCGCCGCCGCGGCGGGAGCGGGCCGGGTGCTCAATCGCGCGTGAGCCGCGGGCAATGATCGACGCGCTCCGACGGTCAGGGCCTACTCTTGGTCACCGTGACCGACCGGCTTCCGCTCTTCCCGCTCAACTCGGTGCTCTACCCGGGTCTGGTGCTGCCCCTGCACATCTTCGAGGAGCGGTACCGCGCACTGGTCCGGGACCTGGAGGTGCTGCCCCAGGCGGAGCAGCGCTTCGGCGTGGTGGCGCTGCGCACCGGGCGCGAGGTGGGCGACATCCAGGGCGATCCGCTGGAGATCCTGCACCCGGTGGGCTGTACCGCCGAGATCGCCACGATCAAGACGCACGAGGACGGGCGCTACGACCTGGTGGCCACCGGGGCGACCCGGTTCCGGCTGCTGTCGGTCGACGATTCGGGTCCCTACCTGTACGCCGAGGTGGAATACCTGGAGGACCCGGTCGGCGAGCGGGCCGACGTGCTCGGTCTGGCCGCCACCCGGGCGTTCGCCGAGTATCAGCGCCGGTTGCTCTCGGCCCAGCAGCGCACCCCGATGAGCCTGCCCGAGTTGCCCGACGATCCGGTGGTGCTGTCCTACCTGGTGGCCGCCGCGGTGGTGCTGGACCCGCACGACAAGCAACGCCTGCTGGAGGCCGAGGACGCGACCGTCCGGCTGACCGCGGAGGTCGAGCTGCTGCGCCGTGAGGCGGCCCTCCTGGACCACCTGCCGTCGCTGCCCGCCGTCGAGCTGTTGCGACAGAGCATCGAACCCAACTGACCGGCGATCGAGGGCGCGAGATGGCGAAGAGCAGCAAGGGCACCAAGGGCGGGCAGGGCACCCCGGCGACCGTCGCACTCACCCGCGAAGGGTTCGAGTTCACCGTGCACGCGTACACCCACGCCCCGGACGCGGCCTCGTACGGCGAGGAGGCCGTCGCGGCGCTCGGGGTCCCGGCCGAGCGGGTCTTCAAGACCCTGTTGGCGGACGTGGACGGCACCCTCACCGTCGCGGTCGTCCCGGTCGCGGGCAGACTCGACCTGAAGGCCCTGGCGGCGGCGGTCGGCGGCAAACGCGCGGCGATGGCCGACCCCGCCGCGGCCGAACGAGCCACCGGCTACGTCCTGGGCGGCATCAGCCCGCTCGGCCAAAAACGCCGGCACCCCACGGTGGTGGACGAATCCGCCCTGACCCACCCCACGATCTACATCTCGGCCGGGCGCCGCGGCCTCGAAATCGAGCTCCCGCCGACCACGCTCACCCACCTGACCCAGGCCGGCACCGCCTCCATCGCCCGCGCCTGACCCCGGCCGCCCCGCGCCCCCGGCAGCGGTCTCACCGCTCCTCGGGCCCCCGCTTCGTCAGATCGACCGGTGTCGAAGGCAGGGCCGACGAACCGGCCGGGGGCGAATCCGCCGGCGGCGCCCCCGCCTCGGGCGACCCCGCCTGCAACGGCCCCGACCGCGCCCACGGAAACGCCTCCCCCGGTCCCCATCCCTGCGGCCCCGCCGCCGGCTCCCGGTCCGGCGGGGCGAATCCGGCGGACAGGCCGAGGAAGATCACCATCGACGCGATCGGCCACAGCAGCAGCACGCCCTTGGCCTTGAGCTCCAGCGGCTGATCGAACCGCTTGCCCAGCCCGATCCGACGGACCTGCTCGATGATCCCGTCCGGCCCCAACTGCACGCCGACCCGGAACGCCAGGTACGACCCGGCCAGCCCGCCGACGGTGAGCGCGAGCGCGGTCGCCACCCCCTGCCGCCGAAAGCGCCAGAACGCGGGCGGCGCCAGCACGATGCCGGCGACCACACCGCACACCGCGAACCACCCGTCCAGCGCGATCGAGGTCTCGGTCTCGGGCGAGGTCTGGAAGACCCCCTCCTTGGTCGCGAGCAGCGGTACGCGCGGCGTCACCTGCTCCCAGATCAGCCCCACGATCGCACCCACGACCAGGCACGCCGCGACCACGACCGCGAAGGCCAGCACGTCGGCGCGGTAGCGCTGCCACAGCGTGGGAGGCGCATCGGGCCCGGGCGCGAAGCCCACGTGCGCGCCCTCGGGCGAGGGGTAGGGGTCGAAATCCCCGGCAGACGTCATCTGGTCAGCGTCCCATGTGCGAATCGAGCCGGCGGCGTGACCCCGCACGGCAGGGTGAGTCGAGGCGAGGCGAAGCCGAGGACGAAGACAACGGCGAGGACGGGAACGAAGCCGACGACATCGACTAGGCCCGGGTGCTGCGCCGGAAGGACCACGTGGCCAACGAGAGCATCACCACGCCGACCCCCGCGCAGACCGCGAGGTTGGCCCCCACCGCCGCCCAGTCCGGATCGCCGTAGCTCGCGATGAACGCGTCCACCCCGTACGAGGACGGCAACAGGTCCCGGGCCAGCACGATCAACTCGGGCATCCGGTCCTGTGGCAGCACGCCCAGCAACAGCGCGGCCGACATGCCCAGTTGGCCCAGCAGCGTGGCCAATTCGGGCCGCGGCGCCAGCAGCCCGAGGACCGCCCCGATGCCCGCCAGGGCCGCGCCGGACAGCGGCACGACCAGGAGCAGCACCCACAGGTTGGCCAACGGCAGTTGGAACATCAGCGCGCCGATCACGGCGGTCGCGACCGTGCCCGGCAGCGTGAACGACGCGTATGCCGCGGCGATGCCCAGCACCACCGCGGCCGGACGCACCGGCAGCGTCAGGTAGTAGTCGAGCGCGTTGGCCGCGCGCAGGTTGCCGAAGTGCTGCGCGAGCAGGTTGAGCGCGACGAAGGCGACCACGAGCACGGCGGAGCCGGCCACCACCGCCTCGCGCGCGCTGTCGCTGCCGGTGTCCACCACGCCGCGCATCAGGATCATGATTCCGACCGACTGGAACACCGCGACGAACAGCAGCGGGACCCGGGAGACCCGCACCCGGGAGAGCTGCGCGCGGTACACGGTCAGCAGCCCGGCGCCGAGCGACGTGGCCGGCGCGGGTACCACCGGCGCGGCCGGCCGCGCCGGCGCGGTCTCGATGCTCGCTGCACTCACTGGGGTCGACACCCTCATCCCTTGACCAGTCCCTGATGGCGCCCGCCGAGCGCGAGGTAGACGTCCTCCAGGCTCGGCGTGGACAGCGTGAAGTCGTCGAGCGCCTCGAACGCGGGCCCCGAGGTGACGCCGGCGAGCAGTTCGCGGGCCACCCCCGGCTCCATCCGGGTGCTCCAGCGCCGGCCGGTGCGCACCGCGGTCTGCGCGAGCATGCTCACCGCCGGGTCGTCCATCGGCGGGTCGGCCCGCCAGACCAGGTCGAGGCGGACCTCGTCGCCGACCATGGCCTTGAGTCCACCGGGCGTGTCGCACGCGATCACCCGGCCCTCGTCGAGCACGGCGACCCGGTCCAGCACGGTCTCCGCCTCGATCACGTTGTGCGTCACCAGCAGCACGGTGGCGCCCTGTTCGGCCCGGCGGCGATCCACCGCGGCCCACACCGCGCGACGCGCGACCGGGTCCATGCCGGTGGTCGGCTCGTCCAGGACCAGCACCGGGCGGGCGCCGACCAGCGCGGTGGCCACGCAGGCGAGGCGGCGCTGGCCGCCGGAGAGCTTCTTCAGCGGCCGGTCCGCGATCGTGCCCAGTTCGAGTTCGTCCAGCACCGCGTCCCGCTCGGCCCGGGCCCGGGCGGCGTCCAGGGCGCGCAGCCGGGCGGTGGTCTCGATCGCCAGCGCGACGGTCAACTCGTCCAGCGCGCCGGACTCCTGCCCGAGGTAGGCGACCAGGCGGGCGGCGATCTCCGGCCGGCGCACCAGGTCGTGGCCGAGCAGGTCGATGCTGCCGGTGTCCGGCCGGAGCAGGCCGGTGAGTTGCCGGACCAGGGTGGACTTGCCCGCGCCGTTGGGGCCGAGCAGGCCGAAGATCTCGCCGCGACGCACGTCCAGGTCGATCGCGTCGTTCGCGGTCACCACGTGCCGGTCCCGCCGGCGCCCGGTGCGGTACGTCCTGGTCAGTCCGCGCACCGTGAAACACGGATCGGCCGACATGGGCTCGCCGGGGATGGTCACGCTCCGCTCGTCCGTTCCGGGCAGCTTGTACATCCGACCCCGCGCGTCGTCCTGAAGGTGGTGGAGACGGCGTGCGACCCGCACCTCGCGCCGAGTGGTCCGCCGGCCGAGTGGGGTGACACACAGTCGGGACGACTCTACGCGGTCGCGTCGCCCACCCGGCCGCCCGCCTCCTCGGCGAGCAGGACCCGGGCCCGCTGCCACTGTTCGCGCGGGATCACCGCACGCCAGTCGATCGCCGCGAACGCGGCCTCGCGCGCCGGGTCCAACCGTCGCGTCGCCCGGGCGGCGGCGAGCCTGAGCAGCGCGAGCGGCCGGGTGGGCAGGCCCACCCGGGCGGTCTCCCGCTTGAGGTTGGGCCACCACACGGTGGCCGCGTCGGTCATCTCGTTCTCCGCCGCGCCCAGCCGGTGGAAGGCGGCGAGTCGGCCGATCGCGCGGGCGATCACCCACTGCACGAGCGCGGCAAGGCCGAACAGCACGAGCAGCGCGATGCCCGCCGGCGGGAACAGGAACAGCAGCGGCACCCCCGCCACGAGCAGCGGGTACTTGAGCAGGAACAGGAACTCCAACCGGCCCAGCACCACCTTGCCCACCAGATAGCGCACCAGCAGGGCCGCCTGGCGCGGGGTCAACCGGGTGTCCACGTCCGGGTCGAAGGCGGTCGCGCCGCTGCCGGCGGAACGTTCCGCCGCCGCCCGGGAGGCGCTGCGAAACCGTTGGCCGCGGCGCACCGCGCCGAATCCGACCTTGCCGATCCTGGTCCATTTGGACATCGCGCGTCCTCCGTACGGTCCGCCGCCCGACCCGCACGTTAGCGCCCCGCGCGGGCTGCGGGGCACGGCCGGCGCGAACCGCACGCGTGGGTGGGCTCGGCTTGCTCGGGTACGGTACGGGTTTGACCACAAGCCCCCTAGGAGGCTCTCGACGTGGACGTGTGGCACATACTTCGCCCGCTGATCGTGCTCGTCTCGGTGATCGCCTTCACGGGTCTGGTGACCTGGGGAATGGCTCGCCTGGCCCGCGAAGTACAGACCCGCAAGCCGCTGACAGGACCCCTCTGGTCGATGATGCGGCGTGGCCGCGCCTCGATCGTGACGACGCTCGGCACCTCGGTCCTGCTGCTCGCGGAACCCGCCGCCGGCCTGCCCGAACGCAGTCGCGGGATGATCCGGCACATCCTGGTGCTCTCGGTGATCGCCGCGTGCGCGTGGCTGATCGTGCACGCGGTCACGCTGCTGGTGAACACCTCGTTCGAGCGCTACGCCGCGAACGCGACCGACACCGGCCGGGTACGCCGGATACAGACCCAGATCGCACTGATCCGACGCACCGCGGTGGCGATCGTCGGCATCATCACCTTCGCCGCGATGATCATGACCTTCCCGGGCATGAAGACCATCGGCACCAGCCTGTTGGCCTCCGCCGGTCTGCTCGGCGTGGTGGCCGGTCTGGCCGCGCAGAGCGCGCTGGCCAACCTGTTCGCGGGACTGCAGATCGCCTTCAGCGACATGGTCCGGATCGGCGACTCGGTCGTGGTCAACCAGGAGATGGGCACGATCGAGGAGATCACCCTGACCTACCTGGTGGTGAACACGTGGGACCAGCGTCGGATCGTGATGCCGGTCTCGTACTTCACCTCCCGACCGTTCGAGAACTGGTCGCGCACCGACATCCGGATGACCGGCACCGTCTTCCTGCACCTGGACCACTCCGCGCCGGTCGCCGAGCTGCGCGAGGAACTGCACCGCATCCTCAAGGACACCGGCCTGTGGGACGGCCAGGGCTGGAGCCTGTACGTCACCGACACCACCCCGACCACGATCCTGGTCCGCGCCGTGGTGACCGCGCGCGACTCCGACGACCTGTGGACGCTGCGCTGCGAGGTGCGCGAGAAGCTGCTCGACTACCTGCGTTGCGAACATCCGTACGCGCTGCCCCGGATCGCCACCGCGCCCGCTCCCCTGGGCAACGAGGCGGTCGGCCCGTACAGCGGCAACGGGCGCTTCGCCAAGGCCCAGCCGGTCGCCCAGGTGCCCGCGCAGACCGGCCCGCGCCGGTACGTGGACCTGGCCAAGAAGCCTCAGTCGTTGGCCGCCGCGGCGGCCGCGGCCGAGTCGATCTCGCTGAGGAAGTCCGAGGCGATCGCCCAGGCCCGCGAGGCGGCCTCGCGGTCGTAGTCCGCCAGGTCCGGGTCGGTGAACACGTGGCCGGCGCCGCGGTAGCGGTGGATCTCCACATCCGCCCCCGCCCGGCGCATGGCCAGGTACCAGGTGCCGAGCCAGTCCTCGGTCTCGAACGGGTCCGGCTCGGCCACGTGCAACTGCACCGGCACCTCGGTCGCGGCGTCCTCGCGCAGGTCCGAGGTGCCGTGGAACATGAGCAGCCCGGCCGCCGCGGGGTCCGCGAACACGGCGTTCTGGGCGATCGAGGCGCCGAGCGAGAAGCCCGCGTAGACCAGACCCGGACCGAGCCCGGCGGCGACCCGCACGGCCCGCCGGATCAGCTCGTCCGCGCCGATCTCGTCCTTGATCTCCATGCCCACCTCGATCGACTCGGTGACGCGCCCGTCGTACAGGTCGGGCACGGTCACCTCGTGCCCGTCCGCGCGCAGCCGCTCGGCGGCGGCGTGCACGGCGGGCCGCAACCCGTAGGCGGAGTGGAACAGCACGATGCGGGCCACGTGGGGGGTCCTTCCGAGGACGGGAGCGACAGGGGTCGAAGGATCGGACAAAGGATCAACCGTATCGCCCGCCGCCGCGGGTCAGCGCACGCTGCGCAGGTCCAGGCGGCGCAGGACCCGGTCGGCGGCGGACGGGTCCACCCCGCGCCGCCCCCGGGCCGCGATCACCTCGCGGCGCGCGGCGGCGGTCATCTCGGCCTCGATCTCGTGCAGCAGCTTGATCCGTCGTGAGCGCTCGATCACCGCGTCCGCGAGTTCCTCGGGCATGCCCTCCGGCTTCAGCTCGGCGAGCAGCGCCTTCTGCCGGGCCCGCAGTCGCTGCACCATCTCGTCCGGGAGATCGCGCTCCTCCTCCAGCTCGCGCAGCCGCACCAGCGCCGCCTTGGTCGCCGCGACCGCGATCCGGCGCTCCTCGTGGCTCTCCGCGTCGTCCGTCTCGGAGACTCCCAGCCGGCGCACCAGCCACGGCAGGGTGACCCCCTGGAGGAGCAGGGTCACCACGATCACGCAGAACGCGATCGCGATCAGCCGCTGCCGCTCGGGGAAGGCGTCGCCGTCGTCGGTGGACAGCGGCAGCGCGAGCGCCAGCGCGATGGTCACCACGCCGCGCATCCCGGCCCACCACACCACCACGGTCTCGCGCGGGTCCGGGGTCTGCGTCTCGCCGCTGGTCGGCAGGCGGTTGTGCAGCCGTCGGGCCAGCGCGGCGACCGGGAACAGCCACAGGCCGCGCACCACGATCAGCACCAGGACCACCGCGCCGGCCTCCAGGAACAGCCGCCCCCGGTCGCCGTGCAGGTCGTGGAAGATCTCCCACATCTCCAGGCCGATCACCCCGAACGCGACGCCGGTGACCACCAGGTCGATGACCTCCCAGAACGAGCGCCCGGTCAGCCGGCCGACCACGTTGTCCGCGTCCTCGGCGACCGAACCCAGATAGAACGCCGTGGTCAGCACCGCGAGCACGCCCGAGCCGTGCAGTTCGTCGGCGACCACGTAGGCCAGGAACGGCACCAGCAGGGTGAGCAGGGTCTGCAGCGTGGGTTCGTCCAGCCGGCCGAGCAACATCCGGCCGGCCAGGCCGACGGCGAAGCCGATCCCGACGCCGACCACGGCGGACAGCGCCAACACGCCCAGCGCCCGGGTCGGCGAGAACGTCCCGCCGACCACCGCCGCGACCGCGACCTGGTAGAGCACGAGCGAGGTGACGTCGTTGAAGAGCCCCTCGCCCTCCAGGATCGACACCAGCCGGCGCGGCAACCGCAGGCTCCCGGCGACCGCCGTGGCCGCCACCGGGTCCGGCGGCGCCACCAGCGCGCCCAGCGCGACCGCGCCCGCGAGCGGCAGCCCGGGCACCATCGCGTTCGCCACGGCCGCCACCGCCGCCGTGGTCACCAGCACCAGGGCGACCGCGAGCAGCAGGATCGGCCGGGCGTTCGCGGCGAACTCGCGCCAGCTCGAACGTTGCGCCGCCGCGTACAGCAGAGGCGGCAACAACAGCGGCAACAGCAGGTCGGGATCGATCCGCAGGTTCGGCACGAACGACAACCAGCCGAGCAGCACGCCGTAGAGCGTCAACAACACCGGGAAGGGCAACCGCAGCCGACCGGCCAGCGGCACGACCACGACGGTGCCGAACATCAACAGGAACAACAGCGTGAGCTGCCCCACTGCGCCCCCAGACCGATCGACCGCGATTCGATCTTGGAGCGTTCCCCGAAACGCCGCCGAATCACCGACCGGCGGGCAAAGGTGTCACTTGTCGGTGACCCGCTCCAGGGTGGCCCTCAGGTCGGCCGGATAGCCGCTCTCGTACTGCACCCAGGTGCCGTCGCCGGGGTGCTCGAAGGCCAGGCTCACCGCGTGCAGCCACTGCCGCTCCAGGCCCAGCCGCTTGGACAGCGTCGGGTCCGCGCCATAGGTCAGGTCGCCCACGCACGGGTGCCGCAGGGCCGCCATGTGCACCCGGATCTGGTGTGTGCGGCCGGTCTCCAGCTTGATCGACAGCAGACTCGCGGCGCGGAACGCCTCGATCGTGTCGTAGTGCGTGATGCTGGGCTTGCCGCCCATCACCACGGCCCACTTGTAGTCGTGGGTGGGGTGCCGGTCGATCGGCGCGTCGATGGTGCCGGTGTGCGGGTCCGGGTGGCCCTGGACCAGCGCGTGGTAGCGCTTGTCCACGGTGCGGTCCCGGAACTGCTGCTTGAGCAGCGTGTAGGCGCGCTCGGACTTGGCCACCACCATCAGCCCGGAGGTGCCCACGTCCAGCCGGTGCACGACGCCCTGGCGCTCGGCCGCGCCGGAGGTGGAGATGCGGTAGCCGGCCGCCGCGAGGCCGCCGACCACGGTGGTGCCGGTCCAGCCGGGGCTGGGGTGCGCCGCGACGCCGACCGGCTTGTCGATCACCACGATGTGGTCGTCGTCGTGCACGATCCGCATGCCGGGCACGGGTTCGGCGACCAGTTGCACGGGCCTGGGTACGCCCGGCATCTCGACCTCGATCCAGGCGCCACCGTTGACACGGTCGGACTTGCCCGCCGCCCGGCCGTCGAGCTGCACCTTCCCGGCGGCGGCCAGCTCGGCCGCCTTGGTGCGCGAGAAGCCGAACATCCGCGAGAGCGCGGCATCGACCCGCTCGCCTTCGAGGCCATCGGGAACGGGAAGAGTACGGATTTCGGGCGAGCCGGGATTGACAGTCACGAGATACGAGTATGCCCGGCATCCGGGCCGGACTCGACGGCCTGGTCTGCGGCGGCCTGCTCGGCGGCCCGCGCGGACTCGCTCCGCACCGGCTCGACGACCGCCTTGGTGGCGCCGTTCGACACGGGCGCGGGGACCCGGTCGGTCGCCGCGGTGTCCCGGGCCGGGCCCTCGCCGTCCTCCGGCGCCTCGGGCGCGGCCTCGTCCTCGCCCGCCTCGTCCTCGTCGTCGCCCTCGCGGGTGCCGTCGGGCTGCAGGCCCAGGAAGGACAGCAGCACGATCAGGCAGCCGCCGACCACGATGGCCGAGTCGGCCAGGTTGAAGATGGCGAAGTGCTTGGGCGCGATGAAGTCCACCACGTGGCCCTCGAACACGCTGGGGGCCCGGAAGATCCGGTCGGTGAGGTTGCCGAACGCGCCGCCGAGCAGCAGGCCGAGCGCGATCGCCCAGGGCAGGCTGTTCAGCTTGCGGGCGAGCCGCAGGATCACCACGACCACGGCGGCGGCGATCACCGTGAGCACGATGGTCAGTCCCTGCCCCATGCCGAACGCCGCGCCCGCGTTGCGGGTGGCCCGGAACTGGAGCCAGTCGCCGAGGATGTCGATCGGCGCGTGGTACTCCAGCTTGGCCACCACGATCAGCTTGCTGATCAGGTCGAGGGCGTAGGCGAAGGCCGCGACGCCGAGCAGGACGGCGATGTATCGACGAGTGCGCGAACCGGCGGGCGCGGTCGGCTCCTCGCCGCCCGCCCCGCTCTCGGTCGCCTCGGTGTCCGACTCCCCGACGGGGGCCTGCGACTCCGCGTCATCGCGTGGTTCCGCTCCGGTGCCGATGGCTCGCTCCAGTCCTTCGACGCGCCGCCGGCCGTCTCGACGGTTACCGGCGTTCCTCGCGCTGTTTGCAGGTCACACACAGGGTCGCACGCGGGAACGCCTGCAGGCGCGCCTTGCCGATGGCCGAACCACACGACTCGCAGGCCCCGTACGTGCCGTCGGCGAGACGACGCAGCGCCTTCTCCGACTGGAGCAGCATGCCACGCGCGTTGTTGGTCAGGGACATCTCGTGCTCGCGCTCGAAGTTCTTGGTCCCCGTGTCCGCCTGATCGTCGCCCGCGCCCTCGCCCGAGTCGCGCAACAGATCGGCGATGCCGTTCTCGGAGACGGCGATCTCGGCCCGCAGCTCGTGCGCGGTCTCGATCAGCCCCTCGCGCACCTCGCGCAGTTCCGCGGTGTCCCACGGGTCCTCGCCGGGCCGGACCACGTAGACCGCCGGCGCATGGAACCCGTCGGGCGGCGTGGCCAGCGTGGCCGTGGCGGCGGTAGTCACGTGTGCAGGTGCCTTCACGGTGCGTCCCGTTCCTCCCCGTACCGTGGCGCGCGGCGTCGTCGTCGCGGTCGCACGACGCGTCCGCCCGCCACTGGCCTTCTCTGTATCCGTCATGGTCACGGCCCCCTTGTTTCGCTTAGGGATGGGTCGCCCCGGACAACCGGACGCGCCGTCCCGTCACTGATTGCGCCGGGGCGGCGACGTAAATCGGTTGTGCCCAGACGCAACCACGCTTATCCCTCTTCTACGTGTCCCGTTCGTTACCGGTTCCCGAGCGGATCGTTATGCACCTGGGCGCGGGACAAGTCGGCGGCACGTCGACCCGTGGGGGTCGTACAATCCGCAGAGCGAGACGGTGTCGATGGGGACGAGTAGCGCCGCACGCAGCCACCAGCGATCCGGGGACGGTGCGAGCCCGGGGGTGTGCGCGACGTGAAGATCACCCCGGAGCCGCCGGAGGAAAGGCCGATGCGATCTTGCATCGGCCCGTAGAACCGGCCCTCGCACACACGAGTGGGTTGTGCCCGCCCTCGGCGGCGCGCGGCCAAGAAGGGTGGTACCGCGGGACCGGCGCACGGCGGTCTCGTCCCTTCGGTAGGCACGCATCACAGCCCGCGGAAGGAAGCCACATGTACCGCCCGGTACCGGCGCAGGTCGACCTGCCCGCCATGGAGCACGAGGTTCTCGCGTTCTGGCGGGACAACGACATCTTCGAGCGCTCCCTCGCCCAGAACGCCGACGGCCCGAGCTGGATCTTCTACGAGGGCCCCCCGACCGCCAACGGCATGCCGGGCGCGCACCACATCGAAGCCCGTGTGTTCAAGGACGTGTTCCCGCGCTACCGCACCATGCGCGGCTACAACGTGCCGCGCAAGGCCGGGTGGGACTGCCACGGCCTGCCGGTCGAGCTGGCCGTGGAGAAGCAGCTCGGCTTCGCCGGCAAGTCGGACATCGAGCGGTACGGAATCGCCGAGTTCAACGCGAAGTGCCGCGAGTCGGTGATGACCCATGTGGGTGCCTTCGAGGAACTGACCACCCGGATGGGCTACTGGGTCGACCTGTCCAAGGCGTACCGGACGATGGACCCCGAGTACGTCGAGTCGGTGTGGTGGTCGCTCAAGCAGATCTTCGACAAGGGTCTGCTGACCCAGGACTACCGGGTCGCGCCGTGGTGTCCGCGCTGCGGCACCGGGTTGTCCGACCACGAACTCGCGCAGGGCTACGAGACGGTCGTGGACCCCTCGGTCTACGTGCGCTTCCCGCTCACCTCCGGGCCGCTGGCCGGACAGGCCGCGCTGCTGGTGTGGACGACCACGCCGTGGACGCTGGTGTCCAACACCGCCGCCGCGGTGCACCCGGACGTGACCTACGTGGTGGCCACCGACGGCACGGAGCGGCTGGTGGTCGCCGAACCGCTGGTGGCCAAGGCGCTCGGCGAGGGCTGGGTGGCCACCGGCGAGCGGTTCACCGGTCGGGAGATGGAACGCTGGGCCTACCGGCGTCCGTTCGACCTGCTGCCGCTGGAGGACGCGAACTTCGTCGTGCTCGCCGAGTACGTCACCACCGAGGACGGCTCCGGTGTCGTGCACCAGGCGCCCGCGTTCGGTGAGGACGACCTCAAGACCTGCCGGGCGTACGACCTGCCGGTGGTCAACCCGGTGCGTCCGGACGGCACCTTCGAGCCGGACCTGCCGCTGGTGGGCGGGCAGTTCTTCAAGAAGGCCGACGAGGCGCTGGTCGCCGACCTGCGCGAACGCGGGCTGCTGTTCCGCCATCTGGAGTACGAGCACAGCTATCCGCACTGCTGGCGCTGCCACACCGCGCTGCTCTACTACGCGCAGCCGTCCTGGTACATCCGCACCACCGCGGTCAAGGACGCGCTGCTGCGCGAGAACGAGCGCACCAACTGGCACCCGGACACGGTCAAGTGGGGCCGCTACGGCGACTGGTTGAACAACAACATCGACTGGGCGCTGTCCCGGAACCGCTACTGGGGCACGCCGCTGCCGATCTGGCGCTGCGACGAGAATCACCTCACCTGCGTCGGCTCGTTGGGCGAATTGTCCGAACTGACCGGCCGGGACCTGTCCGGGTTGGACCCGCACCGGCCGTTCATCGACGAGGTGGTCTTCGACTGCCCGGCCAAGGCCGGCGACGGCACCGGGTGCGGCGGGCGGGCGACCCGGGTGCCGGAGGTGATCGACGCCTGGTACGACTCGGGTTCGATGCCGTTCGCCCAGTTCGGCTATCCCTATCGCAACCGCGAGTTGTTCGAGCAGTCCTACCCGGCGCAGTTCATCTCCGAGGCGATCGACCAGACCCGCGGCTGGTTCTACACGCTGATGGCGGTCGGCACGCTGGTCTTCGACAAGTCGTCCTACGAGAACGTGGTGTGCCTGGGGCACATCCTGGCCGAGGACGGCCGCAAGATGTCCAAGCACCTGGGCAACACCCTGGAGCCCATCCCGCTGATGGACCGGCACGGCGCGGACGCGGTGCGCTGGTTCATGGCCGCCGGCGGCTCGCCCTGGTCGGCCCGCCGGGTCGGGCACGGCACCATCCAGGAGGTGGTCCGCAAGACCCTGCTCACCTACTGGAACACGGTCAGCTTCCAGGCCCTGTACGCGCGCACCGGCAACTGGACGCCGAGCGCGAGCGACCCGGCACCGGCCGAGCGTCCGCTGCTGGACCGGTGGTTGCTCTCCGAGCTGAACACCCTCGTGGGCGACGTGGACGCGGCCCTGGAGGCATACGACACGCAGCGCGCGGGCAAGGCGCTCACCGCGTTCGTGGACGACCTGTCGAACTGGTACGTGCGCCGGTCCCGGCGCCGGTTCTGGAACGCGGAGCCGGCCGCCCTGGCCACGCTGCACGAGGCGTTGGAGACGGTCACCCGGTTGATGGCACCGCTGGTGCCGTTCATCACCGAGCGGGTCTGGCAGGACGTGGTCCGCCCGGTCACCGCCGACGCGCCCGAGTCGGTGCACATGGCCGCGTGGCCGACGGCGGATCCGGCGCTGGTGCACCCGGAGTTGGGCCGGCAGATGACGCTGGTGCGGCGCCTGGTCGAGTTGGGCCGGGCCACCCGCGCGGACTCCGGGGTCAAGACCCGGCAGCCGCTGGGCCGCGCGCTGATCGGCGCGGCGGGCTGGGACGAGTTGTCCGGCGAACTGCGCGAGCAGATCGCCGAGGAGCTCAACGTGGTCTCCGTCGCGGCGCTGTCCGAGGCGGGCGGCGACCTGGTCGAGTACAGCGCGAAGGGCAACTTCCGGGCGCTGGGCAAGCGGTTCGCCAAGCGCACCCCGATCGTGGCCGCGGCGATCGCCGGCGCGGACGCGGCGACGCTGTCCGCGTCGTTGCGCGCGTCGGGCACCGCGGTGGTCGTGGTGGAGGGCGAGGAGGTCGAGGTGGCGGCCGAGGAGGTCATCGTCACCGAAACCCCGCGCGAGGGTTGGACGGTGGCCGGTCAGGACGGCGCCACCGTCGCGCTCGACCTGACCATCACCCCCGAACTGCGGCTCGCGGGTCTGGCCCGCGACGTGGTCCGGCTGATCCAGGAGGCGCGCAAGAACAGCGGCCTGGAGGTGTCCGACCGGATCCTGGTGTGGTGGGCCGCCGACGAGTCGGAGGAGACCACGTCGGCGCTGCTCGCGCACGGCGTCCAGGTCGCCGACGAGGTGCTGGCGACCCAATTCACCCAGGGCTCCCCGGAGGACGAGGAGTTGTTCGAGCACGGCGACCCGGCGCTGGGTCTGCGGTTCTGGCTGCGCAAGGTGTAACCGGCGGGCGGGACGGCCCCGGCCGTCCCGCCCGAATCACCCGAAGTCACCCGAAACACCCCGAAACCCGAGAAGCGCCCGTCCCCCCGAAGGGGGCGGGCGCTTCTCGGATGTGCCGACCGACGCTCAGTGGCCGGTCAGTTGTCGGGGTCCTCGTCGATCAGGAACCCGCGCATCGGCGAGGGCTGCTGCATCTGCTGCGGCTGCTGCGGCTGCGGACGCACCGGCGACATCTGCTGCGTCATCGCCGGGCTCATCTGCTGCCCGATCGACGGCGTCATGGCCGGCGACATCGACGACGGCTGGGACATCGACGGCGACATCGACTGGCCCATCGACTGCGACATCGGTACCGGCGCCGACGACATGGCCGGCGGCAACGAGGCCGTGGCCGGGGTGCGCGGCGGCGCGAGCGAGTCGTCGGCCTGCGACTCCAGCTGACGAAGCTGGCTCTCCAGGTACGACTTCAGGCGCGTGCGGTACTCACGTTCGAACGCACGCAGGTCGTCGACCTTGCGCTCGAGCGTGGCGCGGGCGCTCTCCAGAGAGCCCATCGCGACGCGGTGCTTCTCCTGCGCGTCCCGCTCCAGGGCGTCCGCCTTGGAACGCGCGTCGCGCTCCATGCCCTCGGCGCGGGTGCGTGCCTCGCCCACTATCTTGTTCGCCTCGGAGCGGGCCTCGGCGATCGCCTGGTCCGCCGTCTGCTGCGCCAGCGCGAGCACCCGAGCGGCGCTGTCGCCACCGGGGTTGCCCATCTGTTGTTGCTGCTGCTGCGGTCCACCCGGACCGAGCTGCGGCGGGCCGCCCTGCAACTGGTGCTGCTGCAGCTGCTGCTGGTGCTGCGGCGGACCCTGGAGCTGGTGCTGACCACTCATGTTCGGGTTGCCCATGCCGGGGCCGCCCTGCATCTGGTGCTGACCGCTCTGCAGTTGGTGCTGCTGACCGGGAAGCTGGTGCTGGCCGCTCATGCCGGGGCCGCCCTGCAACTGGTGCTGCGGCGGGCCCTGGAGCTGGTGCTGACCACTCATGCCGGGACCGAGCTGCTGCGGGCCCCCCATGGGGTGCTGCTGCGGTCCACCGGGACCGAGCTGCTGCGGGCCGCCCTGCATCTGGTGCTGGCCGCCCTGCATCCCCTGCGGGCCACCCATCTGGGGCGGCGGGGGAACGGGGGTCGGCCCGGATATGGCTGCCGGGACGGGTGCGTCGGGGCGTTCGCGCTCCTTGCGCTGCTGAGCCTGCTGCTGACTCTGCGCGGCGGCACGGGTCGCCGCCGCGAGTTTCGCCCGCAGGTCCTCATTTTCCCGGAGAAGTCGGGTCAGTTCGCCCTCGACTTCATCGAGGAACGCATCGACCTCGTCCTCGTCATAGCCCTCACGGAGACGGACGGTCGTGAACTGCTTGTTACGCACGTCTTCGGGGGTCAACGGCATCTCTTCACCTCAGCGTGATCGTCGGCATCGGACAGACGGTACCGCTTACAGCCTGCCCACGACGGAGATCAGGATGTAGACGATGATCATCAGTACGAAGAAGGACAGGTCGAGTGCTACACCCCCGAGGCGCAGCGGAGGAATGAACCTGCGCAGCAACTTCAACGGTGGATCGGTGATGGAGTACGTGGCCTCCAGCAATACCACCATGGCCCCGCGCGGCTCGTACGACCGCGCGAACTGGAACACGTAGTCCATCACCAAGCGGAAGAACAACACGATCAAAAAGCAGTAGAGCACGATGCGGATGATCTCCAGCGCGATGCTCATTTACCTGCCCCCTCGTGTGCCGTCCCTCTGGTCAGGACCGCACCTAGCCTCAGTTTTCGCACACCTCAGCTCTGATTGAAGAACCCGCCCTCGGCGATGCGGGCCTTGTCCTCGGCTGTCACATCGACGTTAGCAGGCGACAGGAGGAAGACTTTTTGGGTGACCCGCTCGATGCTGCCGTGCAGGCCGAACACGAGACCCGCGGCGAAGTCCACCAGGCGCTTGGCGTCGGTGTCCTCCATTTCCGTCAGGTTCATGATCACGGGCGTGCTCTCGCGAAAGTGCTCGCCGATCGTGCGGGCTTCGTTGTAGGTACGCGGGTGCAGCGTCGTGATGCGGTAGGGCTCACGTTCGCTGACGACTTTGTGTACGGTCACCGGTGTGCTGCTCTCGGGACGGCGTTCGGGCATGGCGGACACTGTTGCGCGGTGTTCTTCAAGGCGGCCTTCGTCGCGAAGGGCCCCCGCTTCGCGAAGGGCAGTAGCTCCACGAACGAGATCCTCGCGACGTTCCCGCGATTCCCCACGCGGTTCGCGTACTTCACGTGGCTCCTCACGACGCTCGTCCCGCCGCTCCTCGCGGCGATCGGTGCGCTCGACCCGGTCGCGGCCGTCCTGGCCGATGTCGTCCTCATCGTAATCGTCATACTCGTAGACATCGTCCTCCACGAGGCCGAGGTAGACCGCCATCTTGCGCATTGCGCCGGCCATGTTCCGCTTCCTCCGGTCTCACGGTGGATCGGCTGAGGTCACCGTGGGTCGTGCGATCCACTTCACGGCGACGCTACCGGAGGGAAGGCCGGACTCCGAGCACCGCAGTACCGATGCGTACATGTGTCGCCCCGGCCTCGATGGCCGCTTCGAGGTCGTTGCTCATCCCCGCGGAAACCATGTTTGCAGTCGGATGGGCTTCGCGTAGGCGGGTTGCGATTTCTCGCAACCCGGCGAACGCGCGGGCGGGTTCGACACCGAGCGGAGCCACCGCCATCACCCCGCCGAGAATCAGGTTCGGCGCACCGGCGACCACGTCGGCGAGTTCGTCCAGATCGGCGGCAAAAACCCCACCGCGGGCCGGGTCTTCATCCAGGCTGACCTGCAACAGCGCGGTGATCGTGCGCTGTTGCCGCTCGGCCGCGGCGGACAACGAACGGGCCAGCCTGACTCGGTCGAGCGAGTGCACCACATCGGCGTAACCGGCCACCGATTTGGCCTTGTTGGTCTGGAGTTGACCGACGTAGTGCCAGGTGAGGTCGAGGTCCTCGGTGGCCTTCGCCTTGGGCGCCGCCTCCTGGTCGCGATTCTCGCCCACGTCGCGAACGCCGAGTCCCGCGAGCAGTCGCACGTCGCTCGCCGGATACGTCTTGGTCACCACCACGAGGGTGACGTCCGCGCGCGGGCGACCGGCACTCGCGCACGCGGCGCCGATCCGGTCCTCGACGGCGGCCAGGTTGGCGGCGAGTTCGGCACCTCGACGGGCGCCGTCCGCGGTCGGCTGAGCGTGCGTTTCCATTCGTCCATCGTCGCCGACGAGGGGCGGACCCGCCCGGGCGGGGTCAGCTCTGCGCGAGCCACACGTAGCCGGCGATCCGACCCGTGCGCCGGTCCCGGCGGTAGGAGAAATGGTCGCTCGACTCGCGGGTGCAGATGTGCGATTTCTCACCCGACACAACCCCCTGCGCGGCGAGTTGCGCCCACACTCCGGCCGGGATATCGAGCCCCGGAGTGCCCTCGCGGGTGCGTGCGCGGGCCGCCGGGACAACTGCGGACACTTCGTCGCACATCGCCTGGGGAACCTCGTAGCAGGCGCCACAGACGGCGGGCCCGGTCCGGGCGAGGATCCGCGCCGGGTCGGCGCCGAGCTTGCACATCGCCTCGACGGCGGCCGGCACGATGCCCGCGGCCAGCCCCGGTCGGCCGGCATGCGCGGCGGCCACCACGCCGGCCTGCGGATCGGCGAGCAGTACCGGGGTGCAGTCGGCGACCAGAACCGCGAGCGCCAGCCCCGCGGTCGCGGTGACCAGGGCATCGGTGGCGGGCAACGGCTCGGCGGACGCGGCGTCGACGACGGTGACGGTGTCGCCGTGCACCTGGTTCATCCACACCACCCGTTCGGGTGCCAGACCCAACGCCTCGGCGGTGCGCGCGCGGTTCGCGGCGACCACGCCCGGGTCGTCACCCACATGGTCGCCGAGGTTCAACTCGTCATACGGCGCGACGCCCGTGCCGCCCCACCGGTCGGTGAAGGCGAAACGGGCGCCGCCGGAGGCGGCCCTTCGCGTGAACACGTCGGGCCCACTCCCTGTGTCGAAATTCTTGTGTCGATTTATCGAGAGTGTCGTAGTGCTCGCGTGTTTTGCCGCGAATGTCACGACTTCACGGTGCTACGACTTCATGAAGGGCGGGATGTCCAGATCCAGGTCGTCCTTGATCGGCTCCGGCACCAACGGCGTGCGCGGGCTCGGGGGAACCGGCGTCTGGTAGGTGGCCGGCGGCGGGGTCGGCTCGTGCAGCACGCCCGGACCCTGGTTCTGGGTCGGCCGCCCCACCGGCTCCGGCCGCGACGCCTGGGTCGTGGTCGCGGGCTTGCCCAATTCGCTCTTGGACGGCGGCTGCCCGCCGTCGAAGCCGGCCGCGATCACGGTGACCCGCACCTCGTCGCCGAGGGCGTCGTCGATCACCGCGCCGAAGATGATGTTGGCCTCGGGGTGCGCGGCCTCGCTGACCAGTTGCGCGGCCTCGTTGATCTCGAACAGGCCGAGGTCGGAGCCGCCGGAGATGGAGAGCAGCACGCCGCGGGCGCCGTCGATGGACGCCTCCAGGAGCGGGCTGGAGATGGCCATCTCGGCCGCCGCCACCGCCCGGTCGTCCCCGCGCGCCGAACCGATCCCCATCAGCGCCGAACCCGCCTCGGACATCACCGACTTGACGTCGGCGAAGTCCAGGTTGATCAGGCCGGGCGTGGTGATCAGATCGGTGATGCCCTGCACACCGGACAGCAGCACCTGGTCGGCCGAGCGGAACGCGTCCAGGACGCTGACCTGCCGGTCGGAGATGGACAGCAGTCGGTCGTTGGGGATGACGATCAGGGTGTCGACCTCGTCGCGCAGTTGCGCGATGCCGTCCTCGGCCTGGTTCGCGCGACGCCGTCCCTCGAAGGTGAACGGGCGCGTGACCACACCGATGGTGAGCGCGCCGAGCGAGCGGGCGATGTTGGCCACCACGGGGGCGCCACCGGTGCCGGTGCCGCCGCCCTCGCCCGCCGTGACGAAGACCATGTCGGCCCCCTTGAGGACCTCCTCGATCTCCTCGCGGTGGTCTTCGGCGGCCTTGCGGCCGACGTCGGGGTTCGCGCCGGCGCCGAGGCCGCGGGTCAATTCCCGGCCGACGTCGAGCTTGACGTCGGCATCGCTCATGAGGAGGGCTTGGGCGTCGGTGTTGATCGCGATGAACTCGACGCCCTTGAGACCGACCTCGATCATCCGGTTGATGGCGTTGACACCGCCACCGCCGATACCGACCACCTTGATGACTGCGAGGTAGTTCTGGGGTGCTGCCACGTCGAAGGCCTCTCGCCTCGAGTTCCGGTCGGCGTGCCGTGGTTCCGGCATGCCGACATTTGCCGACTTGGGGAGGTCGGGACGCGATTTCCGCGAGCCACCAAAACCCTCACCCTCAGGTATAGAGTTACACCGATTCGCATCGAACGCCGCCGATGCGAACGGTGCGGATTACTGCTTTGTCAACCTGGGGGCTAGGCCGACACTAGGTCCCCATCGGACACGGTTCAACGAACACGCCGAACCTGTCCCTATTGTTTTATCGCAGTGCCGGGGTGCTTCCGCTCCTCGTCACGGCGTGATCGGGGTCGAAACCGCCGCGGCGGGTGCGACCGGGGGTAACGGCTGGGCGGGCGCGGGCGGCGCCACCGAGGGAAACGGTTGGGTCCGGGTCACCGGCGCGTCGGGCGCGCTGACGTCGTAGAACTTCGCCGGTCGTGGCAACAGCGCCGCGAGCACGAGAGCCTTGCGGTCGGACGCTTCGGCTCCGCCCCACACCACGGTCTCGCCCTTGTCCAGCACGAGCACGATGTCGTCCCGGGTTCGCGCGGTGATGTCGCGCACACGTTGGGCGACCGGCGGTGGCAATGCCGTGACCACCTGGACCACCCCCCGTAGTGTTTCCCGACTCACCGTGTCGGCGTCGGTCTCGACCACCGGCACCCCCACCGGTGCGGCGTCCACCGTACCGAACCGTACGCCGTCCTTGTCGAACTCCGCGTAGCGGCCCGCGGCCGGCACGACCAGCGCGGTCACCCGTTCGCGCACCGAGATCCGCACGGTGTGCGGCCAGTCCCGCTCGACGTGCGCCGAGGCGACCCGCGGGATCGCGGCCACCCGGGCCCAGATCGCGTCGAGGTCGATCCCGGCCAGCGGCTCGCCGATGGGCACCGCCGCGACCCGGGCGACCTGATCCCGGGGCAGCGTGCCCGTTCCGCCGACGGCCACCGTGCGGGTGTCCAGGAGGGGCGAGTGATAGACGATCCCCCACCCGGCCCCGGCGAGCAACACGAGCAGCACCAGGACGAGGAGCGGGCGCAGATTGGTCCAGCGCCGCCGCGGGCCGCGCCCGGCCTTGGCCGGACGCCCCGGCGCGCGCTCCCTCGTCTCGGGCAAGAACGCTCCTCGGCCTGCGACTACTGCGGCAATCGCGCGGCGGCGATCGCCTCGTGGACCATCCGGACCAGTTCCTCGTCGGCGTCGCGCCGACCGAACTCGGCCGCCGCCTTGCCCATGTCGTGCAGCCTGCGCGCGTCGGTGAGCACCGGCAGCACAAAGGAGCGGATCCAGTCCGGCGTCAGGTCGGCGTCGTCGACCAGCAGGCCGCCACCGGCCTTGACCACGGGCTGCGCGTTCAGCCGTTGCTCGCCGTTGCCGATCGGCAGCGGTACGTAGGCCGCGGGCAGGCCGACCGCGGCCAGCTCGGCGCAGGTCATCGCGCCCGCCCGGCACAGCACCATGTCGGCCGCCGCGTAGGCCAGGTCCATCCGGTCGAGGTAGGGCACCACGACGTAGGCCGGGCCGCCGGGCGGCGAGCTGATCTTGAGTTCGTTGTTGGGCCCGGCCGCGTGCAGCACCTGGACGCCCTCGGCGAGCAGTTGCTGGGCGGTGGCGGCGAGCGTCTCGTTCAGCCGTCGGGCGCCCTGCGAACCGCCGAACACCAGCAGCGTGGGCCGCATCGGGTCCAGGCCGAACATCGCGCGGGCCTCGTCGCGCAGCGCGTTGCGGTCCAGCGTGGCGATCGCCCGGCGCAGCGGGATGCCGATGTAGCGGGCCCCGCGCAGTTTGCTGTCCGGCGTGCTCACCGCGACGAATCGGGTGTAGCGGGCGCCGATCTTGTTGGCCAGGCCCGGCCGGGCGTTGGCCTCGTGCACCACCGTGGGCACCCCTTGGCGCTTGGCCGCGAGGTAGCCCGGCAGCGCGACGTAGCCGCCGAAGCCGACCAGGCAGGACGCGTTGGTCCGTTCCAGGACCGCCGCGGCCTCGCGGATGGTGCCGCGCAGGCGACCGGGAACGGTCATCAGCTCGGGCGTGGGCTTGCGCGGCAACGGCACGGCCGGGATCAACGCGAGTTCGTAGCCGCGAGCGGGAACGAGCTTGGTCTCCAGGCCCTTGGCCGTGCCGAGCGCCGTGATACCCACATTGGGGTTCTGGCGGCGCAGCGCGTCCGCCAATGCCAGAGCGGGCTCGATGTGCCCGGCGGTTCCTCCGCCGGCAAGGACGACATGCACCTGATTCACCCATCCCTGCGCGGCAGGATCCGCGCGAACGCTCGACGAACCGCCCCGGGCCCGCGTGCGGCGAGCGCCGCCTCGGCCTTTGGCTCACCTCGGGCGAAGGACAACAGCATGCCCACGGCGAACATGGTCGGAAGCAGGGCGGAACCTCCGTAGGACACCAATGGCAACGGCACTCCGGCGATCGGCAGCAGGCCGAGCACCGCCCCGACGTTGATCATGACCTGGGCCATGATCCACGCGGTCGCGCCACCCGCGGCGAGCCGTACGAACTGGTCTTTCGTGCGACTCGCGACGCGGATACCTGCATAGCCTAGGGCCGCGAAGAGGGTGAGTACGGACAGCGTCCCCACCAGACCCAATTCCTCGCCGATGACGGCGAAGATGAAGTCTGTATGCGCCTCGGGCAAAGTGCCCCATTTGCCGTAGCTTGTCCCGATTCCACTGCCGAACCAACCGCCCGTGGCGAGCGAATAGATGCCCTGGGCGGCCTGCAGCGTGCTGCCGTTGGGGTCGGAGAACGGGTCCAGGAATCCCGCGAAGCGGGCGGCCCGGTGCGGCTTGAGCACGATCAGCACGGTGGCCAGCACGGACACCACGGCGATCGCCATGGCGAACAACCGGCCGGGCGCGCCGGCGATCCACAACAGCGCGAGCACCAGCACGGTGATGATCATCGCGGTGCCCATGTCACCACCGAGCAGCACCAGGAACAGGATCACCATGGCCCCGGGCAGCAGCGGGACGAACATGTGCCGCCACCGGCCGAGCAGCCGGCGCTTGCGGGTGAGCACGTCGGCCCCCCACAACACCAGGCCCAGCTTGGCGAACTCGGAGGGCTGGATCTGGAACGAGCCGAAGCCGATCCAGTTCCGGTTGCCGTTCACCTCGATGCCCAGACCGGGCACCAGGACCAGGCACAGCGCGCCGACGCAGCCGATCAGGAACGGATAGGCCAACCGGCGATACCAGCGCAGCGGCAGACGTGACGCGATCCACATCAACGGGAAGCCCATCGCGACCGCGATCAACTGCTTGGTGAAGATCGCGTCGAAGGAGCCGTAGATCGTCCGGGAGGTGATCTGCGACGCGGAGAGCACCATCACCAGACCCAGCACGGTCAGCAGCAGGCCCGAGCCGAGCAGCAGGTAGTAGGCGGTGAGCGGGCTGTCCAGGGCCCGGCGCACCTCGCGGCGCGCCGATCCGGGCGCGCGCGCCGGGTCGGCGCGCGGTTTGGGCAACCGCGAACCGCCCCGCGGCCGCCGCTTGTCGGCGGTGGGCGTGGGGCGTGCCTCGCGAGTCTGCGGACCGGCGGCCATCGCTCGCCCGGTCAGCCGGCCGCTGGGTCGAGTCCGCGAACCGCGTCGGCGAAGGCGTCGCCGCGCTTTCCGTAGTTGGCGTACATGTCCATCGACGCGCACGCGGGCGCGAGCAGCACGGTGTCCCCGGGCCGCGCCAGCGCCGCCGCCTCACCCACCACCAGTTCCATGGCCCCAGTGTCGGTCGCGGCGACCTCGACCACGGGGACATCGGGGGCGTGTCGCGCGAGCGCGTCCTTGATCACCGCACGGTCGGCGCCCATCAGCACCACCGCGCGCAGCCGGTTCTTCGCGCCGGAGACCAGGTCGTCGAACGAGGCGCCCTTGGCCAGGCCGCCCGCGATCCACACGATGTCCCGGTAGGCGGCCAGTGAGGCCGCCGCGGCATGGCCGTTGGTGGCCTTGGAGTCGTCCACGTAGTCGACACCGGCCACCGTCGCCACGTGCGCGATCCGGTGCGCGTCCGGCCGGAACGCGCGCAGCCCGTCGCGCACCGCCACCGGCGGCACGCCGTAGGCGCGGGCCAGCGCGGCGGCGGCCAGCGCGTTCGCCACGTTGTGCGGCGCGGGCGGGTTCACATCGCCCACGGTGGCCAACTCGGCGGCCGTGCTGTGCCGATCGGCCACGAACGCCCGGTCGGCGAGCAGATCCTCGACCACCCCGAAGTTGGACAGGCTCGGCGGGCCGAGCCCGAAGCCGACCGCGCGGCAGCCCTCCTCGACCTCGGCCTCGTGCACGAGCTGCTCGGTCTGCGGGTCGGCCAGGTTGTACACGCAGGCGATCTGGCAACCGCCGTAGATTCGGCCCTTGTCCGCCGCGTACGCCTCCGGCGAGCCGTGCCAGTCCAGGTGGTCCGGCGCGATGTTGAGCACCGCCGCGGCCAGCATCCGCGGCGCGCCGGCGTCGTCCTTGGGGCTTTCCTCCCAGGTCGGCAGCCAGTGCAGTTGGAAGCTGGACAACTCCAACGCGAGTACGTCGTAGGCGGGTTCGCCGTCCCCGTCGCGGGCGAGCACCGCGTCCACCACGGGCGTGCCCACGTTGCCGGCCGCCGCGACCCGTTTGCCGGACGCCTCCAGGATCGAGGCGAGCATGCGCACGGTCGTGGTCTTGCCGTTGGTGCCGGTGATCGCCAGCCACGGCGCGGGGTTCTCCCGCGGCCGCAGCCGCCAGGCCAGTTCGACATCCCCCCACACCGGCACACTCGCCGCGCGCGCGGCGGCGAACAGCGGCTTGGTGGGCCGCAGTCCGGGCGAGGCGATCAGTACGTCCACCCGTTCCGGCAGGCTCTCGTCGTCGCCCAGGCGCACCTCGACGCCCACCGCGCGCAGTTCCTCGGCGCGCCGCCGGGCGTTGTCGTCGTCGACGCCGTCGATCGCCACGACGCGCGCGCCCAGGCCGTGCAGCGCCCGGGCCGCGGAGGCACCGGTGACCCCGGTGCCCGCGACACAGAACGACAACTCGGCCCACGGCGCACCGTGATGGGTGAAGGTGCTCAGGTCTGTCTTACTCACGTCTCTTTAAGTTCCCGTAACCCAGCCCGCGTAGAAGATGCCGATCCCGAGAATGGCGCACAGGCCGGCGATGATCCAGAACCGAACCACGATGAGTACTTCGGTCCACCCCTTGAGTTCGAAATGGTGCTGGAGTGGCGCCATTTTGAACACCCGTTTGCCGGTCATCTTGAAGTAGCCCACCTGGATGATCACCGACAGCGAGATAATCAGGAACAGGCCGCCGATGAGCGCGGACAACAGCTCGGTGCGGGTCAGGATGGCCAGCCCGGCGAGCGCGCCGCCGAGTGCGAGCGAACCGGTGTCGCCCATGAAGATCTTGGCCGGTGACGTGTTCCACCACAGGAAGCCGAAACACGAACCCATCATCGCCGCGGACACGATCGCCAGGTCCAGCGGATCGCGCACGTCGTAACAGCCCACGCCGGGCGCGTTCAGGCAGGACTGGCCGTACTGCCAGACCCCGATGAAGGTGTACGCGCCGAACACGATCACCGAGGCCCCGGTCGCCAGACCGTCCAGACCGTCGGTGAGGTTGACGCCGTTGGAGTGCCCGGCGATCAGGATGTAGGCCCAGATCACGAAGAACACCGGCGTCAGGTCGAGCGCGGTGTCCTGCACGAAGGACAGGTGTGTGGACGCCGGGGTGAACCCGCGCGCGTCCTTGAACTGGATCGCCAGGAGCGCGAACGAGATGCCCACGAAGGACTGTCCGGCCAGCTTGGCCTTGGCCCGCAGACCCAGACTGCGCTGCTTGACGATCTTGATGAAGTCGTCGACGAAGCCGACCAGGCCCAGGCCCGCCATCAGATACAGCACCAGCAGCGCGGACGCGCTGGGTGTCTCCAGGGTGATCGCCTTGGCGCCGCCGTAACCCGCCAGCGCCGCCAGGATGATCACCGCGCCGCCCATGGTGGGCGTACCCCGCTTGCTGTGGTGTCCGGCCGGACCGTCGTCCCGGATGAGCTGGCCGTAGCCACGCTTGACCAGGATCCGGATCGCGAGCGGCGTACCGATCAGCGACAACACCAGGGCGATGCCGCCGGCGATGAGGATGGCCCTCACCCGTGCACCTCCGCGTTGCTCACGTCGTCCCCGGCGGCGTCCGCCAACAGCGCGGCCGCGAGCCGTTCCAGGGCCACCCCTCGGGACGCCTTCACCAGTACGACGTCGCCCGGGGCCAGTTCGCCCCGGAGTAGTTCGACGGCCGCCTCTACGTCGGGCACCAGCACCGACTCCTCACCCCACGAACCCTCGTTCTTCGCGCCCATGTCGATCCAGGCGGCCTCCCTGCCGCCCACGGCCACCAGCCGGTGGATGTTCAGGCGTACCGCGAGTCGCCCGATCGCATCGTGCTCGGTCAGCGACTCCTCGCCCAGCTCACGCATCTCGCCCAGCACGGCGAACGTACGATTGCCGCCCGCCATCGCGACGAGCGCCTTGAGCGCGGCTCGCATCGACTCGGGGTTGGCGTTGTACGCGTCGTTCACGACGGTCACCCCGTCGTCCCTGCGGGTCACTTCCATCCGCCAGCGGGAGATCGTACCGGCAGCGCCGAGGGCCGCCGCGATGTCCTCGACGGTCATGCCCACTTCGCGTGCCACCGCGGCACACGCGAGAGCGTTCGCCACGTGGTGCTCACCGTACAGGCGCAAGATCACCGGCGCACTGCCCTCCGGCACGCACAGCGTGAAGGAGGCTCGGCCCTGCTCGTCGAGTGTCACGTTCTCGGCCCGTACGTCCGCCTTCGCGCTCTCGCCGAAGGTGACCACGCGGGCCTTGGTGCGCTGCGCCATCGCCCGCACGAGCGGGTCGTCCTGGTTGAGCACCGCCACGCCGTCGGCGGGCAGCGCCTCGACGAGTTCGCCCTTGGCCCGGGCGATGCCCTCGCGACCGCCGAACTCGCCCATGTGCGCGGAGCCGACGTTGAGCACCAGGCCGATCCGCGGCGGGGTGATCTCGCACAGGTAGGCGATGTCGCCGATGTGGCGTGCGCCCATCTCGGCGACCAGGTATCGGGTTTCCTCGGTCACGCCGAGGACGGTCAGCGGCAGGCCGATCTCGGTGTTGAAGTTGCCGCTCGGGGCGATCGTGGGACCCATGCGGGCGAGCACCTGGCCGATCAGGTCCTTGGTGCTCGTCTTGCCGGAGGACCCGGTCAACGCGATCACCGTGGTGTTCGGCAGTCGGCCGGTGATCACCCGGGCGAGCACGCCCAGACCGCGGACCACGTCGTCCACGACGATCGCCGGGACATCGAGGTCGTGGTCGGCCAGGACCGCGACGGCACCGGCCTCGATCGCGGCGCGCCCGTAGTCGTGCCCGTCGACGTGTTCGCCGCGCACGGCCGCGAACAGCGAGCCGGGGCCGACCTTGCGGGAGTCCACGACCACCTCGGCGGTGATGCGGGCGTTCGGGTCCGCGTCGCCCGCGAGCCGCCCTCCGAGAGCTTTCGCGATCTCGGCAAGAGTGGTGGAAATCACTGGTTCGTCTCCTCGGCACGCGAGGTGCCGGTCGCCGGGACGCCTGGGTTCGGGGTCTCGGACGTCGGGGTGTGCGTTGATGGTGCGGGAGCCACGATCCTCGCATCGTCGGACTGCTTCGGGGACGCGGGGCCGCCGTGCATGGTTCTGGCCGCCGCGCGACGCAGCTCGACGCGGTCGTCGAAGGGGTGTTTGACCCCGTTCGCGAACTCCTGGCCCTGCTCGTGTCCCTTGCCCGCGACCACGACCGTGTCGCCCGGGCCGGCCTGCTCCACCGCGAGCCCGATCGCCGCGACCCGATCCGGCTCGACCAGCACGCTGCCGTGCGGGTCGGCGAGGCCCGGGATGCCGGTGAGCATCTCGGCCAGGATCGCCGACGGATCCTCCGAGCGCGGGTTGTCGCTGGTGAGCACGACCCGGTCGGCGAACCGGGCGGCGGCGGCGGCCATCAGCGGGCGCTTGGCCCGATCCCGGTCGCCGCCCGCGCCGAGCACGATGGTCAGCGTGCCGGCGGTCACCGGGCGCAGCGCGCCCAGCAGCGTCTCCACCGCGTCCGGGGTGTGCGCGAAGTCGACCAGGGCCAGGAACGACTGCCCCGCGTCCACCCGCTCCATCCGCCCGGGCACGCCCGGGGTGCGGCCCACGCCCTCGACCGCGTCCGCGAGCGATACGCCGCCCGCGGTCAGCGCGACGATCGCCAGCAGCGCGTTGGAGACGTTGAACGTGCCGGCCAGCCGCACGCTCGCCTCGGCCTTCTGCCCGTCCGGGCCCACCACGGTGAAGCGGCTGCCGTCCGGGCCCGGGTCGATGTCCTCGGCCCGCCAGTCGGCTTCCGGGGCGCCCGCCGCGGACACGGTCAGCACCGGCACGCTCGCCGTCTTCGCGAGCCGACGCCCGTAGGCGTCGTCCACGTCGATCACGCCGATCCGCGAGCGGCGCGGGGTGAACAGCTCGGCCTTGGTCTCGAAGTACTCCTCCATGGACGCGTGGAAGTCCAGGTGGTCCTGGGACAGGTTGGTGAACAGCGCGACGTCGTAGACGGTGCCGTCCACCCGGCCCAGCGCCAGCGCGTGGCTGGAGACCTCCATGACCGCGGCGGTGACGCCGTTCTCCCGCATCGACGCGAGCAGCGCCTGCACGTCGGTGGCCTCGGGGGTGGTGCGCACGCTGGGCACCACCTCCTCGCCGATCCGGGTCTCGACCGTGCCGATCACCCCGGTCGTGCCGCCGCCGGCGCGCAGTCCGCCGTCGAGCAGGTAGGCGGTGGTGGTCTTGCCGTTGGTGCCGGTGACGCCGAACAACACCAGGTCCTGCGCGGGCCGCCCGTAGACCCAGGCGGCGATCTCACCCAGTCGGCCGCGCGGATCGGCGACCACCAGGGTCGGCAGGCCGCTGTCGGCGGCCAGTTCGGCGCCCGCGGGGTCGGTCAGCAGGGCCACCGCCCCTGCCGCGGCGGCCTGTCCGGCGAACGCGGCACCGTGGAAGTTCTCGCCGGGAAGCCCGGCGTACAGATCCCCCGGGCGCACGGCCCGCGAGTCGTGGGTGACACCCGTCAGCGTCGTCTCCGGGTCGCTCGGGGCGCCGGTGAGGGGGACGGAGACGAACCCGGCCAGGCCGGTCAGCGGTTGGGGGCGCACCTCGGCTGGGCGGCGCAGATCACGGTTGGGCACGGCGGGCAGGCTACCGCGCTTTGGGCCGTCGACTCGTCCTCGGTGGTGCCGCGACCGGCGACGGGGAAGCCGTCGCGAACGGGCGCGGCACCCTCACCACTCGATCGGCAGGTCCAGCGGCGCGCTGCCGCTCGGGGCGATCCGGCGGCTCTGCAGGGCGAACGTCATCACCTGTTGGAACACCGGTGCGCACAGGCTGCCGCCGCCGCCGTCGATGCCCGGCGCCTGGAGCGTGACGGACACCACGACCTGCGGGTTGTCCGCCGGGGCGAAGCCGATGAAGGACGTCGTGTAGCCGTTGTAGCGGCCGGTCTTGGGGTCGACCCGGTTCGCGGTGCCGGTCTTGCCCGCGACCCGGTAGCCGGGGATCCGGCCGTTCTTGCCGGTGCCGCCGTCGTCGGCGACCACCGTCTCCAGCATGTCGCTCACCTGGCGGGCGGTCTCCGGGCTGACCACCACGTTCGACTTGGGTGCCTCGGCGGGCTTGAACTTCCCGTCCGGGCCGGTGCTGCCCTTGACCAGGCTCGGTTCGATCCGCACGCCGCCGTTGGCGATGGTCTGGAACACCGAGGTGGCCTGGACCGAGTTGACCGACAGACCTTGGCCGAACGGGATCGTGTACTGCTGGCTGCCGTTCCACTTCTGCGGCTGGGCCAGGATGCCGGGGGTCTCGCCCGGGAACTTCAGCCCGGAGGGCTGTCCGACGCCGAACCGGGTCAGGTAGTCGTGCAGCTTGGCGTTGGCCTCGGCCCGGTTGGGCGAGAGTTGTTCCGAGGCCAGGATCGTGCCGATGTTGCTGGACTTGGCCAGCACGCCGGCCAGGGTGAGCTGCTGGGTGGGGTGGTCGTGCTCGTCCTTGAACAGTTGGTCGGCGCGCGCGAGTCGGTTCGGCACGGTCACGTGCGTGCCGGGGGTGGCCCGGCCCTCCTGGATGACCGCGGCCATGGTCATCACCTTGCCGGTGCTGCCCGGCTCGTAGGCTTCCTCGACGGCCCGGTTGCCGAGGTTGTGCACGTCGCCGGGGCCGATGTGGTTGGGGTCGTAGCCGGGCGCGGTGGCCATCGCCAGGATCTGTCCGGTGCGCACGTCCTGGACCACGACCGTGCCGGATTCGGACTTGGTCTCGGTCACCTTGGCGCCGATCAACTGCTCGGCGTACCACTGGAGGTCGCGCGAGACGGTCAGTTGTACGTCGGCGCCGGGCACCGCCTCGCGGCCGGTGAGGTCGGAGGTGGGCACCCGACGGCCGTAGACCATCTCCTGGGTGGTCCGGCCGTCCTTGCCCGCCAGTCGGCCGTCCAGGGTCATCTCCAGGCCGCCGCCGCCGTGGCCGGTGGCGTTGACGAAGCCGACCAGGTTCGCGCCGACCGGTCCGGCCGGGTAGACCCGCTTGCTGTGCTTGGTCGAGTAGATGCCGACCAGGTCGTTGCGGCGTACCTTGCCCAGGTCCTTCTGCACCTGGCGGATGTGGTTCCACACCGCGGGCTCGACCTGTGCGGCGAGCACCACGTAGCGCGACTTGGGGGTGCGCAACTTCTCCTCGATGGCGACCGGGTCGCCGTTCACGAGCGGGGCCAGCGCCAGCGCGGTGGCGTGCGGGTCGTACTTCTGCACCTGGGCCGGGTCGGCGGTGACGTCGTACGCGTCCACCGACTTGGCCAGGCTGACCCCGAAGGCGTCGGTGAGCGAGCCGCGTTCGGCCGGGACGTTGACCGTCTGGGTGCGCTTGGCGGCGGCCTGTGCGGCATAGGCGGGCGCGTCCAGGGCCTGCAACTGGAGCAGTCGGCCGGCGAACAGGGTCAGCACCACGCCGAGCGCGATCAGCCCGATCCGCAGCCGCTTGCGCGGGTCGCCCATCCGCACGGCGGGCCGAGGCCGGCCGGCCGGATGCGCGTCGCGGGTGCGACCGGGCCGGGCCGCCCCCGGGCGCGGTCGGGCCGGGCGCACCGGGCGAGCGCCGGCGTGGTCGGCCCGAGCGGCGTCCCGAGCGCCGCGCGCACCCTCACCGCCGGTCGGGCGCGGACGCCGCACGCGTTCCGGCCGGCCGGGCGCCTCGACCCCGCGCGCGTCCGGCCGAGGGCGCGGCCGCGGGCCGGGACGCGCCCCCGCGCCACCCTCGACCGGTGCCTCGCTCGACCTCGGCCGGGGTCGCCGCGCGGCCGAACGTTCCTCGCGAGACCGCGCGGCGCCCTCACCCGCCCGCCGCCCGGCCCCGGCCGCACCCGCGCCGGATCCACCGTCGCCCGCGCCCGAGCGACTCGACCGGTCACCGTCCGCCGCTCCGCCGCGCGGGCGCACCGACCGCCCACCGGCCGCCGCGGCACCGTCCCGGCCACGCGCTCCCGAGCCCGAGCCCGCGTCCCCGGGCCGGGCCGAACGCCCACCCGAGCCCGCGTCCCCGGCCCGCAACCGCGACCAGAGCCCACCCGAGGCACCGGCGCCGGGCCGCGGTCGACCGGGCCGCCCACCGGAGGCCGATTCGCCGCCCCCCGGGCGCGCCGACCGCCCACCGGAGGCCGCGTCACCCGCACGTGGTCGGCCCTCCCGCCCACCCGAGGCACCCGACCGTGCCGAACCCTCGCCACCCGCCCCGACCTCACCCGAGCGCGGCCGAGCCGGCCGCCCGCCCGCCTCCGTCGCATCGCCGCCACGCGGCCGAGCCGGTCGCGCGCCGGCCCCGGCATCCCGGGCGCCCGAACGGCCCGCCCGAGGCGCGTCGGAGTCGGCGGCCCGACCACCGCGGCGCGCCGACGACGCGTCCTCGCCACCGGGCCGACGCGAACCCGAACGCGGGGCCCGGGAACCGGACTCGCCTGGCTCCCCGACACCTTCGCGGGGCCCACCCACACCGGCACCGCCCCGCCCCCCGGCACCCGCCCGAGGCCGACCCGCCCCGGACTCGCCCCGCCCGTCGTCGCCCGTGCGCGGGCGCGCGCCACGCGGCACGGGCGGGTCGGCACGCGGGCGTCGCCCGTCCGGCGCACCCGAGCCGTCGGCCGGGCGCGGCCGGGCGGCCGGCCGGGGCCGGCGGTCCGAGGACGCGGCCGGGTCGGCGCCACGCTCCGGGCGGGCCCGGCCGGCCGAACGCGGCTCGTCGGGATCACGCGGATCACGGGGGTCACGGCGTCCGTCGGTCAACGCGAGGTCCCTTCACCTGAATTGGGCCGCACGCCACTCACGGCGACTCATACGTACAACGAGCGAACGAGCGGGCGGCGCCGTTCCCGGCCGCACCACGTCGCCCGATCCCGCCACCGGGCGACCGGCCGACCGGCGACGGCACCCGAACCCGAGCAACCGACGACACCACGCACACCGGACGGGAGATCATCCGACCACCCCGCCCACCGAACACACCACACCCGCGCCCGCGCCCGAGGCCCACCCACCGGCGGCCCCACCCGGACCCGGCCACCCGAAAACGCGCACCCCCCGGCGGTTCGACGCCGCCGCAGCACCGCCGACCGCGGCCCGCACCTCGTCCGACATGGTCGAGGAAAGCCGGAAGGACAAGGCCGCGCGCCCGGCACCGAGCCGGCCCGTCGAGCCGGGTGGGCCGGTCGCCGGGGTGGGCGAACCGGGGTGCGGCGAACACCGTCAACGGGTCGCTTCCGGCGTCGTGGAGCCGGCCGAGGCGACCGGCGCCTCGGCGGCCGGCGCAGCCGACGCGGTGGCCTCGGGCGTGCCGGAGGCACCGGCCGAGGTCGGCCCGGCCGACACGGGTGCCCCCGGCCCGCCACCGGCCGCCGGCGGCGGTGCGGGCGACGTGGGGGCCGCCGGCGACACCGGGGCAACCGGTGTTTCGGGCACCAGCGGCGGCTTGGACGTGGCCGGCTTCGGGACGCCGAGCACTCGTCCGGTCGCCGGATCGATGAACACCGGGCTGCCGCCCGGGACCAGGCCCAGTTCCTGGGCGCGTCGCGCGAGGTCGCCCGGTGCGGCCTTGGCGTCCAGCTCCCGCTGGAGCGCCTCCCGGTCGTCGGTGAGCTGGTCCTGGCGCTTTTGCAACCGGCCCAACTCGAACGAGCCCTGGTTGAGCGCGGTGTTGAGCAGCAGCAGGGACAGCAGGCCACCACCGAGCAGGCCGACCACGAGCACCACGAACGGGGTGCGCGTCGAACCCTTGGCCTGGTGTGCGGCCAGCCGGATCCGGGTCATCGTCCTTGCCGCGCCGCTCATCCCCGGCTCCCCCGTCCGCCGCCCCGATTCACAGGTCTTCCCGCACCCGTTCCGCCGCTCGCAGCCGCACCGAGGCCGCGCGCGGGTTGTCCGCGTTCTCCCGCTCGCTCGCCTTCTCCGAGCCGCGGGTGAGCAACTCCAGCCGGGGCTGCAGGTCCTCCGGGACCACCGGCAGGTCCGGCGGCGCCTTGCTGGTGGCGCCGGCCGCGAGCACCCGCTTGGTCATCCGGTCCTCCAGCGAGTGGTAGGACATCACCACGATCCGCCCGTGCAGCGCCAGCGCCCGCACCGCCGCGGGCAACGCGCGCTCCAGGACCGCGAGTTCGCCGTTGACCTCGATGCGCAGCGCCTGGAACGTGCGCTTGGACGGGTTGCCGCCGGTGCGCCGCGTGGCGGCCGGGATCGCGGTGCGCACGATGTCGACCAGCCGCGCGCTGTTGGTGAACGGCTCCTTCTCCCGCTCGCGCACGATCGCGTCGGCGACCCGGCGGGCGAACCGCTCCTCGCCGAAGTCGCGCAGGATCCGGGCCAGATCGCCGGCGGTGTAGCTGTTGAGGATGTCGGCCGCGGTGATGCCCACGGTCGGGTCCATCCGCATGTCCAGCGGCGCGTCCTGCGCGTAGGCGAAGCCGCGATCGGCCCGGTCCAGTTGCAGCGAGGAGACCCCGAGGTCGAACAGGATACCGTCGATCCGCTCGATGCCCAGTCGGTCGAGCACCTGCGGCAGTTCGTCGTAGACCGCGTGCACCAGCGTGGCCCGTTCGCCGAAGCCCGCCAGCCGGGCGCCGGAGCGCTCCAGCGCCTCGGGGTCGCGGTCCAGGCCGATCAGCCGTGCCTGGGGGAAGGCCGTCAGCAGGGCTTCGCTGTGCCCGCCCATCCCCAGCGTCGCGTCCACCACGACCGCTCCGGGCGCGCGCAGCGCGGGGGCGAGCAGTTCGACGCACCGTTCCAGCAGGACCGGAATGTGGGCGGGCGCCGTCACGGCCCCTCCACCATCGTCGCGTTCACTCCGGGCCCTTCGTCGTGCGGAAACCCGCAGTCTAGAGGCTGGGTCGCGAGGTGCCGGGAGAACATGCCGCCAGGTCCCCGCCCGCTCGTCTGGGGAAGTGACCTCTGGCACCGGGGAAGGAGTGCCAGAAAGCTCGGAGCGGGTGGAGACCTCGCCGCAGGTGCGCCGCGGTCGAGATCGCGTTCGGGAGGGGTGCGGGAGAGGGCGCGGCACCGGGCGTCGCCGCCTCGGTCACAGCAGGCCGGGCAGCACCTCCTCGGACAGCTCGGCGAAGGACTGCTCCTGCTCCGCGAGGTAGTCGTGCCAGGTCTTCGCCGCCCACAGCTCGACCCGGGTGTTGGTCCCGATCACCACGCAGTCGCGGCTGTCCCGGTCGAGCCCGGCGTAGTCCCGCAGCGGTTGCGGCACCAGCACCCGCCCCTGCTTGTCCGGCACCGCGTCGGAGGCACCCGCGTAGAAGACGCGCGTGTAGTCCCGGGCGGCCTTGGAGGTCACCGGGGCGCGGCCCAATTGTTCGGCGATCCGGGTGAACTCCGCGATGGGCCACACATAGAGGCAGCGTTCCTGCCCCTTTGTGATCACAAGGCCCTCCGCCAGCTCGTCCCGGAACCGGGCCGGCAGGATCAGCCGGCCTTTTTCGTCCAACCGGGGCTCGTACGTGCCCAGGAACACCGAGCACCTCCGGCCGCCACGTGGAGCTTTTCAGCTCCATTTCCCGCCACTCTACTCCACCAAACCCCACGGTCAACCCTTTTCGGGCGCGTCACTCTGTTCCCATCCGGGATAAAAGCCCAGGTCAGAAGGGGTACGTCGGGAGAACCACCCGATTGCGCGCCCCCCGCACGCCACTCCCCCACATCGGGCGCGGGTTTCCACCTCCGCAGCATTGGGCTCCCGGTACGAACCTCCCATTTCGGGATTGGCACTCATAGACCCGAAATGGTGACGAGACCCTCGACGCGCGGGCAGTGTGACTCCCCCCACGAGGCGAAAGACGGCCGGGATCGGTACGGTCCTGACCATGGTCGATCGTCTTGTCGCTGCCAACCGCCACTATGCGGAGAAGTACCGCGATCCCGGCATGTCCGCGATGCCGGTCCGACACACCGCAGTCGTCACCTGCATGGACGCCCGCCTGGACGTGCACGCGATGCTCGGACTCGAACTCGGTGACACGCACGTGATCCGCAACGCGGGCGGCGTGGTCACCGACGACGTGGTGCGTTCGCTGACCATCAGTCAGCGACACCTGGGCACCACACAGGTCGTGCTGATCCACCACACCCGGTGCGGCATGCTCACCGTGACCGAGGACTTCCGCCGCGAACTGGAGGCCGACACCGGTCTGCGCCCGCAGTGGGCGGTCGAGGCGTTCGTCGATCTCGACGGCGACGTGCGCCAGTCGATGAACCGGGTGCGCAGGTCACCGTTCCTGCTGCACAACAACACGGTGCGCGGGTTCGTATACGACGTCACCACCGGCCTGTTGCGCGAGGTTTTCCCCCTCCCGGACGTGCAACCGGAAGACGCTCCCGAACAGTCCTAGGGTCCGTCGCCCCGATCCTGCCGACCCGAATTCCGGCTCGGCGCGGCACTATCGAGGAGACCGTCCCGTCTCGGCCGAGCCATTTTCTGCCGACCGGATCGTCCCTGCGGCGCGTCGACTACCCTCCGGAGTCGCATCGTGCGTCGTCCGGGCCGGCCAACGGGGTGACGGCAGCGCACGCGACCGGGAGAATCGGCCTGTGGCCCTACCCAGGGCGTGCACAACGCGGTTCCAGGGAGGGGCACGGGTGTCGACGTTCAACGATCAGGCCGGTCTGGGGGATCTGACGGTCACCACCGATCGGATCCGCGGGGCCATGGAGACCGTGATCGAGGGCAAGCCCGAGGTCGTCCGCCTCGCCTTGACCGTATTGCTGGCCGAGGGCCACCTGCTCGTCGAGGACGTTCCGGGAGTCGGCAAGACGATGCTCGCGAAGGCCCTCGCGCGCTCGGTCGATTGCGAGATGCGCCGGGTCCAGTTCACCCCGGACCTGCTTCCCTCCGACATCACCGGAGTCAGCGTCTTCGACCAGGAGAAGCGCGAGTTCGAGTTCAAGCCCGGCGCGATCTTCGCGAACATCGTGGTCGGCGACGAGATCAACCGGGCCTCGCCCAAGACCCAGTCCGCGCTCTTGGAGTGCATGGCCGAGCGTCAGGTCACCGTCGACGGCACCACCTACGAACTGCAGGCGCCGTTCATGGTGATCGCGACGCAGAACCCGGTGGAGATGGAGGGAACGTATCCTCTCCCCGAGGCACAACGGGACCGGTTCATGGCCCGGGTCTCGATGGGCTACCCCGCGGCGGACGCCGAACTGCGGATGATCGGCGGCCACAGCGCCGGCTCGCCGCTGACCGACCTGAGCCCGGTGGCCGACGCCGAGGACCTGGTCCGACTCGCGGACACGGTGCGCCGGGTGCACGTGTCCCCGGCCGTCGCGCGCTACGCGGTCGACCTGGTCGACGCCACCCGCCGCTCCCCCGAACTGCGCCTGGGCGCCTCGCCGCGGGCGACCCTGCACCTGGTCCGCGCCTCCCGCGCGGCGGCAGCGCTGGACAACCGCGACTACGTGCTCCCGGACGACCTGCAGGCGCTGGCCGTCGCGGTGCTCGCACACCGGCTGCTGCCGACCGCCGACGCGCAGATGGCCCGGCGCACCCCCGAGCAGATCGTCGCCGACATCGTCCGCCAGGTCCCGGTCCCCGGCTCGCCGAACGGGCAGCTCCCGCCGGCCCAGGGTCGGATCGGCGCCCCGCAGACCGTACAGGTCCCGCCCGCGCCGCCCGCGCACCTGCCCTACCCCGGTGGCGTCCCGCAGCACAACGGCGGCCGGCCGTACCCGACACAGGCACCCACCGCGCACCAGGGCTACGCGCCGGTGCCGTCCGACGGTCGCCTCGGCGGCACGGGCTCCGGGGCGGCGCGCTGACGTGCGTACCGCCCTGTCCGGCCTGACGACGCGGGGGCGGTCCTTCCTCGCGGCGGGGGTCGCCGCGAGCATCTGCGCGGTGATCCTGGGCCAACGCGACCTGTTGCGGGTCGGTTTCCTGCTCACCGCGCTGCCTCTGGTGTCGGTACTGATCGTCGCCCGCACCCGGCACCTGGTCACCAGCGCCCGGGCGCTGGAACCGCCCCGGGTGGCGGCCGGTCACGAGTCACAGGTACGGCTGCGCGTGGACAACGTCTCGCGCATCCCCACCGGCCTGCTGATGCTGGAGGACCACGTGCCCTACGTGCTCGGCTCGCGACCGCGGTTCGTGCTCGACCGGATCGAGCCGCACGGCAGTCGGCACGTGTCCTACCGGGTCCGCTCCGACCTGCGCGGGCGCTTCCCGGTCGGGCCGCTGCGGTTGCGGATGGCCGACCCGTTCGGGATGTGCGAACTGACCCGATCCTTCGCCGCGCGGGACACCCTGGTGGTCACCCCGGCGGTACAACCGCTGCCCGCGGTGGACCTGGGCGGCGAGTGGACCGGCTACGGCGACAGCCACGCCCGCAACGTGTCCGCGTCCGGCGAGGAGGACGTGGTCCCGCGCGAGTACCGGCACGGCGACGACGTGCGCCGGGTGCACTGGCGCTCCACCGCCCGCCGCGGCGAACTCATGGTGCGCCGCGAGGAACAGGCGTGGCAGAACCGGGCCACCGTGATGATCGACACGCGCGCGGGCGCGCACGTGGGCGAGGGACCGGCCTCGTCCTTCGAATGGGTCGTCTCGGCCGCCGCCTCGGTGGGCGTGCACCTGTGCCGTCGCGGCTACACCACCCGGCTGCTCGACGCCGAGGGCGACGCCCTGGCCGGGGACCTGGAGGGGATCCGGGCCGCGCCCGGCGACCTGGAGGGCTTCCTGCTGGACGCGCTGGCCGTGGTGGAGACCGTGCCGGTGGCCGCACTCGACCAGGCCGAGCCCGCACTGCGTGATCCCAACGGCGGCGGGCTGACCGTGGCCGTGCTCGGCGCGCTGACCGAGGACGACGTCAAGCGGCTCGGTCGGGCCCGGCACCGCTCCGGCCGCGGCGTCGCGGTCGTCCTGGACGTGAGCACGTGGGGCCGGGTACCCGGCGCGTTGCCGCACGACAGCGCGGTGGCCCTGCTGCGCCAGGCCGGCTGGCGGGTGTTGTCCGCCCGGGCCGGTTCGCGGTTGTCCGAGCTGTGGCGCTCGGCCGGTCGAGTGGGCGACCCCGCCGCGGCCGGTTCGATGTCCTTCGCCGGCACCTCGCGGGCGAGTGCTCCCATCGCGCCCGCGAGCGCCGGCAACCCCTCGCCCCCGCCGCGCCCGCGCGCGGCGCCCACGGTCGGGGGCGGCACCGTCGATGGAGGGGGAAGGTCATGACCGGTCGGCTGCGCCTGGCCCTGGTCGCGGGACTCGCGACCGCGCTGACGTCGTCCTCGCTGCTCCCGCTGGTCGACGCGGGCGGCTGGATCGCCCAGGGTCTGGGCGCGATCCTCCTGGTCGCCCTGGTCGGCGAGGGAGCCCGACGCATCCGGGTGCCCCGCCCGATCGTGGGGTTGACCCAACTCGCCGCGCTGGTGCCCTATCTGCTGCTCGTCTGCGTGCCCGACGCCAGCGGCCCGATCCCCACCCCGAGCAGCATCGACGCGTTCGTGCAACTGCTGCGCGTGGGCGGGCAGGACATCCGCGAGTTCACCACGCCCGCGCCGGCCTCGCCCGGGATCATCGCGATCCTGCTGCTGGTGATGGGCGGCATGGCCGTACTCGTGGACCTGATCGCGGTCACCTACGCCCAGGCGGCCCCCGCGGGCCTGCCGTTGCTGGCCCTCTACAGCGTGCCGGCCGCGCTGTCCCGGTCCGGACTGGGCTGGGCGATCTTCCTGATCGCGGCGCTGGCCTACGTGCTGCTGCTGCTCGCGGAGGGCCGGGAACGGTTGTTGCGCTGGGGTCGCCCACTGACCCCGCCGACCCCGCCCGGCTATCCGCCGCCGCGCCAGTACCGCCCACCCGCGCGCGGCGGCGGCCGGATCGGCCTGACCGCGCTCGCGGTGGCGGTGGCCGTCCCGGCACTGATCCCGCTCAGCGCCAACCGGCTGATCGACAAGACCGACAACGGACCGCAGTCGCACCGCTTGACCACGATCAACCCCGTGGTCAAGCTCTCCGACGAACTGAACCGCGCGGACAACGTCGAGCTGATGCGCTACCGCACCAACGCGGCCACCCCCGGCTCGATCTACCTGCGGATCTCCTCCCTGGACCGATTCGACGGCCGCACCTGGCAGCCCTCGGAACGGCAACTGACCGACGTGCCGAAGGACTTCCCCAAGCCCGCGGGACTGGACCCGGCAGTGCGCACCGCCGAGGTGACCACCCGGATCGAGGCCAACGACGGGTATCGGCAGGGCTCGTTGCCGATGCCCTACCCGGCGTCGCAGGTCCAGGTGAAGGGCAGTTGGCGGTTCGAGCCCGAGGGTCGGCTGCTGCTCGGCGACAACAAGCAGGACACCCGGGGGCTGGGCTGGACGGTGACCAGCCTGGACGTCGAGCCGACCCCGGCCCAGCTCAAGGCCGCCGGGCCGCCGCCGCCCTCCCTCGCGCCGTACGTGTCGTTGCCGCTGCCGGCCGACATGGTGAACCGGATCCGTCAGCAGGCGCTCAAGATCGGCGGGAACGGCACCTCCTACGACCGGGCCCGCAACCTGGAGGAGTGGTTCGCCCGCTCCAACCAGTTCCGCTACGACACCAAGGTCCCGCAGGGCAACGGCGCCTCCGCGCTGGAGAACTTCCTGGAGCAGAAGGTCGGCTACTGCGAACAGTTCTCCTCGGCGATGGCGGTGATGGCCCGCACGCTGGGCATCCCGGCCCGGGTCGCGGTCGGCTTCATCCCCGGCACCCTGCAGACCGATCTGACCTACAAGGTCAGCAGCCACGACGCGCACGCGTGGCCGGAGCTGTACTTCGCCGGAGCGGGCTGGATCCGGTTCGAGCCGACCCCCTCACGGGGCAACTCGCCCTCCTACGCCCAGCAGGACGTCGCGCCGGTCGCGCCGTCCGCGCCGCCGGGCAGCGCGGGCGAACTGCCCACGAAGCAGCCGCAGAGCTCGCAGAGCGCGACGCCGTCGGCGTCCGCGAGCACCGCGCCGGTCACCGCCGGCGGTTCCTCGGACGGGCCCTGGTTCTCCGGCCGGGCGCTGTTGATCGGCTCGGCGATCCTGTTGGTCGTACTGCTCGCGGCGGCGCCGATGTTGGCCCGGGGCCGGGTCAGGGGGCGTCGACTCGCCGCGCTGACCCGAAACGTGGCGGCGGACGGGGCGGACACCGAACCCGGTGATCGTGCCGGGCCGGTGCTCGGCGGCTGGGCCGAGGTGTTGGACACCGCCCGCGACCTGGGCCATCCGGCACCGGACGGGGAGACGCCGCGGCAGGCGGCGCAGCGGTTGTTGCTCGTGCTCGCCGAGCGATCCGCGGCGGCGGACGACGCCGCGAACCCCGAGTCCGCCGCGCTGCTCGCGGCCCGCGAGGCGCTGCCGCGCGTCGCGCTGGCCACCGAGCGGTTGTTGTACGCGCAGACCCCGCCGACCCGGGAGGCCGGGCTGGGCGAGGACGTACGGGCGATCCGCAAGGGCCTGCTCGCGCGGGCCGGGCGCGGCGCGCGACTGCGCGCCACGCTGCTCCCGTCGTCGCTGCGCCGCCGGGGTCGACCGAGCCTGGCCGAGCGCCGGTACACGTTCGTCGAGCGGTTCCGACCGCGCCGTCGCCGCGGCGACGGCCCCGGGCCCACCGTGAAGCCGGCCGACGTCGGCTGAGTACGGCGGGGCCGGGGTGCAGCGGCCGCCCGAAACCTACGAAAAACGCCGCCGGCGGTGACTCCCGAGGATCTCGGGAATCACCGCCGGCGGCGTTTGCTGTGTGCCCAGCGAATCACCCGGGTGGGTCGATGGGTCTCGACCCCGGGTCCGCCCGTCGGCCGGGCGGCGGCGGGGTCTCCCCCGCCGCGTCGTCCGGATCACCCGAAGGGTCAGCCGCCGTTTTCCTCGCGCCGACGGCGCCAGCGGTCCTCGATGCGGTTCATCACCTTGGCCTTGCGCCGGCGCGGTGCGCGCCCGGGAGCGCCGCCGCCTTCGCCCGCGTTGGCCGTCGCGGGTCCCCGGCGCCAGCCGGTGACCGCGAGGAGCGCCCCACCGAGCATCGCCAGAAAGCCGATGACGCTCACCCAGATCTGTTGGACCATCATGCCGGTCATCAACAGGACGATGCCGAGCAGGAATCCGAGGATTGCCTGGACGGTGCGTCGCCGGGTGTGCCGGCGCATGCCGGCTGCTTCGAGCGCTGTCGCGAATTTGGGATCTTCGGCGTAGAGCGCTCGCTCCATCTGCTCAAGCATGCGCTGCTCGTGCTCTGAGAGCGGCACGGCGTCCTCCTTCGTCGGCCGCGACGCGACCTTGCGGCCCTTTCAGGATAGGCAGGTAATCGCTGTCGTGAAAGCCACCCTCGGCACGGGCTCGAAGCCTGCTCCAAGATGATGGGTCACCACATCGATCCCCGCCCCTGTCGACACTCCTGCCCTGTCCGGCGCACGCTCATGTCCCCCGGTCAGGGCTTCGATGATATGCGGCCGGAGCGGGTTCGCGCTGAGGGGCGGGGCCACGTGGGTCACAGCCGCGTACCGGTCGTGATCCGCGGGGTCGGACTCAGCGCCCGGAACGCCCGTGCGAGCCGGGTCCGGGGGTGAGCAGCGTGGCCGAGGTCAGCGCCGCGTCGCCGAACCGGCCGCGCACCGCGTCGGCCGCGCGCTCCGCCTCGCGCCGGCCCAGGACCCGTTCGCCGAGCGCCAGTTGGCGCGGGTAGGCGCCGCCGACCAGGCCCTCCACCCGGATGCCCACCAGCCGCAGTCGAGCCCGTTCCAGGCCCAGTGCGCCGTGCAGCAGGCAGGCCACGCCGTAGATCTCGTGGCCCACGTCGGTGGCCTCGCGCAGGGTCCTGGACCGGGTGATGGTGCTGAAGTCGGCGAATCGGATCTTGATCGTGACGGTCCGCCCGGCCGCCTTCGCCCGGCGCAGTCGGGTCGCGGTGCGGTGGGCGAGGTCGAGCAGGGTGCGGCGGATCACGTCCGGGTCGTCCACATCGGTGGGAAAAGTCTCCTCCGCGCCGATACTGCGTTCGGGTTCCCACGGGATCACCGGACGCCGGTCCCGGCCCCACGCGAGTTCGTGCAGTCCGCGACCCGCGGCCGGGCCGAGCGCGCGGCTCAGGGTCTCGACCGAGGTGTGCGCGACATCACCGATGGTGGTCAGGCCCAGATCGGTCAGCAGCGCGCCGGTGCGTTCGCCGACGCCCCACAGCCGGTCCACCGGGAGCGGGTGCAGGAAGTCCACCACCTCCTCGGGACGGATCACGCTCAGTCCGTCCGGCTTGGCCAGTGCGCCGGCCAGCTTGGCGGTGAACTTGTTGTCGGCGATGCCGACCGAACAGGTGATGCCCTGCTCGTCGAGGATCCGGGCGCGGATGTTCTCGCCGATCGCCGCCGGCGGGCCGAGTCGGCGGGTGACCCCGGCCAGGTCCAGGAACGCCTCGTCCAGGGACAGCGGCTCCACCCGCGGGGTGATCGAGCGGAGCACCTCCATCACGCCGCCGGAGACCAGCCCGTAGTCGTCGTGGTCCGGTGACAGGAACACCGCGTGCGGGGCGAGCCGGCGAGCCCGGGAGGTGGCCTGGCCGGCGTGTACGCCCAGCGCGCGCACGTCGTAGGTGGCGGAGAGCACCACCCCGCGCGGGCCCTGGCCGGCCACCACCAGCGGGGTGTCGCGCAGTTCGGGGTTGCGGCGGATCTCGACGGACGCGTAGAAGGCGTCCATGTCCACGTGCATGATCGCCGGCGGGGCGGATCGGGCGGTGCTCATCCGGCACCGCCCGTACCGAGGATGCGATCGGGATGCGGGTCAGCCCGCCGGCTTGCTCGCCAACAGGTGCAGTTGGGTGGCCAGGGCGCGGTACTCCGGCTGTTCGGCCGCGGCGCGTTCCAGGTCCAGGAGTGCGTCGAACGAGGCCGGGTCGTCGACCAGGACGCCCGGGACCAGGTCGGCGAAGACCCGGATCGCGTGCACGGGGCCGGCCTCCAGGCCGGTTTTGGCGACCAGTTCGGTGAGGTCGGCGACGGTGAACCGGCGCGGCAGCGGATCGGCCGGGCCGTATCGGCCCTCGGGGTCGGCGAGCAGGTCGCGGGCCTGGTCGAAGTGTCCGGCCAGGGCGCGGGCCAGGACCGCGCCGGTGCGGTTGGCCGCGAGCAGGCTGAGCGTGCCGCCGGCGCGCAGGGCGCGGACGATGTGCGCGAGGTCGGCCGCGGGGTCGTCGACCACCTCCAGCACGCCGTGGCACAACACCACGTCGGCGGCGTCCGGTTCGACCACGTCGAACAGGCCGTGCGTGTCGCCCTGGTAGGCCCGGACCAGGTCGGTGACGCCGGCCTCGGCGGCCCGGCGTTCGAACGCGGCGAGCGCGTCCGGGCTGGGGTCGACGACGGTGACCCGGTGGCCGAGTCGGGCGATCGGCACGGCGAGGTTGCCGGTGCCGCCGCCGGCGTCGAGCACGTCCAGGACGCCGCGCCCGGCCGCCTCGACCCGTCGGTCCAACGCCTCGCGCAGCACCTGCCACACGACGGCCGTACGCATCGAGCTGCGCCTGCGCGTCTGGTCGGACACGGACACCCTCCTCCGGAACTGGTCGGGTTCCACCTTAGGGCGTTGTGGACGATCATCCCGCGCTCCCGGGGCTGGCGTGCCAGAGCTTGCGCGGGGGTTGCTTGCCGGGGCCGCCGGCCGGGCGCAGGTCGGCGTACGGGGAGACCTTGAAGCCGCTCGCGTGCACCAGGACCCGGCGGGCGGCGGGGGCGGGGGCGGTGGGGGTCGACGCGGCCATCAGTTCGTGTACGGCCGGGAGGCCGCCGGTGCTCCAGGCGTCGTACAGGGCTCCCAGCTCCCAGCAGCCGGTGGCCCGCAGCGACACGCCGCGCGGGCCGGTGCGCCGCAACACGCCGCGCACGACGAGCAGCCAGGAGTGGAACAGGGTGGCCGCGTACGGGTCCTGGGCGTCCTCGAAGAAGGTGGTGTCCACCGGTCCGGTGGCGTCGTCCAGGGTCAGGAAGATCACCCGGCGGCCGGTGCGGATCGGCGGGGTCTGGGTGGCCACCTTGACGCCGGCCACGAGCAGTTCGGCGCGGTTGCGCCGGTTCAGCAGGTCGCGGGCGCGGGTGATGCCCAGGTCGGCCAGGAACGGCGCGTAGAAGTCGAGCACGTGTCGGTCGGCGTCCAGACCGAGGATGTCGAGTTCGGCGCGGACCCGCTCGACGGCGGTGAACTCGGGCAGCCCGGTGGCCGGCGGCGTGTCGGGGGCCAGTCCGAGATCGAGCTCGGCGCCGCCCCGATGCCGCCCGGCGCGGCCGAGCCGGTTCAGGTCGGCGAGGTGCAGCAGCAGGTCGCGGCGGGTGCTGGGGGCCGGGTGCACGGTGTCGAACGCGCCGACGGTGATCAGCCGTTCGGTGGTCGGGCGGGACGCGCCGGCGCGGGCCCTGAAGTCGACCAGGGACGTGTACGGGCGGTGCGCCAGCACGTGGGCGACCTCGTCGGCGCCGATGCCCTTGATCTCGGCGAGCGGGATCCGCAGACCGGGCGTGCCGTCGGCGGCGGGCTCGACCCGGTAGACGTCGTCCGAGCGGTTGACGTCGACGCCCAGGATCGGCACGCCGAATTGGCGGGCGTCGTCCAGGATCAGCCGTTTGGGGTACATCCCCGGGTCGTGGGTGAGCACGCCGGCCAGGAACGCGGCGGTGTGGTGCGCCTTGAGCCACGCGGACTGGTAGGTGGGCACCGCGAACGCGGCGGCGTGCGCCTTGCAGAAGCCGAACGACGCGAACGCCTCCAGCACCTCCCAGATCTTGTCGATCACGGGAGTGCGGTAGCCGCGGGCCGCGGCTCGCTCGTACAGCCAGTCGCGGACGATCGGTTTCCGCTCGTGGCTGCCCAGCGCGCGCCGGGCCGCGTCGCCGCGGGCGAGATCGCATCCGGTGGCGATGTGGATGATCCGGATCACCTGTTCGTGGAAGACCACCACGCCGCAGGTCTCGGCGAGCGCGTCCCGGAAGTCCTCGTGGATGTAGTACGGCTCGGCCCAGCCCTGGCGGGCCGCCAGGAACGGGGTGACCATGTCGCTCTTGACCGGGCCGGGTCGGAACAGCGAGATGTCCACGATGATGTCCTCGAACGTCTCCGGGGCGAACTTGCCGATCAGCTCGCGCTGACCGGGCGATTCGATCTGGAAACAGCCCAGGGTGCGCTTGGAGCGGATCAGCTCGAAGGTCGCGGGGTCGTCGTACGCGATCGTGTCCAGGTCGGGGGCGGTGCCCTCGACGCGTTCGATCTCGGCCACCGCGTGTGCCATCGCGGACTGCATGCGTACGCCGAGCACGTCGAGTTTGAGCAGCCCGAGGTGTTCGACGTCCTCCTTGTCGAACTGGCTCATCGGGAAGCCCTGCGCGGAGGTCTCGACGGGGGTGCGGTCCAGCAGGGTGGGGTTGGACAGCAGTACGCCGCACGGGTGCAGGGCGAGGTGTCGGGGCAGTCCGTCCAGGCGGGCGGCGAGGGCGAACAGGCCGTCCAGGCCGCCGTCCCGGGCGATTCGGCTGCCGCGCAGCTCGGGCAGGTCGCGGCGAGCCGCGGCGAGGTCGCGGGCGCGGATGTGCGGGAACGCCTTGGCCAGTTCGTCGATCTCGCCGGCGGCCAGGCCGAGCGCGGCGCCGACGTCGCGGATGGCGTGGCGGGCGCGGTAGGTCTCGGCCATCGACACGCACGCGCAGCGCTCGGGGCCGAAGACCTCCATGATCCGCCGGTAGACGTCGGTGCGGCGGGCGGATTCGACGTCGACGTCGATGTCGGGCAGCGCGGCGCGTCGGTCCGAGACGAATCGCTCCATCAGCAGGCCGTGCCGCAGCGGGTCCACCCCGGAGATGCCGAGCAGGTGGTTGACCAGGCTGCCCGCGCCGGAGCCGCGGGCCGCGCAGCGCACACCCATCTCCCGGATCAGGTCGACCACGCCGGCCACGGTCAGGAAGTAGGACGGCAGGCCGAGTCGGCCGATCAGCGCGAGTTCGTCGTCCAGGCGGGTGCGCGCCTCGGTGGTGGGGGCGATGCCGCGCAGGCCCAGGCCCGCCTCGCAGCGGGCGCGCAGTTCGGCGGCGGCCCGGCTCGCGGGCACGCCGAGCACCTCCGGTTCGGGGTAGAACACGCTGCCGATGCCGAGGTCCTCGGCCGGGTCCAGGACCAGGTCGTCGGCGAGGGCGCGGGTGGCGTCGAGCAGTGCGGCGGCGGTGCCGCGGCCGGCCAGGCAGGTGATCTCGGCGGCGACGGCGACCATGTCGAGGGTGGGCTTGAGGTATTCCTCGGAGCCGGTGCGGCTCAGGTGGTGTCGGCCGAGCGGGACCAGTCGGCGGGCCGCGTCGAGCACGTCGGCGACCACGGCGTCCTCGCGGTCGGCGTAGCGCACCGCGTTGGTGAGCACGGCGGGCACCCGGTGGGCGTCGGCCAGGAGTGCCATCCGGGCCGCGTGGGCGGCCGAGCGGGCCCGGCCGAGCGGCGCCAGATGGCACACCAGTTCGATGAAGAGGGCGTCCTCGGCCAGCGCGGTCCGGGCCCGGGCGAGCAGCCGCTCGGCGCGCGCGGGCCGGTCGGCGGCGACCGCCCGGCCGATCTCCGAGTCGGGTCCGACCAGTACCACCACGGCGCCGTCGGTGGCGGCGAGCGCGTCCCACGTGGTCACCGGGTCGGCCCGGTCGCGCCGATGCGCGTCGCTGATCAACCGGCACAGCGCGCCCCAACCGGCCTTGCCCCGGGCCAGCACGGTGACCCGGGGGTGCCCGGCGTCGGTGAACGCGCCGCCGCGCGCCGGGGTGCGCCGACGCCGGCCCGGCTCGGCGGCGGCCGGTTCGATCGGCAGCACCGCCAGCTCGGCGCCCAGGATCGGCCGGATGCCCGCCGCGACGCACCCGCGCGCGAACGCGACGGCACCGTAGACCCCGTCCCGATCGGTCAGTGCGAGCGTGTCCAGGCCGTGTTCGACCGCACGCTCGATCAGCGTGCGCGGATGCGCGACGCCGTAGCGCATCGAATGCCCGGACGCGACGTGCAGGTGCGCGAACGGGCGGTTCGGTCGGCTGGGTCGGTTCATCCGGTGCGTTCAATCGATAGGAGGGGGTGGGGCCGGGATCGGGGGCAGTGCGAGCAGGCGCACCACCAGGCGGAAGAAGGTCTCCACGTCGCGGATCAGGTCGTCCGCCTCGCGGCCGGTGACCGCGCCGGGCAGTCCGGCCTCGGCCGCGGCACGCTTGCGGGCGCCGGCGGCGAAGAAGGCCGCCCACTCGGTCAGCTCGGGCGCCACCTTCGGCAGCAGCTCCCAGGCACTGCGCGGGGCCCGCCGACGGCGGCCCGCCCGCTCGTCGTCGGCCTGCGCCCGGGCGGCGAGCACGGCCGCCGCCACCCGCAGCGCGGCCAGATGGGCGGTGGCGTACCGCTCCGCGGCGTCGCGGTCGACGGCGGCCTCGGTGAGCCCGCGCCGGGCCTGGGTCAGCAGGTCCAGCGCGCCGCGCGGGGCGGACGACCAGCGCACGGGCGCCCGTCGGATCGGCGGCGGCTCGGGTATGTGGGCGGACTGGTTCCAACTCGCGCTCGGGCTCGCACTCGCGCTCACCCGGTCACCTCCTCAATCGGCGGTCCGCGCCAGCGTCCAGGTCCCGGCGCCGGCGTCCAGGCTGAGGTCGTACACACCCAACGGCGCGCTGCGGCCGGCCCCGGCCTCCACGCGCCACACCTCGCGCTCCCCCGTCGCCACGACGGCGGTCCGCGAGCGCGCGTGTTGCCACCACTCGCCGGTCTCCACCCAGTGGCCGAGCACCTCCCGGACCACGTAGAGCCGGTCGTGCCACAGGAACCGCGCGGGGTCCCCACCGCTGCGCAGCACCTCCACCGGGTCGGTGTGCAGACGCGTCATCCAGCTCCTCCTCCGCCGAGGCCGGGAGCCGCGATGCGCTTCCCCACGCACCGCCGCCCCAGGCTGCCCATCCGCTTGCCCCGTGCCGTTCGAGTCGAACTCTTCATCGAACAAAAGTTCGATCTCGTTTGCCAGTAAAGCTCGCTCCTCCACCCACGTCAACGTCATTGCCGCAGCTCCGGGCGAACCGTCGTGTTCGAGTGATGTTCGAGCATGTTCGAGTGCACCGAATCACCCGTCGAGAGCGGGTTGCTCCCTTGCGTTCCACCGTGACAGGCGACACCGACACCGCACCGACACCCGTACCGAGCGCCCGTCCGACGTGCCACCCTTGACCGGGTGCGCCCACGTCTGCCCTCACCACTGCACGAGCTGCGCGATCCCCGATTGACCGCCCTGGGCCTACGCCTCGCGCTCAAACGGGACGACCTGATCCACCCCGAGGTGCCGGGCAACAAGTGGCGCAAGCTGAAGTACAACCTCACGGCGGCCCGCGAGCGGGGGCAGCGGACGTTGTTGACCTTCGGCGGCGCGTACTCCAACCATCTGCGGGCCACCGCCGCGGCCGGCCACGCGCTCGGGCTGGCCACGGTCGGCGTGGTGCGCGGCGAGGAACTCGCCGGCCGCCCGCTCAACCCCTCGCTCGCCTTCGCCGTCGAACACGGCATGCGGCTGGTGTTCGTGGACCGGGCGACCTACCGGGCCAAGCACACACCGCAGGTGCTCGATCGGCTGCTCGCCGTGCACGGGCCCGCGTACCTGCTCCCGGAGGGCGGCAGCAACGAGGCCGCCGTGCGCGGTTGCGCGGAACTGCCCGCCGAGCTCGGCGACGACTTCGACGTGGTCTGCGTCGCGGTGGGCACCGGCGGCACCCTCGCCGGCATCGCGGCGGGCCTGCCGCCGGGGCGGCGGGCGATCGGCTTCGCGGTGCTCAAGGGCGGCTTCCTCGCCGCCGAGGTGGCCGAGCTCCAGCGGCGCACCCGCGGCGCACCGACCGACAACTGGCACGTGGAGCACGACTTCCACCACGGCGGCTACGCCCGCCGCGGCCCGGAGCTGGACACGTTCCTCGCCGACTTCGCGGCCCGGCACGACTTCGCGCCCGAACCGATCTACGTCGGGAAGATGTTGTTCGGCCTGTTCGCCCTCGCCGAGCGCGGCGCGTTCACCCCGGGCACTCGGCTGATCGCGGTGATCACCGGCTGATCCGGGACCTCGGCGGCCCCGGCACGAAGGCACCGGCTCCGCCTCCCCAGGCGAAGCCGGCCCCCGGACGACCCGCCGCCCCCCGGCCGGCCGATCGTCCCATCGGGACCGGCGCCCCCACGCCGATCCCGATGTCGTCGCGCCCCGCCGTTCCCCCGAACGGCGCTCCCCCGAGGCTTCCGTGGGCGCTTTCCCCGTGCCGACCACTCTGCCGGTCGGCGCCGGGGCCGGACATCCGTACGGATACTCAGAAGCGGGCCCGGGAATCGCCGTCCGTATCCGGGTTGATCACGATTTCCGACCCCGTCGCACACGCCGAAAAGAAATCTTCCTCGCGCGTACAACCCTCTGCGCGGGTCGCGAGTCTTACCAATCGTGACCCGCTGGGGGGTGGGCCCGTGGACCGTGGGGAGCGGTCGCGGGAAGGTGCGGGGGATCAGGCCCGGGGGGCGGGCCTGATCCCCCGCACCTGCATATACGCTGTGCCACCGTGGCTCGCATCGTGGTGGTCGGCGCAGGTATGGGTGGATTGGCGGTAGCCGCTCGGCTGGCCACGCTTCGGCACGAGGTGACGATCTGCGAACGGTCCTCGACGACCGGCGGGGCGTCCGGGTCGATCGTCCGGGACGGCTTCACCTTCACCACCGGCCCCGGGCTGCTCACGCTGCCGGCCGTCTACCGTGACCTGTTCCTCAAGACCGGCGCCGCGATCGAGGACGTCGTGGACCTGGTCCCGATCGCCACCGCCACCCGGGAGTCCTTCGCCGCCGCGCACGGACCGCGCACCGTCGTCGACATCCCCAACGCGTCCCGATCCGGGACGCACGACGCGTTCGAGTCGGGCTTCGGGCCCGGTGCGGGCGACGACTGGCAGCGGCTGCTGCACCGGGCCGGCGAGATGTGGGGCGTCACCCGCAAGAGCCACTTCGAGGCGCCGCTGCTGGCCGACCCCGCCGGGCCGGCCGAGCGGCTGCGCAGCGCGGGCGGGCGGGCCGACCTGCGCACCACCGCGCCCTGGCGCTCGCTGCGCTCGCTCGGCCGGAGCGGGCTGGGCGACCCCCGGCTGCGCGCCCACCTCGAACGTTTCGCCGCCGAGGCGGGCTGCCACCCCGGCAAGGCGCCCGCGACGCTGGCCACGCTGCCGTACCTGGAGGAGACCTTCGGGGTGTGGTGGGTGCGCGGTGGCCTGCACCGGATGACCGAGGCGCTGCACGCGCGCTGTGTGCAGCGGAAGGTGCAGGTACGCACCGACACCGAGGTGACCACGATCGAGCGCGCGGGCGGCCGGGTGTCCGGCGTGCTGCTCGCCGACGGCGGCCGGCTGGACGCCGACATCGTGATCACCGACCTGCCCGTCGATCCCGGGACCGCCGGGCTGCTGCCGGGCTCGAAGACTCCCGGGGCGGGCCGGGTGCCCGCCTCCTCGGCGGTGCTCGAACTGCATCTCGCGCTGCGCGGTCGCGCTCCCGAGACGCCGCACCGCAGCTACCTGTTCGCGGACGACCCCGAGCGCGAGCCGGACCTGCTGTTCGCCGACCGCGCGACGCCGCCGGCGGATCCCACGCTGTGCGTGCTGGCTCCCGACGACGAGACGCTGGCCCCCGAGGGGCACAGCGCGTGGACGGTACAACTGCGCGTGCCCCGGCAGGGCCCGGTGGACTGGGAGTCGGCCGCCGTCCGGGACGACTACGCGGCGAACGTGCTCGACCTGATGGCCCGGCGCGGCCTGGACGTACGCGACCGGGTGTTGTGGTCGGTGCTGCGCACCCCCGCCGACCTCGCCGGGCACACCGGCGCTCCGGGCGGCGAGGTGCCGGGCGCGGGTGCCGACGGTTGGCGGGCCGCGCCGCGTCGGGTGCCGAACCGGTCGGCCGTACCGGGCCTGTTCTCGGTCGGCGCGAGTGCCCACCCGGGCGGCGGCCTGACCCGGGTCGGCATGTCCGCCGCACTGGTGGCGGAGCTGATCGGGCGCGCCTAGGACGGCCGGCGGGCCGGAGGGGGCTCAGCGGGCCTTGGCTCGGCGGCCCTTCGGGCGGCGGCCGCTGATCGTCCAGCCGTGGTGGTACGCCTTGCGTACGTAGCGCGTGGTCAGGAACTGGCCGACGGCGAAGCAGAACACGCCGATGCCGATCAGCACCGGGTTCTTGATCCCCACGCCCGCGGCCACCCCGACGAAGCCGACGAAGGCGAGCACACGGTAGCGAAACGGCGCGCCGTGTTGCCACAACACCTCGGTCAGCAACCACAACCCGATCGGCACGAACAGGACGTAGAGCACCACCAGGCCGATCTGCACGGTCGCGATCCCTTCGTTACCGGCGCGTTGCCTCACCCTAGAGGGTGAACCGGCCGGCGGGGGGCGAACCGGATCAGCCGGCTTGGCCCGATCCCTGGCCCGGAGTCACGCCCGAGGCCGCGCCCGAGCCCGTGCCCGATCCTTCGTGCAGTCCGAGGTTCTGGTAGATCTCGGTGGTCGCCGTGGACCGGTTCAAGGTGATGAAGTGCAACCCCGGCGCACCCTCGGCGAGCAGCCGCTCGGACATCCGGGTCGCGAACTCCACCCCGACCGCCCGCACCGCCGCCCGGTCGTCGGCGACCGCCGCGACCGCCTCCGCCAGGTCGGTCGGCACCGAGCAGCCGCTCAGCTCGTCCGCCCGCACCAGCGTGGTCGGGCTGGTGACCGGCATCACCTCGGGAATGATCGGGATGTCGCAGCCGGCCGCCGCGACCCGGTCGCGCAGTCGCAGGTAGTCCTCGACCCGGAAGAACATCTGGGTGATCGCGTAGTCGGCACCCGCGCGGCACTTGGCCACGAAGTGCCGGACGTCCTCGTCCCAGCTCGTCGAGCGCGGGTGCATCTCCGGGAACGCGGCGACGCCCACGCAGAAGTCGCCGGACGCGCGCAGCAGTTCGACCAGTTCGATCGCGTAGGTGAAGCCGTCCGGGTGGGCCACCCACTCGCCCTTGACGTCGCCCGGCGGGTCGCCGCGCAGCGCGAGCACGTTGCGCACACCCGCGTCGGCGTACTGGCCGATGATGTTGCGCAGCTCGGCGCGCGAATGGCCGACCGCGGTCAGGTGCCCCACCGGGGTGAGCGTGGTCTCGGTGGCGATCCGCTCGGTGGTGTCCACGGTCAGGCCCCGGCTGGACCCGCCCGCGCCGTAGGTGACCGAGACGAAGGTCGGCGCCAGTGCCTCGACCCGACGGATGGCGTCCCACAGGGTGCGGGTTCCCTGCTCCGTCCTGGGTGGCATGAACTCGAACGAGAAGGACCGGGTGCCGTTCGCGAGCAGATCGCGAATGGCCGGGGTTCGACTGATGCGAGTGGATGCGGCACCGAGAGACATGCACGCAGGTTATCGGGCGGTCGGGCCCGCGAGAACGGCTTCCCACAGGGCGAGACGACCGGACTGCTCCGGATGGCCGGGCCCACCGGGAGTTAGGCTTCCCCCTATTCCCTCATCGTTTCATCGCCCTCGACGGAAGACTCCATGGCTGCCGATTCCTTCCCCGTACACCCCCTGGACCGGGACGGGCTGCGGCAGCGCGTCAATGCCGCGCTCGGCGAGTTCATGGACCGTCAGGCCGAGGTGCTCGCCGCCGTGGGCCGAGGCATGGTCCCGGTCACCGAGGCGCTGACCGACTTCGTGCTCGACGGCGGCAAGCGGCTGCGGCCCGGCTTCTGTTATTGGGGGTGGCGCGGCATCGCGGGTCCGGCGGCCCCGGACGAGGCGATCGTGCGCGCGGCCACCGCGTTGGAGTTGCTCCAGGCCAGCGCGCTGATCCACGACGACCTGATGGACAGCAGCGACACCCGCCGGGGCAAGCCCGCCGTGCACCGGCGGTTCGAGGGCCTGCACGGCGCGAGCGGCTGGGTCGGCTCGGGCGAGTCGTTCGGCTCCGCCGCGGCGATCCTGCTCGGCGACCTGTGTCTGTCCTGGTGTGACGAGATGTTCGGCGCGAGCGGGGTGGACGACCGGGCGCTGCGGGCGGCCAAGCCGTTGTTCGACGTGATGCGCACCGAGGTGATGGCGGGGCAGTACCTCGACGTGCTGGAGCAGGCGATGGGCGGTGGCTCGGTCGAGCGCTCACGGCGCGTGATGCGGTTCAAGTCCGCCAAGTACACGATCGAGCGGCCCCTGCACGTGGGTGCCGCGCTGGCCGGTGCCGACGAGGCCGCCCTGGCCGCCTACTCCGCGTACGGGCTGCCGCTCGGTGAGGCGTTCCAACTGCGGGACGACGTGCTCGGCGTCTTCGGCGATCCCGACCGGACCGGCAAGCCCGCCGGGGACGACCTGCGGGAGGGCAAGCGCACCGTGCTGCTCGCGCTCGCCGGCGAGCGCGCCTCCCGCGCCCAGGCCGAGGTGCTGGACACGCTGATCGGGGATCCGGGACTGAGCGACATCGGCGTCAAGGAACTGCGCGTGGTGATCGAGGACACCGGTGCCCTCGCCGACGTGGAGACGATGATCACCGAGCTGACCGAGCGGGCCCTCGCCGCGCTGGCCGTCGCGCCGATCGCCGAGGACGCGCGCGAAGTCCTGCGCGAGTTGGCCGACGCCGCCACCGTGCGCAGCGTCTAGGCCGGTTCCTTCGGGCGGGCGGGCGACGGCGAACGGGGTGCCGGGCGGCGCCGACCGGGGCCGCGCGGACTCGGCCGCCGCACCCCGGTCGGGGTGTGGGTCGTGCGTCGGGTCGGCGTGCAGCGCCTGCGGCGGGTTGCGGCCGACCAGGTAGATCCCGCCGATCATCGCGGCCAACACCAGCAGCGGGAACAGCAGCGCGCCCCCGCCGTCCGATGCCGGGCCCGCGCGCCCGGGGCGGGCCGGGGGTGGGGCCGCGACGAGCCGGGGGCCGGGGATCAGCGGCTCCGGCGTGGGGTGCGGCGGCGGGTCGTGGTCGTGGGCATCCGCCGCGGACCCCGGACGGAGACGAACGTCGGGTGTGTCCATCTCGGCAGTCTGGCCGCTCGGTCCGCCCGGTTCGGCCGGAATGCGTCATCCGCGGGGCCGACCACCCGATCGGCCCCCACGTCCCGCCCCGGCGGAAATACCCCTGTCGCGACCCGCGTCGTCAGGGCAGCACGGCCACGAAGCTCGCGTAGTGGTCGTCGCTGTAGAAACGTTCGGCGTTCTTCCCGGTGACGATCCGGCGCGCGCCGCGATCGGCCGAGCCGGGCGTGCGGACCGTGTATTCGCGGTAGTGGCCGTCGGGTCGCGCCGGGAGCAGCTTCTCCCGGTTGCCGAAGACGATGCCGTCGCGCGGGTACGGGAACGGGCCGCCGGCCGCGATCAGCCGCAGCGTGTCGCGGGCCTCGGCCGGCAGTCGTGCGGCGGCGACGGTGCGCATCCCGGCGGGCACCCACGCGGGGCGCGCGGGCGTGGCTTCGGTGCGCTCGGGCGTGGCCGCGCGGGCGGTCGGGGCGGCCGGGGCCGGACCGGGCCCGGCGCCGCCGCCCGAGTCGCCGTCGCGGGTGAGCGTGAGAGCCAGGGCGAGCGCCGCGACGAGCGCGAGCAGCGCGAGTACGACGAGGTTGCGCCGCCGACCACCGGACATATCCGGCATCCTGCCGGCTCGGCCTCCGCGCGGCGGCGATCTCGGCGGCGTGGGCGCCCGATGGCACCCGAACCGCCCAGGCGACCGGGCCGGCGCCCCGGCCCCGCCCTCGGACCCGGGCGCGGCCCGGGTGCCGGGTCAGCGGGCGGAGAGTCGCCGGACGAATTCCGCCGTCGCCTCGGCCGGATCCGCGGCCTCGGTGATCGCGCGCACGACCACCACCCGCTCCGCGCCCGCGGCCAGCACCTCGTCGAGGTTGCCCAGGTCGATGCCGCCGATCGCGAACCACGGTCGGGTCGGCCGCAGCGCCGCGGTGTACCGGACCAGGCCCAGGCCCGGCGCGGATCGGCCCGGCTTGGTCGGGGTCGGCCAGACCGGCCCGGTGCAGAAGTAGTCCACCCCGGGCTCGACGATCGCCGCGTCCACCTCGGCCTCGGCGTGCGTGGATCGGCCGATCAGCACGTCGCCGCCGACGATCGCGCGCGCCGCCGGGACCGGCAGGTCGTCCTGGCCCAGGTGCAGCACGTCGGGGCCGATCGTGTGCGCGACATCCGCGCGGTCGTTGACCGCGAGCAGCTTGCCGTGCCGGCGGCAGGCGTCCGCGAACACCTTCAGGTATTCGAGTTCGGGGCGGGCCTCCAGGCCCTTCTGCCGCAACTGCACGATGTCCACGCCCGCGCCGAGCACCGCGTCCAGGAACGCGGGCAGGTCGCCCTGGCGCTCCCGGGCGTCGGTGCACAGGTACAGACGGGCGGCGGCCAACCGTTCCTGACGGCTCGTCATCCGCGCGGCCTCAGATCGCCAGCGCCTGGGCGCGGCGACGCACCTCGGTCATCCGGTTCTCCTGCAACGCCTGCACCGGCGTACCGGGAAGCGTGTCGTCCGGGGTGAACAGCCACTCCAGCGCCTCCTCGTCGGTGAAGCCCGAGTCCGCGAGCAGGGTCAGCGTGCCGACCAGGCCCTTGACGATGGTGGCGCCCTGGAAGAAGTCGGCGGGCACCTGGAGGGCCCGGTGTTCGCCGCGGCGCACGGCCAGGAACTTGCGCTCCTTGAGCTGCTGGCGGACCTTGAGGATGTCCACGCCGAGGATCTCGGCGATGTCGGGGAGTGTCACCCAGGCGGGGACGAGGGCTTCTGTTTTGGCGTCGATCTCGCTCACCCGGCCAAGTTTAGGTTCAGCGCCCGGTCCCGACCGCCGGCGCCCGGCGGTGGGACCGGCGCCGGGCCGTCAGAGCGCGACCGACTTGAGCGGGTTCTCCGGGTCGGCGAACCGCTCCCGGTCCACCGGGGTGCCCAGTTGCACGAGCTTGCGGCCCTGGGCCAGGTCGCGCGGTCGGGCGACGGCGAGCAGCGCCACCAGCCGGTCGCCGGCGAACCAGCCCGCGGTCCACTTGCCGTCCTCGTCCGCGCCCCGGAAGACCAGTTCGTCGCTCGCGCCGTGCCGGCCGACGTACTGGACCATCCGGCCGAACTGGTCGGACCAGAAGTAGGGGACCGGGTCGTACGCCTGGTCGCCGCCGAGCAGGTTGGCCACCAGCACGCGCGGCGCCTGGAGCGCGTTGTCCCAGTGTTCGACGTTCATCCGGGTGCCGTAGCGGGCGGACGGGAAGTCCACGCAGTCGCCGACCGCGTATACCCCGGGCATCGAGGTGGCCAGGTGGTCGTCCACCTCGACGAAGCCGCGCTCGTTGCGGGTCACGCCGGAGTCGGCCAGCCACTCGGTGGCCGGGCGCACCCCGATGCCGACCACGATCGCGTCGGCGCGCAGCCGGCGGCCGTCGGTCAGGTGCACCGCGCCCGCCTCCAGCCGATCCACCCGCGCGCCCACCAGCAGTTCCACGCCGGCCTCGGCGTACCACGGCACGAACCGGGCGCCGACGGCCTCCGGGAAGGGTCCGGCGAGCGGGGTGGGCAGGGCCTCGACCACGGTGGTCGGGCAACCGGCGGCGGCCGCGGCGGTGGCCACCTCGGCGCCGATCCAGCCCGCGCCGACGATCACCACGTGGGCGCCGGGCACCAGTGCGGCGCGCAGCGCGCGGGCGTCGTCGATGGTGCGCAGCACGTGCACGCCGGGGACCTCGGCGGCGCCGGGCAGGTCGATCACACGCGAGCCGGTCGCGATCACCAGTCGGTCGAAGGCGATCTCGCCCGCGTCGGTGTCCACCACGCCCGGGCGCAGTCCGGTCGCGGTGCGGCCGAACAACACCTCGGTCTCCAGCGCGGCCCAGTCCGCCTCGAAGGACGTGTCGTCGGTCTTGCCGCCGAGCACCTCCTTCGACAGCGGCGGCCGGTCGTACGGCGCGTGCGCCTCGGCCCCGAGCAGGGTGACGCGACCGGTGTACCCCTGGTCCCGCAGCGCCACCACGGTTTGCAGGCCGGCCATGCCGGCGCCCACGACGAGCACGTTGTCCATGAAGGGCACCCTATGACGCGGCCCGAGACCGCCGACGCGCAGGGTCTTGACTCAGTCAAGGACATCGTCGGCGTACTCGGGCGCTCCCGGGCACCGGAAACCGGTGTCGTAGTGTGGAGAGGTCACGGGAGCCCGGTGAGACCGGGCTGAGAGGGGGGCTGCGAGCCCCCGACCGTCCGAACCTGATCCGGGTCATACCGGCGAAGGGAGTTCTTCTCACCATGGCCGGACCCACCATGTCCGAGCACCCCACCGATGTCGTCGTGGTCGGCGCGGGCGTCGTCGGACTGTCCGTCGCCTGGCGCGCCCGCACCCGCCACGGACTCTCGGTCACCGTCGTCGACCCGACCCCGGGCCGAGGTGCCTCGCACGCCGCCGCCGGCATGCTCACCCCCGTCTCCGAACTCCAGTACGGCGAGGAGAGCCTGCTCCGGCTGAGCATCGAATCGGCCCGGCGCTACCCCGAGTTCGCGGCCGAACTGGCCGAGGCCGCGGACCTGCCCTCGGGCTACCGCGCGTGCGGCACGATCGCGGTCGCGCTGGACGCGGACGACCGGGCCGTCCTCAAGGACCTGCACGCCTACCAGCAACGACTGGGCCTGCAATCGTCCTGGCTGACCAGCCGCGAGTGCCGGCGGCTCGAACCGATGTTGTCCCCGGCGATCACCGGTGGCCTGCACGTCGAGGACGACCACCAGATCGACAACCGTCGGCTGGTCGCGGCGCTGCTCGCGGCCTGCGCCCGGGCCGGCGTCGCCTTCGTGCGCGAGGGCGTCGAGCGGGTCCTGGTCGCCGACGAGCGCGCGTACGGCGTGCGTACGGTCGGCGGACGCGACCTGCTCGCGGACCAGGTGTTGCTCGCGGCCGGTTGCCGTTCGGCGCTGATCCCGGGCCTGCCGCCCGAGGTGGTCCCGCCGGTGCGGCCGGTCAAGGGCGAGATCCTGCGGCTGAAGGTACCGCCGGCGCTGCTGCCGCTGCTGTCCCGCAACGTTCGCGGCGTGGTCAAGGGCGGCAGCATGTACCTGGTCCCGCGCGCGGACGGCGAACTGGTGATCGGCGCGACCGAGCACGAACTCGGCCACGACACCGAGGTGACCGCGGGCGGCGTGTACGAACTCCTGCGCGACGCACACGAACTCGTCCCCGGCATCACCGAGCTGCCGCTGGTCGAGACGCTCGCGGGGCTGCGCCCCGGCAGCCCGGACAACGCGCCGATCCTGGGCCGCTCCGCGCTGCCCGGCCTGGTGGTGGCCACCGGGCACTACCGGCACGGCATCCTGCTCACCCCGATCACCGCCGACACCGTGGCGGAGATCCTCGCGCACGGCACCACCCCCGAACTCGTCGCGCCGTTCGGGCCCGACCGCTTCGCGACCGCCGCCCGGAAGGTGATGGCATGAACGACACCGAGGTCCCCGTCGGCGGCACCGACGGCATCGAGGTCCGCGTCAACGGCGACCGGCGCCACGTCGCCACCGGCACCACCGTCGCCGAACTCGTGGCCACGCTGACCACCGCCGCCAAGGGCGTCGCGGTCGCGGTGGACGAGTCGGTGGTGCCGCGCGGGGCGTGGGCCGAGACCGTGCTCGACGCGGGCAGCCGCGTCGAGGTGCTGACCGCCGTCCAGGGAGGGTGACGGCATGGCCGACGACAAGGAAGACAAGCTGACGATCGCCGGGGAGTCCTTCACCTCGCGACTGATCACCGGGACCGGTGGCGCGCCGAGCCTGGAGATCCTGGAGCAGGCGCTGATCGCCTCGGGCACCGAGATCACCACGGTGGCGATGCGCCGGGTGGACCCGGGAACCGCGGGCTCGGTGCTGGACGTGCTGCGCCGGCTGGGCATCCGGGTGTTGCCGAACACCGCCGGGTGTTTCACCTCGGGCGAGGCGGTGCTGACCGCGCGGTTGGCCCGCGAGGCGCTGGAGACCGACTGGGTCAAGCTCGAAGTGGTGGCCGACGAACGCACGTTGTTGCCCGACGGGGTGGAACTCGTGGACGCCGCCGAACGGCTGGTCGACGACGGCTTCCGGGTGCTGGCCTACACCAACGACGACCCGGTGCTCGCCCGCCGGCTCGAACAGGTGGGCTGCGCGGCGGTGATGCCGCTCGGCTCGCCGATCGGCTCGGGCCTGGGCATCCGCAACCCGCACAACATCCGGCTGATCACCGAGCAGGCCGGTGTCCCCGTGGTGCTGGACGCGGGGCTCGGCACCGCCTCGGACGCGGCGCTCGCGATGGAGTTGGGCTGCGACGCGGTGATGCTGGCGACGGCGGTCACCCGGGCGCAGTCGCCGCGGTTGATGGCCGAGGCGATGCGGTACGCGGTGGACGGCGGTCGGCTGGCGTACCGCGCCGGGCGGATTCCGATGCGTCATCATGCGCACGCGTCGTCACCGATGGCCGGCATGCTGGAGGCGAGCCCCGAACACCCCGCCTTCTGAGCCGCACACCGGCCGTCGGCGGGGAACCGAGGGGAAGACCGTCGGCGTCCACAGGACAGTGGACCCTACACTCCTGAACATGGACACGACCTTGAACGATCCGCTCGTCGGGCGGCTGCTCGACGGTCGATACCGGGTCGATGCCCGAGTTGCCGCGGGTGGCATGGCCACGGTGTACCGGGCCCTCGACACCCGACTCGACCGCACCGTCGCCCTCAAGGTGATGCACGCCGGGCTCGCCCAGGACCCCGAGTTCACCCGCCGCTTCATCCTGGAGGCGAAGGCCGCCGCGCGGCTGTCGCATCCCAACGTGGTCAACGTCTTCGACCAGGGCACCGACGGCGCCGTCGCGTACCTGGCGATGGAATACGTCGAGGGCCGCACGCTGCGCGAGTTGCTCCAGGATCTGGGCAACATGACCCCGCGCGAGGCGTTCGGGGTGCTGGAGCCGATGCTGGCCGCGCTCTCCGCCGCGCACCGGGCGGGCTTCGTGCACCGTGACGTCAAGCCGGAGAACGTACTGATCTCCGACGACGGCGGGATCAAGCTCGGCGACTTCGGGCTGGCCCGCGCGACCACCACGACCGCGACCGCCGCGACCGGCAAGGTCCTGGTCGGCACGGTCGCCTACCTCGCCCCCGAACAGGTCGAGCGCGGCGAGTCCACCCCGCGCTCGGACGTCTACGCCGCGGGTGTGGTGCTCTACGAGATGCTCACCGGCCGGCAGCCCCATCACGGCTCGACCGCGGTCGAGGTGATCTACAAGCACGTGCACGCCGACGTGCCGCCGCCCTCGCTCGCGGTGCCGGGTCTGTCGCACGCGTTGGACACGCTGGTGCGCGCGGCCACCGTGCGCGACCCCGAGCACCGGCCGAACGACGCCGAGACGCTGCTCACCCTGGTCCGCCGGACCCGGCACGCGATGCCGGACGCGGACCTGGACTTCGGCGCGGCGCTGCGCCTGCCGCCGCCGCCCGAGCCGATCCACGACAACGCCACCAGCGTGTTCCGCGCGGGCGAGGTGCTGCTGCCGCCGCACCTGGCACCGCTGGGCCTGAGCGTGGACTCGACCCAGGACGAACAGTCGCGCTACGGGGCCTACGACGACTCCTATCCGGCGGAGCACCACGAATACGCGCCGACCGCCGAGGGCGCCCCGCCGCCGCCGGACGCGCCGGGCGGCGGATATCCGCAGCAGCCCGCGCTGCCCGGTCGGCGCCGCCGGCGGGCCCCCTCGCGCGGGATGATCGTGCTCGCCATCGTGCTGCTGGTCGCCGCCGCGATCGGCGGCGGCGCGTGGTGGTACGGCTCGGGCCGGTACTCCGACGTTCCGGGCGTGCTGAACATGACCCAGGCCGACGCGGAGAAGCGACTCAAGGGGGCCGACCTCAAGGTCTCCTACGACGGCGACGGGGAGTTCAGCGAGACGATCGCCAAGGGCTCGGTGATGTCCACCGACCCGGCGCCCGGCAAGAAGGTGCTCAGCGGCTCGACGGTGAAGGTCAAGCTGTCCAAGGGTCCCGAACGGCACGTGGTGCCCACCCTGGTGAACCTCAAGGTGGAGGAGGCCCGGAAGGCGCTCGCCGACGCGGCCCTGAAGCCGGGCACCGAGACCCCGGTGGCGAGCCCCAAGCCGCCCGGCACCGTGGTGGGCAGCCAACCCGCCGTCGGCGAGCAACTCCAGCGGGACAGCGTGGTCGCGCTGATGGTCAGCCGGGGCCCGGACACCGTGGTGCCGGACCTGACCGGGCTGAGCCTGGACGAGGCCAAGGCCAGGTTCCTGCCCACGACCGGGGTGACCGTCGAGGCGGATCCGACCCAGCAGTTCTCGGACACGGTGCCGGTGGGCCGGATCATGTCCTCCACTCCGGGCACCAACGCGAGCGTGCCGTTCGGTACCAAGATCACCGTGGTGCTGTCCAAGGGTCCGGACCTGGTCCAGGTCCCGACGGTGACCGGGATGAACCCGGACGACGCGGGTCGCGCGCTGCAGGCCGTCGGGCTGCGGGTCAACAACCGGATGATCCCGCTGATCCCGGCGAACGTCGGCAAGCAGGACCCGGCGGCGGGCTCGATGGTCAAGCGCAACAGCGAGGTGTTCATCTCGAACTTCTAGTGCGCCCCGCCGAGCCGCCGACGCGGCACGGCACGTGCGAAGGCCCCACTCCGATTCACTCGGGTGGGGCCTTCGTAGGTACGGGGCGCGGTCTCCGGGCGACTCAGGTCAGCGCCGGACCCTCACCGCTCTCCTCCTGGTAGGAGTAGCGCTGCTCCTGCCACGGGTCACCGATGTTGTGGTAGCCCCGCTCCTCCCAGAAACCGCGCTTGTCGGCCACCATGTACTCGATCCCGCGCACCCACTTGGGGCCCTTCCAGGCGTACAGGTGCGGCACGATCAACCGGACCGGGAAGCCGTGCTCGGCGGTCAGCGGCTCGCCGTTGTGGTGGGTGGCCAGGATGGTCTGATCGTTCGCGAAGTCGAACATCCGCAGGTTCGAGCTGAAGCCGTACTCCGCCCACACCATCGCGTGGGTGACCTCCGGGGCGGGCGGGGCGATCTCCAGCAGCTTGGCGATGGTCAGCCCGCTCCACTCGTTGCCGAGCATGCTGAACTTGGTCACGCAATGAAAGTCGGCGATCACGGTGTCGTGCGGCAGCGCCGAGAACTCGTCGTAGTTCCAGCAGTGCTTGTCCCCCGAGGCGGTCGCACCGAAGACGCGAAAGTCCCATATCTCGGGCTTGAACCGCGGAACCGGTCCGTAGTGCAGAACGGGCCATCCGCGCTGGATGCGTTGGCCCGGCGGAAGTCGCGGATCGCGGTCCGGAGCCTCGGTCCCACCTTGTGCCGCTTCCGTATGCCCCATACCTCACATGGTCCCAGACGCCCCGACCGGCCAACGACCGCCCCTACCACACCCTTGGTCACCGACGGTCACCATTCGTGATCCCGAGGTCGGCACTTCGCCCCCGGCACCCTCCGACCGGGAACGCATCGCGTCCTGACCCAGGCGTGCGCCCGACCGGGCACCGCGCCGGATCGCTTCCACCTGGTGGCGAGCGATCCCGCGGGCACTCCCGAGGAGTACCTGGACGCCGACGGGGTCGGCGTCCGGGCGCCGGCGCACAACCTCTGGGGTGCGCCTGCGGACTCCGCCGCCGCGAGCGACGACTTCCCGATCCGGTTCGCCGGACAACATCACGACGCGGAGACCGGTCACCACTACAACTTCCAGCGCTACTACGACCCGGAGAGCGCGCGATATCTGTCCGCGGATCCGCTGGGCCTGGCCCCGGCACCGAATCCGTACGCCTACGTGGCCAACCCGATGTCCGGGATCGACCCCCTCGGCCTGGTGGAATGCCCGGCCGTCGGCTTCACCGAGGACACCGTGGGTACGGCGTTCGACGGCATGCGCGGCGGCGGCGGTCACGCCATTCGGCATCTGTTCGACGAGAGGGACGGCCCCAGCGTGTTGCCGAACAAGGGCAGCCCGGACGCGAAGATGAAGGCGTTCCAGGAGGCCGCCACGCCGATCCTGACCCATCCGACGAAGACGTTCGACTGGCGGATGGGCGATGCCATGACGAAGGCGTTCGCCGGCAAGGTGAACGGGCGCGACGTCGTAATATTCGTCGCCAAGGACGGGCCGTACGCGGGGAAGGTCATCTCCGCCGTCGCTCCGGATGCCGCCAAGGCCGCACTGTGGGGGCTGTCGTGAACGAATTGGAACAGGCGCTGCGCTGGGACGGCGTGGACGCGATGGTCAGCCTCTTCGCGGTCCGCCCGCGAACGGCGCCCGCGGTCGCCGACCCGCTCGTGCCGGACCCGGCTCCGGTCGCCGTCGGCGTGCATGTGCTGCACGACGCGGACGCGGTGTTGCCCGGCCTGGTCGTCGTCGAGTGCGATCTCACCTACGAGCGGCTGCCCGCAGACCTGGCCGCGCTGCTCACCGGGATCCTGGAGCAGGCGTGCGCCGACGGCGCGGTGCTCGCCTGGCTGGGGTTCGAGGGGTCGTTCCACTTCGAGCACCTGCTCACCGCCGACATCGCGGATCAGATCTACGGCGTCTGCTCGAACGACCTGGGCCCCCGCCTGGCGCCGACCCGGGCGGTTCGGCGGGACGAGCACTGGCGAACCACGATCTCGACCTACCGGGAAATCCTCCGGGAAAGTGGGCGAGCGCGCTGAGCACGGCGGCCCCGCCGAGTGGGACATGTTCGACATCGGAAGGCAAGGCTGCCCTTCGTGGCGGAAGTGCTACCAAAAGTGACAGGATTCGAAGGAAACTCCTGCCTCTTGCGCGCTCGGGGTTCCCCCGTGTCCCACCCACACCGAAAGGTGCGTCGCGATGCACAGTGACCCGCAGATCATCGAGCTTCTGAACGAACAGCTCACCGCGGAGCTCACCGCGATCAATCAGTACTTCCTGCACGCGAAGATGCAGGAGCACCGGGGCTACATCAAGCTCGCGGCCTGGACGCGCCACGAGTCGATCGACGAGATGAAGCACGCCGAGAAGCTCACCGACCGCATCCTGATGCTGGAGGGGCTGCCGAACTACCAGCGGCTGAACGCGCTGCGGATCGGCCAGAACCTGGAGGAGATGTTCCGCGCCGACCTGGCGGTCGAGATGGAGGCCGTCGAGCGGCTGCGGCGCGGCATCCCGTTGATGCGCGAGAAGGGCGACGCGACCTCGGCCAACATCTTCGAGGACATCCTCGCCGACGAGGAAGAGCACGTCGACTACCTGGAGACGCAGCTCGGCCTGCTCTCCGAGGTGGGCGAGCAGCTCTACATCGCGGGCCTGCTCAAGCAGCCGAACGAGAGCTGACCGCGCGCCGGGACACCCTTCGCGGGACGCGTCGCGGACACCGCGACCCCCATCCGGACAACCGGCCGGATTGTGTCACCGATCACCCGGTATTCCCCCCGGCGAGCCCTGAGGTTACCCTTACCTAAGTAGCCTCGCCGCTGGGGGGAATCTCCGTGTACGTCTGCATGTGTTTCGGTGTCACCGACAAACAGGTGAACGACCGGATTGCCGATGGCGCGCGCAGCATGCGTGAGATAGCCCAGTCCTGCGGCGGTGCCGGCACCGACTGCGGGCGTTGCGTCAAGAGCATCACCGCGATGTTGCCCCGGGACGAGTCGCGTCGCCGCCGTCGCGAGTTGTGCGGCGAGGCCGAGACCTGCGCGACGACCGCGTGCTCCGGCGCCCCCGCCGTCGAGCCGGTCGCCCTGCCGATGCCCACGGTCGCCGTCGCGGCTGCGGCCGTGCCGGACAACGTGATCCCGCTGCGCCGACACACCGCCGCCTGAGCCCGCCGCCGGCCGGCTTTCAGCCCTTCGCCGCCTGCGCGATCGCCGTCGCGGCCCGCGCGCACCCGGCCGCGTCCACATCCATGTGGGTGACCAGCCGGATCAGCCGAGGCCCGAACGCCGACACGAGCACCCCCTCCGCCCGGCAGCGCTCCGCCACCGCGGCCGCGTCCGGCTGCCCCTCGCCCAGTTCGACCAGCACGATGTTGGTCTCCGGGTCGACCACCACGAAGCCCGCGTCGCGCAGCCGATCGGCCAGCTCCCGCGCGTGCTCGTGGTCCTCGGCCAGTCGCTCGACGTGGTGCCGCAGCGCGTACAACCCGCCCGCCGCCAGGATGCCCGCCTGCCGCATCCCGCCGCCCATCCGGTGCCGCATCCGCCGCGCCTCGGCCTCGTACTCGGCGGGCAGCAGTACCACCGAGCCGGCCGGGGCGCCCAGACCCTTGGACAGACACACGCTGAGCGTGTCGAACAGCGCCCCGTACGCCCGCAGCGGCGTGCCGGTCGCCACGTGCGCGTTCCAGATCCGCGCGCCGTCACAGTGCAGCGGCAGGTCGTGGCCGTGCACCAGGTCGCGGATCGCGGTCAGTTGCTCCAGCGGGTAGACCGAACCGCCGCCCCGGTTGTGCGTCTGCTCGACCGCGACCAGGTCGGTACCCACGGTGTACGGGTTCCCGACCCGGATCAGCCGGGCCAGGTCGGCGACCTCCAGCAGGCCGCGCGGGCTCAGCGTGGTCCGGGTCTGCACGCCGCCGTGCCAGGCCGCCGCCGCGTCCTCGTGCGCGACGATGTGCGCGTCGGCGTCCAGGACCAGTTCACCGCCCGCCGGCACGGACAGCCGCACGGCGAGCTGATTGGCCATCACCCCGGTCGGCGCGAACAGCGCGAAGGAGTGCCCGAACAGGTCGGCCACGTATTCCTCCAGCGCCCGGACGGTGGGGTCCTCGGCGTATACGTCGTCGCCGACCTCGGCGTTCGACATCGCCGCACGCATCGCGGGGCCGGGCTTGGTGACGGTGTCGCTGCGCAGGTCGGTGAAGGTCATACCGGCAGCATTCCAGACGCGCCGAAGGGCGGACCCCGGGGAGGGTCCGCCCTTCGGCGATCACGTCGGCGCCGGATCAGCTCTTCCGGTACATCTCCGCGACCAGGAACGCGAGGTCGAGCGATTGGCTGCGGTTCAGCCGCGGGTCGCACGCCGTCTCGTAGCGCTGGTGCAGGTCGTCGACGAAGATCTCGTCGCCGCCGCCCACGCACTCGGTGACATCGTCGCCGGTGAGCTCGACGTGGATGCCGCCCGGGTGGGTGCCGAGCGCGCGGTGCACCTCGAAGAAGCCCTTGACCTCGTCCAAGACGTCGTCGAAGCGGCGGGTCTTGTGCCCGCTGGACGCCTCGAACGTGTTGCCGTGCATCGGGTCGGACACCCACACCGGCTGCGCGCCGGCCGCGGCCACCTTCTCCACCAGGGCCGGGAGGTTGTCCCGGACCTTGCCCGCGCCCATGCGCACGATGAAGGTCAGCCGGCCCGGCTCACGCTTGGGGTCCAGCTTGTCGATCAGCGCGAGCGCGTCCTCGGGCGAGGTGGTCGGGCCGAGCTTGACGCCGATCGGGTTGCGGATCCGGGACGCGAACTCCACGTGCGCGCCGTCCAGCTGCCGAGTGCGCTCGCCGATCCAGACCATGTGGCCGGACACGTCGTACAGGTCGCCGGTGCGCGAGTCCACCCGGGTCAGCGCGTCCTCGTAGTCCAGGATCAGCGCCTCGTGGCTGGCGTAGAACTCCACGGTGCGGAATTCCTCGGGGTCGGTCCCGCACGCGTGCATGAAGCGCATCGCGCCGTCGATCTCGGCCGCGAGCCGCTCGTAGCGCTCACCCGAGGGCGACAGCGCGACGAAGTCCTGATTCCAGGCATGCACCTGGCGCAGGTCCGCGTAGCCGCCCGTGGTGAACGCGCGCACCAGGTTCAGCGTCGCGGAGGACGAGTGGTACATGCGCTTGAGCCGCTCGGGGTCCGGGGTGCGCGCGGCCTCGGTGAAGGCCAGCTCGTTGACCGCGTCGCCCCGGTAGGACGGCAGGGTCACTCCGTCGCGGGTCTCCATGCCGCTGGAGCGCGGCTTGGAGTACTGCCCGGCCATCCGACCGACCTTGACCACCGGCACCGAGGCCGCGTAGGTCAGCACGACGGCCATCTGCAGCAGCGTCTTGAGCTTGTTCTTGATCGCGTCGGCGGTGTTGCCGACGAAGGTCTCCGCGCAGTCGCCGCCCTGGAGCAGGAACGCTTCGCCCTTCGCCACCGACGCGAGCCGACCACGAAGCTGGTCGCACTCGCCGGCAAAGACGAGCGGCGGATAGGAACGCAGGTCCGCGAGGGCGGAGCCCAGGGCCTCGTTGTCCGGCCACTCGGGCTGTTGGGCCGCCGGGAGGGTACGCCAGGATTCGATGTCGTTCAGGGTCACCGCTCAAGACTAAGCGGAGTGGCAACCCGATTGGACCCACCGCCCGGAGAGCGAGACGCCGACTCGGCCCGCCCGCTAGGCTGCGGCCGTGATTGCGATCGAGTTCCATCGGAGTTTCTGGTGGCCCGTCCCTGCGGCGGCCCACTGACTTCGCGATCACCTTGACGATCCGACGGCCGCCCGGCAGGGCGGCCCTTTGTTTTTCCCGGACCGGGCGCTGCGCCCGGAAGCGGAGGACAACGGCGGATCGCCCGGTCGGGAGGGCGTCTCTTCCCACCGAGGAGCACCCATGCGCACCGCCGACGCCCTGTCCCCGCTGTTCTCCGCGGCCCCGCCGCCCTTCGCGCTGATCCGCCGCGAGCACTCGTCCGACGTCGAGCTGCTCACCGGCGAGATCGTCGACGTGGACGACCTCGCCGACCTCCCGCTGTCGCAGGCGGGCGGCCCCGGTCACGAATTGCTCGCCCTGGTGCCGTACGCGCAGATCCGCGAGCGCGGCTTCGAGTGCCACCGGGACGGCACGCCGCTGCGCTGCCTCCGGGTCACCGGACAACTGCGGCTGCCCCTTGACGAGGTACTGGCGGCGCTGCCGGACGGGCCGGTCGAGCTGCGCGGCGGCGGCTTCGACGTGGACGACGAGACCTACGCCACCATCGTCAAGCGGGTGATCCAGGACGAGATCGGCACCGGCGAGGGCGCCAACTTCGTCATCCGGCGCGACTACCGCGACCACATCCGGGGCTACACGCCGGCCACGGCGGGCACCCTGCTGCGCCGGCTGCTGACCCGGGAGAGCGGCGCCTACTGGACCTACCTGATCCACACCGGCGACCTCACCCTGATCGGCGCGAGCCCGGAGCGGCACGTCAGCTCGGTGGGCGGCGAGGTGGTGATGAATCCGATCAGCGGGACCTACCGGCATCCGGCCCAGGGGCCCTCGCGCGAGGGATTGCTGGCCTTCCTGCGCGATCCCAAGGAGATCGACGAGCTGTTCATGGTGGTCGACGAGGAGCTCAAGATGATGAGCGCGGTGTGCGACCTCGGCGGCGCGGTCGAGGGCCCGTTCCTCAAGCCGATGGGCCACCTCACGCACACCGAGTACCTGCTGCGCGGGATCACCTCGCACGACGTCGCCGAGGTGCTGCGCGGCACGATGTTCGCGCCGACGGTCACCGGCAGCCCGCTGGAGAACGCGTGCCGGGTGATCCGTCGACACGAGCCGACCGGGCGCGGCTACTACTCGGGCGTGCTCGCGCTGATCGGGCGCGACGACCTGGGCCGGCGCACGCTGGACGCGCCGATCCTGATCCGCACCGCGTACATCACCCCCGACGGCGCGCTGCGGGTGCCCGCGGGCGCCACCCTGGTCCGGCACTCCCGACCCGAGGACGAGGTCGCCGAGACGCACGCGAAGGCGGCCGGGGTGCTGGCCGCGCTCGGTGTGGTGCCCGCCGCCGAGCACACCACCGGCGCGACGCTCGCCACCGACCCCGAGGTGGGCGCGTTGTTGGCCGCGCGCAACACCGCGCTCGCGCCGTTCTGGCTGCGTCCGCGCGACGAGAGCGCGCTGCGCGCCCCCGAGCTGGCGGGCCGGCAGGTGCTCGTGGTGGACGGCGAGGACACCTTCACCGCGATGCTCGCCCACCTGCTGCGCACGCTCGGCCTGCGGGTGGAGGTCCGCTCGTACGACGACGTGACCTCGCGGCGGGTGCGCACCGCCGAGCTGGTCGTGCTCGGCCCCGGGCCGGGCGACCCGCGGGACGCGGCGCACCGCAAGATCCGGTTGATGGGCGCGCTGCTGCGGACCCGGCTGGACGCGAGCGGGCCGCTGCTCGCGGTCTGCCTGGGACACCAGTTGTTGGCCCGCGAACTGGGCCTGGACCTGGTCCGCAAGGCGCGGCCGTATCAGGGCAAGCAGGTCGGCATCGACTTCTTCGGCCGGCCGGAACGGGTCGGCTTCTACAACGCGTTCGCGGCGGTGCGACCGGCCGCCGGCGTGCCCAACGTCGAGTTCGCGGCGGATCCGGAGAGCGGCCTGGTACACGCCCTGCGGTCGAGCCGGATGCGGCTCGCGGGCGTGCAGTTCCACCCGGAGTCGGTGCTCACCCACAACGGCCTGACCATCGTGCGGGAGTTGCTCGCCGGGCTGTGAGGCCGACTCCCGAAGCCGCCGCGCCCGGCCCGAAACGACCGGGTGCGGCGCTCGGGACCCGGCCGGCACCCGGCCCCGGCGTCGCACCGGCGTGCGACGATAATCGCGTTGCTCGCCACGGTGCGGCGGAGGATCCTCGACCCCGTTCGTTGACCGGTTTCCAGTGGAGGGGGTTCCCGTGGGCTCCGATTGTCCGCCGCACGACCCCGTCGACTGGAGCGGTCGCAGACGCTGCCGCAAATGCGGAGTGACCTTCGGTGGGCCGCGTCCGCTGCCACCGTCGCCACCGGAAGCCGATGGCTGACCCGCCGCTCCCGCCGCCGCACTTCCATACGGCGCCGCGCACCCCCTGGGACGCACTGCCCACGGACGCGCGCGCCGCGGTCGAACGGTGTGCGGGACGCGTGCTGGCCGTCGCCACGGTGTGGGCCGGATTCAACTGCGAGTTCGCCGCGACCGTGACCACCGAACGGTCCCGCTACTTCGTCAAGGGTGTCCCGCGCGATCACCCGGCAATCCCGCAGCAGCGGGTGGAGGCCCGGGTCGCCCCGCATGTGGGGGCCGTCTCGCCGCGGCTGCGCTGGGAGGTGCGGCTGGACGACTGGGTGCTCCTGGGCTTCGACCACATCGTCGGCCGACACGCCGATTTCGCGCCCGGCACCGCGGATCTGCCGCTGGTCGCGGACGCGCTGCGCCGACTGGGCCGGGTCCCCGTCCATGATCTGCCGCTGCCGCGGATCGAGGAGCGCTGGCGCTCGCTGTTGACCAGCCGTCAGTTGGAACTGCTGCGCGGCGAGAGCCTGTTGCACACCGATCTGCATCCGCACAACGTGCTGATCGGCGATCGCGGCCCCCGCGCCTACCTGGTCGACTGGGCCCAGCCCGCCCGGGGCCCGGCGTGGATCGAGGTCACGCTCGTGGCCAGCCGCCTGATGGACGAGGGACACACCGCCGAGCAGGCCGCCTCGTGGGCGGACCGATTCGCCTGCTGGCGCACGGTATCCGGCGAGGCCATGGAGACCTTCGTCTTCGCCGCCACCAACCAGTGCGCGCGCGGCATCGGCGCCACCCACGCGGCCCCCTGGAACGCCCGCCTGACCGCCCTCGCCCAGGCCCGCGCGGCCCGGGCCCACCGCCGCGCGTACTCCCCCGAGCCCATGCGATCGCCCGGCCGGCCGACCCCCGAGTGAACCGCAACAACCGAACCCGTCCTTTGGAGGCACCGATGTCCGACCTCGACGCAACACCCAGTCCGCGCAAGTGGGTCGCCGACCAGGCCCGGCTCTACGAGGAGTCCGGCGGCACCAAGGGCACCACCATGCAGGGCGCGCCGTGTCTGCTCCTGGACACGCTCGGCCGCAGGAGCGGCGTCCGACACCGCACCGTGCTGATCCACGGACGCGACGGCGAGGACCACCTGATCGTGGCCTCGCTCGGCGGCTCGGACCACCACCCGCTGTGGTACCTGAACCTGACCGCCGACCCGAGGGTATGGCTGCGGGTGGGCACCGAACGGTTCGCCGCGATCGCCGAGACGCTCTCCCCCGAGGAGAAGGCGCGGGTGTGGCCGCACCTGGTCGAGGTGTTCCCGCCCTACGAGGGCTACCAGCGCAAGACCGAGCGGGACATCCCGGTGATCCGACTGCGTCGTACCGACGATCGACACGATTCCTGAGCCGGAACCCACCGGCCGGCCCGCACCCTCCGTCCGGGGTGGGGGCCGGCGTGTACCGCCCGGTTATATGGGTGGGAGCCGGCGCGTACCGCCCGGTAGGCTCCGGCCGTTCGCCCCGACGGTCGAGCACGCTCCTTCCTACGACGGGTACCCCGCATGCGCCTGCGTCGCTGTCTCGCCTCGACGGCCTTCCTCGTGCTGCTCGCCTCGCCCGTCGCGCACGCGGCGCCGCTCCCCGATCCCGCCGCCGACCAGGCGTCGGCGCAGACGCAGCAGGCCGAGCTGATCGGGTTGCCGGATCGGATCCGGCCGGCCGCTCCCGTCGAGGTCACCGCGAAGCTGCGCAACACGGGTGCGGTCGGGTTGTCGCTGACCCCGGTGGTGACGATCACCGGGGATCGCCGGATCGCCCCCCACCAGGCCCGGGTGGAGGTGCTGGATCCGACCCTGGGCACCTGGGTGGTCAGCATGCTGGACACCTCCGCCGCCGCGCCGCTGCCGTTCCCCGGTGGGCACGGCGAGACCTCGGGGCGGCTGGCACCGGGCGCCTCGGTCGAGTTCCGGGTGCGTTTCTCGATCGCGGCGAACGTCCCGGCACAGTTCGTCAGCGTCGGCGTCGGTCCCCGCCAGGGGACTCCGGCCGACGCCGGCGAACCACGCTTCACCAGCGGCTTCTTCGCCGAGACGATGTTGCTCGGGCCGGACGGCGGCCTGCCCACCCGCCCGCCGCCGCCCGGCGAGACCCGCGGCCCGTCGGTGCCCGACGCGGCGCCGGATCGTATGGGCGGCGTCGCGAAGGTGTTGCCGACCCAACGGCGCGGCTCCGGCGCGACGTTCGCGCTGACCGGCGTGCCCGGTTGGCTGCGGGCGGGCGGCGGTGCCGCCGAGTTCCGACTCACCCTCTCCAACGACACCGACCGGGTGCTGGCCGGGGTGCGGCCGGAGTTGATATTCACCACCGGCCAGTCGCCGATCACGCCCGGACAACTGGTGGTCGAGGCTTACGACTCCTACCGCCCCGGCTGGAACCCGGTCGATCTCACGGTGCTCACCGACCCGGCGAACGGTCGCAGCGCGCACCTGTCCGGAGCCCTGTCGCCGACTTCTTGGGACGAGCAACGCCCCTTGCCGCCGGGCGAGTTGGCGACCATCGCGATCCGGGTGTCGATCCCGGCCGGCTCCCCGGTGGCCGGAGGCGACCTCGCGGTGCTGGCCGGCGGCGGCCCGCCCGGACAGGTACCGGCCCGGCTCGTCTCCCGCAGCGACTTCCAGGTCTTCCACGTGCCCAACCCCGGCGCGCCGGGCGGCACTGCCCGGCTGCGCCCCGAACTGCCGCCGACCGCCCCGGACTCGGCGGCCGGGCAGCGCGGGGAGGACGAGAACGACCCGTTCACCCTGGCCACCGTCGCGGTCTGGGTCGGGCTGGCCGGCCTCGGCGCGACGATCGTGCACTTCGCGCGCAAGAACCGCCGGCAGAGCGTCGGGGCCGGACTCGGACCCGACGCCTGACTCGGCGTCATCCGTGCTCGCGGATCAGCCGAACAACACCTTCGCCTCGTCGTACAGGGCCGCCGGCACGGTCTTGAGTTCGCGGGTCGCCGCCTCCAGCGGCACGGTCACCACGTCCGTGCCCTGCAGCGCGACCATCCGGCCCCAGTCGCCCGCGTTGACCGCGTCGATCGCGTGGAAGCCGAACCGGGTGGCCAGCCAGCGGTCGAACGCGGTGGGCGTGCCGCCGCGCTGCACGTGGCCGAGCACGGTGGTGCGCGCCTCGTGGCCGGTGCGCTTCTCGATCTCCGCGGCCAGCCAGTCGCCGATGCCGGACAGCTTGACGTGGCCGAACGCGTCCAGCGTCCGGTCCTTGGTGACCATCTGGCCGGCCAGCGGGATGGCTCCCTCGGCGACCACGATGATCGGCGCGTAGTTGGTCCGGAAGCGGCTTTCCACCCACCCGCAGACCTCTTCGACGTCGAAGTTCTGCTCCGGGATCAGGATCACGTTCGCGCCGCCGGCCATCCCGGAGTGGATCGCGATCCAGCCCGCGTGCCGGCCCATCACCTCGACGATCAACACCCGCCGGTGCGACTCGGCGGTGGTGTGCAGCCGGTCGATCGCCTCGGTGGCGATGTTGACCGCGGTGTCGAAGCCGAAGGTGTAGTCGGTCGCGTTGAGGTCGTTGTCGATGGTCTTGGGCACCCCGACGACCTTGACGTCGTGCTCGTGCAGGCGGGTCGCGACGCCGAGGGTGTCCTCGCCGCCGATCGCCACCAGCGCGTCCACCTCGAACTTGGCCAGGTTCTCCCGGATCCGCTCGATGCCGCGATCGACCTTGATCGGGTTGGTCCGGGACGAGCCCAGGATGGTTCCGCCGCGCGGCAGGATGCCGCGTACGGCCTTGACGTCCAGCGGCATGGTGTCGCCCTCGAGCGGGCCGCGCCAGCCGTCCCGAAAGCCGATGAAGTCGTACCCGTAGTCCTGGACGCCCTTGCGGACGACCGCCCGGATCACCGCGTTCAGGCCCGGGCAGTCGCCGCCGCCGGTCAGTACTCCGACACGCATCGAAATCTCCGATTTCTTCCGTCCGGCACGATTCGCGGCCCACGCTACCGGTGCGAGAAGCCACCTCGACTCTTCCCACCACCCGTTCGAGGTACCCGACTTGATCGCATCGATCGGCCCGCGTCCGGGCGCGCTCGCTCCGACGGCCTCAGTCGTCCAGGCCCTTCTCGATGGCGTAGCGCACGAGTTCGACCCGGTTGTGCAGTTGCAGCTTGTTCAAGGTGTTCTGTACGTGGTTCTGCACGGTGCGGTGGGACAGGAACAACCGCTGGGCGATCTGCTTGTAGGACAGGCCCTTGGCGACCATCCGCAGCACCTCGGTCTCGCGGTCGGTCAGCCGCGGCGCGGCCGGGCCCTTGTCCGCGTCCTTGCGCGGCGGGTCGGTGGCCATCCGACGGAACTCGCCGAGCACCAGCCCGGCCAGCCCGGGAGTGAACACCGGGTCCCCGACCGCCGTCCGGCCCACCGCGTCGACCAGTTCCTCGCGACTCGCGGACTTGACCAGGTATCCGGTCGCGCCCGCCTTGACCGCCTCCAGCACGTCCTCCTGCTCGCCGCTCGCGGACAACACCAGGATCCGTACCGAGCGGTCCTGCCGGACCAGTTCGCGAGCCACCTCGACGCCCGGCAGCTTGGGCAGGTGCAGGTCCAGGATCACCACGTTCGGCGAGGTGGCCCGGGCCCGGCGGATCGCCTCGGGGCCGTCGCCGGCGGTGGCGACCACGTCGTAGCCGGCCGCCGCGAGGTCGCGGGCCACCGCCTCACGCCACATCGGATGATCGTCGACGACCAGGACCTTCAGCGGCGTCGAAGCCGGTTCGGCGGTCGGTGTGGGTGTACTCGTGTCGCTCATCCGCTCCCCTGCCTGGGCACCCGGAACTCCAACTCGGTGCCTTCTCCCGTCACCGACGACCACACCACGGTGCCGCCGAGATCGCGCACCCGGCCCTCGATCGACTGGGCCACGCCCAACCGGCCCTGGGCCCGGGCGGTCGCCAGTCGGTCCGGGGCCATCCCCGAGCCGTCGTCCCGGACGCTGATCACGATCTCGTCCGGTTCGTCCTCGACCAGGATCCACGCGTTGGCCTGCTCGCCGGCATGCCGACGCACGTTGTCCAGGGCCGCCGCCACGGCCGCGGTCACCTCGCGCGCGGCCGGCGTCGGCAGCAGGACTGGTGTACCCGGCGAGGACACCGTCACCCGCGCGCCGGCGAACGCGCCCAGCAACACCCGCAGATCCTGTCGGGCCGGGTCGCCGCCCTCCCCGGAGCCGGGCAGGTCGGCCGACTCGATCCGGGCGGGCGTCGCCGAGATGAGTTGCCGCAGTGCCACCTCCTGCTCGCCAGCCAGCCTGCCCAGGCCCGCCGCGTCACCGCCGATCTCGGCCCCGCGGCGTTGTACCAGGGCGAGCACCTGAAGCACGCTGTCGTGGATGTCCCGGGCCAGCCGCTCCCGCTCGCGGGTGGCCGCCTCCAGTTGCAGCGCGCGGGCCAACGCCTGTTCGCTGACCCGGGCGATCTGCACCACGTAGCCGACCGCGCCGCCGGCGAGCAGCAACAGCACGGTGTTGTGCTGGTTGTCGGCGGTGAGCGCGCCGCGCTCGGCCACGTTGGACGCGCCGATCGCGAGCGCGGCCAGCGCACCGGTGCGCCAACCACCCTTGATCGCACAGGCCAGCACCGGCGCCGAGGCCCACACGGTGGGCAGCGTCATGGTGCCCTGGGCGATCCGCTCCGGGTCGTCCAGCCAGCGGGTGGCCAGCACACAGCTCACCGCCACGCACACGTCGATGATCAGCAGCGGCGGCGCGCGGAACCGGGGGCTGCGGAAGCCGTACGCGGTCGCCGCCGTCCAGATGGTCAGCAGCGCCATGATGGCCCAGCCGCCGGCCGGATAGCGGTACTCGTCCGCCACCTGCGCGTAACGCACGACCGCGTAGCTCAGCGCGAGCACCCGAAAGACCGTGAGTGCCCGCCAGAGCGACTGTTCGACCCCCACGTGAACCCCCAGGATGTGCCGAGTGCGCCCGGTCAGGCGGCGGGTCGGCCGGAACCGCCCGACGCGTCGTTCGGGTCGGCCGCGGCGCCGGCCTCCGGATCGGTGGCGCCCGTCTTCTCGGCCGCCTTGGCCGCCTGCCTGCGGGCCTCGTCGATCCGCTTCTTGGCATCGGCCGCGTACGTGTCGACGTACTCCTGGCCGGACAGTTCCATCAGCGCGTACATGATCTCGTCGGTGATCGCGCGCAGGATGAAGCGGTCGTCCTCCATGCCCTCGTAACGGGAGAAGTCCAGCGGCTCGCCGACCTTGATCCCCACCCGCATCACCTTGGGCACGATCTTGCCGGGCGGCTGGATCTTCTCGGTGTCGATCATCGCCACCGGGATCACCGGGGCGTGCGACTCCAGCGCGAGCCGGGCGATCCCGGTCTTGCCCCGGTACAGCCGGCCGTCCGGCGAACGGGTGCCCTCGGGATAGATGCCGAACAGGTGCTCCTCGCGCAGCACCTTGAGTCCGGCGTTCAGCGCGGCCTCGCTGGCCCGGCCACCGGTGCGGTCCACCGGGAGTTGGCCCACGCCCTTGAAGAACGCGGCGGTGAGCCGGCCCTTGACCCCGCGTCCGGTGAAGTAGTCCGACTTCGCCAGGAAGGTGATCCGCCGCGGGACCACGACGGGCAGGAAGAAGGAGTCCGAGAACGAGAGATGGTTGCTCGCCAAAATGGCCGGGCCCCGGTCCGGGATGTGCTCCTCGCCCTCCACCCAGGGGCGGAAGAAGAGCCTCAACACGGGGCCGACGATCATCTTCATCAGCCGGTAGAACAACCCTGACCTCCTCCTAGGGACAGGACGAACCCTAGAGCATGCCTTCCCGCCCGGACCCCGGTACGGCCCGGTCCGACCGACCCCGGGCGCGGGCGGCGAAAGCGGGCGCACGGGGCCCGGAGCCGGATCGCGCCCCGGGACGAAGGCGGGCATCCCGGGACGGGTGCGACCGGCGTCGCGCCGCTGTACGCATCGCGCACCCCCGTGGGACGATTCCGGAGCGCCCGGGTGTTGGGAGTAGTAGGCGGAACCACTCGCCGTCCGACCCCGTTATGGAACCTGTATCGCCGTCGTCCACCGGCCGGCACACCTTCGGGCCGACCACCCGGTCGGCCCGTCTCGCCAAGCCCGTCACCCCGAAGGAGCCCGTTGGTGTCGATCCTGCCCGGTGCCGAGCCCCACCACCACGACGGCGGCCCCGTCGGCGTCCTGCTGTGCCACGGCTTCACCGGCACGCCGCAGTCGATGCGGCCGTGGGCCGAACACCTCGCCGAGGCCGGTCTGTCCGTGTCGCTGCCGCTGTTGCCCGGGCACGGCACCCGCTGGCAGGACATGAACCTGACCACGTGGCAGGACTGGTACGCGGCCGTGGACCGCGCGTTCGACCGGTTGCGCGAGCGCTGCGACACGGTGTTCGTGATGGGCCTGTCGATGGGCGGCGGTCTGGCCCTGCGGCTGGCCCAGCAACACGGCGACGAAGTGGCCGGCCTGGTGCTGGTCAATCCCTCGGTACAGGCCGACGACCCCAAGGTCAGGCTGTTGCCGGTGTTGCGCCACGTCATACCGTCGGTGCCCGGCATCGCGTCGGACATCCGCAAGGAGGGCTCGGTGGAGCTCGCCTATCCGCGCACGCCGGTGAAGGCGGCGTACTCGCTGTCCCGCTTCTGGCGTGTGGTCGGCGCCGATCTGCCACAGGTCACCCAGCCGGTGCTGCTCCTGCACAGCCCGCACGATCACGTGGTCTCGCCGGCCAACTCGGAGACGGTGCTGGCCCGGATCTCCTCCACGGACGTCACCGACGTCCTGCTCAACGACAGCTACCACGTGGCGACGCTCGATCACGACGCGGAACGGATCTTCGCATCCAGCCTGGAGTTCGTACACCGGCTCGCGCCGGACGCACGGACTCCGGAGACGGCCGAGAGGGACTGAACGAACGGTGCGCGGACGTGGCAACGGACTCGACGCGGAGTCCTTCAAGCCCCTGACCGACCTCGACCCCGAGGCGGCGGACGTGATGCTGGTCGCCCTGCGGGAAGCGGGGGTCGCGGCATACGTCTCGACGTTGGAGCCTCGGGACGCGGACGAGGAACCCGAACAGATCGAACGGCTGTGGGTGGACGCGACGGCGACGTCGCGGGCCCGGGCGATCCTGCGCTCGCTGACCGAGCCCTCCTCGCCCCGCTCCCGGGCCAAGGAGGCGACGGGCGGACCCGCCGACATCCCCCAGGTGGATCCGCTGCGCGCGGAGGGCGCCGACCGGGCGGAACCGGCGAAGCGGGCCGAGCCCGCCGAGGCCGCGACACCCGCCGAACGCCCGGGCGACGACGAGGTGTGGGCGCAGATCGTCGCGTCCTTCGACACCGACGTGGCCGACCCGGTCCCGCGCTGGCCGGTCGCCGAGGACCTGGGCGGCGAGCGTCCCGAGCGCGACGAGCCGCCCACCGACGGGTCGTTCAAGGTCGCGGTGCCCGCCACGGGGCCGCGCGACTACTCGCTGGCGCCACCGGGATCGCCGGTGATCGACGAGTTGGACGAGGACCCGGAGGAACACTTCGTCCCGCCTCCGCCGCCCCCGCTGCCCAAGACCGACGCGGCCACCAAGGTCGCCTGGATCGCGCTGGTGGGCGGTCCGCTCTACCTGCTCGTGTCGGTGCTGCTCGGCCGCCCGGTCGGGCCGTGGACCTCGTTCGCCGCGTTCGCCGCGTTCACCGGCGGATTCGTCGCGCTGGTGGCACGGATGCGGCGAGATCGGGACGAGGACGACCCGGACGACGGCGCGGTGGTCTGACTCGGCGTCACCCGGGTCGGCGGCGGCGGGTTTCGACGAGAAGTCATCCCGCATTCCGAGTCCGGGTCCGGGTACCTTCCTTGCGTGGACGCGGATAACGAGGGACGCCTGATCGGCGAGCGCTACCTGCTCGCCGACCGACTCGGGCGAGGCGGCATGGGTGCGGTCTGGCGGGCCCGGGATCAGGTCCTGGGCCGCGAGGTCGCGGTGAAGGAGATGCTGCCGCAGCCGGGGGCGGACGACGCCGAGCGGGCCCGGCTGCGCGAGCGCGCCGCCCGCGAGGCGCGCGCCGCCGCCCGGCTGAGCCACCCCTCGGTGGTCCGCGTCTACGACGTGGTCGAGGAGGACGATCGGCCTTGGATCGTCATGGAGTTGGTTCCCTCGCGCTCGCTGGCCGAGCTGATTCGCGCCGACGGCCCGATGGCCGCCGACCGGGTCGCCGAGATCGGCCTGACCATGATCGACGCACTGCGCACCGCACACGCGGCCGGCATCCTGCACCGGGACGTCAAGCCCGGCAACGTGCTGATCACGCTCGACGACCGGGCCGTGCTCAGCGACTTCGGCATCGCGGTGGTCGAGGGCGACTCGTCGGTGACCCAGTCGGGCGTGGTGCTCGGCGCGCCGGCGTACATTCCGCCGGAACGGGCCAAGGGCCTGAATCCGACGGCGGCTTCGGACCTGTGGTCGCTCGGCGCCACCCTCTACGCGGCGGTCGAGGGCAAGGCCCCCTTCGAGCGCTCGACGCCGCTGGCCACGCTGACCGCGATCGTCAGCGAGGAGCCGGCGCCGGCCAAGCACGCGGGCGCGCTCGACCCGGTGTTGCGCGCGCTGTTGGCCCGGGACCCGCAGGAGCGGCCGGACGCGGCGGAGGCCGAGGCCATGCTGCGGGAGGCCCTGCGCGAGATCCGGGAGGAGAACTCGGCCACCCGGGTGCTGCCGCTCCCGCCGGTGCCGCTGTTGCCCCGCCCCGCGCCGAAGGCGCCGGCGGTGGAACCCGAGCCGGCGTCGAGGGCGGAGTCGACGGCCGAATCGATACCCGCGGCGGTGCCCGCGATGCGCTCGATCGAGCCGGATCCGGACGAAATACCCCGGGGCGACGCGGAGATGGCGTCCCCGCTCGTCCCACCCCCCGCACCACCCGACACATCCGAGCGCCCGGCCCGCACCTGGCCCCGGCTGCCGCTGCCGGCCGCGATCGCGGCCCTGGTGGTCTTCGGCGTCGTGATCGGCCTGATCCTCTTCCTGATCGCCCCCGGGGACGACAAGAAGCCCACCGCGAAGGGCACCGGCGACACCAACTCGCCCTTCCCGCAGAGCAGTCCGTCGGCATCGACCTCGCCGAGCAGCGCCGCGTCCGCCCCGGCGGCGGGCTCACTCACCCAGCCGCCGCCGAACACCGAACCGCCGCAAACCGGGGCCGGCAGCCCACCCGCGCAGACCACACCGCCGACCGAGCCACCGCCGACCGGCTCGAACGGCCTGCCGGCGGGCTGGACTTCGTACACGGGTAACACCACCGGCTACCGGATCGGCCTGCCCCCTGGGTGGAGCAAGGTCAAGACCGACCAGTCGCAGGAGTTCTTCGCCAACGCGGAGCGCACGCTCAAGCTCAACGTGGACACCGTGCCCAGTTCGCCGACCGACCCGGTCCAGGACTGGAAGGATCTGGAGCCCGACGTACGCCGCAGTTTCCCCAACTACCAAAAGGTGTCCATCGAGAAGGCGACGTACCGCGACTACCCCGCCGCCGCCTGGCACTTCACCTACGGCAGTTCGGTCAGGCACCACGTGCTCAACCTGGGCTTCACGGTCCCGTCCGGCCGGGGCTATTCGCTCTACATGGACACCCCGGACGCGGTCTGGAACGACCCGGCCACCCAGGAGTTGTTGGCCGGCTTCATGGCCAGCTTCCAGCCCTGACCCCGCGCGCCACCCTCAGCCGGCGGGCACCCGCAGGACGGCCAGCACCGGGCGGTGGTCGGAGGCCGCGGCGTACTCGGCGTCCGTGACATCGTCGGGCACGCCGCACCCGAGCACCTCGATGCCCCCGGAGGCGAACACGCCGTCCACCCGGCGACCGGGATCGCGGCGCGGCGAGGTGAACTCCGAGCCGTCGGGCGCGATCGCGTAGCCGTCCTGCAACTCCTCGGCCAGCCGGTCCCACCCGGGCCGACCGGCCGATTCGTTGAAGTCCCCGGCCAGCACCCGGTGTTCGACACCGAGCCCGGCCAACCGGCGCAACACCAGCTCGACGTGCGCCGAGCGCTCGGCGGCGTCCAGGCCCAACTGCGTGGCGGCCACCGCGAATTCCGCGCCGCCCACCTCGACCACGGCGCCGGCCATCCCGCGCTGCCCCAGCCCGGGCGTACGCGGCAACAACACGTCCTGCGCCCGGCGCACCCGCACCCGCAGACCCCCCAGCAACAGCGGGCCGGCCGCAGTGCCCCCGCCGGTTATCACCACCAGGCCGCACTCGCGTGCGAACCGGGCCACCGCGTGCCGCCACCGCAACGATCGCGGCGCCTCCTGGACACACAGCAGATCCGGCGCGCAGTGTCGAACGATGCGCACCACGGCCTCCCGGTCGTCGCGCAACGAGCGCACGTTGTACGACATGACCCGGATCCCACCGGTACCGACAGTCACAGCAGCCCCCTTGCCCGGTTTCCGGCCGCTCGCCCGGATCGACCGGCTCGTCCGTCCGCCCGACGCACGGGCGGTGTGTCGCACGCGAAGTCGCGGTACGGGTCAGTGCCGGGCCAGGTCCGCCGCGCCGACCAGTCCCGCGTCGCTGCCCAGCGAGGCCACCACGACCTCGGCGCCGAGCCGGTGGCCCCGGCGCAGCACACTGCGGTAGGTCTCCAGGGCGGGGACCAGCAGCAGGTCGCCCGCGTCCGAGACACCGCCGCCGATCACGAACGCGGCGGGGTCCAGCACCGCCGACAGGTCGGCCAGGCCCTGGCCGAGCCACGTGCCCAGTTCGCGGAAGGCGGCGAGCGCGACCGGGTCGCCCAGCAGCGCGGCCTGGGTGACGTGCGGGCCCTGGATGCCGGCGGGCGTGCCGTTGCCGAGCGCGAGCAGCTTCTCCGCGGCCTCGGGCATGCCGGCCGCGCGGTCGCGGGCGTAGCGGGTCAGCGCGCTGCCGCTGGCGTACTGCTCCCAGCAGCCGTAGTTGCCGCACGGACAGGCGATGCCGTTCGGAACCACCCGCATGTGTCCGGGCTCACCCGCTATCCCGCCGCCGCCCCGGTACAACTCGCCGCCGAACACGATCGCCCCGCCGATGCCGGTGCCGACGGTCACGCACATCACGTTGGTGTGACCCGCGGCGGCACCGAAGCGGACCTCGCCCCACGCGGCCGCGTTGGCGTCGTTCTCCACCACGACCGGGAGGCCGATCAGCGCCTCCATCCGGTCCCGCAGCGGTTCGCCGACCCACGCGCCGACGTTGGCCGAGAACAGCACCGTCGACCGGTCCGCGCCGATGAAGCCGGCCGCACCGAGCCCGACCGCCTCCACGACGTGGTTCTGCCGCAGGGTGTCCACCGCCTCGGCGATCACCTGCGCGGTGCCATCGGCGTCCTTGGGGGTGGCGATCTTGAGCCGATCGAGGATCACCCCGTCGGCGTCGACCACGCCCGCGAGGATTTTGGTGCCACCGATGTCGACACCGATCGTGAGTCCCATGTCGTCCCAAGCTCGTTCGCGTGCATTGCCCGCAACGGATCGTACTGGTCCCTTCCCCGGGTCCACCCCACCCGTACGCCCGCAGGTCACCGCGGGGATGCCCGCTCACGGGCCGGCGGAGGGGCACCCGACCACGCCCGGGCGCGCACTCGCGCTATTCGTCGTCGAGCCGAATCCGCTCGGTCTCGGCCGGCTTCGCGGCCCACCGACGCTCGCGATCGCCGACGAAGGCCCGGTACGCGGACGCCAACTCGGCCCCGGCCGCGGCCAGGTGCGCGGCGACCTCGGGATGCCTGCGCACGACCTGCTCGCGCACCGCGTCGGCCTGCTCCACGAGGGTCTCGGCCAACCTGCGCGCCTCCTCCGCCAACCGCGCGGCGGGCGCCTCGTCCCCCTTGTCGCCCCCGGTCAACGAGTCGGCGAGCCTGCGCGCCTCCTCCCCCAGCCGCGCCCAGGGATCGGCCCGCTCGCCGCCGTCCCGCTCGGCACGCACTCGATCGTCGGCGTCCCCGGCGTCTGCGGCGTCCGCATCGGCCGGCGGCACCCGATCCGTGCTGTCCGCCCACGCACCCGCGTCGTCCTTTGCCCCGCCCTTGCCCGTCACCCGCTCATCAGGATCCATCCGACGCATTGTCCGCGCTCCCGCGGCGCAACGCGAACACGACGGCGCACCGCCGAAGGCGGAACCGCGCCCCTCGGCCGGCCCGCGAGGCAGGAAACCGAGCCCGGCCCCTACACGGCGGTCTGCGCCGGCCGCCGATCGGCACCGCCCGGCGCCGCCCGCTCCCCCGCCCCGGCCACGTCCCCGACGGCCCGACTCGCCCGCCACAACCGCCGGCCCGACACCACCGTCGCCGCCACCAGCAGCGCGTTGCGCAACCCGAGGACGAACACCGCGTGCGGCCGGGAGCCGAGCAACTCACCGAACCAGATCGGGAATTCGAGCAAAGTGAGCGGCATCGCACACAGCAGCAGCACGGCCACCGGACGCTGTGTGGTGTCCGGCCGCACCAGGCACACCGCCGCCAGCCCGATCAGCCACACCAGATACTGCGGGCTGATCACCCGACTGGTCACCACGAAGATCAGCACCGCGCACAGCGCCGCGTCGCACGCCGTCGCGCCGGTGAACCGACCCGCCCGCACCCGCCAGCACACCAGCCAACCGAAACCGAGCACGCCGGCGACCAGGCCGAGCCGGCCGACCGCCAGGACGTACGGGCCGTGGAACTCCAGCGAGCCGTAGCTCTCCCGCACCTCACCGCTCCAGCCGAACCGGGTCGCCAGGTGGAAGCCCATCGCGAACACCGACTCGACCTCGATGCCGCGTTCGCGCTGAAAGCCCACGAACGCGAACGCGCCGGGCAACACGGCGGCGCAGCCGAGCACCACGGCCGCGCCGCCGAGCAGGGTCCAGCCGTACACCCGGGCCGTTCGGGTCCGCCCGCGCAGGCCGACGAAGATCAGCACCGGCCAAACCTTGACCGCCGTCGCGACCCCCGCCAGCAGACCCGCGAGCCGGGTGCGATCGCCGCGCCGGCCACCGATCAGCAGCAGCGCGGCCACCGTCGGCGCGGTCACCGCGAGGTCGTAGCGAGCGAGCACTATCGGTCCGAGCAACGGCACCGCCACGACCCACAGGGCCGCCCCGTGTGGCAGGCCCCCGCGCCGGATCGTCCGCGCCAACAACCACAACACCACCGCGTCGGCGATGACTATCACCAGGTAGACCGACGTCGCGTAGTCGAACGGCAGCAGCCCGGGCAGCAGCAGCACCCCCGCCGCACCCGGCGGGTACTGCCAGCGCACGTCGTCCGCCGGAAAGGTCCCCGAGCGCAGCACGTAAAACCACTCGCGATAGATGGCCCGCGCGTCGCCGGTCACGAACGGCCACGGATTGGGCACCACGTCCATCGCGGTGAGCAACAGCAGGAGTCGGGTCGCCACCCAGACCGATGCGATGGCCCACAGGACCCCGGACGGACTGCGTAACACGCTCCGCGGGTGGTGCGAACGAGCAAGGCTCACCCCCGGATCGTATCGACGCCGGCGGCACCGATCCCCCGGTCTGGGATCCTCGATCGTGATGAAGACCTTGATCGTCACCAACGACTTCCCGCCGCGTCCCGGCGGCATCCAGTCCTTCGTGCACTCGATGGCCCTGCGGCTGCCCGCCGACGGCGTCGTGGTCTACACGTCGTCGTGGAAGGACCGGGCGGAAATGGCCGCGTTCGACGCGGCACAACCCTTCCCGGTGGTGCGCGACCGCACGCCGATGCTGGTGCCCACGCCCGGTGCGGTCCGCCGGGCCCGCGAGATCGCCCGCGCCGAGGGCTGCGACACCGCGTGGTTCGGCGCGGCGGCGCCGCTGGGCCTGATGGCGCCCCGGCTGCGCGCGGTCGGCGTCGAGCGGCTGGTGGCCACCACGCACGGGCACGAGGCGGGCTGGGCGGTACTGCCCGGGGCGCGGCGATTGTTGCGGCGCATCGGCGAGGGCGTGGACACCGTCACCTATCTGGGCGAGTACACCCGCGCGAAGATCGCCCCCGCGCTCACCCCGGCGGCCGCCGCCCGGATGGTGCAACTGCCGCCCGGTGTGGACGAGAAGCTCTTCCGCCCGGACGTGGGCGGGGTCGAGGTGCGCGCCCGGCACGGGTTGGCCGATCGGCCCGTGGTGGTGTGCGTGTCGCGCCTGGTCCCGCGCAAGGGCCAGGACGTACTGATCCACGCCCTGCCGCGAATTCGGCGGCGGGTGCCGGACGCGGCCCTGCTGATCGTCGGCGCCGGACCGTACCGGGACCGGCTGGAGGCGATGGTGGACGAGGTCGGGGTACGCGATTCGGTGGTGTTCACCGGCGCCGTGCCGTGGGCCGAGTTGCCCGCGCACCACGAGGCCGGTGACGTGTTCGCGATGCCGTGCCGGACCCGGCGCAAGGGGCTGGACGTGGAGGGCCTGGGCATCGTCTACCTGGAGGCGTCCGCGGTGGGCCGGCCGGTCGTGGCGGGCGACTCGGGCGGTGCGCCGGACGCGGTCCTGGCCGGGGAGACCGGCTACGTGGTGAACGGGCGTTCGCCGGCCGACGTCGCGGACAAGGTGGCGGGCCTGCTGGCCGACCCGGCACTCGCCGCCCGGATGGGCGCGGCGGGCCGGCGCTGGGTGGAGCGGGAGTGGCGCTGGGATCTGCTGTCGGGGCGGCTGCGCGGGCTGCTGGACCCCGACGGGGCGACCTGAGCCGGCTCGTGCCGCAGGCGGCCGGCCCGGGAACCCCCCGGACCGCCCGCCTGCGTCGTCGGCAGCGCCCGCCGTGTGCTCAGCCCTCGTAGATCTTCTCGATGTCCTGCTCGAAGTCCCGCAGCACCAGGTTGCGCTTGAGCTTGAGGGACGGCGTCACGTGGCCGCTCTCCTCGGTGAAGTTGATGGTCAACACCCGGAACTTGCGCACCCCCTCGGCCCGCGACACGGCCTTGTTGCCCTCGTCGATCGCGTCCTGCACGGCGGCCAGCAGGTCCGGGTCCTCGGCGAGGTCGGCAACGCTCGCGTCGGCGGGCTTGCCGTGTTGTTCCTTCCAGGTCGGGAAGGCCTCCGGGTCGATGGTGATCAGCGCGCCGACGAACGGGCGGCGGTCGCCGACCACCATGCACTCGCTGATCAGCGGGTGGGCGCGGATGCGGTCCTCGATCACGGCCGGGGCGATGTTCTTGCCACCCGCGGTGACCAGGATCTCCTTCTTGCGCCCGGTCACGGTCAAAAAGCCGTCGTCGTCCAACACGCCGATGTCGCCGGTGCGGAACCAGCCGTCCTCGAACGCGTCGGCGGTGGCCGCGTCGTTCTTCCAATAGCCGGTGAACACGTTCGGACCCTTGGCCATGATCTCGCCGTCCTCGGCGATCCGCACCGTCGAACCGGGCACCGGCCGGCCGACCGTACCGATGCGAATCCCGACCGCCGGGTTGACCGTGTGCGCGGCGCAGGTCTCGGTCAGGCCGTAGCCCTCCAGGACGGTGAAGCCGATGCCGCGGAAGAAGTGTCCGAGCCGGGTGCCCAGCGGCGCGCCCCCGGAGATCGCGTGGGTGGCCTGGCCGCCCAGCGCCGCGCGCAGCTTGCCGTAGACCAGCTTGTCGAACACCTTGTGCTTGAGCCTGAGGCCCAGGCTGATGCTCGCCGCGTCCATGCCCTCGCTGTAGGCGATCGCCGTTTCGGCCGCCATCTCGAAGATCCGGCCCTTGCCGTCCGCCTGCGCCTTGGCCGAGGCCGCGTTGTAGACCTTCTCGAACACACGGGGCACCGCGAGCACGAAGGTCGGCTGGAAGGACGCGAGTTCCTTGGTCAGGTCCTTGACGTCGGGACAGTGCCCGATGCGTACCCGGGCCATGATGCAGCCGATCTCCAGGATCCGGCCGAGCACGTGCGCCAGCGGCAGGAACAGCAGACAGCTCGACTTCTCCGGGACGAACAACTGGGTCAGCAGCGCGACCACGTTGCCCAGCTCCGCCTGGAAGTTGCCGTGCGTGAGGATGCAGCCCTTGGGCCGCCCGGTGGTGCCGGAGGTGTAGATGATGGTCGCCACCGAGTCGGCGCGCAGGGTCGCGCTGCGCTCCTCGACCACGGCGTCGGACACGTCCTGCCCGGCGCCGACCAGCGCGGCCACGGCGCTCTCGCCGACGCCCTCGTCGATCCGCCACACGTGCTTGAGCTCGGGCAGCCGCTCCCGGGCCCGCTCGATCGCGCCCTCGTGCGCGGAGGTCTCCACGATCACCGCACGCGCGCCCGAGTCGATCAGGATCCATTCGAGCTGCTCGGCCGAGGAAGTCTCGTAGATCGGCACCGAGATCGCTCCGGCGCACCAGATGGCGAAGTCGACCAGCGTCCACTCGTAGCGCGTGCGCGACATCAGGCCGATCCGGTCGCCGGGCTCGATGCCCGACGCGATCAGGCCCTTGGCGATCTCGTACACCTCGGCCAGGAACCGGGTCGAGGTCACATCGGTCCAGCGTCCGCCCACCTTGCGGGCGAGCGCCGGGGCATCCGGTGCCTCCGCGGCGTTGCGCTTGATGAGGTCGGTCAGGTTGCCCTCCGCGGGAACCTCGGCCAGGGCCGGGACGCTGCACTCGCGCACTGATGCTCCTCGTTGCGGTCTCGGCGCCGGGGTACGGCGCTGCCGTTTGCCGTGTCCGTGTCGGTCCGTCGCCGGCGTGTCGAACTCGCCGGTGGGCCCACGGGTCTGTGCTTCGGTCGGTTCTTCGGTCGGTTCTTCGGCTGTTTCTTCGGTGGGTCCGGTCGGTGCGGCTCTTCGTCGGCCCTGTCGAGTCGTCGACGGTGGCAGACGTTACTGGCAAGTAGGTCCGGGGGACAGAGGTCACGAGGATCCTGTGCCCGGGCTCACGCCACGGACAAGGCCCCGGCCGGATCGACGCGGATCCGGTCCGCGGACCGACGGTCCATCCGTCCCGATTCGGTGGTGCATGTCGAGAGTATCGATTCGCCGTGACGCACGGGTGTGACGGAGGCAACCCCGACACGCCGTCGGTTTCGGTTCCGAGCCGTCAGTACAGTGACGGGCATGCGGGTCCACGTGGTGAGCGACGTCCACGGCGCTGCCGAGGCACTCGCCCACGCGGGCGACGGCGCCGACGCCCTGGTGTGCCTGGGCGATCTGGTGCTCTTCCTCGACTATCACGACCTCGACCGGGGCATCTTCACCGACCTGTTCGGGGTGGAGAACACCCGCAGGCTGCTCGCGTTGCGCAACGCCCGCCGGTTCACCGAGGCCAGGGCGTTCTCCGGGGCGTTGTGGGCGGACGTGCCGGGCGGTGCCCGCGCGGCGATCGAGCAGGCGGTGCGCCGGCAGTACGCCGCGCTGTTCGCGGCCTTCCCGACGCCGACCTACGTCACCTACGGCAACGTCGACGTGCCCGACCTGTGGCCGGACTACGCGCGTGCCGGGGTGACCGTGCTCGACGGCCAGGTCGTCGAGATCGGCGGCCGCACCTTCGGCTTCGTCGGCGGCGGGCTGCGCACGCCGATGCACACGCCGTACGAGATCTCCGACGAGGAGTACGCGGCCAAGGTCGCCGCGGTCGGTCGGGTCGACGTGTTGTGCTGCCACATCCCGCCCGCCGTGCCGGACCTGACCTACGACGTGGTGGCCCGCCGGTTCGAGCGCGGCAGCGAGGCGGTGCTGCGGGCCATCCACGAGACCCGACCCGACCTGGTGTTGTTCGGTCACGTGCACCAGCCGCTGCGGGCGCGGATGCGGATCGGACGTACCGAATGCGTCAACGTGGGGCATTTCCAGGCCACCGGCAAACCGTACGTCCTCACCTGGTGAGCCGGTGCCGCGTACGCGCAGGTCGGGCACGATAGCCTTCGAGCGGATCGGTTGTACGCGGACATCCGGTGATGTCCGTCCGGGACAGCCATAACAGCTACGCGAGCTTCCGGAGGACTCCTCACGATGGCTGAACGGACCAGCTCGACCATCACGATCGACGCCACGCCGGCCGAGGTCATGGCCGTCATCGCGGGGTTCGAGGGCTATCCCGAGTGGACCGGCGAGGTCAAGGAGACCGAGGTCCTGGAGGTCGACGACGCGATCGGGCGCGCGGTGCGCGTGCGGTTCAAGCTCGACGCCGGGGTGATCAGCGACGAGCACGTGCTCGGTTACACGTGGGACGGCGACCGCGAGGTGCGCTGGACCCTGGTGACCAGCCAGATGCTCAAGGCGCTCGACGGTCGCTACGCGCTGAGCCCGATCAGCGGCGGCACCGACGTCACCTACGAACTGACCGTGGACGTCAAGATCCCGATGCTGGGCATGCTCAAGCGCAAGGCCGAGAAGGTCATCATCGACCGCGCCCTGACCGGGCTCAAGAAGCGCGTCGAGAGCTGAACCGGCGGTGACGCGGGTCCTGCTGGTCACCGGCCTCCCCGGGGCCGGACGCACCACCGTGGCGGCGGCGACGGCGGTGGCCTCGGCGCGGGCCGGGCGACGCACGCTGCTGCTCGCGGCCGACGGCACCCGCGACCTGGACGCGGTGCTCGATGTGCCGGTGGGCGCGGACCCGTTCGACGCGCTGCCGAATCTGACCGTGCAGCGGGTCGCCGCGCGGGCCGAGTTCCAGCGCGAGTTCCTCCTGGTCCAGGATCGGTTGAGCCAAGCGCTCGCGGTGGTCGGGGTGGATCCGCTGGATCCCGAGGAGATCACCGTGTTGCCCGGCGCCGGCGATGTGCTGGCGCTGCGGGTGCTCGCGCGGGCGGTGAACGCGCGGCGCTACGAGTTGATCGTGGTCGACCTGCCCGCCGTCGAACGAGCGGTGCCGGCGCTGGCGTTGCCGGAGGGACTGGCCCGTTACCTGGACCGGTTGTTGCCGGTCGAGCGTCAGGCGGCCCGGGCCCTGCGGCCCGTGCTGGCCGCGGTCGCGGGGGTGCCGATGCCCGAGGACTGGGTCTACGACACGGCTCGACGGGTGAACATCGAGCTGGAGGTGTTGCGGACGCTGGTGTCCGCGCCCACGACGACGGTCCGGGTGGTGGTCCGGCCCGGGACGGTCGCCCTGGCCGCGGCGCGGCGGGCCGCGTCGGCGCTGGCGCTGTTCGGCCACCGGATCGAGGACGTGATCGTGAACGGGGTGGGCGCCGCCGACTCGCCCGATCCGGTGGTGCGTTCCCGGGCCGAGGTGGCGCGCGAGACGGTGGACGCGCTGTGCGCGCTGTTCCCGCGGGTGCCGCTGGCACAGATCCCGACCCTGGCCGCCGAGCCGCTGGGCGCAGCCGAACTCGCGGACGTGGCGGTGCACTTCGCACCGGTCGGGCCGGGCGGCCGGACCGACGACGAGCACCTGATCGAACGCGACGGCGAGCGGCTGACGTTGCTGCTTCCGCTGCCGGGCACCGATCGCGACGATCTGGACCTGCTGCGCCGCGGCGACGAACTGGTGATCACGGTCGGCCCGAACCGCCGCCTGTTCAAGCTCCCGTCGGCCCTGCGCCGCTGCGTGATCGAGGGCGCGGGTCTGCGCGACGGCGTGCTGCGGGTGCGCTTCGTGCCGGACCCGGCGGTCTGGATGCGCCCGAGCACGTAGCCGGTTCGCCCGTCCCGCCCGGCTCACCCCTTCCCGTGCAACCGCTCCCAGTCGCGCGCGAGCGCGATGCGCTCGGGGGCGGAGGGGTGTGAGCCGAACAGGAACTGCAGGATCGGGTTCGGCGTGACGTTGGAGCGGTTGGCCACGGCCAGGCTGTGCTGCATCCGGATGAAGGCGTCCGGGTCGCGGGTCAGGTCGAGCGCGTGCACGTCGGCGCGCGCCTCCAGCCGCCGACTGATCAACATCTCGCCGGGCCCGGCCACCGTGCCGATCACCGCCACGACCGCGAGCAGCAGGGCCAACGAACGCGGGTCGCCCGGACCGTCCGCGCCCGCCCGGCGCAGCAGCGGCGCGCACGTCATCAGCAGCCCCAGCGCGCACACGCCCGCCGCGAGCGCCGCCGCGCCGATCAGCGTCCCGTGCAGCACGTCGTTGCGCTTGGCGTGCCCCAGCTCGTGTGCGGCGATCAGCTCCACCTCGCGCGGATCCGCGTCCCGCACGGTCGTGTCGTAGACCACGATCCGCCGGGTCGAGCCGAACCCGGACACGTACGCGTTGAGCGCGGTGGTCCGCCGGGACGCGTCCGCGACCAGGACGTCCCGGACCGGCACCCCGTCCCGCTCGGCCAGTTGCATCAGCGACGTGCGCAGCGGCCCCGGCGGCATCGAGTGGAACTTGTTGAACGCCGGTTCGACCAGCAGCGGATACAGGAACGAGATCGCCACCACGAGCAGCGCGCCCGCGCCCGCCGCGAGCAGCCAGCCGGCCCGGGGCAGCGCCCGGATCAGCGCGTACAGGCCGAGCGCGACCAGCAGGAGCAGCCCGGTGGACAACGCGAAGCCCTTGGCCAGGTCCAGCCACCAGCTCCCCCACGACTGCACGGACAACCCGTACCGTCGCCGGACCACCTCCAGCCGGGCCGCGAACGGCAGCGTCGCCAGCCGGCCGATCAGGGCCAGCACCAGGCCGCCGAGCAGGATCCGCCACGCCCACCCCCCGCCCACGGGCCGGGCCACCGCCTCGATCACCCGCGCACCGAGGGGGGTGAGCCCGAGCACGAGCGAGACCACCAGCGACAGCGCCATGGACAGGTACGCGGGCGGCCGGGCGGCCCGGGCCAACGAGCGGCCCCGGGCGATCTCGGCGGTGGTGAAGTCCCGGGCCGCGTCCGGGTGGGTGAAGCCGCCGGGCGGCTCCGCCAACGGGCGCCACGGCGTGGTCACCACGACCGCCACCAGCAGCACCAGGCCCGTGCACACCAGGCAGATCAGCAACAACCTCTGGACCGACATGCCCGCCGTACCCCCGTCATCCGGCCTGCGTCCGCAGGTAGTCGAGCCAGGTCTTGGTGAAGGCGTCGGGGTTGGTGCCCAGCACGGACACCATCGCCGACGCGAGCGCCGAGGCCGGGTCGGGCGCGTTGACGCCGGGCGGCCGTTCGGCGCCGACCGTACGGTACAACTCGACCAGCTTGACCTGTCCCCACCGCTCGGCGATCAGTTTGCACGCCAACCAGCCCATCTCGTACGCCTGGGGCAGGTCGTCCTGCGTGGTCTCGAAACTCGGGTCGGCCGGCAACTGCGTGGGCACCTTGCCCGCCTTCACGTCCCGACGCAGTTCGGGGGCGGCCGTGCGCATCGTCTGCGCCGATTCGAGGTAGCCGACGTAGTCCGCGAAGCCCTCGGACAGCCAGGTCGGCGTCCAGGCCCGGGTGAACGCCCGACTCGCCACGTGGGTGATCTCGTGCGCCATCACCACCCGACGCTCCAGGTCGCCCAGTTCGCGAAAGGCGTCCGGATTGACGATCACCCGGTCGGCGGCGGCGGCGTCCGCGGCCGCGCCGCGTTCACCCGTGGTCACCGCCGCGATCTTGAGATATTTGCTCGGTTCGGCGCCGAGCAGCCGGGCCATCTGCGCCTGGGTGCCGGGCACCACGACGACCGTACGCCCGGGCCAGGACTCCCCCCAGACCGCGCTGACCTGGGGTACCGCCTTGTCCGCGGTGTCCGCGTACGCGCGCAGCTCGTCCCGGGTGCCGATGCCGAGCACCGTGCTGTGCGTGCCCTGGACGACGGTGACCGGCCCCAGGTCCCACACCTGGGTGGGGGTGCGCATCCCGGCCGCGGTGCCGTCGGTGTCGGCCGCGAGGTACCAGGTGCCGGCGCGCAACACGAAGGTCAGGTACTGCGGCACCCGTACCGGGGTCACGTCGTGCCCGGTGATCCGGTAGAGCAGGTCGACCTGTGCGGTGAAGGCGGGCGCGCCGAGGGCGCTCTTGCGCGCGGCGGGGAGTTCGAACACGTCGGGGGTGACGATCTCGTACTCCCACCCGGCGAACGGCACCTCGGCGATGTTGTCGAAGACGCCGATCTGGGTCTGGCGGAACGCGGCGTCCTGCGGGTCCAGGCCGGCGGTGAACGCCTCGCGGTCGCGGGAGAGGAACGCGGCCGCGCGCCGGTCCAGGAGTGCGCCGACCGCGGTCCGACGCGCGTTGGCGTGTTGTTCGCCGCCGTCCGCCGCGGGCCGGCCGGGACCGTCGAAGGCGCCGGCGTGCGGTCGTGACGGCGCGTCGGTCACCGTGTCCGAGACGAACCGGGTGACTCCGAGGACGGCGCCGAGTTGGGCGAGCGCGCACAGCACGACCAGGACGGGCAGCAGGCTGCGGATCCGGCGCGCGGCCCGATTCGGGTCATCCACGTGGTCGATCGTAACGTGGGCGGCACGAACGGCCGGCCGAACCGGACCGGGCGGCCCCGAACGAGGTCGCCGGCCGGGTCGGCGCGGGTCACCCGGGTCGGACGGCCCCGCCGATCGGCTCGCGCAGTTGGGCGCCGACCGCCGCGAGCATGCCCTCGGCCGCGAACAGACGCAGCGCCGTCAGCGTTTCCTCGTCCAGTTCGGTGTGGTCCGGGTGAGCGGCGCGCTCGCCGTACTCGCCGGAGTCGGCAAACGGAGAGACACCCGATAATTCGGGCGATACGTCGGAATCCATCGATCGAGCGCTGATCAACGCCGGCCCGATCGAGGCCGGTATCACGCAGCCGGCGCGGCCGCGGCCTCGGTGCGTACGACAGGCGATGCGCATGTGGCTTCTCCCCTTTCGTCGACTTTCCCGGTCAACGGTAGGGAGCGGCACCGACACGCGGTGCGAACGGCGGCCGGAGTCAGCCTCGGGTGAGCCTGCGCAGCAACATCGTCGAGGGCACCGGTCGGGCGCCCGCCTTGCGCACGCCCTCGGCCACCTCGCGGTCGGTGGAGACCACCACGACCGGACGGCCCGGCGGCTCGGCCCGGACCAGCCTGCGGATCAGCTCGTCGGCCGTCTCGCCCGGCTTGCTGAACATCACCCGCACCCCGCGCGCGGGCGCCAGCAGCACCGGCGCGTCCAGTTGTGCGCCGTCGAACACGCAGGTCACCTCGCAGCCGGTCTGCGCGGCGAGCCCGGTGAGCCCGCCGACCAGCCGGTCGCGCTGCTTGTTCAGCGCGAGCGTGGGGTAGCCGGTCTTGGTCACGTTGTAGCCGTCGATCACCAGGTGCGCCTGCGGCAGCGCGAGCAGTTGGTCGAGCAGAGCCGGGTCGTCGCCCTCCAACGCGCGCTGGGCGATGTCCTTTATCCCGGACGCCCCCGGCACCACCGCGTCCACCAGGTCGGCGGGCCGAATGCCCACCGGCGGCAGCGCGAGTTCGCGGCGCAGGCCCTGCGCGGCCTCCAAAACGGTGTCCAGGAGCAGCCGGACCCGGGTGTCCTCCATGCTGCGGCCCTCGCGGGCGGCCCGGCGGCTGGCCTCCAGCGCCGATTCGACCTCGGCGACCCGACCGCGCAGTCGGCGGGCCTCCTTCTCCGCGGCGGCGATCGCGGTCTGCGCCTCGACCCGCACCGCGTCCAACTCGGAGCGGGCCCGGCGGGCCTCCTTCTCCTCGTGCTTGGCACTGCCCTGCAGGCCGCGCACTTGGCGGCGCAGGTGGTCGGCCTCCTTGCGGGCCGTCTCCAGCTCCGCACGCAGCCGTTCGTGCTCGGTCTTGGAGGCCGCGCGCAGTACGCCGACCTCGCGCTCCAGGCGGGACAACGTCTCGGCGGCCTCGGCCTCGGCGCGGTCGGCGGCGGCCTCCTTGGCCGCGTCGCCGGCGGTCTCGATCAACCGGACCCAGCCGCGCGGGCGCAGCAGGTACGCGGCGGCGGCCACGTCGAGCGGGTCGGCCGCGGCGGGCACCTTGCCGGCCTCCAGCGCCTCGGAGATCTCCGGCAGGCCCTTGCGGAAGCGCTCCGCTATGCGCTGCCGGAACACCGGGTCGTTCTCCAGCGCGGCGGCCAGCGGGGTCGCGGCGAACTTGGCCCGGCGCTGGTGGGTGAAGCGGGCGAACCGGCGCAGCGGGCCGGGCACCTCGTCCGCGGTCATCGTGCCGAGCGCGTCCGCGGCCACCGAGATCACCCGGACCCGAACCGCCTCGGGCAACGGCCCGGACAGCGCCTCGGGCTCGGCGGGCTGCGAGTCGGCGGGGCGGGAGTCCGCAGGCGGCGGCTCCGCGCGTGGCGCCCGGGCCGGCGGGGAGTCGGCGCCTCCCGGTCCGGCCGGGTGCGCGTGCGCCCCGGGATCGGTGCGGCCGTCCGGCTCCGGGTCGACCGCGTGGTCGACGGGCCCCTCGGGCTCGGCGGGGACGCCGGACAGGTCGGTCCCCGCCTCGGTCCGGGCCTGCGGGTCGAGGTCGGGCTCGGCTGCCGGCACCGCCTCGGCGGCCTCGGCGGCGTGCGCAGGCGTGACCTCGTCCGCGCGGGTATCCGGTCCGCTCACTGCTCCTCCGGTCCTTCCCGTTCCCTTGAGGCCCCTCCCCGCGTCACCGTTGCCGGGACGCCGACGCCTTGATCATGGCGCGTTCCGGACCGGGGACGGCCGCGCCGGGCCGCCCCGATGCCGAAACGATGCACAGTCCCATTGTCGCCGCACGGTCTCGGCGCTCAGCTCGCGTCGGGGCGCGCCACCAGCTCGACGGAGTCGGTCGCGTTGCACCAGCGGCAGCGCACCGACTCGATCTCGTCGGAAACGATCTCGCGTTCCTCGACCCGGGCGACGCCCGCGAGGTCGAGGTGGGTGAACTCGACCGCCTTGGTGGTCCGCGTCACGTCGAACCGGGTCAGGTTGCCGCAGAGCGAGCAACGCCACCGGGTGTCCTCGGTGGGGGCCTGGATCGACATGCGTGTTCCTTTCCTGTTTGGTCCGCGAGTCCTGTTCGGTCGCGAGCTTTTCCGATCGCGAGCGGTCCGCGTACACCCATGATGCCGGGCGGCGAGAGGCACCTGGGCGCGGCCGTGTCGGGCCGGAAACGTACCGTCCGGTACATGAGCAGCACCGCGCACCGGGATTGCCGGTCACGAGGTTCGGCGGGTCAGGGCTTGCCGGCGGCCGACCCGCCGCGGCGTTCCCGCCCGCCGGACAGTATCGCCCCGGGCCACGAGTTGCGAACCATGCACGGATCCCGAGCGATTCGTGACGAGGTGGAACGACAGGTGTTCACGGTCGTGGATCTGGAGACGACCGGCCTGGATCCGCAGGAGGCCCGGATCACCGAGATCGCCGCGGTCCGGGTGCGCGGGACGGATCGGTTGGGCGAGTTCGCGACGTTGGTCGCGCCCGGCGTGCCGATCCCGGAGTTCATCACCGACCTGACCGGGATATCCGACGACCTGGTGGCCGACGCGCCGCCGCTGCACCTGGTGTTGCCGGCGTTCACCCACTTCGCCGAGGACGCCGTGCTGGTCGCCCACAACGCCCCCTTCGACGTGGGCTTTCTGCGTGCGGCGAGCCTGGCGTGCGGTCGGCCGTGGCCCGATCTGCGGGTGGTGGACACGCTCGCGCTGGCCCGCGCGCTGCTGCCGCCGGGCACGGTGCCGAACATGCGCCTGGGCACCCTCGCGCGCTACTTCGAGGCCCCCACCGACCCGACCCATCGCGCGTTGGCCGACGCCCGGGCGACGGCGCACGTGCTGCGGGCGTTCATCGGCCGGATGCACGAGAGCGGGCGGCACGAGTTGGCCGACCTGCTCGACCTGGGTCGACCGCCGGCGCCCAGGGCGTGGCCGGGGCAAACCACTCCGATCGGGTGACCCTCCGGGCGTGTCGATCGGGCGGTTCTTCCGCCCGTGGTGGCTGCCCGCGTGGGTCGCGCGCCGACTAAGCTCGGGCATCTTGTCGTCGAGAGCCGGAGGACTACCCCGTGATCACCGCGATCGTGCAGGTCAAGACGCGTGTGGACCAGACCCCGGAAATCGCGGAGGCGATCGCCGCGATCGAGGGCGTGAGCGAGGTCTACTCGGTGACCGGCGAGTTCGACCTGATCGCCATGGTGCGCGTCCGCGCCCACGACGACCTGGCCGACGTCATCCCCGGCCGCCTGAACAAGGTCCCCGGCGTGGAAGCCACCACCACCCACATCGCCTTCCGCACCTACTCCCACCACGACCTCGAAGCCGCCTTCGCCATCGGCCTCGAATAGCTCCGCCCCCGGGCGCCCCACAAGCGCCCGGGGCCGCCCGCCACCGCGACAAGCCCCGCCCGGGCCGACCGAACCGGCCCGGACGGCGTTCGAGGACACCCCCGGCGGGGCCGCCGCCCGGCCCGTTCGGCACTTGAAGACCCCCGGCCGGCAAGGCCGAGTACCTACGCCGCCGGCAACTGCCGTGTGCGCGGGTCCGCGTCCGGAACACACCGCCCGCCATCAACCGTGTAGCTCCACAACGCCCCCCGCTCCACAAGCTCGCGCACCGCGGCCACAAAGCGGTCCAGATGCTCCACCGGCGTCCCGAGCCCGAAACTCACCCGGATCGCGTTGAGGTTCTGCTCTCCCTCGGGCGCGTCCGGGGACCCACACTCGGTCGGCTGATCGGCCCGCCCGCCCAACAGGTGCCGCACCAACGGATGAGCGCAGAACAACCCGTCCCGCACCCCGATCCCGTACTCCGCCGACAACACCGCCGCGAACCGCGAGCTGTTCCACCCCTCGACCACGAACGACAACACGCCCACCCGCGCCGACTCGGGCCCGAACAGCTCCAGCGCCCGCACCGCCGGAATCGCCGCCAACCCCGCCCGCAGCCGTGCCGACAGCGCCTCCTCGCGAGCGACCAGCGCCGCCGGCCCCGCCTCGGTGATCGCCCGACACGCGGAAGCCAACGCGTAGGCGCCGATCACGTTCGGCGATCCCGCCTCGTGCCGAGCCGACCCGCTCTGCCACTCCACGTGGTCCCGGCTGACCGCCTTGCTCGCCCCGCCACCGGCCAGGTACGGCTCGGCCGCGTCCAACCAGTCGCCCCGACCCGCCAATACGCCCGAGCCGAACGGCGCGTACAACTTGTGCGCCGACAGCGCGATCCAGTCCACGTCCAGGTCGGCCACCGACACCGGGTGATGCGGCGCCAGTTGCGCGGCGTCCAGCACGATCCGCGCCCCGTGCCGATGCGCGACCTCGGCCAGCTCGGCGACCGGGAAGATCTCGCCGGTCACGTTCGAGGCACCGGTCACGCACACCAGCCGAGGCCCGTCGCCGGACCCGGCGAGTGCCGCCTCCAACGTCGCGACCGCCTGCGCCGGCGATCCGGGCGCGGCCAGTTGGGTCACCCCCGCGTGCCGGCGCCACGGCAGCAGCGCCGCGTGGTGCTCGGTCTCGAAGACGAACACCCGGGTGCCCCGCGGCAGTACCGAGGCGAGCAGGTTCAGCGAGTCGGTCGTGCCGCGGGTGAACAACAGCGTGTCGTCGGCCCGCAACCCCAGAAAGCTCGCGACCGTGGCCCGACTCTGCTCGTACAGATCGGTGGACAGCTGGGACAGGTAGCCCGCGCCCCGATGCACGCTTCCGTAATACGGCAGGTAGGCGGACACGTCGTCCCACACCCGCTGCAGACACGGCGCGCTCGCCCCGTAGTCGAGCGCGGCGTACTCGACCTCGCCACCGGTCACCAGCGGAACGAGAACATCCCGACCGACCACGGGCAGCGGAGCGGCGATGGCGACGTCACAGTCGAGGGCGGCGGCGGAAGTGGTGTCGACAGACATGGCGAAACTCCTCGGCAGGCACGGAACACCCCGGCGCATGTCGATTGATCGACATTGAACGGAGCCGGTTGATCCGCTGATGAAAAGTGATCTCGGGACCGGGCCGATGACGACCCGGGAATGACGCGCGAAAACTCAGCGCGTACGGAATAGGGCGATTCGCCCGTTTCGAGAAAGAGATTTCACGCCATCACATGCTCCCCAGGTACAGGACCCGGGTCACATGGAGCATCGACTGCCGTCATGCGAGGGGTCCGCGCTTGCCAGGACGCCTTACGACGCCTGACCGTGTCATCACCCGGGGCACCCCACCGCGGAGCGAGGGTTGCCGGACAGCAAGCCGGGGCTTTCCACTGTCACTCGTGACCTGCGCAGAATTATTACCGGATGCAACGTCGCGCGCAACGACGGCCCCATCGTTCCCACATCCTGGACGCCGGCCGGGCGGGCCGCGCACGACCCACCCGACCGCCGAGCCCGCTACCCCTGTGCGAACGAACGCGTCGTGGCCACCCACCGCTCGAGCGCGGCCTGCGCGGCCCCCGAGTCGATCGCCTCGGCGGCCCGATCGATCCCGGCCGCCAACTGCTGGGTCAGCGACCCCTCGCCCGTACCCAACGCGGCCAGCGCCGCCGCCGAGTTCAACAACACCGCGTCCCGCACGGCACCCTTCTCCCCCGCGAAAAGCCTGCGCGCGACCTCCGCGTTGAACGCCGCGTCACCGCCGCGCAACGTCTCGATCCCGTTCAGCGCGATCCCCAGGTCGCGCGGATCCACCCGGTCCTCGCGCACGTCGCCGTCCCGCACGATCCACACCTGCGACGTGGTGGTGACGGTCAACTCGTCCAGGCCGTCGTCGCCGCGGAACACCAGCGCGGTCGCACCGCGATCGGCCAGCACCCCGGCCACGATCGGCGCCATCCGCAGATCCGCGACCCCGATCGCGTGGAACCGCACCCGGGCCGGATTGGTCAACGGCCCGAGGAAGTTGAACGTGGTCGGCACCCCCAACTCGCGCCGCGCCTGCGCCGCGTGCCGCAGCGACGGGTGGAAGCGCTGCGCGAAGCACAGCGTGATGCCCGCCTCCTCGGCCGTGCGCGCCACCTGATCCGGAGTCAGGTCCAGCACCACCCCGAGCGCTTCGAGCACGTCGGCGGCCCCGCTCGACGAGGACGCCGCCCGGTTGCCGTGCTTGACCACCGTCTCGCCCGTACCCGCCACCACGATCGCGGACATCGTCGAGATGTTCACGGTCCGGGCCAGGTCGCCGCCGGTACCGACGATGTCGACGGTCCGGCCGGGCACCTCGATGGTCGACGCGTGCGCGTACATCGCCTGTACCAGGCCGGAGACCTCGTCCACCGTCTCGCCCTTGGCCCGCAGCGCGATCACGAACCCGGCCACCTGCACCGGGGTCGCCTCGCCGGTCATGATGTGGTCCATCGCCCACGCGGTCGCGTCGGCGGGCAGGTCGTCGCCACGCATGAGCGCCGCCAGGAGGTCCCGCCAGGAACGGGCCGCCGGGTTGCCGCCGCTCTTGTTCGTAGAGGTCGAGGCGCCCATGGTCCGCTCCCGCTGTGTCATCGGATAAGTCCGCGACAGCGTACCCACCGGGCCGGGCCCGGCCGGGCGGTTATCCGGGATGCGGTCAGGCCGGCTGACGTCCCGCGATCCGACCGCGGATCAGGTCGGCGGCGGCGTCCGCGAGCGTGCGCGGGTCCAGCGGGTGGGCGACCACCGCGTCCGCGCGGCACCACGTGGCCAGCCACGCGTCCTGCGGGCGACCGACCAGGGTCAACACCGGCGGGCAGTTGTAGATCTCGTCCTTGAGCTGACGGCACACACCCATGCCACCGGCCGGGGCGGTCTCCCCGTCCAGGATCACCAGATCGATGCCGCCCTTGTCCATCGCCTCGATCACGGCGGGCTCGGTGGCGCATTCCAGGTATTCCACGAACGGCACGTCGACGGCGGGCCTGCGCCCGAGCGCGAGGGTGACCTTCCGACGGGTGTTGCGGTCGTCGCTGTACACGAGGACGGTCATGGTCTCGCCGCGCGTCATGTCCACCTGCCTGTGTCTGGGCTGCGAATCTTCGGGGCTGCGCATCTTCAACGCTTGTTCGGCTACGGGGGCAACACTCGGACCGACCAGGATGTTAGCGCTTTCCGGCGGGAAAATGTGTGCCTCGTCACGCCCTCGTCCCGGCTCGCCCACACCCGCCGCGCCGGCCGCGCCCGCGACTCACCCGCGCGCGAGCACCTCGTAGCCCTGCGCGTCCCCGCCCAACCGCTGGGCCAGGCCCGCCATCCGGGTCCGCTCCCGGGCCGGCTCCAGGCCGGTGAGCACCTGCTGTCGGGAGATCAGCACCCGCAGCGGAAGCTCGTCGGGTGTCGGCGCCACCACCGCCCAGCCGTCCGGCGTCAGGATCCGGGCCGCCTCGTCCGCCGCCGCCAGGTCCGGCAGCGTGAGCACGTGCCGCATCACGAACACCCCGGTATCCACCGGCACTCCGGCCGCCCGCAGCTCCGCGACCACCGCCGAATCGGCCCGAGCCGGATCGAAGCACGAACCGACGACGGTGAGCGTGCCGTCGTCCACGAGCACGGGGGCGGGCTCCGGTCGACGACGGCGCAGGAAACGTTCGAGGATCATGCCGCGACGCTACTGGGCCGCGTCGGCCGACCGCGGTTCGGACCCTCGGGCGACCCGGACGGCCGAGTCGGCCTCCCCCGTTCGGGCAGAGTCACCCGGAAGAGTGCTCTTCGGCACGGATTTTCCGGCCGCTTCCAGGCCCGGTTCGGCACCCTCGCCGGCCTCCGCCGCCTCGCGTGCCAACCGCTCCTCGCGCGCCTTGCGACCCGCCTCGATCAGTTCGAGCCGATCCAGCCGACGATCCTCGCGGACCGCCTCGCGCTCCGACGCCCGAGCCCACTGCACGAACAACACCAGGAAGACCAGCAGTCCGATGATGTCGCCGCTGCCCCACAGGATTCCGCCCGCCGTGCCCTGGTCCGAAAGCGGACTCGCGCCCCAGTCCCGACCGAGGTCGTTGTACCAGTCACCGGCCAGGACGTTGGACGAACTCATGATCGCGATACCCAGCCACGCGTGGAACGGCAACGTCGCGAACACCGCGAGCAACCGCATCGGATAGCTCGCGCGCGGCATCGGATCCAGTCCCAGCAGTGGCCAGAACCACATGCAGCCGATGATCACGAAATGCACGTGATTCATGTCGTGCATGAACGTGTTCCGCAACGTCAGCTCGTACCAGGGCGTGAAGTACAGGGCGAACGGGTTGAGCACGAAGATGAATCCGGCGAAGGCCGGGAAGGTGACCACCTTCGCGTATCGGCTGTGCAGCAGGGCGTTGAGTCGATTGCGCCACTTGGCGGGCAACGTCCGCAGGGCGAGGGTGATCGGTGCGCCGAGCGCCAGGAAGATCGGCGTGATCATCGCCAGCACCATGTGCTGGACCATGTGCACGCTGAGCAGCACGGTGTCGTAGGCGGCCAGCGCCGACTCGGTCGCGAGCAGGAACGTGCCCAGCCCCAACCCCAGGAAGGAGAAGCTGCGCCACCGCGACCACGAGTCCCCACGGGCTCTGAGCTTGTGCACGCCGTACAGATAGAGGCCGCCGAACAGCATCGCGACCAGAATCGGGATCGGTTCGAACACCCACCCGGTCAGGAGCCGAATGGGGGTCAGTTCCGGCGGTACGTTCCCAGGGGTCGCGTGTGCCAGAAACATCCCGGCATCGCCTGCAGAGCCACTCACGGAACCAGAGCCTAACCCCGACACGTTCTACAAGGGTTACCCCCCGAAGTGTGGGCAGATCCGGCGACCGCAATAATGGCCGCCGTGGCGACAGCAACTTCACTAGAAACCGGGCCCCCCTCACACGGGACACACGGGACGCTCAACCGTCCCAACTTGGTCAGCATCGGCACGATCGTCTGGTTGGCGTCCGAGCTGATGTTCTTCGCGGCCTTGTTCGCGATGTATTTCACGATCCGCTCCGTCACCGGTGCGGACGCTTGGCGTGAGCACGCCAGTGAGCTGAACATCCCGTTCTCGACGGGCAACACGACGATCCTCGTGCTGTCCTCGCTCACCTGCCAGCTCGGCGTCTTCGCGGCCGAACGCGGTGACGTCAAGAAGCTCAGAATGTGGTTCGTCATCACCTTCGTGATGGGCGCCGTCTTCGTCGGCGGCCAGGTGATGGAGTACACGGAGCTGGTCAAGGAGGGCACGACTCTCTCGTCGTCGGCTTACGGTTCGGTCTTCTACCTGACCACCGGCTTCCACGGCATGCACGTGACAGGCGGTCTGATCGCCTTCCTGCTGATCCTCGGACGCACCTACGCGGCCCGACGGTTCACACACGAGCAGGCCACGGCCGCAATCGTCGTCTCGTACTACTGGCACTTCGTCGACGTGGTCTGGATCGGTCTGTTCTTCACGATCTACGTCATCAGGTAGACGTCCCGACACTCACTACGCAGACGACATTGGACCGGGGTTTTCCGTGAAAAAGCTCTCCGCGCGGCGACGCCACCCCTTGGCGGCGATCGTCGTACTCATCTTCGCGCTCGCGGCTACTGGGGGGCTGTACGCCGCGTTCGCGCCTGCCAAGAAGGCGGAGGCGGACGACTCCGCCTCCATCGCGGTCGAGGCGGGCAAGAAGCTCTACCTGAGTGGATGTTCGACCTGCCATGGGCTCGACGCCCAGGGCTCCTCCGACGGCCCCTCCCTGGTCGGCGTCGGCGCGGCCGCCGTCGACTTCCAGGTGTCGACCGGCCGGATGCCGCTTCAGCAGCCCGGCGCGCAGGCGCCGCGCAAGCCCGAGGTCTACACCGAAACGCAGATCGCGCAGCTTTCCGCGTATGTGGCCTCGCTCGGCGTCGGACCCAAGATCCCGACGGCGAACATGTACGCGCCCGACGGCGACGTCGTCAACGGCGCCGAGTTGTTCCGCACGAACTGCTCGCAGTGCCACAACTTCTCCGGTGAGGGCGGTGCCCTGACCGAGGGCAAGTTCGCTCCGCCGCTGAAGGACGTGGACCCGAAGCACATCTACGAGGCCATGCTCTCCGGCCCGCAGAACATGCCTTCGTTCCCGGACAGCACGATGCCCGAGCAGCAGAAGAAGGACATCGTCACGTACGTCCACGAGACGACCAAGAAGGAGCCGAACCCCGGCGGCCTGGGTCTCGGCCGCCTCGGCCCGGTCTCCGAAGGTCTGTTCGGGTGGGTCATCGCGCTCGGTCTGCTCATCGGATGCGCGATCTGGATCGCCGCTCGGACCCCCAAGGCCAGGACCAAATGAGTAGCCAGGACAAGTCTGAAGTGCCTGAAGAGCACCTGCCCGAGGTACACGCCTCGGCACATGTTCCGGCGGAAGGCGACCCGTTCGCCGACCCCGGCCTGCCGGCCCACGAGCCGCGTGTCACCGACATCGACGAGAAGGCCGCCAACCGCGCCGAGCGTCAGGTCGCGTTCCTCTTCGTGATCTCGATGTTGTCCACGATCGGTTTCATCTGGGCGTACGTCGGCATCGACAAGTACCGCATCATCGACATCTTCTTCTTCGGGAAGATCGGTGCCCAGAACCTCGCGCTCGGCGGCTTCCTCGGCCTCGCGCTGTTCTGCATCGGCGCCGGCGCGATCCACTGGGCGCGCACGTTGATGACGGACGAGGAGATCGTCCAGGAGCGGCACGAGTTCACCTCGGACCCGGAGACCCGCGAATACGCGATCCGCGAGTTCAGCCAGGGTGCCGCGGACTCGGTGATCGGTCGCCGCCCGCTGATTCGGCGCACGATGATCGGCGCGATGGCCCTGGTGCCGTTGTCCGGCGTCGTGCTGCTGCGCGACCTCGGCCCGCTGCCCGGCACCAAGCTGCGGCACACCGACTGGAAGCCGGGCGTGGAGCTGATCAACGAGGCGACCGGCCTGCCGATCAAGCCGAACGACATCGTCAAGGGCTCGCTGACCATGGTGCTGCCCGACGGGCTGGTCGAGAAGTACGGCCCGGCCGGCCAAAAGGAAGAGCTCTCGCACGGCTGGCTGGAGAAGGCGGGCATGTCCGCGGTCCTGGTCGTCCGGCTGGAGCCGGAGGACATCAAGTCCAAGAAGGAACTGGACTGGGGCTACGAGGGCATCGTGGCGTACTCGAAGATCTGCACCCACGTGGGTTGCCCGATCGGCCTGTACGAGCAGCAGACGCACCACCTGCTCTGCCCGTGCCACCAGTCCACCTTCGACCTGGCGGACGACGGCAAGGTCGTGTTCGGCCCGGCCGCGCGCTCGCTGCCGCAGTTGAAGATCCATGTGAACGAGGCGGGTAACCTCGCCGCGTCGCAGGACTTCGCCGAACCGGTCGGCGCGAGCTTCTGGGAGCGTGGCTGATGTCGAGCGAACAACCCAAGGGCGGGGCGAACAAGAGCACCCCGATCCCGGACAACGCGGCCGTTCGCGCGGCCGACGCGCTGGACAGCCGGCTGGGCATCTACGGCGCGGCGAAGAAGAACCTGCGCAAGGTCTTTCCGGACCACTGGTCCTTCATGCTCGGTGAAGTGGCGCTGTACAGCTTCATCGTGCTGCTGCTGACCGGTGTCTTCCTGACCCTGTTCTTCAAGCCGAGCATGCAGGAGGTCGTCTACGACGGCTCCTACGTGCCGCTCCAGGGCATTCACATGTCCCAGGCGTACGCGTCGACGCTGGACATCAGCTTCGACATCCGCGGTGGTCTGGCGATGCGTCAGATCCACCACTGGGCGGCGCTGATCTTCGTGTCGTCGCTGTTCGTGCACATGTTCCGGATCTTCTTCACCGGAGCGTTCCGGAAGCCGCGCGAAATAAACTGGCTGTTCGGCTTCCTGCTGCTGATCCTGGCCATGGTCAACGGCTTCACCGGCTACTCGCTCCCGGACGACCTGCTTTCGGGTACCGGTCTGCGCATCGCCGAGGGTGTGGTCCTGGCCATCCCGCTGGTCGGCACGTACGTGCAGTTCTTCCTGTTCGGCGGGGAGTTCCCGGGCGAGGACATCGTGCCCCGCCTGTTCACCATCCACGTGCTGCTGATCCCGGCGATCATGGTCGGTCTGGTGACCGTGCACCTGATCCTGGTCTTCTACCAGAAGCACACCCAGTTCCCCGGCCCGGGCAAGACCGAGAAGAACGTGGTCGGCCTGCCGCTGCTGCCGGTCTACGCGGCCAAGGCCGGTGGCTTCTTCTTCATCGTGTTCGGCATCACCGCCTTCCTGGGCGGCATGGTGCAGATCAACCCGATCTGGGCCTACGGTCCATACAACCCGGGGCAGATCACGGCGGGTTCCCAACCGGACTGGTACATCGGGTTCCTCGAGGGTTCCCTGCGCATCATGCCGAACTGGGAATGGAACATCTGGGGACACACGCTCAGCTTCAACGTGCTGATCCCGTCCCTGGTCCTGCCCGGCGTGCTGTTCACCTTCCTGGCGATGTACCCGTGGATCGAAGGCTGGATCACCGGCGACAAGCGTGAGCACCATCTGCTGGACCGCCCGCGCAACATGCCGGTACGCACCGGCCTGGGCGTCGCCTGGATCGTCTGCTACGGCGTGCTGTGGGTCTGTGGTGGCAACGACATCATCGCCACCCACTTCCACATGTCGATCAACACGATCACCTGGATCGGCCGCGTCGCGTTCTTCGTCGCGCCCGTGCTGGCCTACCTGGCCACGGTGCGGATCTGCAAGGGTCTGCAGCGCCGCGACCGGGACAAGGTCCTGCACGGTCGCGAGACCGGTGTGATCAAGAAGCTCCCGCACGGCGAGTTCATCGAGATCCACGAACCGCTGGACGCCGCGGTGCGGCACACCCTCACCGCCCACGAGCAGCCCAAGCCGTACGAGCTGGAGGCCGCCGAGGACGAGAACGGGGTGGCCCGCAAGGTCAAGCGTTCGCAGAAGCTGCGTTCGAGGATGTCGCACTGGTACTTCGCCGAGCCGATCGAGAAGCCGACGGCCGAGGAGTACAAGGAACTGACCAGCGGACACGGTCACCACTGACGCGACCGGGGCCGGGCTGCTGACGCCACATCGGCACGACCCGTAGGACGCGCAGGAACGACGAAGGGCCCCACCGGATCTCTCCGGTGGGGCCCTTCGCGTTACGCCCCGCAGACGGCCGCACGGGACTTCGCGGATCGTTCTTCGCGCGGCGGTGTCGTCGATGCGCTCACAGTCCACGCGTGATGGCCGCGCCGACCGTGCTGTGGGTCAGCCACTGCGCCCAGTCCAGGTTCCATTCGCCGTAGCCGTTGCCGATCGGCTCCATCGCCTTGGCATCGCCGGTGTTCACCACGGTGACCACGTCGCCGACCTTGACCTGGTCGTAGAACCACTTGGCGTTCTCGTCGCTCATCCCCACGCAGCCGTGGCTCACGTTCTCACTGCCCTGCGCGCTCACCGACCACGGCGCGGCGTGCAGGAACTCGCCGCTCCAGGTCACCCGGGTGGCCCACGAGACGTCCAGCCGGTAACCGTCGCTGCTGTCCGCCGAGATGCCCACCGTGGTGCCGTCCATCAACACGTGCGGGGCCTTGCCGAGCACCACCTTGGTGCCCGAGCGGGTGGTGAAGCCGGGCTTGCCGGTGGTCACCGGCACCGTCTTGAGGTCGGTTCCGTTGCGCTTGACCGTCATCGTGTGCGCCGCGGAGTCCACGGTCGCCACCACGGCGTCGCCCACCTCGAAGCCGAACGACGCGCCCGGGCCGCCGTAGACGCCGTTGCCGAAGTCGACCCCGAGCAGGCTGGTGGCCACCGAGACCCTGGTGCCCACCGGCCAGTACTCCCTGGGCCGATAACGCACGGTCGTGTCGTCCACCCAGCCCCAGGCGCCCTCGACCGGCGTCGAGGCGGACACCAGGAGCCGCTTCTCCACCTCGGCGCGCTGCGCGGGGTCGGTGACCGGCTTTTGCAGCGTGACGGTGATCGGCATGCCGATCCCCACCGTGGTGTCGGCCTCCGGCAACATCGAGGCCACCCCCCGCTCGGCCTCCGGCGCCAGCGTGGTGAAGGTCTCGGTGCGGGTCGCGGTCAACCCGAACGCGTCGACCGCCGCCGCGGTCAGCGTGTAGGTGGTGTTGTACGCCAGCGGTACCGAGTTGGTCCACGTCGCGTCGCCGGCCGCGTTGCCGCCGGGCACCGGCTTTCCGTCCGGGCCGGTCAGGCTCACCGCGTACAGCCGGCCGCCGCTCGCACCGACGGTCACCGGCCGGCCCGGCTGCGCGGGTCGATCGGTGCGCACGTCCACCGTGAGCCGGGCCACGCTCTTGGCGGGCCGGTCGATCTCGGTGCCGCGCTGCTTCTGCCACGTGCCGCATCCGGTGACGAACACGAGTGGCAGCGCCGAGGTGAGCGCCCAGCCGATCCAGCGGAGGCGAACACTCCCGTTCCGATTCACTCTCGACCTCCAGCCGTGCTCAACGAACGCGATCCGCCCGTGCCGGTGGGGCGCGGGCTACGCGGAGTTGTTGCATCGAGAGTGGCCGGGAACGCCCTGCTTCATTCATCCGAACGTACAAACCGCCCGATCGCGCCATGCCGACCATCGGTCGGATCGCGCGATCGGGCGGTTCGCCCTACCGTGTGAAACCTCGTGCGGGAACCTCGTGCGTGCCGGCGCTCAGCCGGCCGGGGTGCCCGCCGTCCCGCCGCCCAGCGCGCTGCCCTTGACCCAGGTCGCCCAGTCGACGCTCCAGCCGCCGAGCCCGTTGCCGGCCTTGACGGTCTTGTCGGTGCTGTTGATCACCTCGACCGGGTCACCCTGGGTGACCAGATCGAAGAACGTCTTGGCGTTCGAGGCGCCCAGCCCGATGCAGCCGTGGCTGTCGTTTTGCCGACCGAACTTGCCATCGTTCCACGGCGCGCCGTGGGCGTAGGTGCCGGACGCGGTCAGGTGCACCGCGTGCCGGACGTTCTTCATGTTGTACGCGGAGCCCAGACCGACCGTCTCGGAGTCCATCGTGATGCCGTCGACCTTGTCCAGCACGACCATCGTGCCGCCCCAGGTCGGGTAGTTCGGCCCGCCGGCCGAGATCGGCAGGTCCTCGATCCGGGACCCGTCCTTGCTGACCACCATGTGCTTGGACTTGAGGTCCGCGGTGGCCACGAGCGAGCGCCCGATGGTGAACTTGATGTCCTTGGTCTGCTTGCCGTACAGACCCGGCGCCGCCTTCGCGCCGGTCAGGTTCGCCTTGAGGTTCACCTTGGTGCCGCTCGCCCAGTACTTCTCCGGGCGGTAGTCGATCCGGTCGTTGCCGTCGAGGTCCTTGAGCCAGGACCACGAACCCTGCACCGCCGGCTCCGCGACCACCTTGAGGTTGCGCTCGATCGCGGCCTTGTCCTTGATCGGCTCGTTGAACTTCAGCGAGATGATCGCACCGACGCCCCACGTGCTGTCCGGCTCGATGTTGAAGTCGGCCACGAACGTGTCGTCGGCGGCCTTGGTGTTGAACTTGCTCTGCGCGGTGACCTCGGCGCCGTCGGCGTTCGCGGCCTTGGCCGCCACCGTGTAGGCACCGCCGTTGGCCAGGGGTGCGGCCGGCTTCCAGCCGACGCCGTCGGGGCTGAGCTGCCCCTCCACGGTCTTGCCCTTGGCGTCGGTGACCACGACCGAGGTCAGCTTGCCGCCGGTCGCGTCGACCTTGAGGGCGCCGTCCGTCTCCACGCTCTTGGTGCCGTCGGCGGGTGTGATCGCGATGGTGGCGGGAGCCGCCGCCTTCTTGTTCGGACCGGTGCCCGAACCACCGGAGTTGCCTCCGGTCCCACCCGAACCGGTCTTGCCGCCGTCGGACGAGCAACCTGCGATGAATATGAGCGGCGCCACCATGAGTCCCGCGAAGAGGCGTATTCCGCCGCCCGCTACCCCCGTGCGCGATGCTCCGTGTATCCGGGGCACGCGTGTTCCTCCCTCGTCCTGGAACTCCCTTGCGTCCATTTGACGCTTCGACCCCCGGTCGGGGTTGCTACGACCGGCGAACAGTCACACACCGGTGACATTCGGGGGATCTTCAAGGAAGTCCTCTGTAGATACCACACAAGGCCGATCACCCATTCGGGTGATCGGCCTTGTGGCGAAACCGTATTGCGAAGGTTGCGAATCGGTAGCGCTAGTAGCGCTGGTCCGCCCCCCGGTAGAACTCGAAGACCCAGCCCCAGACGCCGATCGCGACGATCGGCGCGGCGAACATCGCGAGCCACCAGCCGAAGATGACGCCCAGGAACAGCAGCGCCGAACCGACCGCCAGCATCAGCGGCTGCCAGCTGTGCGGGGCGAAGAAGCCCAGCTCGCCGGCGTCGTCGGCGATCTCGCCCTCTTCGTTGTCCTGCGCGAGCAGGTCCATCCGGCGCGCGGTGAAGATCAGGTAGAACCCGATCATCAGCGACAGACCGAAGGTCAGCGACAGCGCGGTGGTACCGGTCGGGTCCTCGGAGAGCACCCAGTAGACGATCGTCACCGGCAGCAGGAACACGGCCAGGACGGCGAACAGGACACCGTTGAACTTCACTTCTCGGCTCCCTTCGGCGGCTCGGGCAACGCCTCGGAACGCTCGTCGGTGAGGTACTCCAGCGCGGCGATCTCCGGGTGGTGGAGGTCGAACGCGGGAGCCTCGGAACGGATCCGCGGAATGCTCGTGAAGTTGTGCCGCGGCGGCGGGCAGGAGGTCGCCCACTCCAGCGAACGACCGTAGCCCCACGGGTCGTCCACGGTGATCTTCTTGCCGTACTTGTGCGTCTTCCAGATGTTGTAGAAGAACGGCAGGATCGACAGACCCAGCAGGAACGAGCCCAGGGTCGAGATCGTGTTCAGCGTGGTGAAGCCTTCCGAGTCCAGGTAGTCCGCGTACCGACGGGCCATGCCCTCGGCACCCAGCCAGTGCTGCACCAGGAACGTGGTGTGGAAGCCGATGAACAACGTCCAGAAGGTGATCTTGCCGAGCCGCTCGTCGAGCATCTTGCCGGTGAACTTGGGCCACCAGAAGTGGAAGCCCGCGAACATCGCGAACACCACGGTGCCGAACACCACGTAGTGGAAGTGCGCCACCACGAAGTAGGTGTCGGAGACGTGGAAGTCCAGCGGCGGCGAGGCCAGGATGACGCCGGTGAGACCACCGAACGCGAAGGTCACCAGGAAGCCGACGGTCCACAACATCGGTGTCTCGAAGGACAACGAGCCGCGCCACATGGTGCCGATCCAGTTGAAGAACTTGACGCCGGTGGGTACGGCGATCAGGAACGTCATGAAGGAGAAGAACGGCAACATGACCGCGCCGGTCGGGAACATGTGGTGTGCCCACACGGTGACCGACAGGCCCGCGATCGAGATGGTCGCGGCGATCAGGCTCTTGTAACCGAACATCGGCTTGCGCGCGAAGACCGGGATGATCTCCGACACGATGCCGAAGAACGGCAACGCGATGATGTACACCTCGGGATGGCCGAAGAACCAGAAGAGGTGCTGCCACAGGATCGGTCCGCCGTTGGCCGGATCGAAGATGTGGGTGCCGAACTTGCGGTCGGCCTCCAGCGCGAACAGCGCGGCGGCCAGGACCGGGAACGCCATCAGGACCAGGACCGAGGTCAGCAGCACGTTCCAGCAGAAGATCGACATCCGGAACATGGTCAGACCGGGCGCGCGCATGCAGATGATCGTGGTGATGAAGTTGACGGCACCGAGGATGGTGCCGAAGCCCGACATCGCCAGACCCATGATCCACATGTCACCGCCGATGCCCGGCGAGCGGACCGCGTCGGACAGTGGCGCGTACGCGAACCAGCCGAAGTCGGCGGCACCCTGCGGGGTGATGAAGCCGGCCACCGCGATGATCGAGCCGAACAGGTAGAGCCAGTAGGCGAACATGTTCAGGCGCGGGAACGCGACGTCGGGCGCGCCGATCTGCAGCGGCATGATCCAGTTCGTGAAGCCGGCGAACAGCGGCGTCGCGAACATCAGCAGCATGATCGTGCCGTGCATCGTGAACGACTGGTTGAACTGCTCGTTCGACATGAACTGCGTACCGGGGCGGGCCAGCTCCGCGCGCATGAGCAGCGCGAGCACACCACCGATGCAGAAGAAGACGAACGAGGTGATCAGGTACATCGACCCGATCGTCTTGTGGTCCGTGGTCGTCATCCACTTGATGACGATGTTCCCGGGCTCCTTGCGGCGGACCGGCGGAGGTCCGTCCGGGGCCACGGTCTGTGGCTCACTGAGGATTGTCACTCGTCACTTCTTCCCGTGCGCTTCAACGGGGGCCGGCTCGTTGATCTTGCTGCGCAGCTCGCCGGTCTGGCCCTTCGCGGCCAGCTCCTTCAGGTGCTGGACGTATTCGGCCTTGTCCACGATCTTCACGTTGAAGAGCATGCGCGAGTGGTCCACACCGCACAGTTCGGCGCACTTGCCGCCGTACGTGCCCTTCTTCGTCGGGACGACCTCGAACTTGTTCGTTCGGCCCGGGATGATGTCCTTCTTGTAAAGGAAGTTCGGGACCCAGAACGAGTGGATGACGTCCGGCGAGGTCAGATCGAACCGGACGGACTCCTTCACGGGCAGGTAGAGCGTCGGCGGCTTGCCGGGCGTGCCCTGCTCGTAGACGTCGACCGTGCCGTCGGCCGGGTCGCCCTTGTAGTTGAAGGACCAGCTCCACTGCACACCGACCACGTTGATCACGTTGTCGGGATTCTTGGAGAGTTCTTCGAGCTTGGTCTCGTCACGCGCGGTGAAGTAGAAGAAGACCGCGATCATGATGCCGGGGATGACCGTGTACAAAACCTCGATGGGGAGGTTGTAGCGCGTCTGCGGCGGGATCTCGATCTTGGTGCGCGACCGGCGGTGGAACGCGACGCTCCACAGGATGAGCCCCCACACCACGGCCCCGACGATCAGCGCTGCAATCCAGGCGCCCTGCCAGAGCGACAGGACTCGCGGACCCTGCTCGGTGACAGGGTTGGGCAGGCCGAGTCTCGGCAGGTCCTTGGAATCGACGGAGCAGCCGGTGGCGGTCGCAATGACGAGGCCCAGAGCCAGCAGCTGCGGCACCCTGCGCCGCATCCAGCGCCGCGGCGAGCGGTCGGAGCCGTAGGGACTCACGTAGCGCCTTCCCGAATGTCTCGCCCGCGCGCGAGTCGAGGTGGGGAACTTTTCTTCCCTGGCGACCCGTTGCGCGGACAGGTATGGATGTTTCTGCGGGCCAAACCCTACTCCAGCCCTATTCGGGTCGCGCGCGGAGGTCTGGTGTGGCGGACCGGGTAGATGTGCCGGTGCGTCCGTTCGGGCGAACGGCCCGAACGTGTCCGGGATTCGGGTATTGGCTACGGTCCGACGCATGGCGTATTTCGACGCGGCCTCCACCGAACCGCTGCACCCGGCCGCGAAAGCGGCCTTCCTGAGCACTCTCGACGAGGGCTGGGCCGATCCCGCGCGCGGGTATTACGACGGCCGACGAGCCCGAATGCTCCTCGACGCCGCGCGGGAGACGGTGGCATCCGTACTGGGCACTCGATCTGATGAAGTGTCATTCACCACATCCGGGACACAGGCGGTCCAGTTGGGCATGCTCGGCGTGCTCGCGGGCCGTCGTCGGGTGGGCACGCACCTGGTCCTCGGCGCGGTCGAACACTCCTGCGTATTGCACACCGCGGACGCCCACGCGGCTCGTTCGGAGCAGCGTGGCTCGGTCGCGGAAATCACCCGGACGGGGGTGGACCGTACGGGCCGCCTCGACGTGTCGGCGTTCGGCTCGGCCCTTCGTTCGGACACCGCGCTCGCGTGCGTGCAAAGCGCCAACCACGAGGTGGGTACGGTGCAGCCGATCGCCGAGGTGGTGACGGCGTGTCAGGCGGCGGGCGTGCCGCTGCTGGTGGACGCCGCGCAGTCGGTGGGCCGGCTGTCGGTGCCGGACGGCTGGTCGGTGCTGACCGCGAGCGCGCACAAGTGGGGCGGTCCGGCGGGGGTCGGTCTGCTCGTGGTGCGCAAGGGCACCCGCTTCTCGTCGTCGCTGCCCTACGACGAACGCGAGGCGCGCCGGGTACCCGGCTTCGAGAACGTGCCGGCCATCGTCGCGGCGGCGGTCGCGCTGGGTGCGGTGAGCACCGAGTCGGCCGAGGAGGACCGCCGACTGTCCGGCCTGATCGACCGCATCCGCACCCGCGTTCGCGAGACGGTGCCCGATGTCGAGGTGGTCGGCGATCCGGTCGACCGACTCCCGCACATCGTCACCTTCTCCTGCCTGTACGTCGACGGAGAGGCCCTGCTGACCGAGTTGGACAAGGCCGGCTTCGCGGTCTCCTCGGGCTCTTCGTGCACGTCATCGACGCTGACCCCCAGCCATGTCCTGGAGGCGATGGGGGTGTTGTCCCACGGCAACATCCGCGTATCGCTGCCGCGCGGCACGGCCGAGGCCGAGGTGGACCGCTTCCTGGCCCTCCTCCCACCCCTGATCGCCGACCTCCGCGCGACAGTCGCCCACACCCCCACGCCGGCAGCCCCCGAAGCCGCGGCCGAAGGCGTGATCGTCAACGCCCTCGGCCGCCGCTGCCCGATCCCGGTGATCGAGTTGGCCAAACGCATCCTCGACGTCGAGGACGGCACCCTGGTCACCGTCCTCTCCGACGACGAGGCCTCAGCCCTCGACATCCCCGCCTGGTGCGAAATGACCGGCCACGACTTCATCCGCGCCACCCCCCACCCCCAAGGCACCGCCTACACAGTCCGCCGCCACCAAACCCCCACCCCACCCGACGCCTGAGCCAAACCACACCCAACCCAACGCCAAACGCCGGCCGGGCCCAATCAGCCCGGCCGGCGCATGAGGCCACTCAGCCCCGCCGGCGCATGAGGCGAACCAGCCCGCCCGGCGCACGAGGGCAACCAGCCCGGCCGGCGCTTGAGGCGAACCCAGCCCCGCCGGCGCTTGAGGCGAACCAGCCCGGCCGGCGCATGAGGCCACTCAGCCCGGCCGGCGCTTGAGGCGAACCCAGCCCGGCCGGCGCTTGAGGCCAAGCAGCCCCGCCGGCGCATGAGGCGAAACCCGGCCCAACCGAGCGCATGAGGCCACCCGCCCGCCAAAGGCCGAGTGCGTCACGAAGCCAGGTGCGCCGCAACCTCACTCGCAGCCGAATCCCCATAGGCCTTCGCGAACCGCCCCAGGAACGACGCCCGTCGCAACGAATACTCCTGCGTCCCGACCGTCTCGATCACCAGCGTCGCCACCATGTTCCCCACCTGCGCCGCCCGCTCCAACGACAATCCCCACGAGATCCCCGCCAGGAACCCGGCCCGGAACCCGTCCCCGACCCCCGTCGGATCGACCTTGGCGTCCTCCGCAGGACAAGGCACGACGATCGTCTCCCCGTCCGCCCGCTCGACCTTGACCCCGCTCGGCCCCAGCGTGGTGACCCGCACTCCCACCTTCTTCAGGATGTCGGCCTCCGACCACCCGGTCTTCTGCACGATCAGCGCACTCTCGTACTCGTTCGTGAGCAGATAGGCCGCACCGTCGATGAGCCGCCGAATGTCCTCGCCCTCCATCCGAGCGAGCTGCTGCGAGGGATCGGCCGCGAACGCATAGCCCCGATCCCGGCACTCGTCGCTGTGCCGCAACATCGCCTCGGGGTCGTTCGCCCCGATCACGACCAGGTCCAGGCCACCGACCCGGTCGGCCACCGGGCGCAATTCGATCTCGCGGGCCTCACTCATCGCGCCGGTATAGAAGGACGCGATCTGGTTGTGCTCCTCGTCCGTCGTGCACACGAACCGAGCGGTGTGATGGGTCGGCGAGATGTGCACGGACTCGGTGTCCACGTGGTGCCGGTCCAACCACGAGCGGTAGTCGACGAAGTCGGCCCCGGCGGCACCGACCAGGATCGGCGACAGCCCCAGACACCCCATGCCGAAGCAGATGTTCGGCGCGACACCACCGCGCCGGATGTCCAACTTGTCGACGAGGAAGGACAGCGAGACCACGTGCAGCTTGTCGGAGACGAGCTGGTCGGAGAACCGACCCGGAAACGTCATGAGGTGGTCGGTCGCGATCGAACCGGTCACGGCAATGCGCATGGCGCGTGTCTCCTATGTGGAGGACGGGGAAGTGGCGTACTGGGAGTACGAGAAGGGGGAAACTCGCACACGTTATCCCACCTCGGTCGTGCACCCGGTCGAAAACTACCGGTCGGTAGACCGTGCCGTCACGCTCCGTGCGACCTACGCTGAAGATCCCCGGTACAAGGAGTCGTGAAATGTCCCCGATGCCCGTGATGCGATCCCAGGCCGAGCCCGAGACGCTCGAAGACCTGCGCGGTGACTGCCGTCACATCGACGCGTCGTGGACCACGTTGGGCCCGGAGCGCCTGCCGGCCAAGGCCGTGCCCGCCGGCTCGCACGCCCCCGCCACCGAGATTCCCGCGCACGGCGCCACCCTGGTGGCCGGCATGTCCGAGTACGGCGACTGAAACACGGCGCCGGCCCGCGACCGATCCGACCTCCGGGGAACCGCGCCGCCCGGTCCCGCGTCCGATCGGCATGCGTACCCACGGTGAGCACGACGCAGACCTTCGACCCGAACCCACCGCGCCCCGACGGCCGTTGATCGTCGGGCTCGCGATCGTCGCGGTGCTCGGCATCGGCGGCGGCACCTGGGCGGTGCTCGGCGACGACGATTCGCCCCGTCCGAGCATCGCCGGCCCGGCCGACCGGGGCGGCCCCGCCGCCGTCGACCCGGCCGCACCGTCCGCCGGCCCCGCCCAGGCCCATCCGGGCGCACCCGCCACCGGCAACGGCGCGAACCCGGGCGGCTCGACGTCCTCCCCGAACCTGTCGCCCGGCGCGGCGCACACCTACTACCCGGCCCAGCGCGACACCCGCTTCAGCCGTTACACCCTGGCCCCGGACGGCCGCACCCTGACCGCGTGGTTGTGGACCGGCCAGTGCGAGCGGGACCGCCTGGTCGTCGCCCGCGAATCGGCCGGCCAGGTGGCCATCCGGGTGGAGATCACCCCGCTGGCCGACGTGTGCACCGACATGGCCGTGGAGAATTCGGTGAACGTGACGCTTCCCACACCCCTGGGCGCCCGCACCGTCGTCGACGCGGAGACCGGCGCGACCATCACCCCGGGCGGCAATCCGTTCTCGGCGGGCTGACCGAACCCGCACACGGCGACGCCGCGCCGGCCCTGGTGGGCCGACGCGGCGTCGAGGTGTCGCGAAGCGACGAATCAGTGGAACGAGTCGCCGCAGGCGCAGGAACCGGCCGCGTTCGGGTTGTCGATCGTGAAGCCCTGCTTCTCGATGGTGTCCACGAAGTCGATCGTGGCGCCGCTCAGATACGGCGAGCTCATCCGGTCCGTGACGACCGAGACGCCGTTGAAGTCGGCCACGACGTCGCCGTCGAGCGAACGCTCGTCGAAGAAAAGCTGGTACCGCATGCCGGAACAACCGCCGGGCTGGACGGCCACGCGCAGCGCGAGATCGTCGCGACCCTCTTGCTCCAGCAGAGTCTTGACCTTGGCCGCCGCCTCATCGCTGAGGAGGATGCCACCGGTCGTGGTGGTCTCGTCCTGGACAGTCATCTGCAAGCTCCCACGTGGTGGTTCGACATTCGTACGCCACTTCCACCCTCGGCAACCGACGGCGGCTCGGCCCTATTCCCACATCATGCTTCGGGCCCTCGCGTTTTACTCATGGTCGCACACCCCCACTCTCGTCAACCTGACACGAACAGGATAGGATTGTTAGTGTCAATTAGACGAGAAGAGGTGCGCGCCGTGACCGCGACACACGATCTGGACCTGCCGCCCGGGGTGCAGCCGACGCCGCTCGCGCTGCTGATGCTCGGGCGCGCCGCCGACCCGCGCAGCGAACGGGGCGTCGAGTGTCCCGGCGACCTGCCCTCGCCGTCCGACCCGGACCTGGTGGCCCGGGCCCGGGCGGCGAAGGAGCGGCTCGGCGACCGGGTATTCATCCTGGGCCACCACTACCAGCGCGACGAGGTGATCGAATTCGCCGACGTGACCGGCGACTCGTTCAAGCTCGCGCGCGAGGCGGCGGCCCGTCCGGACGCGCCGTACATCGTGTTCTGCGGTGTGCACTTCATGGCCGAGAGCGCCGACATCCTCACCTCCGACGACCAGCAGGTGATCCTGCCGGACCTGGCCGCGGGCTGCTCGATGGCCGACATGGCCACCTCGGAGCAGGTCGAGGAGTGCTGGGACGTGCTCGCCGACGCGGGCATCGCGGATACGACCGTGCCGGTCTCGTACATGAACTCGTCGGCCGACATCAAGGCGTTCACCGGCCGCAACGGCGGCACGATATGCACCTCCTCCAACGCCAAGCGGGCCCTGGACTGGGCCTTCGAGCAGGGCGAGAAGGTGCTGTTCCTGCCGGACCAGCACCTGGGCCGCAACACCGCGGTGCTGGAGCTGGGGCTGAGCCCGGACGACTGCGTGTTGTACAACCCGCACAAGCCAAACGGCGGCCTCACCCGCGAGCAGTTGCGCGCGGCGAAGATGATCCTGTGGCGCGGACACTGCTCGGTGCACGGGCGGTTCGACGTGAGCTCGGTCGAGGACGTACGCGCCCGGATCCCCGGGGTCAACGTGCTCGTGCACCCGGAGTGCCGGCACGAGGTGGTCACCGCGGCCGACTACGTCGGCTCGACCGAATACATCATCAACACGCTCGACGCGGCCGAGCCGGGTTCGGCGTGGGCGATCGGGACCGAGCTCAACCTGGTCCGCCGGGTGGCCGCCGCACACCCCGACAAGCAGGTCGTCTTCCTGGACAAGACGGTGTGCTTCTGCTCGACGATGAACCGGATCGACCTGCCGCACCTGGTGTGGACGCTCGAATCGCTGGTCGAGGGCAATGTGGTCAACCGGATCCGGGTGGACGCGGAGACCGAGAAGTTCGCCAAGGTCGCGCTCGACCGCATGCTGGCCCTGCCGTAAAGCGGCCGGCCACGACAGTGAGCGGGCGGTGTGCCCCGGGAGCCCCGGGGCGCACCGCCCACACGCAGCACGGAAGAGCGGATACGCGTCAGGTGGTCCCGGGGCGCCCCGGGACCAGTCCGTCCACGCCGAGCATCTCCCTGACCTCGTCCACATGCGCGTCCCCGGCCGGCAACAGCAGGTCCGAGGGCACGATCTCGTCATTCGGCACCGAGATGCCGACCTCGCGGACCTTGGACAGGAGCGCATCCAAGGCCGCGCGGAAGGCGGCGTCGTCGCCACCCTCGATCGCGACCTGAAGCTCGTCGTCGAAGCGGTTGAGCACATCCAGATGCTCCGCCGCGACGTCGAGCTGGCCCTCACCCACGATCCGCACGATCATGTGCCGTCTCCCTTGTCGAAACGCGGCCGGGGCTGTCCGGGACCGATCGCCGGCGGCGGGGTGCCACCGGAGAGCTCGGCCTTCATCCGCTCCAGCTCCAGTTCCACGTCCGACGTACTGGACAAACGCTCCAGCTCGGCGGTGATGTCGTCCTTCGCCATCCCGGTCGGGTCGTCGAGCGCGCCCGAGGCGAGCAACTCGTCGATCGCGCCCGCCCGGGCCTGCATCTGCGCGGTCTTGTCCTCGGCCCGCTGGATCGCGAGTCCGACGTCGCCCATCTCCTCGGAGATGCCGGCGACCGCGCCGCCGATCCGCGCCTGGGCCTCGGCGGCCGTGTAGGTCGCCTTGATGGTCTCCTTGCGGGTACGGAACGCGTCCACCTTGGCCTGCAGTCGCTGCGAGGCCAGGACGAGCTTCTCCTCCTCCGCCTGGAGGTTCTGGTGTTGGGTACCGAGGTCCGAGATCTGCTGCTGCACACCCGAGCGGCGCATGAGCGCCTCGCGGGCCAGATCCTCGCGACCGAGCGCCAGCGCCTTGCGGCCCTGGTCCTCGAGCTTGCCCGACTGCTGTTGCAGACCGGTCATCTGCAATTCGAGCCGCTTGCGGGAGGTGGCCACATCGGCCACGCCCCGGCGCACCTTCTGCAACAGCTCAAGTTGCTTCTGGTACGAGTAGTCGAGCATCTCGCGCGGATCCTCGGCCTTGTCGAGGGCCTTGTTGGCCTTCGCGCGGAAGATCATCGCCATTCGCTTCATTACACCGCTCATGGGCCTCGCGTGCCCCCTTCGTAGGCAACCCGTGCTGCTCCCTGAAGCCTAAATGCCCAAGCGACCTTGTGGCAGCAGGGCTTTGCCTCACTTGACGTGTTCCCGCCCGTGAGAGTTCCGCATCCGGGTCGCACCGGATCCGGGGAGCCTTGAAATGTCCACCGGCTCGAACACGTAGGCTTTGAGCGTGTTCCGACGACGTTCCCAAGCAGAGCCCGAGACCGCCGAGCAGTCCCTGGAGCGTCTCCAGGGTTCGCAGGCCGTCCGTGACCCCCAGGCCCCCAAGGGCCGTCCGACGCCCAAGCGCAGCGACGCCCAGGCCAACCGCAAGACCAAGGTGTCCGTCTCCAAGGACCCCAAGCAGGCGCGCAAGCAGGCCCGGATGCGGATGCGCGAGGAGCGCGAGACGCAGCGCCAGGCACTGCTGACCGGCGACGAGCGGGCGCTGCCGGCCCGCGACCGGGGGCCGCTGCGCCGGTTCGCCCGCGACTACGTCGACGCGCGCTACACGGTGGGCGAGTTCTTCCTGCCCTCGGCCGTGATCATCCTGATCCTGAGCATCCTGCCCAGCCTCGCGGTGAAGAACTTCTCGCTCTTCCTGTGGATCGCGGTGATCCTGCTGATCATCCTGGACTCCATCCGGGTCAACCTGGGCCTGAAGAAGGCGTTGCGGGCGAAGTTCCCCAAGGAGAACCTCAAGGGCGTCACGCCCTACGCGCTGATGCGCAGTCTCCAGCTCCGTCGGCTGCGGCTGCCCAAGCCGCAGGTCAAACGAGGCGAGAAGGTCACATGACCACGATCACCGGGCTGACCGGCGACCTGCACACCCAGGTCCGTCGCGAATTGGTGGCCCGCCAATTGGCCGAGCACATGACGCGACTGCGCGACCGGGGCCCGCTGCGGGTGCTGGACGTCGGCTGCGGACCGGCCTCGCCCGGCATACTGCTCGCCCGCGCCGGACACATCGTCACCTCGGTGAACACCGATACCGACGTGCTCACCAAGCTGCACGAGGATCTGGTCCACGAGAGTTCGGATGTGCAGGGGCGAATGCGCCTGGTCGAGGGCGACGGCGCCGAGGCCGGCCGGCACTTCCCGCCGGGCAGCTTCGACCTGGCCATCTGCCACGACGTGCTGGAGGCCCAGCCCGAGCCGGACGGCATGCTCGCCGCGCTGGCCCGGATGATGACCCAGGGCGGGCTGATCTCGGTCACCTCGCGCAACGCCGGTTCGTTGGCGATGCGCGCGGGCGCCGCGGCCCAGTGGACCGCGACGCTCAAGGGCCTGTCCGCGACCACGTATCCCAACCCGGCCGGCGGCACGTTGCGCGCGGACACCGTCGAGGGCCTGTGCACGGTGCTCGCCGACCTGGGCGCGCCGGTGCTGGACTGGTACGGGGTGGGCGTCTTCAGCGGTCTCCAGCCGGACGACGCCGAGCCGCCGCGCGGCCAGAAGGCATGGACGAACCTGCTCGCCTGCGAGGAGGACGCGTCCCGCCGCGACCCGTATCGGTTGATCGCGCCGGTCCTGCACGTGGTCGGCGAGAAGACGGTGCGCTGAGCCGCACCCGCCGTCGCGATGGGAGCCGTGTGAGTGGTGATGCCGCCGTCGTCGCGTGAGGCGTCCGACATAGGGTGTTCGCATGGAATTCCGACACCTCGGCCGCAGCGGTCTCGAGATCAGCGCGATCGCGTACGGCAACTGGCTCACCCACGGCTCCCAGGTGGAGGAGGACGCGGCGCTCGCGTGTGTGCGGGCCGCGCTCGACTGCGGGATCACCACCTTCGACACCGCCGACGTCTACGCGGAAACGCGGGCGGAATCGGTGCTGGGACGGGCGCTGAAGGGTGAGCGCCGCGAGGGCCTGGAGATCTTCACCAAGGTCTACTGGCCCACCGGCCCCGGTCGCAACGACCGGGGTCTGTCGCGCAAGCACATCCTGGAGTCGATCGACGGTTCGCTGTCCCGGCTGGGCACCGACTACGTGGATCTCTACCAGGCACACCGCTACGACTACGCGACCCCGTTGGAAGAGACCATGCTGGCCTTCGCCGACGTGGTCCGCTCCGGCAAGGCGCTCTACATCGGCGTCTCCGAGTGGAACGCCGAGCAGATCCGCGCCGGCGCCGAACTCGCCCGCGAGCTGCGGGTGCCGCTGATCTCCAACCAGCCGCAGTACTCGATGTTGTGGCGGGTGATCGAGGCCGAGGTGGTGCCGGCCTCCGAGGAGCTGGGGCTGGGCCAGATCGTCTGGTCGCCGATCGCCCAGGGCGTGCTCACCGGCAAGTACCTGCCCGGGCAGCCGCCGCCGGCCGGATCGCGCGCCACCGACGACAAGGGCGGCCAGGACTTCGTCTCCCGGATGCTCACCGACGACGTGCTCACCCGGGTGCAGCAGTTGCGCCCGCTCGCGGAGGAGGCCGGGCTCTCGCTCGCCCAGCTCGCCGTCGCGTGGGTGCTGCAGAACCCGAACGTGTCGGCGGCGATCATCGGCGCGTCCCGTCCGGAGCAGGTGCACGAGAACGTCAAGGCGGCCGGCGTCAAGCTCGACGAGAGCCTGCTGACCCGGATCGACGTGCTCCTGGACCCGGTGGTCAACCGGGATCCGGCGCTCACCCTGAGCCCGACCACTCGCCCGTAGCGGTCGCTTGGGATGATGAGAGGCGCGGCCTCGGCCGCGCCTCTCGCATGCTCGGTCGCGGGAGGGATCAGCCCTCGGCGGCGCGCAGGCTCATGTGCTCGTACACGACGGCGTCGTCCTCGAGCAGGCTCACCTGTTCGATGCCGGCCGCGAGCAGGTCCTTCCAGATCTCGCCGAGCCAGCTCTCCGCGTCCGACTGGTTCGTGAAGTCCTCTGCCTGCGGTCCGTCGACCGGGGCACCGTTCGCGTCCTCGTACCGCCACACCCACGACATGTCGGGCTCCTCACCTCGGGATCTCGGACCGTCATAAAGACCTGCACAGTAGATCAAGCCCGACCACCTCATAGCCAGGAGCACGACGACACCCATGGAGCTGACGCTGCTCGGCACGGCCGGTCCCAAGGGCTGGCCCCAGCCGTTCTGCACCTGTGCCTCCTGTCTGGGGTGCACCGGTCCCGTGGTGCGCGGACCCGCGTGCGTGCTGCTCGACGGCACGCTGCTGCTCGACTGCGGGCCCGAACCCGCGCACGCGGCCGCACGGGCCGGACACCCGCTGACCGGGGTGCGGAGACTGCTCCTGAGCGGTCCGGCCGAGTCCGCGCCGCTGGCCTGGCTGCCCGCCGCCGGGCTGGTCGAGGTGATCGCGCCGTCCGGACCACCGGCCTGGCTGCCCGCGCCCTCGGCGGGCGGACCGCAGTGGCGGCAGGTGGCCGAGGAGGACACCCTCGACCTGGACGGGCACCGCATACGGGTGTTGCCCGGCGGTACACCCGGCCGCGTCGCGTACGAGGTCACCGGCACCGACGGGACGCGTCTGCTGTACGCGCCGCCCTCGACGCTGCCACCCGAGGCCGAGGCGGTCCGGGCCTGGACGCGCGAGGGCGGGCACTACGACGTGGTGCTCCTGGACGTGGTCTCGTGGCCGGAGCGGCTGGCCACGCTGCGCCGCGACGGTGCGGTCACCGAGGACACCGACGTACTCGCGATACACCTGTCGCACGAGTCGCCGCCGGGCGAGGAACTGCACCGTCGGCTGGCCGCGTGGGGCGCCCGCGCGGTGCCCGACGGCGGCCTGGTCCGGGTCGGCGCGGACGCCTCGCCCGCACCGCGCCCGCATCGCACGCTGGTCCTGGGCGGCGCCCGCTCGGGCAAGTCGGCGGAGGCCGAACGGCGCCTGGCGGCCTGCCCCGACGTGCTCTACGTGGCGACCGGCGGCACCCGCGAGGACGATCCCGAATGGGCCGAGCGGATCGCTCTGCACCGCGATCGACGCCCGGACACCTGGCACACCGCCGAGACGGTCGAGCTGACCCGGCTGCTCGCCGAGGCCCGGCAGCCGCTCCTGGTGGACTGCCTGTCGTTGTGGCTGACCGCGGTGATGGACACGCACGGCGCGTGGGACGACGCGCGGTGGGCGGCGGGCGGGCGCGAGGCGGTCCGGGCCGACATCGCCGCCCTGGCCGCCGCGTGGCGGGCCTGCCGGGTCCCGGTGGTCGGCGTCAGCAACGAGGTGGGCAGCGGCGTGGTGCCCCCGACGCCGGCCGGCCGCCGCTTCCGCGACGAACTCGGCCGACTCAACGCCACCATCGCCGGCGAATCCGACGAGGTGCTGCTGGTCGTCGCCGGCCAGGTGCTCACCCTGCGCAGCCTCCCCCGCCGCGCCCGGCACGCGGCGTCCTGACCGTCGGGGCGGCCCCGGCCGCCCACCCCGGCGCGGCCGGCCGCGCCGAGGTTCGCCTCGGCCCAGGGCGGCAAGACGACCGCGCCGATCGGCGCGCCCCGCGTGGTGCTGTTCGCCGCCGACCACGGCGTCGCCGCCCACGACGTGTCGGTCCGCCGACCGGGCTGGACCGCGCGAGGTCCGGGCCACCCTCGGCGCGGCCGGCCGCGCCGACCGAGCACCCGTCGCCGCAGGTCCGACCACGCAACTACCCTGACCGGGTGACAATCGACCTCGACTCCCTGGCCGCACAGGTGGAGCGCCCCGACGACGACGCCCGCGCCCGCGTGCGCGAACACCTCATCGCCGTGACGGGCGCGCCGAGCGCCTACGGCCGACTCGAAGATCTCGCGATCTGGTTCGCCTCGGCCCAGGGCGGCAAGACCACCGCGCCGATCGGCGCGCCCCGCGTGGTGCTGTTCGCCGCCGACCACGGCGTCGCCGCCCACGACGTGTCGGTCCGCCGACCGGGCTGGACCGCGCGCGAGGTCCGGGCCACCCTGGAGGGCACCTCGGCCGCGGCCACCTTCGCGGCGGCCGTCGGCGCGCCGATCCGGATCGTCGACATCGCCGTCGACGCCGAACCCGACGCGTTCCCCGAGCATGTCTCGCGGGACCGGATCCGCCGCGCGTCCGCGCCCGTGGACACCGCCGACGCGCTGGCCCCCGGCGAGGTCGAGCGGGCGTTCCGGATCGGTATGGACAGCGCCGACGCGGAGATCGACTCGGGCGCCGACGTGCTGCTGCTCGGCTCGCTGGGCGCGGCCGCGACCACCCCGGCCGCGGTGCTGATCGGCGCGCTGACCGGGATGGACGCGGCGGCTGTGATCGGTCGCGGCTCCGGCATCGACGACGCGACCTGGATCCGCAAGTGCGCCACCATCCGCGACGCGCTGCGCCGGGCCCGGCCGGTGCTCGGGGACCCGATGCGGCTGCTCGGCGTCAGCGGCGGGGCGGACTTCGCGGCGATGACCGGATTCCTGCTCCAGTGCTCGATCCGGCGCACCCCGGTGTTGCTGGACGACGTGGCCACCGCCGCGGCCGGGCTGGTCGCGCAGCGCATCTCGTACCGCTCCCCCGACTGGTGGCTGGCCGGCCACGTCACCCCCGAGCCGGGCCACGTCAAGGCGCTGGACCGGCTCGCCCTGGAACCCGTACTGGACTACAAGGTCAAGGGCGGGGAGGCGATCGGCGCGCTGCTCGCGCTGCCGGTGCTGCGTGCCGCGGTCGACCTGGTGGCCCGGGTGCACCCCGCCCCGTGAGTTCGGGTACCACCTCGGCCGGCCTGCGCCTGGCGTTCGGCATCCTGTCGGTGATCCCGGTCCGGGTCGATCGGGTGGACCGCCCGGTGGCCGGCCGGGCGATGGCCTGCGCGCCGCTGGTCGGCCTGGTCCTGGGCGGTCTGGCGGCCGGCGTGCTGGCGCTCGCCGCCCGGGCCGGCACCGGCGCGTTCACCGCCGCGACACTCGCGATCGGCACCCTGGCGCTGCTCACCCGCGGGCTGCACCTGGACGGCCTGGCCGACACCGCCGACGGCCTCGGTTCGGCCAAGCCCGCACCGGACGCGTTGCGGATCATGAAGGCGTCCGACATCGGCCCGTTCGGTGTACTCAGCCTGTTGTTCCTGGTGTTGCTCCAGGTCGGCGCGCTGGTCCGGCTCCAGCAGCACGGCTCGGGGCCGGCCGCGGCGGGTCTGGTGCTGGCCGCGGTGACCGGCCGCGCCGCGCTGTCGGTTGCCTGCGGACCGGGGGTGCCCTCGGCCCGACCCGACGGACTCGGCGCGATGGTCGCCGGCACCGTCGGGCGCGCGGTGCTCCTGGCCTGGTCGCTGGTCCTGCTCGCCGCCGCCGGGCTGTACGGCGTGCTCCAGGGCCCCGCCGAAGCACTGCGCGCGGCGGCTGCGGTCGGTGCCGGACTGGCCGCCGGCGCCCTGCTGTTGCGGCACACCACCCGCCGATTCGGCGGGATCACCGGCGACGTGCTGGGCGCCGTCGTGGAGATCTCCGGATGCGTCGCGTTGCTGGTCCTGTCCACTGGCTGAGATGTTTGCCGGGAAGGCGTGAAATGCTGAACGCGAACGTATCTTCCATACGGCTCGTTATCGCTCGACGAGGCATCCTCAGCAAGGATCGCCGCGTCGGTGCCCCACCGATCGTGTGGGCACTCAACATCCTCGAGAGATGAGAGACAGGACACTCGTGACCACACTGAGTATCGGCTCCACCGCGGCCCTTTCCCTGCGCGCCGACGTGCTCGTGATCGGCTCCGTCAAGGGCGAGGACGGCGCCGTTCTCGCCGCCGGCAGCGAAAGCATCGCCGCCGCGTTCGACGGCCGACTCACCGACACCCTGTCCGCCCTCGACGCCACGGGCGCCGAGGGCGAACTACACCGCGTCCCGACCTTCGGCGCGGCCAAGGCCCCGCTCGTGCTGGTGATCGGCCTCGGCGAGCAGCCCGCCGACGGCTTCACGCACGAGACGCTGCGGCGCGCCGGCGGCACCGTGGCCCGGGCGCTCGCGGGCGTCAAGAAGGCGGGCGTGGCCCTGCCCCTGGCCGGTGCGGAGGCGGTGGGTGCGTTCGGGGAGGGCGTACTGCTCGGCGCGTACTCGTTCGAGACCTACCGGGAGAAGTCGCGCGAGGGTCGCAAGGACGCGGTCAAGGACGTGGTGCTGCTCGGCATCAAGGGCCGCGACAAGGCCGCCAAGGCCGCCGTGGAGCGCGCCGAGATCGCCGCGCAGAGCGTGAACCACGCCCGCGACCTGGTCAACACCCCGCCGAACGACCTGACCCCGAAGGACTTCGCCGCGATCGCGGTGGACACCGGCAAGAACGCGGGCTTCAAGGTCGAGGTGCTCGACGACAAGGCGCTCGCCAAGGGCGGCTTCGGCGGCATCCTGGGCGTCGGTCAGGGCTCGGCCAACAAGCCGCGGCTGGTCCGGCTGGGCTACACGCACCCCAAGGCCAAGCGCACCATCGCGCTGGTGGGCAAGGGCATCACCTACGACTCGGGCGGCATCTCGCTCAAGCCGGCCGGTTCCAACGAGACGATGAAGATGGACATGGGCGGCGCGGCGGCCGTCCTGGGCGCGGTCACCGCCGTGGCGCGGCTGGGCCTGGAGGTCAACGTGACCGGCTGGCTCGCGCTGGCCGAGAACATGCCCTCGGGCACCGCGATCCGTCCCGGCGACGTGTTGCGGATGTACGGGGGTCGCACGGTCGAGGTGCTCAACACCGACGCCGAGGGCCGGCTGGTCCTGGCCGACGCGATCACCCGGGCGTGCGAGGAATCGCCGCAGATGCTGATCGACGTCGCGACGCTGACCGGCGCGATGATGGTCGCCCTGGGCAACGACATGTACGGGATCATGGCCAACGACGACACCTTCCGCGACGCGGTGCACGACGCCGCGACGCGTGCGGGCGAGCAGTCCTGGCCGATGCCGCTGCCGGCGGACATGCGCAAGCAGATGGACTCGCCGATCGCGGACCTGAAGAACATGGGCAGCTCGCGGATGGGTGGCGGCCTGATCGCCGGCATCTTCCTCCAGGAGTTCGTGGCCGACGGCGTGAGCTGGGCGCACCTGGACATCGCCGGTCCGGCGTTCCACGAGGGCGAGGCCGGCGGCTACCGGTCCAAGGGCGGCACCGGCGTGGCCGTGCGCTCGCTGCTCCAGGTCGCGCAGGACGTGGCGGACAACCGGATCTGATCGACGGCCGCTCGTCGCCGCTCGTTCGATCCGACCCGGCCGGGGCACGCAGGCGCCCCGGCCGGGCTGGCGGTGCGACCCGGGCCGCTCAGGAACCGTCGGCGGACTGCCGGCGGGTCCACTCGCGCATGCGCTTGGGGTAGCCCACCAGGGCCGCCTCGTACACCGGGATGCCCAGCTTGCGCGCGAGGCCGCGCGCGGCGCCGGGATCGGCGACCCGACGGCGGGTCCACTCGCCGGTGTCGGCGATGAACACCACAGTGGTCCCGCTCAGCGTGGTCACCGGCTCGATGTACGCCTCGACTCCCTTGCGGCTGCGCGCGAACTCGCTCAGGTGCGCCGCCGCAGCGGCGGCCTGCCTGCGATCGGGCGCCTCCGGGCCGGCACCGCGTTTGCGTCGGAACAACCCCACGGGGATTTCCTTCCTGTCGTCGTACGCGCGTGTCCTCCACGTCGGTCCGCCGCGCGGAGGTCGTGATCGTGCCGGAACAACGAGCCGCAACGGCCCGTTGTGCCCCCGATCCGCCATTTCGGCGCGGCCCTTGTGGGACAGGCAACACCGGGGCGGAGTGCTCGGTCGCTCCCGACAAGTGGGAGGATGTTGTACCGGCACTTGAGACCTTCCACAAGAAGGGGGTGCTACCCGCCGCGTCCCGCGCGGGTGGGCATCGCAATCACAGGAGGACGTGACGTGGCGAACGACGCCGGAGCCGTTTTCGATGTAGTCATTCTCGGAGGCGGGAGCGGCGGCTATGCGTGCGCCCTTCGCGCGGCCGAACTGGGTATGCGGGTCGTCCTGGTCGAAAAGGGCAAGCTCGGCGGCACGTGTCTGCACAACGGCTGCATCCCGACCAAGGCGCTGCTCCACGCCGGCGAGGTCGCGGACCAGACCCGTGAGAGCGAGCAGTTCGGCGTCAAGTCGACGTTCGACGGGATCGACATCTCGGCCGTGCACGCGTACAAGGACGGCGTCATCTCGCGCCTGTTCAAGGGCCTGACCGGGCTGATCAAGAGCCGCAACATCACCGTCGTCGAAGGCGCCGGCAAGCTCGTGTCGCCGACCGCGGTCGAGGTGAACGGGCAGCGCTACGAGGGTCGACACGTGGTACTCGCGACCGGCTCCGTGCCCAAGTCGCTGCCGGGCCTGGAGATCGACGGCAACCGGGTGATCAACAGCGACCACGCGCTCGTGCTCGACCGGGTCCCGCAGTCCGCGGTGGTCCTGGGCGGCGGCGTGATCGGCGTCGAGTTCGCCAGTGCCTGGAAGTCCTTCGGTGTCGACGTGACCATCGTCGAGGCGCTGCCGCACCTGGTGGCCCTGGAGGACGAGGCGAGCAGCAAGCTCCTGGAGCGCGCCTTCCGTCGGCGCGGGATCAAGTTCGAACTCGGTTCGCGCTTCGCCGGTGTCGAGTACACCGACGCGGGTGTCCGGGTCTCGCTGGAGAACGGCAAGCAGATCGAGGCCGAGCTGCTGCTCGTCGCCGTCGGTCGCGGCCCGGTCTCGGCGGGCCTGGGCTACGAGGAGGCCGGCGTCGCGATGGACCGCGGCTACGTCCTGGTCGACGAGTACTGCGCCACCAACGTGCCGACGATCTCGGCCGTGGGCGACCTCATCCCCACCCTTCAGCTCGCCCACGTCGGTTTCGGCGAGGGCATCCTGGTCGCCGAGCGGATCGCCGGGCTGAACCCGGTGCCGATCGACTACGCGGGTGTGCCGCGCGTGACCTACTGCGACCCGGAGGTGGCCTCGGTCGGCCTCACCGAGGCGCAGGCGGTCGAGCGTTACGGCTCGGACAAGCTCGCGACGATCAGCTACAGCCTCGGTGGCAACGGCAAGAGCCAGATCCTCAAGACGACCGGCCAGGTCAAGGTCGTCTCGGTCAAGGACGGCCCGGTCGTCGGCATCCACATGGTCGGCGCCCGCATGGGTGAGCTGACCGCGGAGGCCCAGTTGATCTACAACTGGGAGGCCCTGCCGGCCGAGGTCGCCCAGCTCATCCACCCGCACCCGACGCAGTCCGAGGCGCTTGGCGAGGCCCACCTCGCGTTGGCGGGCAAGCCGCTGCACGTCCACGACTGACGACGCGCCCCCAATCGCGCCCCGTCATCCAAGACACACGCCTTGAAGCGTTGAGAAGGAGTCATTGACCCATGCCGGTCTCCGTAACACTGCCCGCGCTCGGCGAGAGCGTGCAGGAGGGCACCATCACCCGCTGGCTCAAGCAGGAGGGTGAGCGCGTCGAGCTGGACGAGCCCCTGCTCGAGGTCTCGACCGACAAGGTCGACACCGAGATCCCCTCCCCCGCCGCCGGCATTCTGGTGTCCATCAAGGCCCAGGAAGACGACACGGTCGATGTCGGCGCCGAACTGGCCGTGATCGACGACGGCACCGGTGCCGCGGCGCCGGCTCCGGCCGCCGCGCCGGCTCAGGAGGCCCCGGCCCCGGCCGCACCGGCTCCGGCCGCGCCCGTCGAGGCCGCGCCGGCTCCCGTCGAGCAGGCCGCGCCCGCCGCCGCGCCCGCCGGTGACGTGCAGGGCACCCCGGTGCTGCTGCCCGCGCTCGGCGAGAGCGTGCAGGAGGGCACCATCACCCGCTGGCTCAAGCAGGAGGGTGACACGGTCGAGGCCGACGAGCCGCTCCTGGAGGTCTCGACGGACAAGGTCGACACCGAGATCCCGGCGCCGATCGGTGGGGTGCTGCTGAAGATCAGCGTCGCCGAGGACGAGACGGTGGAGGTCGGCGCCGAGCTGGCCATCATCGGCGCGCCCGGTTCCGCGCCGGCCGCGGCGCCCGCTCCGGCGGCGCCCGCTCCGGCTGCCGCTCCCGCCCCGGCGGCTCCGGCTCCGGCGGCTCCGGCGGCTCCGGCCGCTGCCGCGCCGGCTCAGCAGGCCGCTCCGGCGCCCGCGCCCACGCCGGCTCCGGCGCCCGCTCCGGCTCCGGTCGCGCAGCCGGCCGCCCCGCAGCTCACCCCGCCGGCCGAGGCGGACGGCGCGTACGTCACGCCGCTCGTGCGCAAGCTGGCCGCCGAGCACAACGTGGACCTGGGCGCGATCGCGGGCACCGGCATCGGTGGTCGCATCCGCAAGCAGGACGTCCTGGAGACGGCCCGCAAGCAGCAGGCGGCCCAGGCCGCCGCCGCGGCATCGGCTCCGGCCGCCGCCCCGGCCGCGCCCGCCGCCAAGGCTCCGGCCGCGGTCGAGCCGTCGCCGCTGCGCGGTCGCACCGAGAAGCTCTCGCGCATGCGCACGGTGATCGCCAAGCGCATGGTCGAGTCGCTGCAGACCTCGGCCCAGCTCACCACGGTCGTGGAGGTGGACGTCACCAACATCGCCCGCCTGCGCGACCGGGCCAAGAACGACTTCGTGGCGCGTGAGGGCGTCAAGCTGTCGTTCATGCCGTTCTTCGCGAAGGCGGCCGTCGAGGCGCTCAAGGTCCACCCGGTCCTGAACGCGTCGATGGACCTGGCCGCCGGCACCGTGACCTACCACGACGCCGAGCACCTGGTGATCGCCGTGGACACCGACCGCGGCCTGATGGTCCCGGTCATCCACAACGCGGGTGACCTGAACATCGCGGGTCTCTCGCGCAAGATCTCCGACCTGGCCGAGCGCACCCGCACCAACAAGGTGAGCCCGGACGAGTTGGCGGGCGGCACGTTCACGCTGACCAACACCGGTTCGCGCGGCGCGCTGTTCGACACGCCGATCTTCCCGCAGCCGCAGGTCGCGATGCTCGGCACGGGCGCGGTCGTCAAGCGCCCGGTCGTGGTCAACGACTCGACGCTCGGCGAGGTCATCGCGGTGCGTTCGATGGTCTACCTGGCCCTGTCCTACGACCACCGCCTGGTGGACGGCGCGGACGCGGCCCGCTTCCTGCAGACGGTGAAGACCCGTCTCGAGGAAGGCGCCTTCGAGGGCGACCTCGGCCTCTAGGACGCGGCGCCGCGGGCACGTCGCGCGGCGGGCGGTCATTCGGCGAAGGCGGTTCGGACATCTCGTCCGGGCCGCCTTCGGCGTTCCGCCGCCCGGTGGGCAAGGATGACGACATGCGTATCGCCGTAACCGGTTCGTCCGGCCTCCTGGGTTCCGCTCTCGTCCGCTCGCTGACCGCCGACGGACACCAGGTGGTCCGGCTGGTCCGCCGGGCCCCCACCGAGCCGGACGAGGTCCGCTGGGACCCGCACGCGGGCACCGTGGACACCGCCGCGCTCGGCCCCGTGGACGCGGCGGTGCACCTGGCCGGCGCCGGCGTCGGCGACAAGCGCTGGACTGCGGCGTACAAGCGCGAACTGCACGACAGCCGAGTCCTGGGCACCGCGGCCGTCGCCCGCGCGCTGGCCGGCCTGAAGCCCACGCCGCGCGTACTCCTGTCCGCCTCCGGAGTGGGCTACTACGGCGACACCGGCGATCGCGAGGTGGACGAGTCGTTCCCGGCCGGCAGCAGCTTCCTGGCCGGCCTGTGCGTCGAATGGGAAGCCGCCACCGCACCCGCCGCCGAGGCCGGCATCCGGGTCGTGCACCTGCGGACCGGGCTGGTGCTCGCCCGTTCGGGAGGCGCGCTGGGGCCGATGTTCCCGCTGGTGAAGGCGGGTCTGGGCGGCCGGCTCGGCTCGGGTCGGCAGTACTGGAGCTTCATCTCGCTCGCCGACGAGATCGCCGCGATGCGCCACGCCCTCGACCACCCCGACCTGGCCGGCCCGGTCAACCTGACCGCCCCGCACCCGGTCACCAACGCCGAGGTGACCAAGGCCCTGGGCCGGGCCCTGCACCGCCCCACCATCCTCCCGGCCCCCGCCTTCGCCCTACGCGCCGTCCTGGGCGAGTTCGGCGCCGAAATCCTCACCGGCCAACGCGCCCTCCCCCGAGCCCTCCTCACCTCCGGCTTCACCTTCACCCACCCCACCATCACCCCGGCCATCGCCGCGGCCCTGACGAACTGACCCCCACAGGGCACACGAAAAAGACCGCCGACCGCGCTGTCCGCAGCGGTCGACGGCCTCGTCTTCCATCGGGCTCACCCCTGGTGGTGCTTCGATCCGGAATCCGCCCCCTACCGAGGGGGGTCAGCCGTACGCGCGTCCGGAGCGTCGACTGTTTCCGGGTGATCCCGAGAGCCGGGATCGGTGCCCCGGTTCAGTTCGCACCGCACCTGCCGCCAGGCACGAATGATCTGTGGCAATCGCGACAGCACCTCTGTGATCTGCGTAAGGAGCAGCGTGACGCAGCCGAAGGCGGCAAGGATGACGAGGGTCATCTCGTCCCACTTCACAGGGCTCCGTCCTCTCGCTGTCCGGTCGGAACCCCGATCGTCGATTCGTCGTAGGTCGCAGTTGTATCGGTATTTTTAAACATGTCGATACCTCGTGCCGCCCCGGCCGGCGTGTCGGGTCACGTACCCGGTGAACCGCTGATGTCGGTATGCGGAGTCGGGGACCACACCCCTGTGCGACTTCCTCGGGTGCCGGGGCCCGGAGGAAAATGTCGCCCGCCGACTCTCCGGGAGCCGGGTGCATCAATGCTTCGTTCCGGTGCAAGGACCTACCCGACTCGGGTCTGTCAAGGAACGGGTGAGCCGAGTGGGTGCGCTAGCCGAAAAGGGCCCGGCGGGAAATCCAGTCGAGAGCGTCCGCACCCAGGCGGTCCGGAGCTTCGTGCAACGCGGCCTCCACCGCCGCGAGGTCGGTCAGCGCCTCCGGGGCGTCCGACCGATCCGCCGCAGCGAGACGCTCCATCGCCGAGGTGACGGCAGCCGACCATCCCGGCATGCCGAAGTGTGTGGACGCGGTGAACGCCGCCGACATGGCTCGGTGCAACAGCCCCGCGCGCCAACCCTGTTTACGCATCATCTCCGCGGTGAACCAGACCCGGTCGTCGATGTGCCGAACGAACTCGGCCCCGGATTCGGACATTGTTCGCAATACAAAGCGGGAGCCGCCGGCCCACGGCAGGTCCAGATTCGAGGCGACGGCCACGAACGCGAGCAGCGCCTCCGGACCGTCGTCCCGGGCGGCCACCAACGACGCGCGAGCTCTGCGGTAGAGATCGACGCTCTGTGCGAAAACCTCCCCGTCACTCGGCCCGTCATCGGCCGCATGGATCTCGTCCAGCGGCCCCTCGCGCCATGCGTCGGAGACCAGACCGACCGCAGCGGCGTTCAAAAGCACGTCCGTGTCGTCCGCATCGATGCCGAAGTGGGCCAAGACGGTGGGGGCTTGTTCCTCGATGTCCATCGGCAGGGAACGCTCCTCCTCGGACTCGGTCCTCCCCACGAGAGATGCGAGCCTGGATGACAATGGTTCGGGCTGCGGCTTCTCCACGGTGATCCCGTGCTCGACCAGATCGTCGAAGACGGCGTCAGGCCCACAGTCGATGTGTGTGGAGTCATGACGTCCCGAACAACTTTCCGGGCACTCGAACTCCTCGCACATCTCCGGTTCGTCGGGCTGTACCTCGTTGATCAGGTGATAGGCGAGTCGCTCCGACACTGCCTCGCGCGCCGTAATCATCGCCAGGTCGAGCCGGAAGGCCTCGTCCTTCAACTCCGAGAGCTCGCGATCCACCGAGGCGGGCGGTTCCGGCACTTCCGGAACCCAGGTGTACGCGGACTCGAGCGAGATCAGCAGCCATGCGACCCGCAGTGCCGCGGTGTCGTCGCCCCGGGCCAGGTCGGCCACGGCCTCGGCAGCCTGCCGCACGCTGACGAGCCGACCGAGATGGCGTTCTCGCACCGGCATCCAGGCCGCAGCCTCCGCTCGTGCCCGCTCGGCATCCTGGACCCGTGCGGCGTCGCGGGTCCGTCGCGCCCGGGTGACCGACCGGGTCAGACAGGGGCGGCACCCGAACAGCCCGGACGTCGGTGTCGGCCCGAGCGGTATGGCGGCGAGGTCCTCACCGAACGAATCGTCGCAGAGACAGCAGTCCAGCCCACCCACGTGTCGCGACGTGGGCATGTTGGGCAAGGCGGCGCGGATGGTGGCATGGGCATAGGCAGGGATATGCATACGGGGCAACTCCTCGGAGGTGGGCGCTCCTTCGGCGCCTCCTCCATGCTGACCTCGCCGATCGGCCACAAGTCACGGTTTGGCGGGCGCAACGGCGAACTTGACGAATACTGACTCGGCCCTGGCCTGCGACTTCTACCGTGTTGGCGAAACTTGACACCGCAAGCACGGAGGAATCCCCTTGGCAGCGTCCAACAGCACACCCCAACCGACGGGTTCACACCGCGAGTTGGTCGAGGCATTACAGGAACTGCACCGCGCGGCAGGACGCTCGAGCTTTCGCAAGGTGAGCACCCTCATCCGCAGCCGCGACGACCAGTTGTCGGACGCCAGCCATGAAACCGTGCGCTCTGCCGTCAACGGGATACGGGTGCCGCGCTGGGAGACCGTCCACGACATCGTCGTGGTCCTCGCCGGGCTGTGCAGCCCACCCCGGGACGAGGAGTCCGAGACAGCCAGGTTCCTGCCGCTGTGGCGCGCGATCGGTGAGGGAGAATCCGGCGCGCTGAAGTCGTTCCAGGAGCTCGTCAACAGCGGCTGGGGAGGTGAGGACGGCAAGTGGACACCGGAGCAGGTCATGGGCGTGGTGATCAACCCCTTCAGTGCCATCGAGATCCATCCGTCGCTCGCCGTGCCGCACGAACCACTGATGTCGGAGGACGATTGGGTCCGCATCATGGCTCGGCAAATCGAGGAACAGGGAGTCGAACACACGCTGCGGGTCCTGCTGCACATGCTGAAAGGTGACTACGTCGGGGCGGAGGAGGGCGCGCCGTACGGCTACGGCAATCCCGACCGCGAGGCCATCAATGCGCAGGCAGCTTTCCGATATGGGTGCCAGGAGATCCTCCGGCGGCTGGGCCGAGAGCCCAACCTTCTCGCGGAATCGATCCGCGCCATGCGCGCCGACGAGACGATGGACCGAGACGAACGAGCGGAGATGCTGGAAAACGAGTCGGACCTGAGCTTGATGCGCGAGGTGATGATCGTGACTCCGGAAACCTGGGATGAGGTGTCGGAGGGAGCACATCACATGATCTTCGGCTATCTGATCAAACAGATCGGCCCGGTTGGCCCGTTCGGACTGCCCGATGCCGAGCGGTTCGGGATTGTCTGGCGCATCCCCGAAATACCTGCGGCGTAGCCGACACGCCAGGGCCCATCGGCGAAGTCAACGATGGGCCCTGAGGGGATTCGAGTTGCTGTCCGGCACATGCAAGCAAGAACGTACTTTCGGGCCGGCCTGAAGCCGTAGGTCTCGAGGAACTCTTCGGTTCCGGTCGATCGCACTCCGCAAGGGCCTGCATGACGGCGTCGCGGGTCAGCTCCCCGATTTTCATTGACCGAGTCTTGCAGCGGAACGGGGTCGGGTGCCACAGCCCGCACACGGAATCCCGTCAACGCCGAGACGGCCCCGGGACTCGTGGTCTCCGGGGCCGTCTCGGGGCCGTGCAGCGTTGCCCGACGCCGACCAACGACGACCCACTGATGGGCGGCCGGGTTGGTCAGGGAGCCTGTACGGCTCGGCGACGCGGGTCGCTTGCTCCGACGATTAAATGTCGAAGTAGAGTTCGAACTCGTGCGGGTGCGGGCGCAGGCGGACCGGGTCGATTTCCTTGGTGCGCTTGTATTCGATCCAGGTGTCGATCAGGTCCTGGGTGAAGACGCCGCCTTCGAGGAGGTACTCGTGGTCGGCTTCCAGCGCGTCGAGGACCTCGGCGAGGGTGCCGGGGACCTGGGGCACGGCCTGGTGCTCGTCGGGGGCCAGTTCGTACAGGTCCTTGTCGACCGGCTCCAGCGGCTCGATCTTGTTCTTGATGCCGTCCAGGCCCGCCATCAACTGGGCGGCGAAGGCCAGGTACGGGTTGGCCGACGGGTCCGGGACGCGGAACTCGACGCGCTTGGCCTTGGGGTTGCTGCCCGTGATCGGGATGCGGATGCAGGCCGAGCGGTTGCGCTGCGAGTAGACCAGGTTGACCGGCGCCTCGAAGCCCGGGACCAGGCGGTGGTACGAGTTCACCGTCGGGTTGGTGAAGGCGAGCAGCGACGGGGCGTGCTTGAGCAGGCCGCCGATGAAGTAGCGGGCGGTGTCGGACAGCCCCGCGTAGCCCTGCTCGTCGTAGAAGAGCGGCGAGCCGTCGGTCCACAGCGACATGTGGCAGTGCATGCCCGAGCCGTTGTCACCGAAGATCGGCTTCGGCATGAAGGTCGCGGTCTTGCCGTTGCGCCACGCGACGTTCTTGACGATGTACTTGAACAGCATCAGGTCGTCGGCCGCGGCCAGCAGCGTGTTGAACTTGTAGTTGATCTCGGCCTGGCCGGCGGTGCCCACCTCGTGGTGCTGGCGCTCGATCTCCAGGCCCGCGGCTTCCAGCTCCAGGGAGATCTCCGCGCGCAGGTCGGCGAAGTGGTCGACCGGCGGGGTCGGGAAGTAGCCGCCCTTGTAGCGGACCTTGTAGCCGCGGTTGTTCTCCTCCGCACCGGTGTTCCAGGCGCCCGCCTCGGAATCGATGTGGTAGAAGGACTCGTTCGCGCCGGTCGAGAAGCGCACGCTGTCGAACACGTAGAACTCGGCCTCGGGGCCGAAGTACGCCGTGTCGGCGATCCCGGTGCCGGCGAGGTAGCGCTCGGCCTTCTTCGCGACGTTGCGCGGGTCGCGGCTGTACTCCTCATCCGTCAGCGGGTCGTGGATGAAGAAGTTGATGTTGAGCGTCTTGTCCTTGCGGAACGGGTCGAGCCGCGCCGTGGACAGGTCGGGGCGAAGCGCCATGTCCGACTCGTGGATCGCCTGGAAGCCGCGGATCGAGGATCCGTCGAACGCCAGCGTCTCGGTCGGGTCGAACGTCTTCGCCGGGACCGTGAAGTGCTGCATCACGCCAGGCAGGTCGCAAAAACGAACGTCGACGAACTTGACGTCGTTGTCGGCGATGTATCGCGACACCTCTTCGGCGTTGTTGAACATCAATCCTCCTCGACCCGGCGCCAGGCGCGGGTAGTTGCGTTCGCGGGGAGCGGCCTCCTCCCCGGTGGCCACTAGGCCATGAAGGTAGGCGGGAGCGGTTTCCCGTCGGTGTCCCTCGTGTTTCCGGGATGTTACGCACACACCCGTACGGTCTAGCCCGTCTTGCCTGGATGCATGCCCATGATCAACCTCCTCACGCGCACCCCGGGGCGGGTGAATCGGCCCGGCTCGTCTACTTTGGACGGGTGGACGAGAACACGACCGCATCGCGGAAACAGGCCCCCGGGGCGGCGGCCGAAGACTTCGGCTACCGCGGCAAGCGTCTCGGGCTGCCCGAGGACGGACCCAACTCGCTCGCGCCGACCGGACGCAGGCTAATCGCCCTGCTGATCGACTGGAGCATCTGTTACATCATCGCACTGTCCTTCCTGGGCGGCGGCGACCTCAACGACCCCGGGACGAGCTGGGGCACCCTCGCCCTGTTCGCCGCCGAGAACCTGCTCCTGGTGAGCACGATCGGCTGGACCTTCGGTAAGCGCATCATGGGCATCCGGGTGGTGTCGGTCACCCGCGACACGCTGTTGCCGCTCGCGGTCGTGGTGCGCACCTTCCTGCTGTGCCTGGTGATCCCGCCGGCGATCTACGACCGGGACGGGCGCGGGTTCCACGACAAGGCGGTCGGCACCGCCGTGGTGCGCGCGTAGCTCGTAAGCCACCCGGGCCGGGTAGCCCATACGGGACGGCGAATGCGCCGGGTGGGTGACAACGGAAAGAGCGGCGGCGATCCGGTTCGGATCGCCGCCGCTCTCGTGTGTGATCGGGTGGGGACGGGGTGTCGCCGCCGTGTCGCGCGGGGTGGGTCAGCCGCGCGGGCCGCGCGGCATGCGCGCGCCCTTCGGCATCGGGCCCTTGGGCACCGGCATGTTCTTCATCAGGTCGCCGACCGCGCGCAGACGGTCGTTGACCACCGCGACCTCGGGCTTGGCCATGGTCGGCGACAACTTCATGATGTGCCGCTGCAGCTTGAGCAGCGGGACCTGACCCTCTTCGTTGCCGACGATGATCGTGTGCACCGTGGTGCTCGCCACCAGGCGGGACATCCGCTTCTTCTCATCGGCCAGCAGTCGCGTCACGCGACCGGGCTGGCCCTCGCCCACCAGGATGATGCCGGGGCGACCCACGGCGCGATGGACGACATCCTGCTGGCGGGTGATGGCCACGGTGGGGGTCACGACCCAGCCACGCTTGAGTGACTGCATGACCGCCAACGCGGCGCCGGGCTGGCCCTCCATCTGGCCGAGCACCGACTTCTCGGCCCGTCGTCCGAAGATGAAGGCCGCCGCGAGCAGACCCACGAGGGCACCGAAGATGCCCAGGTAGATCGGATGTCCCCACCAGAAGCCGATGGCCAGGAGTACTGCGAATACGCCCAGGCCCCAGGCCGCCACAATCAAGCCGACCCACGGATCGGCCTTCTTCGTCTGCTGGTAGGCGAGCCGGATCTGCTTCAGCCGGCCGCTCTTCTCGGTTGGTTCCTTGCTCGCCATGTGAAAAGGATACTGGCGTGTCATCCACCCGGGACAATGCCTGCCGACAGCTTGTCCGAACCTTCATGCGCGCGGCGCAGCGGTACGGCCGCCCGCCGCGGGTGAACCCCCGGTGAACGGCCGTACGGCGATCCACGCGTCAGTGCGAGCCGGCGCCCGGGGCCGGCTTGACCGGGGCGAGCCGGGCCAGGATCTCGGAGGCCTCGGCGCGGGCGCGGGCGCGATTGCGGTCGGCGCACACGGCCGCCCACGCGTTGCGTCGTGCGGTGCGCTGACCGCCCTCGAACATCAGCACGGTCTCGACGGCCCGGAAGACCCGGCCCACGGTCGCCCGGCGGGCCGCGGCGCCGCGGTCGAACGCGTCGCGCAACACCGAGGCGTTGCCCTGCTGCCTGTCCTGCATCACGTCGTCCCCCTACCTGTTCTCGGTGCGAAGGTTCGCCGCACTGCGGCCGACTCTCGCAACAATGTGTTACCAAACGATGACGTCCGGGTCAAACCGACGTGAAAGTCTGCATACCTTCGCCCGAAGCGGAGCGGGACTCGCGCACTTCCAGGGCCTGGCGGTAGAGCCGGCCCGCGCGGTACGACGAGCGGACCAGGGGTCCGGAGAGCACACCCGCGAAGCCGATCTCCTCGGCCTCCTCGTTCAGCTCGACGAACTCCTCCGGGCGCACCCAGCGCTCGACGGGGTGGTGCCGCACGCTCGGCCGCAGGTATTGCGTGATGGTCAGCAGCTCGCAGCCGGCGTCGTACAGGTCCTGCATGGCCTGGCTGACCTCGGCGCGCTCCTCGCCCATGCCCAGGATCAGGTTGGACTTGGTGACCAGGCCGTCGGCCCGGGCCTGGGTGATCACGTCGAGCGAACGCTCGTAGCGGAAGCCGGGTCGGATGCGCTTGAAGATGCGCGGCACCGTCTCGATGTTGTGCGCGAGCACCTCGGGACGGGACGAGAACACCTCGGCCAACTGGTCCGGTTGCGCGGTGAAGTCCGGGATCAGCAGCTCCACCCCGGTGCCCGGGTTCAGCTCCTTGATCTGGCGGACCGTCTCCGCGTACAGCCACGCACCGCCGTCGGGCAGGTCGTCGCGGGCGACGCCGGTGACGGTCGCGTACTTCAGCCCCATCGCCTGGACCGACTCCGCGACGCGGCGCGGCTCGTCACGGTCGAGCTCGGCCGGCTTGCCGGTGTCGATCTGGCAGAAGTCGCAGCGCCGGGTGCACTGATCGCCGCCGATCAGGAAGGTCGCCTCGCGGTCCTCCCAACATTCGTAGATGTTGGGGCAACCGGCCTCCTCGCACACCGTGTGCAGTCCCTCGCGTTTCACGAGTTGCTTGAGCTCGGTGTACTCGGGGCCCATCTTCGCCCGGGTCTTGATCCACGAAGGCTTGCGCTCGATGGGAGTCTCCGCGTTGCGGACCTCCAGGCGAAGCAGCTTGCGGCCGTCGGGTGCGACAGCGGACACGCGCGACTCCCTTTGCTCGGGGCAGCCTGCGGGGCGGGACAGACTGCGGAGGGCCCGTCAGGATGATCCGGGCCCGTGGTGGGGCGGTGCGTCCAGAGTACGCCGAGCGATTCGGGCCTCCGGACGGCCCATCGGGTGGCAACCGGGACGAACCCGGGTGGATTCCCCGGATGCCGGATTCGGTACGAGGCGTGCGTCACGCGGGCCGGTGTACGGGCCGGTGTGCGGGCCTCACACGCTCACGGACGCGAACACCTCGGCCAGGTGCTTCTCGGCCAGCGGCAGCACCTCGGAAACGGTGACCTCGCGGCCCAGTTCGCGACTCAGCGAGGTGACGCCGGCGTCCTTGATGCCGCACGGCACGATCCGGTCGTAGTACGTCATGTCCGCGTCGCAGTTGATCGCGAAGCCGTGCATGGTCACCTTGCGCGAGACCCGGACGCCGATCGCCGCGAGCTTGCGGTCGTCGCCGCGCTGGCCCGCGTTGGAGGGCGCGTACTCCGGGCCGGCCAGGCGCGGGTCGAACTCCGGGTGCAGGCGCGGGTCGGGCGCGGCCACCAGGCGGTCGTCCAGGCGCAGGTCGAGCCCGCCGACCGGGGCCGGGCTCGGCGGCACCGCGTCGCCCAGGACCCAGACCCCGCTGCGACCCTCGATCCGGGTGGTCTCCAGACCCAGCTCGGCGCAGACCCGGATCAGCGCCTCCTCCATCCGACGCACGTGCGCGACCACGTCGACCGGCTCGGGCAGCCGCACGATCGGGTAGCCGACGAGTTGGCCGGGGCCGTGCCAGGTGATCTTGCCGCCCCGGTCCACGTCGACCACGGGGGTGCCGTCCATCGGGCGTTCGGAGGGGTCCGTGCGGCGACCGGCCGTGTACACCGCGGGGTGCTCCAGGAGCAGGCAGGTATCGGCGGACTCCCCGCTCACCACCTGCGCGTGCACGCGGCGCTGCTCCTCCCAGGCGGCCTCGTACGGAACGGCGGCGGCGCCGAGGCCCAGGTGCACGAATCGCAAGAAGTTGGTCACGCGCACCAGCGTACGACGGGGCCGAACGTCACCGATGGCCGGCGTCGAGCCCGCGGACCGTGCAGGTCACGCCGGTGAAGGTGCAGCCGATCGCGGCGACTCGGCCGTACAGCCCGAACTCGATCACCGCGCTGGCTCCGGGGGCCAACGGGCCGTTGCCGCGCGCGGTGGCGACCCCGCGATCGGTGCTCGTGCGCATGCCCTCGCCCCACAACATGGTGAAGCCGCTCTGTCGGCCGGACGTGGTGAGGGTCAGGTCCCAGGCGGGCAGCGGTCGTGTGGTGCGGTTGGTGATGACCACCGTGCCGTCGACACCCCAACCGGAATCGGTCACCCGGGCGTCGACGGAGATGTCCTTGGGGCCGGTGGTGGCCGGCGGTGCCGGGACGGACGGGGCGATCGAGGCGGGCGGCGCGGTGGAGCGGGCCGCCGTGGGGCCGGTACCGGCGGTCGCGCTCGCCGAGGCGGACGGTGACCGCCCGGCCGACCTGGTCGGGCTCGCGCCCGGCGACGAGGTCGCGCCCGGGCTTGTCGGGACGGTGCGGGGCAGCGGGTAGGCGGGCGCGGGCAGCGGCAGGTTCAGGTCGTTCGGAATCGCGCGCTTGCCGCCCTTGTCGTCGCCCGAACCGGAGAACAGGAAGACGCCACTGGTGAGCAGCAGGCACACGAGTGCGACCACGGCCAGGGGGATCACGATCCCGCGGGCGGTGTCGTCGGGCTGCCGGGTCACGCGTGCGCTTCCTTCGAGTGGGTGCGGCCGCGGGGGCGGGCCGCGGGACGGGTCGTCGGTCGGATCCGGCCGGTTGCGCGACTCGGTCACCCGAATCGACTCGCCGGCGGCCGATTCGGTTCCGGTTGTGCGGTTCGGGTGTTCCGGCTCGGGACATCGGGCTTCGGCCGGGGGGTCGATCACCCCATCGGGTGAACTGCCTCGCGCATGTTCCACCACGGCTTCGTGCACCGCAAGAGACCTATCGATGGTGATGCCGCATCGCATCCGCCCCGAGGATTCGGCAGGTTCTGCCGAACTCGACCACGACAGGCCGCCGTCGCGCCGGATTCGCCACCCGACCGCCGGGCCGGCCCCGGTAGCTCGAAAGGGTCATTGTTGCGAGCGTTCGGGTTGTAGCGCTCCAGAAATCGCTAGATTCTCGCGCGATCACCCACCCACACCGAACCACCGCACCAGCGGGAGGCGTTCATCTCCATGGCAGCCAGGGTCGAGCGGCGCCCCAATCACCGGCTGGCGGCGCTTGTCGAGGAAGCCGGTTTCTCGCATGCCGGTCTGGCCCGACGCGTTGACCAACTCGGTGCGGAACAGGGCATCGATCTGCGATACGACAAGACCTCCGTGGCGCGCTGGCTGCGTGGCCAACATCCGCGCGGGATCGTGCCGATACTGCTTGCCGAGGTCTTCACCCAGCGACTCGGCCGCAAGCTCAGCGCCGAGGACCTGGGCATGGCCGGATGCCGGCCGGACTACGCCGGGCTCGAATACGCGTCGGGGCCGCCCGAGGCGGTCGAGATCGTCACGGGCATGTGGCAGGCCGACTCGGCGCAACGATCCGCGCTGGTGGAGGCCGCGTTCACGCCCGGGGCGCTGGTGGTGCCCAGTCGGGACTGGCTGATCGGCGCAGGCGACGAGCGGCCGGCCCGGCAGGACGGCGATCGGGTCGGGCCGGGCAACGTGGCCGCGGTGCGTGCGGTCGGCGAGGCGTTCCGGCGGTTGGACAACTCGTTCGGCGGCGGGCACGGCAGGCAGGCGTTGGTGCGCTACCTGGACACGGAGGTGACCGCGATACTGCGCGGGACCTACGACTCGCGCACCGGCAGCGCGCTGTTCGGCGCGGCGGCCACGCTCACCCGGTTGGTCGGCTGGATGGCGTACGACGTGGGCGTGCACGGGATGGCGCAGCGCTACTTCGTGCAGGCGTTGCGGCTGGCCCAGGCGTCGGGGGATCGGGCGCTCGGCGGCTTCGTGTTGTCCACGATGAGCCGACAGGCGGTCTACCTCGGCCACGGGCGCGAGGCGGTACAACTGGCGCGGGTCGCCCAGCAGGGCGCCTCGGGGGTGGCCACGCCCCGGGTCCGGGCGCTGTTCCACGCGGTCGAGGCGCGCGGGCACGGGCTGCTCGGGGACGCGCGGGCGTGCGGCGCGGCGCTGCTGCGCGCGGAGCAGGCGTTGGAGTGCGTGGCGCCCGGCGACGAGGAGCCGGAGTGGGTCGCGTTCATGAACGAGGCGCAGCTCACCGACGACCACGCGCACTGCTACCGGGACCTGGAGGACTACGACAAGGCTCGCGAGTACGCCGAGCGGTCGCTGCTGTTGCGCGGCAGCGAGTACACCCGCAGTCGGCTGTTCTGCCAGACGATCCTGGCCACCGCGTTGTTGGAGTTGGGCGAGGTCGAACAGGCGTGTCGGATCGAGGCGGAGGCGACGGAGCAGGCGGAGGGCCTGCGGTCGTCGCGGGCGGTGGACTACGTGCGCGAGTTCACGCATCGGCTGGCGCCGTATCGGGACGTGCCGGCGGTACGGGAGTTCGAGGCGCGGTCGGGGTGTTTCGTGCGGACCGCGTGAGCGTGGGGACGCGGGTGTGCCCGGGCCGGCTCGGGTCCGTGCTTGCCGCCTTCGGGCGTTCGGGCCCAAATCAGCCGGCCGGGACGCCCAGGTCCAGGAGGGCCGACCGGGCGGCTCGGCGGCCCGAGGCCAGGGCGCCCTGGATGGAGCTGGAGTCGCGATGGTCGCCGCAGACGTACAGGCCGCCGATCAGGCGGACCGGGCGGCGGAAGTTGTGGCCGGGCTCGACCACCGGGAGGGCACGCGCGATGTGACAGGTGGTCAGGTGTGCCCACTCGGTGGTGGGCGTGTCGTAAACGACGGCCAGGCGTTCGCGGACCCGGAGTTCGAGCTTGGTCGGCTCCGCGCCGTCGTGGCCCAGCACGGTGGTGGCGATCAGCGCCCGCCGGTCCGGCGCGTAGGTGGGCGCGACCTGGGTGACCACCGCGGTGTGCGCGAACGGGCTGCGCGGGTCGGCCTCCACGAGCAGTGACGCGTCGGGTCGGGGGGCTTCGCGGGTCACGTGGTACAGCGTGGTCACCGGGTGGAACGCGGGCATCCGCAGGCCCGGCAGCAGGGTCACCGCGGTGGTCGGGTCGGTGGCCACGATCACCGCGCCGGCGCGGATCTCGCCCGCCACGTCGGTGAGCACCCGGTCGGCCGAGACGGACAACACCCGCACGCCGTGACGCACCGCGCCGGCGGGCAACCCGGCGGCGAGTTGCGCCGGCACCGCCGCCATGCCGCGCGCGGGCAGCGCCACCCGGCCGCGCAGGAACGACCGCAGCATCAACTCGGCGAATCGGCTGGACGAACACAACGCCGGATCGTGCAACAGCATGGCCAGCAGTGGGCGCAGCGTACGTCGGGTCAGTTCGGGCGGCAGCGCGCGCATCGTGGGCGCGTCGGCGATGCACCCCTCGGGCGCGCTCATCACCCGGGCCACCGGCGTGGACGCGGCCCGGGCGAGCAGCGCGGCCACCCGGGCCCGGTCGGTGCCGTTGCCGTTGCGCAGCCCGCCGAGCGCGTCCCGCACCCGGCGGACATCGCCCACCCGCTGGGTGCGGCCGTCCTCGTGGAGCAGCACACCGGCCTGGAACGAACGCAACCCGAGGGCGACGACGTCCAGTTGCCGGTTCACCTGAGGCCACGAGGTGGTCAGCGACTGGAAGCCGCGGTCGATCCGGAATCCGTCCACCAGATCGGTGCGCACCCGCCCGCCGGGCCGTTCCGCGGCCTCCAGCACGGTCACCGGAACCCCCGCCGCCGCCACCGTCCGCGCCGCGCTCAACCCGGCCAGCCCCGCCCCCACCACGATCACCTCGGTTCGACGCACGTCCACCACGGTCGTCCTCCCGTCCCCCTGCCCACGGCCGCAGGCGCCGCGGAGTCGGTTTCGTCGCCTACAGGTCATACCCACGGAATTCACCGAACGCGCCTTGCCCCACACGGGAGTTGGCCCGGAGTCGAACAAGGGGTGGGGGCTCTCGGCGAGTGCGGGTGGGCCGCCCGGCGGCGGTCGCAGCGCACGGCGACCCGGCGGGCCGCGGCACCGGATCACGAGCGCCGTACGCGAGACGCGGAGCGCCCCCGTCGGGGAGATCCCACCCGAGCCGGTCGCGGGTCCGTCGCCGAACCGCCCCACCGCACCCGCGCCCGCGAGCTCGCCTCGGGCCCCTCGCCCCGGCGCGCGAGACTGGAGGGGTGGTGAGCTTCGGTGGGATTCGGCGTGGGAGTGGCCCGGGCGGGCGCTGGGAGGCCGCCGTCGGGCACCCGCGGCGCGGGCTCGACGGGCTGGTGGTCGGCTATGGCGGGTTCTGCGAGTCGCTGGGCGGGCCGATCGTGCGGCACGAGTTGCCGGCGCCGGTGCTGGTGTTGTTGATCGGCCTCGGCGGGCCGCTCTCGTTGTTGCGGGGCGGGCGCGGCGGCCCCGCGGCCGAGGCGGCGTTGGTGGGGGTCGGGCGGGGAGGGGTCGAGGCGGCGCACGCCGGCAGTCAGCGCGTCCTGGAGGTGCGACTCTCGCCGTTGGCGGCGGGAGTGCTCTTCGACGTACCGGCGAGCGAGTTGGCCGAACAGGTGGTGGACGTGTCCGAGCTTTGGCCGGGTACGGGCGAGCTGGTCGAGCGGCTGCGCGGGGACTCGGGGTGGGCGGAGCGGTTCGAGCGCGTCGAGGCGGCCCTGGGCGCGCGGGCCGAGCGGGGACACGGCGCCGATCCGGTGTTGGCCGGGTCGTGGCGCCGGGTGACCGATCGCCGGGGCGATCTCGGGATCGGCCTGTTGCACGAGCAGACCGGCTGGAGTCGCAAACGCCTGGCCCAACGGTTCCGGGCCGAGATCGGGTTGCCACCGAAGGCGATGGCCAATCTGGTGCGGTTCGAGCACGCCGTCGACCTGCTCCGTCGGCCCGAGGTGCGATCGCTCGCCGAGGTGGCGATCCGCTGCGGGTACTACGACCAGGCCCACCTCAATCGCGAGTTCAAGGAGTACGCCGGCTGCACGCCGACCGCGTTCCTCGGCGGCCTGGCCGGCGACGCCTCGGGCGCGGCCATGGCCGCCGGCGTCTGACGGCGGTTCGACGGGGCGCCGAGGGCCGGCCCGGCGGCCCAAATATCCAAGACCACGACAAGTCGCCCGCCTACCGTCGAGGAATCATTCACCGACACGCGGGAGTCGTCATGCACGGCGAGCCGACCTTCTTCGAGATCGGCGTCCCGGATCCGCTCCGGGCGCAAACCTTCTTCGGCCGACTGTTCGACTGGAAGTTCCCACCGACCGGCGAGCCGGGCCAGGTCTCGATCACCACGCCGACCGTGCGGGGCGGGCTGCACGGCGGGGACCCGTCGTCGTCCGTCACGATGTTCTTCGCGGTGGAGGACATCGAGGCGAGCGTTCGGCTCGTCCGCGAGTTGGGCGGGACCGCGGAGGATGCCCGCCCGGAGGAACCGGGCTTCGGACGGTTCGCACTGTGTACCGACGACCAGGGCGTGCCGTTCGGCCTGCACCGGATCGGCGGCTGACCGACCGCGTCCACTCGCCCACCCCGGAAAGGGCCCTGCCCCCGCGTCGGACTGCGGGAGCAGGGCCTTTCGCCGTCGCAGCCCGACGAATACATACCCCACCGAGGTATTTCCGCCGACCTCTGGCGCATCGATACCCCCCTAGGGTATGTTCCTGATCGCTCGATACCCCCCATGCGTATCTACGGAGTGATCAGGATGTCTCAGTCGCAGGTCCAACCCAATCCACGCCGTTGGACCGCGTTGGCGCTCATTGCGCTGGCGCAGTTCATGGTCATCATGGACACGTCGATCATCGGTGTGGCGCTGCCGGAGATGCGGACCGATCTCGGGTTCTCGCAGGAGAACCTGTCCTGGGTGTTCAACGCCTACGTGGTCGCCTTCGGTGGGCTGTTGTTGCTCGGCGGGCGGCTGTCCGACCTGTTCGGCGCCAAGCGCATGTTCAGCACCGGCTGGGCCGTCCTGGGAGTCGGTTCGCTGGCCGCCGGTCTGGCCGACCAGGTCTGGGTCGAGCTCGCCGGGCGCGCCGTCCAGGGCGTCGGCGCCGCGCTCATCGCGCCCTCCGCGCTGACCCTGTTGATGATGCTCTTCGGCGGCAATCCCAAGGAGCTGACCAAGGCCTTCGCGCTGTACGGCGCCGCGGCCCCCGCCGGCGGCACGGCCGGCGTCTTCCTGGGCGGCCTGATCACCGAATACGCCAGTTGGCCGTGGGTCTTCTACATCAACATCCCGGTCGCGATCCTCGCCCTCGTCGCCACCCCGGCGCTGATGCCCGACGCCCCGGCCCGTCGCGGCGGCGTCGACATCCTGGGCGCGATCACCGTCACCGCCGGCCTCGGCGCCGCCGTCTACGCCGTCGTCCGGGCCCCCGAGACCGGCTGGGCCTCGGCCGAGACGCTCCTCGTCCTCGCCGCCGGTGTCGCCCTCATCGCGCTGTTCCTGCTGCTCCAGGGCAAGCGGGCCGAGCCGCTGATGCCGCTGCGCATCCTGCGCACGCCGGGCCTGGCCGGTGCCAACCTCGCCCAGTTGTTGATGGCGGGCGCCTGGATCCCGATGTGGTTCTTCCTCAACCTCTACCTCCAGGAGGTCCTCGGCCTGGGCGCCTTCGCCTCCGGCTCCGCGCTGCTGCCGATGACCGTCGCCATCATGGTGATGATGATCGTGCTCGCGCCGCGTCTGATCGCCCGCTTCGGCCCCTCCCCGCTCGTGGTCACCGGCCTCGCCGCGCTCGCCGGCGGCATGTTGTGGCTGTCCTTCGTCCGCTCCGACGGCAACTACTGGGTCGACGTCCTGCCCGCCTCCCTGCTCGCCGCCGCCGGCATGGCCCTCGCGTTCATCCCCTCCCTCGGCACCGCCATCTCCAGCGCCCGTCCCGAGGAGGGCGGCCTCGCCTCCGGCATCGTCAACACCAGCTACCAGATCGGCTCCGCCCTGGGCCTGGCCGCGATGACCGCCGTCGCCGCCGCGCACGGCTCCCGGGAGATCGGCAACCCCGCCGCGCTCACCGACGGCTTCTCCGCCGCGTTCCTCGGTGCCGCCGGGATCGCCGCCGCCGGCGCCCTGATCGCCGCCGTCACCCTGCGAGGGCGCACACCCGCGCCGACCACGACCTCCACCGACCGTCCGGCCGAGTCCCTCCCGACCCCCTGACCCCCGACCCACCGGCGAAACCGCCGGCCGGACCCCGTCCACGACACGCGGCGCCGCCCTCTCGACGAATCCGAGGGGGCGGCACCGACGCGTCCCCGTCCCGCACCGCGACGCACCCCACCGCACGCCCGCCGACCCGCCCGAACGCCTGCCCGAGCCCATCGCGATACGTCCCGATACCTCCCCCCGGGGTGGGAGAAGATCGCCCTCGGATGGCCCTACGGGGTGATCGGCGAAAGCATGGGCTCTGGCAGACTTGACCCATGGGGGGCAATCCGAGCCGAGAGACCATGCCGCCGTCGGGGCGACGGGTGACCGACGAAGCCGGACGGACAACCATGCAGCCAGTCCCCACGAAGACCCGATTGCGTGCCTATCTGAGCACGCCGCGCCGGCCCAGATTCGTGGTCGAACTCGCGTTGATCGCGTTGAGCTACTGGGTCTACTCGCTGATTCGCAACGCGGTGCCCGAGCGCGAACACCTGGCCGTGCACCGCGCCCGACAGTTGCTCGATGTCGAGCAGGCGCTGCACATCGACATCGAACACAGCGTCAACCACGCGGTCAACGGCGTCACCTGGTTGATCGTGTCGATGAACTACTACTACGCGACGTTGCACTTCGTGGTGACCATCGGTGTCCTGGTGTGGCTCTTCCACCGACATCCCGGCCGCTACCGAGCCGTGCGTACGGTGTTGTTCCTGACCACCGGCCTGGCGCTGTTCGGATACTTCTTCTTCGCGTTGGCCCCGCCCCGATTGTTGCCGGGCGCGGGCTACATCGACACCGTCCTGGTCCACCACACGTGGGGCTCGATGGCGTCCGGGGACATGAAGAACGTCTCCAACCAGTACGCCGCGATGCCGTCGATGCACATCGGTTGGTCGACCTGGTGCGCGATGGCGATCGTGATGTTCGCCCGCCCGATGTGGGTCAAGGTGCTCGGGGTGTTGTACCCGATCGCGACCCTGTTCGTGATCGTGGCGACCGGCAACCACTTCGTGCTCGACGCGGTCGGCGGCTGGATCACCCTGGCCGCGGCCTTCGGCCTGCAGTGCCTGCTGAACGGGCGATCCGCGTACCGCTTCCCGCAGTACCCACCGGACGACCCGCGCGCGGACGCCGGGCCCGGGGATCGACCCGCCGAGCCCGACCGTGTGCCCACCGGTGCGGGCGCGGGCCGGGACGAGGACGACGACCGGCGACGCGAGCGACCTCAGCGCGAGCCCGTCGAAGTCTCGTCCTCCCCGTAGAACACCCGCTCCACCACGACCCGGGCGAGCCGGGTCACCCGCCGATACTCCTCGATCAGGCTGCCGGTCTCGTCCGACGGGTGACCCAACAGCCGGGCCACCCCGCCCAGCTCGCGCACATCGGTCGGGAAGCTGTCCGAGGACCGGCCGCGCACGATCATCACCGCGTTGCGCACCCGGGTGGCCTCGACCCACGCGTCGTCCAGGATCTGCGCGTCGTGCCGGTCGAGCAGACCCGCGTCCCGGGCCGCCACGAGCCCCTGCCGAGTGCCGGTCACCCGCAGCTCGGGCACCGCGTGCGCGTGCCGCAACTGCAAGAGCTGCACCACCCACTCCACGTCGGCCAAGCCGCCGCGCCCGAGCTTGGTGTGCGTGGTCGGGTCGGCGCCGCGCGGCAGCCGCTCGGACTCGATCCGGGCCTTCATCCGGCGGATCTCCCGCACCTGGGTGTCGTCGATCCCGCCCCACGGGTGACGCAGCGGGTCGACCATCGCCAGGAACCGTCGGCCCAGCTCGGCGTCGCCGGAGGTGAAGTCGGCACGCAGCAGCGCCTGGCTCTCCCACAACTTGGACCAGCGCTCGTAGTAGGCCCGGTAGGACGCCAGCGTGCGCACCAGCGGGCCCTGCCGCCCCTCGGGCCGCAGGTCGGCGTCGATCAACAGCGGCGGATCCGTGGACGGGATCTGCAACAGTCGGCGCACCTCGTTGCACACGCTGTGCGCCGCCTTGGTCGCCGCCTCCTCGGGCGCGCCCTCGATCGGCTCGTGCACGAACATCACGTCCGCGTCGCTGCCGTAGCCCTGCTCGTAGCCGCCGAACCGGCCCATCGCGATGATCGCGATCCGGGTCGGGATCGGTCCCGTGCCGCGCTCGCACATGTCGATCGCGGCCCGGAGCGCGCCGGTCAGCGTCGCCGCGTTGACATCGGTGAGCGCCTTGCCGATGGCGTCCACGTCCAGCCGGCCCAGCACGTCGGCCGCGACGATCCGGAACAGCTCGCGTCGACGCACGCTGCGCGCCGCCTGCACCGCGCTCTCCGGCCCCGGCGCCCGCCCCACCGCGGCCAGGATCTCGGTCTCCAGCACGGCCCGCGAGCGCGGCCGAAGCCCGTCCGGATCGCCCAGGATCGCGACCGCCTCGGGTGCGCGCAGCAGCAGGTCCGGCGCCAGTCGCCCGGAGGCGAGCACCCGCGCCATGTACTCCGCCGCCGCCCCCGACGACCCCGCCCCCGAGTCGCGCAGCAGACGCAGATACCAGTGCGTGTTGCCGAGCGCGTCGGAGACCTGGCGAAACGCCAACAGCCCGGCGTCCGGATCCGCCGAGTCGGCGAACCAGCTCAGCATCACCGGCAGCAGCGTGCGCTGGATCGAGGCGCGCCGGCTGACCCCGGACGCGAGCGCCTCCAGGTGGCGCAGCGCGGCGGCCGGGTCGGCGTATCCCAGCGCCTCGAAGCGGGCCCGCGCGGCCTCCGGGGTCAGCCGCTGCTCGCCCGCCTTGAGTCGGGCGACCGCGTCCAGGAGCGGCCGGTAGAACAACTTCTCGTGCAGCCGGCGCACCTCCACCGTGCGCTGCTTCCACGCCTTCTCCAGCTCGCCCACCGGGTTCGCCCGCATGCCCATCGAGCGGCCGATCCGGCGCAGCTCGCCCGGGTCGGTGGGCATCAGGTGGGTGCGGCGCAGCCGGAAGAGCTGGATGCGGTGCTCCAGCGTGCGCAGGAAGCGGTACGCGGCGTCCAGCGCGGCGCCGTCGTCGCGCCCCACGTAGCCGGCCGCGGACAGCGCGGCAAGCGCGTCCAGGGTGGAGCCGCTGCGCAGCGCCGGGTCGGACTTGCCGTGCACCAACTGCAGGAGCTGGACCGCGAACTCGATGTCGCGCAGGCCGCCGGGCCCGAGCTTGACCTCGCGCTCCACCTCGCGTGCGGGGATGCTGTCCACGACACGGCGGCGCATCGCCTGCACGTCGGCGACGAAGTTCTCCCGGCGGGCGGCGGTCCACACCAGCGGGGACACGCTGTCCAGGTACTTGCGGCCCAGCGCCGGGTCGCCGGCCACCGGGCGGGCCTTGAGCAGGGCCTGGAACTCCCAGGTCTTGGCCCAGCGTTCGTAGTAGGCGAGGTGGCTGGCCAGGGTGCGGGTGAGCGGGCCGTTGCGGCCCTCCGGGCGCAGGTTGGCGTCCACCTCCCAGATCGAGCCCTCGACGGTGGTCGCCGAGCAGGTCCGCATCAGCGCGCCGGCCAGCCGATTGGCCGCGGCGACCGCGACGCCCTCGGGCACGCCGGGGGGTGCCTCGGCGACGAAGACCACGTCCACGTCGCTGATGTAGTTGAGTTCGCGTCCGCCGCACTTGCCCATGCCGATCACCGCGAGGCGGCACTGCTCGGCCTCGACCGGGTGTTCGCGCCGGACCAGGTCGAGCGCGGCGTCCAGGGTGGCGCCGGCCAGGTCGGCGAGTTCGGTGGCCACCGTCGGCTCGTCGGCGCTGCCGCACACGTCGCGGGCGGCGATCGAGAGCAGGCAGCGCCGGTAGCCGACCCGCAGCGCGTCCAACGCCGGGTCGCCGCGCAGGCCGGCGGTGGCGGTGGTGAGCACGGCGTGGAAGTAGGCCGGCGTGGGTCGGGCGTCCTGGACGTCGTAGGTGACCAGCGTGCGCCAGTCGTCGGGGTGGCGCGCGAGGTGGTCGCCCAGTGCCGCGCTCACCCCCAGCACGCCCAGTATCCGGTCCCGGAAGGGCTTCGCCGAGGCGAGCGTGGACAACAGGACGGAGCGGTCGGCGGCGGCCTCGGCCAGTCGGACCAGACCGAGCAGTGCGAGGTCGGGGTCGGCGGTGGCGGCGAGCGCGTCCAGGAAGAGCGAGTCCTCCCCGGCGCCGAGCAGTGCCGGGTCGCGCAGGTTGCGTGCGGCGGCGGCGATGTCGGTGAAGCCGAGCCGGACCAGGCGCCCGTCGGTGGCCGCCGGTTCGCGGGGCTGATCCACAGGGGTCACCGGCCGAGCGTATCCGGTCAAACGGCTGATCGATCAAGAACGGAACTGGGAATGTGGACGCGCCGCACGGGACTCGCCGAGCCCCCCGACCGCGGCGAATTTCGAATGCGGCGCGCCCTCGCCCGGCGGCGGACGACAGTTCCGCTCTGCGAGCCGTCCGTCCCACGGCCCGAAGAGGCCTCCGTAGCAACGAACTGCCATACGCCACCGTACGGGACGTCACCCTACGTTAGCGTAGGTGTCATGCGCAACGGTGTTCCCTCGGAGAGGGTTCAATCAGACGACGAACCGGAACGGCCCGCTCGCCCCGGCCGCCGCACCCTCAGCCGAGAGGACTGGGCTCGGGCGGCCCTGGAAGCGATGCGAGGGGGCGGTCTGGGTGCGGTCGCGGTGGAACCCCTCGCGGAGAGCCTCGGCACCACCAAGGGCAGCTTCTACTGGCATTTCAAGGATCGCGACTCGCTCATCCAGGCCGCGCTGGAGCGCTGGGTGGCCGAGTCCGAGGAGCTGATGGCGGCGGCCGAACGCATCGAGGACCCGGTCGAACGCGGGCGCCGACTCACCGAGTACGCGTTCACCGCGCCCAGCGGCGCGGACATCACCACGACGCTGCTGATCCACGCCGAGCACCCGGTGGTGGGCCCGATCCTGGAACAGGTCACCCGGCGCCGGCTGGAGTTCGGCGCCCGCCTCACCGAGGAACTCGGCCTGCCCGCGGACGCCGCCTACCGGCACGCGCTGACCGCGCTGACGATGACCGTCGGCATCGCGCTGATCCGCCGGGGTGCGCCGCAACTGCTGCCCCAGGGCGAGGACAAGGACGCCTACGTCCGCTACATCCTGGAACTGCTGGGCCCGCCGATGAGGTGAGCACCCGCGCGCCGCCCGAGCACGAACGGCCCGACCCCGCACCGGGGTCGGGCCGTTCGCGTGGCGCTCGCGCGCCGGCGCCGGATGCGCTCAGAGCACCGGCAGGTAGCGCTTGAGCTCGAAGGGAGTCACCTGCTGGCGGTACTCCTCCCACTCGTGCCGCTTGTTGCGCAGGAAGAACTCGAAGACGTGCTCGCCGAGGATCTCCGGCAGCAGTTCGCTGCGTTCCATCAGCGCGATCGCCTCGGCCAGGTTCTGCGGCAGCGGCGCGATGCCCAGCGCGCGCCGCTCGGCGTCGGTCAGCGCCCACACGTCGTCCTCGGCGCCGGGGGGCAGTTCGTAGCCCTCCTCGACGCCCTTGAGCCCGGCGCCGAGCAGCACGGCGTAGGCCAGGTAGGGGTTGCACGCCGAGTCGATCTGGCGCACCTCGATCCGGGTGGACTGCCCCTTGGTGGGCTTGTACATCGGCACCCGCACCAGGGCGGAGCGGTTGTTGTGGCCCCAGCAGATGTAGGAGGGGGCCTCGCCGCCCATGCCCGCGGTGCGCGCCGACGCGCCCCACAGCCGCTTGTAGGAGTTGACCCACTGGTTCGTGATCGCGGCCATCTCGCCCGCGTGCATGAGCAGGCCCGCGATGAACGAGCGGCCGATCTTGGAGAGCTGGTACTCCGCACCGGCCTCGTAGAACGCGTTACGGTCGCCCTCGAACAGCGACAGGTGGGTGTGCATGCCGGAGCCGGGGTGCTCGGAGAACGGCTTGGGCATGAAGGACGCGTGCACGCCCTGCTCCAGCGCGACCTCCTTGACCACCAGGCGGAAGGTCATGATGTTGTCCGCCGTGCTCAGCGCGTCCGCGTAGCGCAGGTCGATCTCCTGCTGGCCCGGCGCGCCCTCGTGGTGGCTGAACTCGACCGAGATGCCCATGTTCTCGAGCATCGTGATCGCCTGCCGGCGGAAGTCCTGGCCGACCGGCTGCGGGGTGTGGTCGAAGTAGCCGCTGTGGTCCACCGGGGTCGGCGGGCGCCCGTCGACCGGCTTCTCCTTGAACAGGAAGAACTCGATCTCGGGGTGCGTGTAGAAGGTGAAACCCTTCTCCGACGCCCGCTCCAGGGTGCGCTTGAGCACGTAGCGCGGGTCCGCGAAGGACGGCGAGCCGTCGGGCATCAGGATGTCGCAGAACATCCGTGCGGTGCCGGGTGCCTCGGCCCGCCACGGCAGGATCTGGAACGTGGCCGGATCCGGCTTCGCGAGCATGTCGGACTCGTGTACGCGCGCGAATCCCTCGATCGCCGAGCCGTCGAAGCCGATGCCTTCCGCGAAGGCCTGCTCCAGCTCGGCCGGAGCCACCGCGACCGACTTCAGGAAGCCGAGCACATCGGTGAACCACAGCCGCACGAACCGGATGTCGCGCTCCTCGAGGGTGCGGAGCACGAACTCCTGCTGCTTATCCATAATTCCCTATCCTTGCAGGTCGGACGGCCTGTGAGCGATCGGCAGGGGCACTGCGGGCACACGAGTATCCCGCTCCAGGGTTTCGGGCACATTACGTACCCTTTGCGTTGCCCCCGGACTCGCGCACGGGTGGCGTGGTGCTCGCGTGGCTCCCGTGGTCCTGTACCCCGAGAACCGCTCCATGGGCGACCTGCGGGATACCTTCTTCGCGCGGCATCGCAGCCTTCGGGAATTCCGTCGGGCGAGCCGTCGAGGCCCGGTGCTCAACGGTGTCCAGGGTATCGCCCGAGTGCGTTGCCGCCGAGCCCCGGGCCTGCTCGAACAAACGTCTTTCGCCCGCCGTTCGCCTGCGGTTTTCCGACCGGCCGAGCAGCCGCCACGGCACCCTGGGTGGGGGTCCGCGCGGCGCGGCGTCGACACTTACGGCTTATTCGTCACTTTGACGTCAAGGTCGGGTACATTGCATCGGGTGACCCGGATTCGCATCGCCCTCGCCCAGATCAACCCCACGGTCGGCGACCTCGAAGGCAACGCCGAACTGATCCTCGGCCGCACCCGGTCGGCGGCCGACCGCGGCGCGTCGCTCGTCGCCTTCCCGGAGATGGCACTCACCGGATACCCGGTCGAGGACCTGGCCCTGCGCTCGTCCTTCGTCCAGGCGTCGCGACGCGCGCTGGAGGCGCTCGCGGCCCGCCTGGCCGCCGAGGGGCTGGGCGAGGTGACCGTCGTGGTGGGCCACCTCGACCGCTGCGACATGTCCACACCGCGGCTGGGCCGCCCGGCCGGGGCGCCGCAGAACGCGGTCGCGGTGCTGCACGGCGGCCGGATCGTGGCCCGCTCGGCCAAGCACCACCTGCCCAACTACGGCGTCTTCGACGAATACCGCTACTTCGTCCCCGGCGATGGGCTCCTGGTCGTCCAAATCGGCGGGGTCGACATCGCGATCGCCGTCTGCGAGGACCTGTGGCAGGAGGGCGGCCCGGTGGCCGCCGCGCGCGCCGCGCGGGTCGGCCTGCTGCTGTCGATCAACGCCTCGCCGTACGAGCTGAGCAAGGACGACTCGCGCCTGGAACTGGTACGCCGCCGCGCCCGCGAGGCCGACTGCGCCCTCGCCTACGTCAACGCCTTCGGCGGCCAGGACGAGCTGGTCTTCGACGGCGACTCGCTGATCGTGGACGCCGAGGGACGGGTGCTCTCGCGCGCCGCGCGGTTCCGCGAGGAGTTGCTGATCGCCGACCTGGAGCTGCCCGAGCACACCGTGGACGACAGCGTGTACGGCACGGGCGACGTGGTGGCCGACGGCCTGACCATCCGGCAGGTGATCGTCACCGAGCACGCCGCGCCGGTGCCCGCGCCCGCCGTCGAGCCCTCGATCGCCCCCGCCCTGTCGGACGACGCGGAGATCTACGGCGCGCTGGTCCTGGGGCTGCGCGACTACGTGGTCAAGAACGGCTTCGAATCGGTGTTGTTGGGCCTGTCCGGCGGGATCGACTCGGCCCTGGTCGCGGCGATCGCGGCCGACGCGGTGGGCGGCCCCAACGTCCACGGCATCTCGATGCCGAGCAGCTACTCCTCCGCGCACTCCGAGACGGACGCGGCCGACAGCGCCGAACGCATCGGGCTCGACCATCGCCGAATCCCGATCGCACCGATGGTGGACGCCTACCTGAACGCGCTCGCGCTGACCGGTCCGGCCGAGGAGAACCTCCAGGCGCGGGTGCGCGGCACCACCTTGATGGGCCTGTCCAACCAGGAGGGCCATCTGGTCCTGGCCACCGGCAACAAGAGCGAACTGGCCTGCGGATACTCCACCCTCTACGGCGACGCGGTGGGCGGTTTCGCGCCGATCAAGGACGTGCCCAAGACCGTGGTGTGGCGGTTGGCGCGGTGGCGCAACGCGGAGGCCGAGCGGCGCGGCGAGCCCGCCCCGATCCCGGAGAACTCGATCACCAAGCCGCCGAGCGCCGAGTTGAGCCCGGGCCAGGTCGACAGCGACTCGCTGCCGCCGTACGAACTGCTCGACGACATCCTGGACGACTACGTCGAGCGGGACATCGGTCGCGACGAGATCGTGGCCGCGGGTTTCGAGCCGGCGATGGTGGACCGCGTCCTCAAGCTGGTGGACACCGCCGAGTACAAGCGTCGGCAGTATCCGCCGGGCACCAAGATCTCGCTCAAGGCGTTCGGCCGGGACCGGCGGCTGCCGATCACCAACCGGTGGCGCGAGAGCGGCTGAGCACGGCGCCGACCCCGGACCGAGCGGGCGGCGGACAAACCGGCAGGGCCCGGCCGACGGCGGTCGGGCCCTGCTCGTGTCGGCTCAGCGCAGGCGCAGGTCCGCCTGGACCGGCATGTGGTCGCTCGACGTGCTGCCCAGCACCTTGGCGTCCGCGGCGGCCATCCCGCGGTACATGATGTGGTCGATCGCGGCCATCGGGAACGACTCGGGCCAGGTGAAGCCCATCCCGGTGCCGGCCGAGTCCTGCGCGTCCGTCAGGAAGCGGGTGACCGGTCGCAGCGCGCGGTCGTCGGTGGTCCCGTTCAGGTCGCCGGCCAACACCACGTGCGGCGCGGTCTCCACCGCGAGCGCCTGGGCGAGTCGATCGATCGTGCGGTTGCGATCGCCGACGGTGAAGCCGCTCGGGCCGAAGCGCACCGACGCCAGGTGCACGGCGTAGAACGGGACGTCGCCCTTGGGCGTCGTGATCACCGTGCGCAGCGCGCGGGTGAAACCCATCCCGACGTCGACCGCCTCGGCCTTGCTCATCGGGAAGCGGGCCGTGGTCCACACCGCGACCGTGCCCTCGTGCTGCACGTTCGGGTATCGGTCCTTGAGCACCGCGTTGTACAACTTCCAGGCGCCCTCGGGCAGTTCCTCCAGCGCGATGACGTCCGCGTTCGCGCCCAGCAGCGAGCGGGCGGTGCCGGCCGGGTCCGGGTTGCCCGCGTTGACGTTGTGGCTGACCACCCGCAGGTCGTGCGGGCCGCCGCCGCGACCGGGCAGGAAGAAGCCGCCGAACATGGTCACCCAGACCAGGATCGGCAACATGGTCGCGGCGACCGCGGTCCACGAGCGACGAATCGCCGCGCAGGCCAGCAGCACCGGGATCACCAGGCCGCCCCAGGGCAGGAAGGTCTCCACGAAGCTGCCCCAGTTGCCCGGCGTGTTGGGCACCAGCCGGTGGAACGCGAGCGGGAGGGTGGCCAGGACCGCGAACACCGCGATCACCCGGCCGCGGCGCCACGGCGGGGTGCGCCAGATCCGCACCGCGTCCTCGCGGATCCGCTCCCACGACCATCGCGACCCGCGCCGCGGACTCCCGTCGCCGGCCGGTTGCGGCTCGGCTCCGGTGTCCGTCGTGGTGGGCCACGTCATGCTGCCTCCTGAAGTCCCAGGTACGAGTCCCGACTGTGTCCGCGTCAACGTACGAACAAAACGTCGCCTACGTCGAAACGGACGCCGGAAAGCGGCCGATAGGTTCCCTATGGGCTCAGGAGCGAGCGCGAATCCCGCCGAGCAGCGCGTCCGCGATCTGGCCCGGCAGCTCCGGCTCCAGACTTGCGTTCTCCCGGACGAGCTTGCGTACCAGTATGGGCCCCGTGACCAGGTCCATCAGGACCTCCACCGGCAGGTCGGCCCGCAACTCGCCGGAATCGACGCCGCGCTGCAACAGCCCGCGCAAAATCGCCCGGCGCTTCTCCACGACCACCTCGTGATAGCGCCGGGACAACTCCGGATGCCTGCGCATCTCGCCCGTGACCATGCCCATCAGCCCGTCGCCGCGCTTGTCGATCGCCTGCAGGCGCATGTTCTCCAGCACCAGCACCAGGTCCTCGCGCAGCGACCGGCCCGTCAGCACCGCCGGCAGCGCCTCCGCGGCCTCGACCGCCGCGACGATCAGCGCCTCCTTCCCCGGCCAGCGGCGGTAGATGGTGGCCTTGCCCACCCCCGCCTCCTGGGCCACCGCCTCGACCGAGATGGCGGCGATGCTGCGGTGCTCGTCGAGCAGGCGAAGGGTGGCCTCCAAAATCGCCCGTTCGGCCTCCTCGCTGCGCGGCCGACCCCGGCGCGGCTTGTCCGCCGTACCGGGGTCGGCCATGGGGTCGACCAGGGGATCGGTCGTTGTTTCGGATGTCGCAGGCTGCATGTCAGACCTTCGCGGAGCGCTGTTCCTCGGCGGACGAATCGGCTCGGCCCGCCTCGGGGGCAGTCTGCCCGGCCGCGGGGCGCGGCATCCACAGGAACACCACGACCGCGCCGATCAGACCCACCACGGCGGATCCGATGGAGGCCGCGTGCATGGCCTCGATGAAACCGTCCTTGGCCGGATCCACGAGCGCCGCCCCCTTGTCGCCGAGTCGACCGGCCACCGAGAGGGTCGCCTCGACCGAGTCGCCGGCCGGGCCCTTGGGCACGTTCGGCGGCAGCTTGTCCAGGTCGCCGGAGATCCGGTCCCGATAGACCGAGGACAACACCGAGCCCAGGATCGCCACGCCGAGCGCGCCGCCGACCTGACGCACGGTGTTGCTGACCGCGGAACCGGCGCCGGCCTTCTCGCGCGGCAGCGAGGACATGATCGAGTTGGTGGCCGGCGGCATCACGTGCGCCATGCCGGCGCCCTGGAAGAAGAACACCACGCACAGGATCCAGATCGGCGAGGTGCGATCCATCCACAGGAAGGACAGGAAGCTCAGGCCGACCACGAGCATGCCGCCGGTGGTGACCGCGCGCACGCCGAACCGCTTGACCATTCCCGAACTGCGCGCCGAGAACATCAGCTGCGCGATCGCCAGCGGGAGCAGCAGCAGACCGGTCTGCAGCGGGGTGTAGCCGCGCACGCTCTGCAGGTAGAAGGCCATGAAGAAGGTCACGCCCATGAGCGCGAAGAAGACCAGGCCGATCGCACCGGCCGCGGCGGAGAAGGCCGGGTCGCGGAAGAACTTGACGTCCAGGGCCGGGTGGTCGCTGCGCTTTTCGAACCACACGAAGAAGCCGAGGATCAGCAGACCGAGCACGATGGTGCCGAGCACCTCCGCGCTCCCCCAACCCGCGTCGCCGCCGCGGATGATGCCGTAGACCAGCGAGACCAGACCCGCGATGGACAACACGACCCCGATCGGGTCGAGCCGGCCGGGCTTGGGATCGCGCGAGTCCGGCACCAGGAGCAACATCGCGACGATGCCGACCAGCACGATCGGGACGTTGATCAGGAAGACCGAGCCCCACCAGAAGTGGTCGAGCAGCACGCCGCCGGTGATCGGGCCGATCGCGATCGCCAGACCGACCGCGCCGGACCAGATGCCGATCGCCTTGGCGCGCTCCTGCGGCTCGAAGACGTTGCTGATGATGGACAGGGTGGCGGGCATCACGAACGCGCCGCCGAAGCCCATCACCGCGCGGGCGGCGATCAGCTGCTCGGGGCTTTGCGAGTACGCGGAGAGCAGCGAGGCCAGGCCGAAGACCACCATGCCGAACAGCAGGGTGCGCTTGCGACCGAAGCGGTCGCCCAGGATGCCCGCGGTGAACAACAGGCCGGCGAACACCAGGGTGTAGGAGTTGATCGCCCACTGGAGCTCGCTCTGGGTGGAGCCCAGGCCCTTGTCCGGGTCGGCGATCGTCTTGATCGCGACGTTGAGGATCGAGTTGTCGAGAACGACGACCAGCAGGCTGATCACCAGCACGCCGAGGATGGCCCAGCGGCGCCGATGTATGTGCTCGTCGACCGTACGGGTGGGGGGAACGTTCGCTGAAGTCACGGGTGAAGCTCGATTCGTCGTGCACGTATGACTTGTATGGGTTGCCTCACAGGCTAGGGGCACTTTACGAAACGAGACCGTCTCGTATTGCAAAGCCTCGGCAAATGTCGGACCCGGCGATCACGCGGAATCCGGCGCGGGACTCCCCTGTTGTCCTGTTACGGCGCGTGTCACCATGGCGTTGTCCGGGGACGCCGTCCGAGCGCCTCGAGTCGGGAGAACACCATGTCCAGCAACAACTCCGCACAGTCGATAGCCGCTTCGACCGAGGGTCCGGGACTGACCCTGTACGGCGGAGAGGGCACCGGGCGCCGGGTCACCGTGCGCGACCTCGCCCGTGCGAAGCAGGCCGGCGAGCGCTGGCCGATGCTGACCGCGTACGACGCGATGATCGCCTCGGTATTCGACGACGCGGGCATCCCGGTCCTCCTGGTCGGCGACTCGGCCGGCAACAACCACCTCGGCTACGAGAACACCGTGCCGGTCACGATGGACCAGTTGGTGATGCTCACCGCCGCGGTCGTGCGCGGCACCCGACGCGCGCTGGTGGTGGCCGACCTGCCGTTCGGCTCGTACCAGGAATCCCCCGAGCAGGCCCTGCGCAACGGCGTGCGGCTGCTCAAGGAGGCCGGCGCCGGCGCGGTCAAGCTGGAGGGTGGGCAACGTTCGGCCCGCCAGGTCGAGGCACTGGTGGCCGCGGGCGTGCCGGTGATGGCCCACCTCGGGCTCACCCCGCAGTCGGTGCACGCCTTCGGCGGCTACCGGGTGCAGGGCCGGGACGCGGAGAGCGCCGAGCAGTTGATCGCGGACGCCAAGACGATGCAGGCCGCGGGCGCGTTCGCGGTGGTCCTGGAGTGTGTGCCGGAGGAACTGGCCGCGCGCGTGACCGACCTGCTGGACATCCCCACCGTCGGCATCGGCGCGGGCGTGCGCTGTGACGCCCAGGTGCTGGTGTGGACCGACATGGCCGGCATGACCACCGGCCACACGGCCAAGTTCGTCAAGCAGTACGTCGACCTGCGCGCGACGCTCGGCGACGCGGCGAAGGCCTTCGCGGGCGAAGTGGTGGGCGGCGTCTACCCGGGCCCGGAACACACCTTCCACTGAGTGTCCCGGCGGGCCGTACGATCGAACTCCCGGTCGTACGGCCCTTCCGCGCATCTGGAGCAGTTCGTGACGCACCCCTACGGAGATTACGGTCGCCGCCCGGCGGCCGGCTCGCTGCGCCACGTGCGGCCGAGCCCGATCTTCCTCGCGATAGTCGCGGTCTGCGCCGCGTCGACCTGGTACACGTGGCACGACGACGGCACCTCGGAGGCGGCCACCCGGACCGGGGTCTTCCTGCTGGTGATGTCCGGCTGGTTGGTGTCGTTGTGCCTGCACGAATTCGCGCACGCGTTCGCCGCGTTGCGCTCGGGCGACCACAGCGTGGTGGGCAAGGGCTACCTGACCCTGGACCCGCTCAAGTACAGCGATCCGCTGTTGTCCTTCATCCTGCCGACGATCTTCGTGCTGCTCGGCGGCATCCCGCTCAGCGGCGGCGCGGTCTACCTGGATCGTTCGGCGATCCGGGGTCGGGCGCGCAACAGCCTGGTGTCGGCGGTCGGACCGCTGACCAACGCGGTGCTGGCGATCGTCCTCGCACTGCTGCTGTCCTCCGGCGCGGTGGACGGCGCGAGCCCGACCTTCACCGCCGCGTTCTCGTTCCTGATCCAGCTCCAGGTGATCGCGGCGGTGCTCAACCTGCTGCCGGTGCCCGGCCTGGACGGCTACGGGGTGATCGAGCCCTGGTTGCCGTACGACTTCCGCCGGGCGATCGCGCCGTACGCGCCCTACGCGATCCTGTTCCTGTTCGCGCTGTTGTGGTCGCCGTCGGTCAACGGCTGGTTCTACGACGTGATCGACCACGTCACCGACGCGCTGGACGTGTCGCCGTTCCTGGCGAGCGACGGCTACCGGTTGTTCCGCTTCTGGTCCTGACGGTCCGCGCGACCGTGCTCGTCCCGCACGCGCCGCCACATCCGGGTGAGCGGCCCCGGGCCGCGCGGGGGCCGACTCTCGTCCGGCGTCAGTCGATGCTCGGGGATCTCGTAGCGGTGCAGATAGCTGCCCACGAAGGTCTGTCCGGTGGCCGCGAGCGGGATCGCGATCAACGCGCCCACCGCGCCCAACAGCGCGGCGCCGCCGATCACCGCGCCGAACGCGAGCGCCGGGTGGATCTCCACCGTGCGGGCGGTGATCCGCGGATGCAGCAGGTAGTTCTCGAACTGCTGGTAGGCGGTCGCGAACAACACCACCCACAGCGAGGTCAACGGGCTCACCGTCAACGCGATCAACGCGGGCAACACGATCGCGATATAGGTGCCCACGGTCGGCACGAACTGCGAGATCAGCCCGACCCACAACGCCAGCGGGACCGCGTACGGCACCTCGAGCACCAGGAAGGCGATGTAGTGCGCGAACGCCGAGATCAGCGCGAGCGCGGCACGCGAATACAGATATCCGCCGGTCTTGTCGATCGCGATCTCCCACCCGCGCAGCACCTCGGCCTGCCGCTCCGGCGGCAGCAGCGAGCACACCGCGCGGCGCATCCGCGGGCCCTCGGCGGTGAAGTAGAAGGTGAACAGCGCGATGGTGAACATCTCGAACAAACCGGCCACGATCTTCGCGGACAGGCCGAGCGCGTTGTTCGCCACCCGCTCGGCGTAGCCCTGGACGGTGCCGGAGTCCTTGAAGATGTCGCCCTGGATCTTCTCCACCGTCAGGTCGGTGCCGAACGTGCGATTCACCCAGGCGACCAGGTCGTCGAGGTAGTCGGGCAGATTCCGGGCGAACGCCACCACCTGGTCCACCAGCAGCGAGCCCACCACCGCCAGGAACCCGGCGCAGGCCAGGAAGACCACCACGAAGGCGATGGCGGTGGCCACGCCGCGGCGCATCCCGCGCCGGGCCAACCGGTCCACGGCCGGCTCGAAGGCCAGGGCGAGGAAGAACGCCAGCAACAGGTCGATCAGCAGCGAGCGCAGGTGTGCCAGCGTCCAGCCGAGCAGCCGAAAGCCCGCGATCATCGCCAGGATCATGAACACGGCCCGCGGCAACCACGACGGCATGCGATCGCGCGAGGTGAGCCGCGTCGCAGGTGTGTCGGGTGGGGTCACATGGGCTCCCTGTACTCTCCCGCACCACTGTGTCGCGATGCATGTCGAATGACAGGAAGAGCCTAGAGCGTCACGCTATGTCCGCTTGGGTGCGCCGCCGCGTGTGCCCGAGCCGCCCGCGCCCGGGCCGGCCGGATCAGGCCCGCTTGGTCGTCGGCAGGTCCATCGAGACACACACGCCGCGCCAGACGTCCTTGGCCTCGATGCCCGCGGCCAACGCCTCGTGCACGGTCCGGCCACCCAGCTCGGACATCACGTGGTCGCGGGCGAAGGACTCGGCGTACGAGTCGCCGAAGTGGGCGCGCATGCGTCGCCAGAAGTCGGTGAGTCCCATGCGACCAGTATCCCGGTAGCGGCGACGTGCGCGGTCGCCCCGCCCGGCGCCCGAATGTCCCCGACGCGAATGTCCGAGCCACCCGGCACCATGGGGAGTTATGCCACATGACGACCCCGCTTCGGTCCTGGCCGGCTTCTCCCCCGCCACCCGGGAATGGTTCACCGGTGCCTTCCACGCGCCGACCCGGGCCCAGGAGGGCGCCTGGCGCGCCATCGCCGAGGGCAAGGACGCGCTCGTGGTCGCGCCGACCGGGTCCGGCAAGACGCTCGCGGCGTTCCTGTCCGCGCTGGACCGGCTCGCCGCCGAACCGGTGCCGGCCGATCCGCGCCGGCGCTGTCGGGTGTTGTACATCTCGCCGCTCAAGGCGCTCGCGGTCGACGTCGAGCGCAACCTGCGCAGCCCGCTCACCGGCATCCGGCAGGCGTCCGTGCGGCTGGGCCTGCCCGAGCCCGAGGTCACCGTGGGCGTGCGCTCCGGCGACACCCCGGCGGCCGATCGACGTCGCTTCGCCACGAAGCCGCCGGACATCCTGATCACCACCCCCGAGTCGCTGTTCCTGATCCTCACCTCGCAGGCCCGCGAGGCGCTGCGCGGGGTGGACACGGTGATCGTGGACGAGGTGCACGCGGTCGCCGGCACCAAGCGCGGCGCGCACCTGGCGCTGACCCTGGAGCGGCTGGACGAACTCCTCGATCGCCCGGCGCGCCGGATCGGCCTGTCCGCGACCGTGCGCCCGGTCGAGGAGGTGGCCCGCTGGATGCGTTCGACCGGCGACGTGCACGTGGTCCAGCCGCCGGCCACCAAGACGTTCGAGCTCTCGGTCGTGGTCCCGGTCGAGGACATGGGCGAGCTCGGCGCCGGCAGCGGCGACTTCGACGAGGCCGGCAACGAGCGCAGGACCTCGGTGTGGCCGCACGTCGAGGAACGCATCGTCGACCTGATCCAGGCCCACCGCTCGACCATCGTGTTCGCCAATTCACGCCGCCTGGCCGAGCGGTTGTGCGGCCGGCTGAACGAGATCGCCTACGAGCGGGCCACCGGCGAGGAACTGCCGAAGGACTCGTCGCCGGCCGAGCTGATGGCCCAGGCGGGCAGCAGTCGGGGCGCCCCCGCGCTGCTCGCGCGCGCCCACCACGGCTCGGTGTCCAAGGAGCAGCGGGCCCAGGTGGAAGAAGACCTCAAGGCCGGTCGCCTGCCCGCCGTGGTGGCCACCTCCAGCCTGGAGTTGGGCATCGACATGGGCGCGGTGGACCTGGTCGTCCAGGTCGAGTCGCCGCCCTCGGTGGCCTCGGGCCTCCAGCGGGTGGGCCGGGCCGGGCACCAGGTCGGGGCGATCTCGCGCGGGGTGATCTTCCCCAAGTTCCGCGGCGACCTGGTGCAGACCGCGGTGGTCACCGAGCGCATGCGCGAGGGGGCGATCGAGTCGGTGCGCGGGCCGCGCAACCCGCTGGACGTGCTGGCCCAGCAGATCGTCTCGATGGTGTCGATCGAGGACCGCGACGTGGACGCGCTGCTCGCGCTGATCCGCCGGGCCGCGCCGTTCGCCGCGCTGCCCGCGTCGGCCTACGAGGCGACCCTGGACATGCTCGCCGGCCGCTACCCCTCGGACGCGTTCGCCGAACTGCGCCCGCGCATCGTGTGGGACCGGGTCGGCGGCGTGCTCTCCGCCCGCCCCGGCGCCCAGCGGCTCGCGGTCACCTCCGGCGGCACCATCCCCGACCGCGGCCTGTTCGGCGTGTTCCTGGTCGCCGGCGACGCGAAGTCGCGGGTCGGCGAGCTGGACGAGGAGATGGTCTACGAGTCGCGCGTGGGCGACGTGTTCACGCTGGGCACCTCGTCGTGGCGGATCGAGGACATCACCCACGACAAGGTGCTGGTCTCGCCCGCCCCCGGAGTGCCGGGCAAGCTGCCGTTCTGGCACGGCGACGCGCTGGGGCGGCCGGTGGAACTGGGCCGCGCGCTCGGCGCCTTCGTGCGCGAGGTGGGCGCGTTGCCGGCCGAGCGGGCCCGCGAGCGGGTGGCCGCCGCGGGCCTGGACCCGTGGGCGGTGGACAACCTGCTCGGCTACCTGGGCGAGCAGCGCGAGGCGTGCGGCCACATCCCGGACGACCGCACGATCGTGGTCGAGCGCTTCCGCGACGAACTGGGCGACTGGCGGGTCGTGGTGCACTCGCCGTTCGGCGCCCAGGTGCACGCGCCGTGGGCGCTGGCCATCTCGGCCCGACTGCGCGAGCGCACCGGGCTCGACGTGCAGACCATGCACGGTGACGACGGGATCGTGCTGCGGCTGCCGGACAGCGGGCTGCCCTTCGGTGACCAGTCCTTCGGGGAGTCCTCCGACGACCTCGCGGCGGGGGCGCTGCCACCGGACTTCGCGGTGTTCGAGGAGGCCGAGGTGGAACCCCTGGTGACCGCCGAGGTGGGTGGTTCGGCGCTGTTCGCGTCCCGCTTCCGCGAGTGCGCGGCCCGCGCGCTGCTGCTGCCGCGCCGGATGCCGGGCCGCCGTACCCCGCTGTGGCAACAGCGCCGGCGCTCGGCCCAACTGCTCGCGGTGGCCAGTGAGTACGGCTCGTTCCCGATCGTCCTGGAGACGATGCGCGAGTGCCTCCAGGACGTGTTCGACGTGCCCGGCCTGACCGGCCTGATGCGCGACATCGCCACCCGCGCGGTGCGCATCGTCGAGGTCACCACGACCGAGCCCTCGCCGTTCGCCCGCTCGCTGCTGTTCGGCTACGTCGCGCAGTTCATGTACGAGGGCGACTCGCCGCTCGCGGAACGTCGGGCGGCGGCGCTCGCGCTGGACTCGCGGCTGTTGGCCGAGCTGCTCGGCCAGGCCGAGTTGCGCGAACTGCTCGACCCGGAGGTGCTGGCCCGCACCGAGGCCGAGTTGCAGCGGCTCGCCGAGGACCGCCGGGTGCGGGACGCGGAGGGGGTCGCCGACCTGTTGCGGCTGCTCGGACCGCTGACCACGGCCGAGGTCGCGGCGCGCGGCACGGACGCGTTCGAGCTCGATTGGCTGACCGGCCTGGCGGACGCGCGTCGGGTGATCCGGGTGCGGATCGCGGGTGAGGAGCATTGGGCGGGCATCGAGGACGCCGGCCGGCTGCGCGACGCGCTGGGCACTCCGCTGCCGGTCGGCGTGCCCGAGGCGTTCACCGAGCCGGTCAAGGATCCGCTGGGCGATCTGCTGGCCCGCTACGCCCGCACGCACGGGCCGTTCCGGGCGGGCGATGCCGCCGCCCGCTTCGGCTTGGGGGTCGCGGTGACCACGGGCACGCTGGAGCGGCTGGCCGCGAGCGGGCAGGTGGTCTCCGGCGAGTTCCGCCCCGGCGGCTCCGGCCTGGAGTGGTGCGGTGCGGAAGTGTTGCGGATGTTGCGCCGGCGCTCGCTGGCGGCGCTGCGGCACGAGGTCGAGCCGGTGCCGCCGGTCGCGCTGGCCCGGTTCCTGACCGTGTGGCAGGGCGTGGGCGCGAGCGGGGTGCGCGGCCCGGACGGTCTGCTTCGGGTGGTCGAGCAACTCCAGGGGGCGAGCGTGCCGGCCTCCGCGCTGGAGAAGCTGGTGTTGCCCACGCGGGTGGTCGACTACCACCCCGCGATGCTGGACGAGCTGTGTGCGGCCGGCGAGGTGCTGTGGGCCGGACACGGCGCGCTGCCGGGCAAGGACGGTTGGCTCTCGCTCTATCTCGCGGACGCCGCGCCGTATCTGCTCCCGCCGCCGGTGCCGCTGGAGACGACGCCGCTGCACACCGCGATCCTGGCCGCGCTGGCCGGTGGCTACGCGCTGTTCTTCCGGCAGCTCGCCGAGCGGCTGGAACTGCCGACCCCGGCGTCGGAGGCGGCGATCGCCGAGGCGCTGTGGGACCTGGTGTGGTCCGGGCAGGTCACCGGCGACACGCTCACCCCGCTGCGCGCGCTGCTCGGCTCGGGACGCACGTCCGGCTCGACCGCGCACCGGGCCCGGCGGGCGACCCCGCGCGGGCGGTACGCGGGCCTGAGTCGAGGGCGGCCGGTGGCGGCCGTTCGCGGTGGGCCACCGACGGTGGCCGGCCGCTGGTCGCTGGCCCCGGTGGTCGAGCCCGACCCCACCCGGCGGGCGCACGCGTTGGCCGAGACGCTCCTGGACCGGCACGGCGTGGTCACCCGCGGCGCGGTGGTCGCCGAGGGCAGCCCGGGCGGCTTCGCCGCGGCCTACAAGGTGCTGAGCGTGTTCGAGGACGGCGGTCGGGTCCGCCGGGGCTACTTCGTGGAGGGTCTGGGCGCCGCCCAGTTCGCCGCCGACGGCGCGGTGGACCGGCTGCGCGCGTTGCAGGGCGCGAGCGAGCGCCGTGAGCCGCACGAGTTGCCCGGCGCGGTGGTGCTGGCCGCCGCCGACCCGGCCAACCCGTACGGCGCCGCGCTGGCCTGGCCGGACCGGCCCGGGGAGAGCGCGGGCGGGCACCGGCCGGGCCGCAAGGCCGGTGCGCTGGTGATCCTGCTCGACGGCGAGCCGATCCTGTACATCGAGCGCGGCGGACGCACGTTGTTGTCCTGGACCGACGACCCGGACCGGGTGGGCCCGGCGGCCGAGGCGCTGGCCGCCGCGGTGCGCGCCGGCGCGCTGGGCAAACTGACGGTGGAGAAGGCGGACGGCGCCGAGGTGCTGACCTCCTCGCTGGGCAAGGCGCTGGAGGCGGCCGGGTTCCACGCCACCCCCAGGGGGCTGCGCCTGCGAGGGTGACACCGTTTCGTTACACGAGCGCCCGGTCCGCGAAACACCCCGGTCATGTACATCGAGCAGGATCGTGGTCACGGAAGGCGACGCCGGGAGGGATCCCGACGGAGTCGACCGGCACCATCCGCCCGTGGCGACCCTGCACGCGTCACGGTCGGACGTACTCGGATCCGGCGTCGCGGGCGTGTTCCTGGCCGCGCGCTCGCGACGTCGGTTTCCGGGCCGCCACACCTGCGGCGCCGCGACCCCCGGGGTTCGGCCGCACCGACGGGTCCGGGGGGACTCGGAGGGCCGGCCCCGGGCTCGGCCCCGTCTCCCGGGGACGACGACACCCGGGACAATGGTGGAATGCCCGAAGGCGACAGCGTGTATCAGGCGGCGCGGCGGCTGCGTGCGGCCCTGGTGGACCGCCCGCTGACCGTGACCGACTTCCGGGTGCCCCGGCTGGCGACCGTGGATCTGACCGGGCGTTCGGTACTGGCGGTGGTCCCGCGCGGCAAACACCTGCTGACCCGGATCGAGGGCGACCTCACGCTGCACACCCACCTGCGGATGGACGGCACCTGGGAGATCCAGCCCACCGGCCCGCGCCCGCTCCCGCGTCCCTGGCACGCGATCCGGCTGGTGCTGGCCAACGCGGCGCAGACCGTGGTCGGGATGCGGATGCCCGTGGTCGAGTTGGTGCGCACCGCCGAGGAGTCGACCGTGGTCGGCCACCTGGGGCCGGATCCGCTCGGCCCGGACTGGGATCCGGACGAGGCCGCCCGCCGGCTGGCCGCCCGGCCGGGCCGGCCGATCGGTGACGCGCTCCTGGACCAGCGCAACCTGGCCGGCCTCGGCAATGTGTACCGGGTGGAGTTGTGCTTCCTGCGCGGCGTCGCCCCCTGGACCCCGGTGGCCGCGGCGGGCGATCCGCACGCGTGGGCGACCCTGGCGCATCGTGCGCTGAACGCCAACCGCGACCGGGTCGGGCACGTCACCACGGGCGACACCCGGCCGGGTCGCCGGCACTGGGTCTACGGGCGCGGCGGTCGCCCGTGCGCGCGCTGCGGCGGTTCGATCCGGCGCGCCGACCTGGGGGATCCGCCGCGGGTGACGTACTGGTGCCCGCGCTGCCAGCCGTCACCCGATGGAGGTACACCCGGTGACCGATACCCGGGCGGTTCGTCGTACAGGGCATGACCGCGTCCCGGATCGTGCCCGCCCTGGTGTTGCCCATCCTGCTGTCGGCCTCGGTCGGTTGTACCCGAGTGGCCGCGCCGGACCCGACGCCGCGCCCGCCGGCACCGGTGGCGGCTCCGGCCCCACCGGTCGCACCCGCCCCCGCCGCCGCCGCGCTCCCGGCGGAGCCCGCGCCGGCGATCACCGAGATGGCGGGCGGCTCGACCGAAGCCGAAGCCAACGCCGAAACCGACGCCGAGGACGGGACCGGGACGCCCGCGGCCGACCCCGCCGCGGACCCGGATCCGCCGCGCACCACCCGCCCGCGCCCCCGGGCCGAATCCGGCGCGGCCCGCCCGCCCCGCTCCGGCGGGACCGGATCCCAGCGGGGGTCGAATCCGGTGCGGACCGACCCGTGTGACGCCCTCGCGGCGAACGGGATCTTCCCCTTCGGCGGCGCCACACACCGCTGGTGCCATCGAAAGGAGGGCCTGCGGTGACACCGATCTCCTTGCCGCGCACCTTTATTGACTGTTCGTCAGATGGCTCGTACGGTCGGCGCGCTGTGCACGCCTAGCGCCGGGAGGCCAACCGTGTTTCGTGAAGCCCTCGATCTGACCGGCCGAGTCGCCGTCGTCACCGGCGCGGCATCCGGCATCGGCCGCTCCAGCGCCGAGGTGCTGGCCGACCTGGGCGCGACCGTGGTCTGCGCGGACATCCACGAAGCGGGGGCCCGGGAGACCGCGAAGGCGATCGTGGCCGCCGGCGGCGCCGCGACCGCCGCGGGCGTCGACACCTCCAAGGCGGCCCAGGTGGACGCGCTGATCAACGACGCGGTCACCGCGCACGGCCGGCTCGACGTGCTCGCCAACATCGCCGGGGTGATGCATTCGAGCACGGTGATCGAGACCGAGGAGGCCGACCTCGACCGGGTCCTGGCGATCAACTTCAAGGGCGTCTTCTTCGGCTGCCGGGCCGCCGCGCGCGTGATGTCCGCGCAGGGCTTCGGCAGCATCGTCAACATGGCCTCCGGCGCCGTGGACACCGCGACCTCGGGCCTGCTGTGCTACGGCGCGGCCAAGGCCGCGGTGGTGCAGTTGACCAAGACCCTGGCCACCGAGGTCGGCCCCAGCGGCGTGCGGGTCAACGCGGTCGCGCCGGGCTGGATCGTCACCGGGATGACCGGCCGGCACTGGACCGACGCGGACGGCAACGAGGATCTGGAGCGCAAGGCCGCCGTGGCCGCGCCGATGGCCCGGATGACCCCGCTGCGCGCCGTCGGCGAGCCCACCGACATCTCCTACGCGGTCGCCTACCTCGCCTCGGACGCCGCCAAGTTCGTCACCGGCCAGATCCTGCGTCCCAACGGCGGCGTCGCGATGCCCTGGTAGCCCACCCACGCCGAAGCCCCGCCTCCGAGACGGGAGACGGGGCTCGGGCGAACCGGCAGACCGGGTATCGGCTCAGCTCTGGTTCTCGGCCTGGAACATCCAGCTCATCTTCTCCAGGTCCGCGGCGATGGTGATGAACAGGTCCTGGCTGACCGGGTCCGGTTCCTCGGTGGCCGCGATCCGCTCGCGCATGCGCTCGATCACGGCGCCGTAGACGCCGACGAAGTAGCCGACCACGTCGCCGTCCTTGATCCAGCCGGATTCCGGCTGCGGGACGCCGCTGCCCGCCGTGATGGTCGCGGCCCGGCCGTCGGGGTTGTACCCGATCGCCGAAGCACGTTCGGCGACGGTGTCCGCGAAGGTACGCGCCGAGGCGACCACCTCGTCCAACTGCAGGTGGATCGAGCGGAAGCGTGGGCCGACCACATTCCAGTGGGTCTGCTTGGCGACCAACGAGAGATCTATCAGGTCGACGAGGGCGCCCTGCAGCGCCTCGCCGGTGATCTTGCGCGCCTCGTCGGACAGGGGGCTCTTGACGACGACCATGGTGCTACGACTCCTCGGGATCCGTGTCGATCGGTTGCCGGGTCGGGGAACCCGGTCCACCTGGCACCGGATGCCCCGAATCGGCCGATCGATGCTCCCGAGTGGGAAAGAGCACACCCTCGGTCGTCGTCCTCAGGCCGCCACCACCACGCTCACCGCGGTGTCGGCGGAGATCGGGCCCGTGCCCGACGACCGGTCGTTGTTCTGACGTTCGGCGGCGGCGCGCTCGTTCGGCGTGAAACCGGCACCGACCGGCTCCAGGACCGGTCGCATCGCCTCGGCCGAGGCCAGCTCGGCGAGGGCCAGCTCGTCGCTGACCTCCCGCATGAGCACGGACATGCGCACGTCCAGCGCGTCGCAGATCGCGGCGAGCAGTTCGGACGAGGCTTCCTTCTGGCCGCGCTCGACCTCGGACAGGTAGCCAAGGGATACCCGGGCTGAGGACGAAACCTCGCGCAGGGTGCGACCCTGACGCTGGCGCTGGCGCCGCAGCACGTCACCCAGCAGGCGACGGAGCAGGATCATCGGTCGCTCCCTCCTAGGGCGGCTCGGGGGGTCACAGCCCCACCGTACCTGCCCGACCGCGCGGGTGTGCCCGCCTTGCGGTCCTGTTCACTCAGGGCGTGGAACCTTGACGGCGAGGGTGTCCAGGGTCCATAGGGCTCGCGGGGCACTCCCGCCTCGATTCGCAGCACGTCCTCGCCCGCCCTTCCGCGTGTCCCCCACGTTCCCGACCGAAGTGCTCCCAGCGGCCGGCCGGCGCGCCCGGTCACCCCGTACACGCCGGATCCTGCTCGGCCGGCAACCCCGCCACCACACACCGGAGCAGGTCCAGTACGCGGACCGTGGTCATCTCCCGAATCCTGCTCCGACTGCCCGAGAACAGCAGCGACAGCACGGTTGTTCCCTCGGGACCGGCCACCGCGATGTATACCGTGCCCACGGGCTTGCCGTCCTGGGGATCCGGACCGGCGACCCCCGTCGTGGCCACCCCGTAGGTACCCGACATGATCCGCCGCACACCCTCGGCCATCCGCGCCGCCACGTCCGGGTGAACCGCGCCCTCGGCGGCGAGCAGGTCGGCGTCCACCCCGAGCACCGAGTCCTTGAGGTCGGTGGCGTACGCGGTGACCGAGCCGCGCACGCTCGCGGACGCGCCGGGCACCGAGGTCAGTTCGGCGGCGACCAGGCCGCCGGTGAGCGATTCGGCCACCGCGACGGTGGCGTCGTGCTCGCGCAACAGGGCCAGCACGACACCGGCCAGCGTGTCGCCGGCCTCGCCGTAGACACAGCCGCCGAGCAGTTCGCGGGCCCGCAACGCGGCGGCGTCGACCGCCTCGACCCCGCCGGGGGCGGTCGCGGTGAGTTTGACCCTGGTCCGTCCGGCGGTGGCGAGGTAGGCCACCTCGACCGCGCCCGCGATCGCGAGTTCCTTCTCCAGCGGTTCCAGCATCGCGGCGATCACGCCCTCGCCGATCGACGCGGTGAGCAATTGCCGCTGGGCCCGGATCGGTGCACCGCCCGCGCGCCGCAGCAGGTCGGGCAGCACCTGCTCCTCGACCATCGCGATCATCTCGTGCGGCGGGCCGGGCACCGCGTACACCGGTACGTCGCCGATCGAGATCGCCACGCCCGGGGCGCTGCCGTTCGGGTTGGGCAACGAGCGGCCGCCCTCGGGCACGTCGGCCTGCTGGAGGCCGAGCGCGGTCAAGGTGCGGTTCAGGCCCTGATAGCGCCGGCGCAGCCAATCCTCGATCGCCGGGTCCCGGCGCAGCGCCGCCCCCGCGACGGCGGCGATCGCCTCGCGGGTGCGGTCGTCGGAGGTGGGGCCCAGGCCGCCGGAGACGAGCACCGCGTCGGCACGCCGCACGGCCTGGGTGAGCACGTCGATCATCTCGTCGAGGCCGTCGCCCACGGTGGACACGCCGGTGACCCGCAGTCCGGCCGCGGTGAGCCGGCGGCCGAGGGTGACCGCGTTCGTGTTCACCACGTCGCCGACGAGCAACTCGTCCCCCACCGCGACCAGTTCGATCCTCAATTCGCGCATGGTCCTGCTCCCCCCGTGGTCGGGATCCGTCCCGACGTCAGACCTGTCCGGCGGGCACCGGCGTGCCGCGTCGCAGTCGTATGGCCTTGACGATGTAGTCCAGGCCGGTCACCACGGTGACGATCACCGCGGCCGCCATGACCCAGGCCCGCGTGCTGGCCAGCGGGCCGGTCATGACCAGTGTGTACATGCCGATCGCGACGCCCTGGAGCATGGTCTTCGCCTTGCCGCCCCGGCTGGCCGGGATCACGCCGTGCCGGATCACCCAAAAGCGCAGCAGGGTGATGCCGATCTCCCGGGCGAGCACCACGAGGGTGACCCACCAGGGCAGGTCGCCGAGCGCGGACAGGCTGATCAGCGCGGCACCCATCAGCGCCTTGTCGGCGATCGGATCGACGAGTTTGCCGAAGTCGGTGACCAGGTTGTGCATCCGGGCCAGCTTGCCGTCGAAGAGGTCGCTGATGCTGGCGACGGTGAACGCGGCCCAGGCCCAGGCCCGCCAGGCGGGATCGTGGCCGCCGTCCTGCAGCAGCAGGACGACGAAGACCGGCACCAGGGCCACCCGCATCATGGTCAGCGCGTTGGCCGCGTTCCAGGCGCTCACCGAGGTGGTGGGGTCGCCGAGGCGGTCGGGCTTCGGCGGGTGGTTGGCCGCGGCGGCGCGGACGGCCTCGGCCGGACGCCGACGCTGCGGTGCCGGTTCGGCCGTCACCGATCGCCCCCGGGCACGATCACGTCGATCGCCTCTCCGTGCAGGTCGGCACCCTCGCTGTCGGTGACCCGGACCCGGACCAGATCGCCGACCCGCAGGCCCTCGCCGACCACCGTCGTCGATCCGTCGGTCTCGGGCGCCTGGTGGTGTGCGTGGCCCTCGGCGGTGCCGTCCTCGCCGACTTCCTCGATCAGCACGATCACCTCGGTGCCGATCCGGTCCTCGGCGCGCTGGGCGACCAGTTCCTCGGCGAGTCGGGAGATCCGCTCCACGCGGGCGGCCACCACGTCGGGTTCGAGCTTGTCGGCGTAGCCGGCGGCCTCGGTGCCGTCCTCGTCCGAGTAGCCGAACACGCCGATGGCGTCCAGCCGGGCGGCGATCAGGAAGCGCTCCAGCTCGTCGACGTCCTCCTCGGTCTCGCCGGGGAAGCCGACGATGAAGTTCGACCGGGCGCCCGCCTCGGGGGCCTTGGCCCGGGCCTGGTCCAGGAGCGCGGTGAACGCCTCGCGCGAACCGAATCGGCGCATCCGGCGCAGCACCGGCTCGGAGGCGTGCTGGAAGGACAGGTCGAAGTAGGGCGCGACGCCGGGGGTGCCGGTGAGCACGTCGAGCAGCGTCGGCCGCATCTCGGCGGGCTGGAGGTAGTTGACCCGGACCCGCTCGATGCCCTCGACGGCGGCCAGCTCCGGCAGCAGCGTCTCCAGCAGGCGCAGGTCGCCCAGGTCCTTGCCGTACGACGTGGAGTTCTCGCTGACCAGGACGATCTCGCGGACACCCTGCTCGGCCAGCCAGCGGGCCTCGGCGATCACGTCCGAGGGGCGGCGGGAGAGGAAGGAGCCGCGGAAGGAGGGGATCGCGCAGAACGAGCAGCGGCGATCGCAGCCGGAGGCGAGCTTGAGCGAGGCGACCGGGCCCGAGCCCAGCCGGCGGCGCAGCGCGCGCGGCCCGGAGGCGGGGGCGATGCCCTCCGGGAGGTCCTCGGGGGCGCCGTGACCGGGCACCGCGACGGCGGCGGCCTGGCGCTCGACCGGGGTGATGGGCAGCAACGCCCGGCGGTCGCGCGGGACGTGCGAGGTGTGCTCGTCGCCGGCGAGGATCGAGCGCAGCCGGGTGGAGATGTCGCCGTAGTCGTCGAAGCCGAGCACCGCGTCCGCCTCGGGCAGCGCGCCCGCGAGCTGGTCGCCGTAGCGTTCGGCCAGACATCCGACCGCGACGACGGCCTGGGTACGGCCCTCGCCCTTGAGGTCGGCGGCCTCCAGAACGGTGTCGATCGAGTCCTTCTTGGCGGACTCGACGAAACCGCAGGTGTTGACCATGACGACGGAGGCGTCCGCGGCGTCCTCGACGAGGGACCAGCCGTCCGCCTCGAGCCGGCCGGCGAGTTCCTCGGAGTCCACCTCGTTGCGGGCGCAGCCGAGGGTGACCAGGGCGACGGTGCGCAGGGCGGAGGGGCTCTCGGCCGGGGCGGCGGGGCTGGTGGTATCGCGGGCGGACATGCCGGAAAGCCTACGTCAGACATGGGCGTGGACCGGACGCAGGGAAGCGTCGGATGGTTCCGGGGAGGTCACGATGGCCCGTCACCGGGCGGAAGGGGTGGGCGACGGGGTCGCCCGCATCTGCGGGACCGGGTCGCCGGGCACGAAAGTGTGCTTGACGACGGCGCCCTCCTCGCCCGCCGGGCCCACGTCCTTGCCGTTGACCTTCAGGCGCGCGGCGCCGGAATTGCCGATCTGGAGTTTGAGCTGCTCGGGGTCGGTGAGCGTCTTGGCCTCGCCCTTGTCCAGGATCGTCTCGAAGATCTGCTTGTTGTCGGCGTCGAACGCGCGCACCCAGCTACGGCCGTCCACCGCGGTGATCGTGACCACCACCTCGGCCGGGAATTCGGGGGTCTTGGCCACCGGCGCGACCGGGGACGGTGGCGGGGGCGGCGGCGGAACCACGGGGGCGGCCGAGGTCGGCGTGACCCGCGACGCGGTCTCCTTCTCGTCGTCGTCGGCGCGCCCGCCGGCGAGTTGCACGAACGCGAAGATCAGCACGATGACCACGGCGACGCCCATGGCCAGCGTCCAGTTCGGCCGGCGGTACTCGATCGACTTGCGGGGGGAGTCGAAGATCTGGGTCGGGCGGGGGGTGCTGGTGCCGCCGACCGTGTGGTCGTACTCGGCGACCAGCGGCTCCGGATCCAGGCCCGTCGCGCGGGCCAGCGTGCGGATGTGGCCGCGAGCGTAGAAGTCGCCGCCGCACGGTTCGAAGTCGTCGCATTCGACGCCCTCGATGATGACCTGTCGGATGCGGGTGACCTCACTGAGCCGTTCCACAGTGAGACCGGCCCGCACTCGCGCCTGGGCGAGACTCTGACCGATCGACACGATTCGCCCCTTATGCGTCATTCATCACGACTGACACCAATCATCACTTAAGTCGGATCATTCACCGCGCAACGTGGCCATAATCGACTCGATTTCATCCGGTTTGATCAAAACTTCGCGCGCCTTGGAACCTTCGCTCGGTCCCACGATGTCCCGGCTCTCCATCAGGTCCATCAGCCGACCCGCCTTGGCGAAGCCGACCCGCAGCTTGCGCTGGAGCATCGAGGTCGAGCCGAACTGGGTGGACACGACCAGTTCGACCGCCTGGCAGAGCAGGTCGAGATCGTCGCCGACGTCCTCGTCCACCTGCTTCTTGCGATCCGGCGGGGCGGTGACCTCCTCGCGGTACTCCGGCCGCAGTTGCTCCTTGCAGTGCCGGGCGACCGCCTCGATCTCGTCCTCGGTGACGTAGGCGCCCTGCATCCGGATCGGCTTGCTCGCGCCCATCGGCAGGAACAACGCGTCGCCCTTGCCGATCAGCTTCTCCGCGCCGGGCTGGTCCAGGATGACCCGGCTGTCCGCGAGCGAGGAGGTGGCGAACGCGAGCCGGGAGGGCACGTTGGCCTTGATCAGTCCGGTCACCACGTCGACGCTGGGCCGCTGGGTGGCCAGCACCAGGTGGATGCCGGCGGCGCGGGCGAGCTGGGTGATCCGCACGATGGAGTCCTCGACGTCACGCGGGGCGACCATCATCAGGTCGGCCAACTCGTCGACGATCACCAGCAGATACGGGTAGGGCTGCGCCTCGCGCTCGCTGCCCGGCGGCATCTTGAGCTTGCCCGCCCGCACCGCGGCGTTGAAGTCGTCCACGTGCCGGAAACCGAAGTTGGCCAGGTCGTCGTAGCGCATGTCCATCTCGCGCACGACCCACTGAAGCGCCTCGGCCGCCTTCTTCGGGTTGGTGATGATCGGCGTGATCAGGTGCGGGATGCCCTCGTAGGTGGTCAGTTCGACCCGCTTGGGGTCGACCAGCACCATCCGCACCTCCTCGGGCGTGGCCCGCATCATGATCGAGGTGATCAGGCCGTTGATACAGCTCGACTTGCCCGCGCCGGTGGCGCCCGCGACCAGCAGGTGCGGCATCTTGGCCAGATTGGCCACCACGTCGTTGCCCTCGACGTCCTTGCCGAGCGCGGCGATCATCGGGTGCGCGTCGCCGGCCGCGGTCTCCGAGGCCAGGATGTCGCCGAGGCTGACCATCTCGCGGTCGGTGTTGGGGATCTCGATGCCGACCGCGGACTTGCCCGGGATCGGGCTGATGATCCGCACGTCCGGGCTGGCCACCGCGTACGCGATGTTCTTGGCGAGCGCGGTGATGCGTTCGACCTTGACCGCCGGACCCAGCTCGATCACGTACCGGGTCACCGTCGGGCCCCGGGAGAAGCCGGTGACCTGCGCGTCGACGTTGAACTGTTCGAACACCTTGGACAGCGCGGCGACCACGTCGTCGTTGGCCTTGCTGCGGGCCTTGGCCGGCGGACCCTTCTTGAGCAGCGTGGGGCCGGGCAGGTGGTAGGTGATGTCGCCGGACAGCTTCAACTGCTCGCTGCGCGGCGGCGCGGGGGTGTGCGCCGGCGCGTCGGCGGCGCGGGCCCGCAGGTCGGTCACCACCCGAGCGGCGGCGGCCTTGCGCGAGCGCGCCGGCGGTACGACCAGACCCGCGTCGTTCGCGTCCAGCGCCGCCGCGGCGGCCGCGGCCACGTCGACGGCGTCCGGATGGCCGCTCGCGGCGGGACTCGGCCGGCGGCGCGGCCGGGTCTTGCGGACCGGCGCGGGCGCGGGCGGTTCCTCGTCCTCGTCGTACCCGGCGAAGCCGCTCGGGTGCTCGTCCTCGTACTCGTCCGCGGGCGGCGGCCCCTCGACGAAGCCGAGGAAGACCGCGAGCCGCTCGGGCGCCGCGTTGATCGGCGTCGCGGTCACCACCAGCAGGCCGAACACGATCAGCAGCACCAGCAGCGGCACCGCGACCCAGCGGGTGACCAGATGCACGGGCGGGGTCGCGAAGGCCCAGCCGATCAGCCCGCCGGCGTCGCGCATCGCGGCCGCGCCGTCGCCGGGTTGCGGGGTGCCGCAGCCGACGTGGATCAGGCCGAGCACGCTGCACACCAGCGCGGTGCAGCCGATCATGATCCGACCGGTGGCGTCCTTCTGGTCCGGATGGCGCATCACCCGCACGCCCAGCGCGCCGACCAGGAAGGGCACGAACAGGTCGAGCCGGCCGACCAGGCCCGCGACCACCGCGTTGACCGCTTCGCCGACCGCGCCGTCGATGGTGCCCCACGCGCCCGCGGCGATCACTATGGCCAGGCCGAGCAGGGCCAGACCCACCCCGTCCCGGCGATGGGCCGGATCGAGTCCGCGCGCACCGGAGCCGATGCCCCGCGCGGCCGAGCCGAACGCGTGGGCCAACCCCAGCCACAACCGCTTGAGGCCCCTCCCGAGCAGCGCGGGCAGACCCCCGAGCAGTTTCGGCGGGGGCGGCGGAGGTGGCGCGGGCTTCTTGGCGGGAGCCTTCTTCTTCGCGGCCGTGCGCGGTTGCGCTCCGCCGCCGGACGCACGTGTGGCCATGTTCCGAGGTTACCGGTGGACCCTTCCCACCTCGTGCGTCACAGGGCCCGGAATGTGCGTGTCGACCCCGAGGCGATCCGTCCGGGTGCCCGGGTGGTCGCGGGCGGCGCCGGGCGCACGTCGGCCGGGCCGCGGATGGGCCCGGCCGGCGTGCGACACCAAAGGGTCAGTCGTCGACCTCGCCGGTGTCCGGGGCGGGCACCAGCGGCGGACCGCCGTGGCCGGCCGCCGCGGGGGCGAGGGCGTCGAGGGCGGCGCGCATCCGGGCCACCCGGCGGCGCAACTGGTTCGCCGAGGCGGCCAGGATCGCGTCGTTCGCCGACTCGACCTGTTTGGCCATGCCGTCGGCCTGCTCCTCGACCGAGGCCAGCCGCGAGGACAGCTCGGCGATCACGTCCGCCCCGGCCCGGTCGCCGCCGGCGACCCCTTCGAGTCGCCCGCGCAGCAGCGTGGCCTGTTCGCGCAGTTGGCAGTTCTTCTTGTACAGGTCCACGAACACGGAGACCTTGGCCCGCAACACCCACGGGTCGAACGGCTTGGAGATGTAGTCGACGGCACCGGCCGCGTAGCCGCGGAAGGTGTGGTGCGGACCGTGGTTGATCGCGGTCAGGAAGATGATCGGGATGTCCCGGGTCTTCTCCCGGCGCTTGATGTGCGCGGCCGTCTCGAAACCGTCCATGCCGGGCATCTGGACGTCGAGCAGGATCACCGCGAACTCGTCCGTGAGCAGCGCCTTGAGGGCTTCCTCGCCCGAGTGCGCCCGAACCAGGGTCTGGTCCAGCGCGGACAGGATCGCCTCCAGGGCGAGCAGATTCTCCTGACGGTCATCGACCAGGAGGATCTTGGCCTTCTCCGTCATGGCCCACCCTCTTCGATCCGACACGGTGGGTGACCCCGCGTATCGGTCGGCTCCACTCGTCCTTGTGCATGTTTTCGGTATACGCGGCCCTGAATGACACAGCCTCGATCGACACGGTTTCGCTCAACACAGCCTCGGCCGAGATCGCCCCGGCGCACGCCACGCCGGTCGAGCACACGTTCCGGGTGGTGCTCGTCCCGGTCATGGTAGTGGCCAGGCGATCGGCTCGGCAGGTATTCCGAAACAGACGACCGCATGGTGTCACCACGTCCCGACCCACGGTCGCGACAACACCGCATCGACCCCTCCGCTCCTTCAACGTCACTCGACCCGTTCGGGTTCCATCATGGGCTGCGAGCCGCCCCGGAAGCGAACTAGTGGTCGAGCCAGGTTCGGATGAGTCCCAACAAGTGCCGCGTATCGACCGGCTTGGCGACGTAGTCGGACGCCCCGGAGTCGATGCTCTTCTCCTGATCCCCCTTCATCGCCTTCGCGGTCAACGCGATGATCGGCAGGCCCGCGTACTGCGGCATCCGGCGAATCGCCGAGGTCGTGGCGTAGCCGTCCATCTCGGGCATCATCACGTCCATCAGCACGATCGCGATGTCGTCGTGCGCCTGGAGCACCTCGATGCCCTCGCGGCCGTTCTCCGCGTACAACACGCTCAGCCCGTACTGCTCCAGCACGCTGGTCAGGGCGAACACGTTGCGCACGTCGTCGTCGACGATCAGCACCCGCTCGCCGTCGAAGGTGCCCTCGAACGGCTCGACCACCGGCTTGGCCGGGCCCGCGTGCTCGGTGCGGTCCGGGCCGGCGGCGCCCAGGACCGTCCGGGTCAGCGCGTCCGGGGTGGAGACCCGCTGGAGCAGCACGATCCGGCGCCGGTAGCCGCGCAGTCGGCCCGATTCGGAACGGGTGGGCCGCTCCGGGACGTGCACCACGACCGGCAGGTTCTGCAATTCCGTCCGGGAGGCGACCGCGTCCAGCACCTGCCAGGCGCCCTCGTCGGCCAGCCGCAGGTCCACCACCAGGCACGCGGGCGGCGCCTCGGCGAGCAGACGCACCGCCTCGCCCTCGTCGGGGGCCGTGCTCAACTCGATCGCGCCGTCCATCGCGGCCAGCACGGTGGCCAGCGGGGCGCCGTCGGTCTGCGGGTTCTCCACCACCAGCACCCGGCGCGGCACCCGCTTGCCGGTCTCCTCGACGACCGGCTCGCCGTCCGAGAGCAGCTCGGGGGCGTCGCTGAGCAGCGGGGTGGAGGGCGGCGCGGCGGGCAGCGCGCTCCGGTACGGCGTCGGGGCGAGTTCACCCTGCCGGTCGTGGCCGGCCTCGTCGCCCGGAACCAGGACGCTGTCCAGCGGGAGATAGAGGGTGAACGTGCTGCCGCGGCCCGGCATGCTCTCGGCGTGGATCTCGCCGCCGAGCAACCAGGCGATCTCCCGGCTGATCGACAACCCCAGCCCGGTGCCGCCGTAGCGGCGACTGGTGGTGCCGTCGGCCTGCTGGAACGCCTCGAAGATCACCTTGAGCTTGTCCACCGCGATGCCGATGCCGGTGTCGATCACCGAGAAGGCCACCGCGTGCTCGGCGTTGTCCAACTCGGTGTTGGTCAGCGGGATGTCGTCGGTGAGCGTGATCAACACCTCGACCGAGCCGGAGTCGGTGAACTTGACCGCGTTCGAGAGCAGGTTGCGCAACACCTGCTGGAGGCGCTGCTCGTCGGTGAACAGGATGCCGGGCACCGCGGGCGAGACGTGCACGGTGAAGTCGAGGTTCTTCTCCGAGGTCAGCGGCCGGATGGTCGCCTCGACGTAGTCCATCAGTTGGGCCAGCGCGATCCGCGCGGGCCGTACGTCCATCTTTCCGGCCTGCACCTTGGACAGGTCCAGGATGTCGTTGATCAGTTGCAGCAGGTCGGATCCGGCGCCGTGGATGGTCTCGGCGAACTCGACCTGCTTGCGGGTCAGGTTGCCCTCGACGTTGTCCGCGAGCAGCTTGGCCAGGATCAGCAGGCTGTTCAGCGGGGTGCGCAGCTCGTGCGACATGTTGGCGAGGAACTCGGACTTGTACTTCGAGGACAGCGCGAGTTGTTCGGCGCGCTCCTCCAGCGCCTGGCGGGCCTGTTCGATCTCCCGGTTCTTGATCTCGATGTCCCGGTTCTGCCGGGCCAGCAGCGCCGCCTTGTCCTCCAACTCGGCGTTGGAGTGTCGCAGTTCGCCCTGTTGGCGCTGGAGCTCCTCGGAGCGTTCCTGGAGTTCCTCGGTCAGCCGCTGCGATTCGGCCAGCAACATCTCGGTGCGCGAGTTCGCCATGATCGTGTTGACCGTGACGCCGATCTGCTCGTTGAGCTGCTCCAGGAAGTTGCGGTGCACCTTGGTGAACGGGCGGAACGAGGCGAGTTCGAGCACGCCGAGCAACTGGTCCTCGAACAGCACGGGCAGCACGATCACGTTCGCCGGCGCCGCCTCGCCCAGTCCGGAGGCGATCTTGATGTAGCCGGGCGGCGCGTCCAGGATCAGGATCGAGCGCTTCTCCAGCGCGGCCTGGCCGACCAGGGACTGCCCGAGCCGGAAGCGGGTGGGCACGCCGCCGCCGTCCTGGTAGCCGTAGGAGGCGATCAGCCGCAGCTCGACCACGTCCTCCTGGGTCAGCTCGGCCAGGAAGAACGCGCCGTGCTGGGCGTCCACGACCGGGGTGAGCTCGCTCATGATCAGCGCGGCGACCGCCATCAGGTCGCGGCGGCCCTGCATGAGACCGGAGATCCGGGCCAGGTTGGTCTTGAGCCAGTCCTGTTCGCGGTTGGCCCGGGTGGTCTCGCGCAGGTTGTAGATCATCTGGTTGATGTTGTCCTTGAGCTCGTCGAGCTCTCCGGACGCGTCGACCGCGATCTGCAGGGACAGGTCGCCGCGGGTCACCGCGGTGGCCACCTCGGCGATGGCCCGCACCTGGCGCGTCAGGTTGCCGGCCAACTCGTTGACGTTCTCGGTGAGTTGCTTCCAGGTACCGGAGACGCCCTCGACCTCGGCCTGACCGCCGAGCATGCCCTCGGTGCCCACCTCGCGGGCGACGCGGGTCACCTCGCCGGCGAACGCGGACAACTGGTCGACCATCGTGTTGATCGTGGTCTTGAGTTCGAGCATCTCGCCGCGGGCGTCCACGTCGATCTTCTGCGACAGGTCGCCGCCCGCGATCGCGGTGGTCACCTTGGCGATGTTGCGGACCTGGCCGGTGAGGTTGTCCGCCATCGAGTTGACGTTGTCGGTCAGGTCCTTCCAGGTGCCCGAGACGCCGGGCACGTGCGCCTGGCCGCCCAGGATGCCTTCGGTGCCCACCTCGCGGGCCACTCGGGTGACCTCGTCGGCGAACGCCCGGAGCGTGTCCACCATCGTGTTGATGGTGCCCGCGAGACCGGCCATCTCGCCCTTGGCCTCGACCGTGCTCTTCTGCGACAGGTCGCCGTCGGCCACGGCCGTGGCCACCTGGGCGATGTTGCGGACCTGGGACGTCAGGTTGTTGGCCATGACGTTGACGTTGTCGGTCAGGTCCTTCCAGATGCCGGACACCCCGCGCACCCGGGCCTGGCCGCCGAGGCGGCCCTCGGTGCCCACCTCGCGGGCCACCCGGGTCACCTCGTCGGCGAACGCCGAGAGCTGGTCGACCATCGTGTTGACGGTCTCCTTCAGCTCCAGGATCTCGCCGCGCGCGTCGACGGTGATCTTCTTGGACAGGTCGCCGGTGGCCACCGCCGTGGTCACGTCGGCGATGCTGCGCACCTGGCCGGTCAGGTTGCCGGCCATCACGTTGACCGACTCGGTCAGGTCCTTCCAGGTGCCCGAGACGCCTTTGACGTCGGCCTGGCCGCCGAGGCGGCCCTCGGTGCCCACCTCGCGGGCCACCCGGGTCACCTCGTCGGCGAAGCCGGAGAGCTGGTCGACCATGGTGTTCACGGTGTTCTTGAGTTCGAGGATCTCGCCGCGCGCGTCGACGGTGATCTTCTGCGACAGGTCGCCCCGGGCCACCGCCGTGGTGACCTGGCCCAGGCTGCGGACCTGTTCGGTGAGGTTTCCGGCCATCGAGTTCACCGAGTAGGTGAGGTCGCGCCAGACGCCGGCCACGCCGAGCACCTGGGCCTGGCCGCCGAGCCGACCCTCGGTGCCGACCTCGCGGGCCACCCGGGTGACCTCGTCGGCGAACGCGGAGAGCTGGTCGACCATCGTGTTGACGGTGTTCTTGACCTCCAGGATCTCGCCGCGCGCGTCCACGTCGATCTTCTTGGACAGGTCGCCGCGCGCGACCGCCGTGGTCACCTCGGCGATGTTGCGGACCTGGGCGGTCAGGTTGCCCGCCATGAAGTTCACCGAGTCGGTCAGGTCGAGCCAGACGCCGGCGACGCCCGGGACGACCCGGGCCTGACCGCCCAGACGTCCCTCACCGCCGACCTCGCGGGCGACGCGGGTGACCTCCGAGGCGAACGCGGACAGTTGGTCCACCATCGTGTTGACGGTGTTCTTGAGCTCCAGCATCTCGCCGGAGACGTCGACCGTGATCTTCTGCGACAGGTCGCCCCGGGCCACCGCGGTGGAGACCTGGGCGATGTTGCGGACCTGGCCGGTCAGGTTGCCGGCCATCACGTTGACCGAGTCGGTCAGGTCCTTCCAGGTGCCGGCCACCCCGGATACCTGCGCCTGACCGCCGAGGATGCCCTCGCTGCCCACCTCGCGGGCCACCCGGGTCACCTCCGAGGCGAACGCGGACAGTTGGCCGACCATGGTGTTGACGGTGTTCTTGAGCTCCAGCATCTCGCCGGAGACGTCCACGGTGATCTTCTGCGACAGGTCGCCCTGGGCCACCGCCGTGGTCACCCCGGCGATGTCGCGCACCTGCGCGGTGAGGTTGAAGAAGGCGGTGTTGACCGAGTCGGTCAGGTCCTTCCAGATGCCCGCGCCACCGGGTACCTGGGCCTGGCCGCCGAGCCGACCCTCGAAGCCGACCTCGCGGGCGACCCGGGTCACCTCGGAGGCGAACGTGCGCAGCGTGCCGGTCATCGCGTTGATCGTCTCGGCGAGCTGGGCCATCTCGCCGCGCGCGGACACCGTGATGGTCTGCGACAGGTCGCCGTACGCGACCGCCTTGGTCACCTGCGCGATGTCGCGCACCTGGGCGGTCAGGTTGCCCGCCATGATGTTGACCGAGTCGGTGAGGTCCTTCCAGGTGCCCGAGACACCCTCGACCCGGGCCTGCCCGCCGAGGCGGCCCTCGGTGCCGACCTCGCGGGCCACCCGGGTGACCTCCTGGGCGAAGCCGGAGAGCTGGTCGACCATCGTGTTGACGGTCTCCTTCAGCTCCAGCATCTCGCCGGCCACCTCGACGGTGACCGTGCGGGAGAGGTCGCCCTTGGCCACGGCGGTGGTCACCAGCGCGATGTCGCGCACCTGGAGGGTCAACCGGCTGGCCATCGTGTTGACCGAGTCGGTGAGGTCCTTCCAACTGCCGGACACCCCGCGCACCCGGGCCTGGCCGCCCAGCTTGCCCTCGGTGCCCACCTCGCGGGCCACCCGGGTCACCTCGTCGGCGAACGCGCTGAGCTGATCCACCAGGCCGTTGGCGGTACGGCCCATCCGCAGGAACTCGCCGCGCAACGGCTGCTCGGCGATCCGCAGGTCCATCCGCTGGGACAGATCGCCCTCGGCGACCGCGGCCAGCACGCGGCCGACCTCGACGGTCGGGCGGACCAGGTCCTCCACGAGCGCGTTGGCCGCGTCGATGCTGGTCGCCCAGGCGCCCTCGCCCGGTCCGGGGTCGAGCCGCTCGGTGAGTTTGCCCTCACGACCGACCACCCGGCGCACTCGGGCCAACTCGCCGGAGAGATGCTGGTTGCGCTCGACCATGTCGTTGAACACGACGGCGATCTCGGACATGATCCCGTCGCCGGAGACCGTGAGGCGCTTGCGGAAGTTGCCGTCACGGACGCCGGTCAGCGCGGCCAACAGCCGACGCAGATCCTGCTCGTCGTGCCGGCTCCGGGCGGCCGTCGTCCGTGCCTGCCCTGGGGAAGCCTTCGCCATCTCGCATTTCCTCCGCCGGACCGATTCGCCGCGACCGCTCGTGCACCCGGTCGCTTGCCATCGACAGTCTTTCACTCACAGGGTTGAGAGCAGAGGCGGTCCGGGAGGATGGTGCTTGTCAACCGGAAAGTGTGGGCGCGAAAGGCCCGCTCGCCCGGAAGTTCTGTCGGAATCGTGACGGATCCGTCACTGTTTGGAAGGGGTCCGCCCGATCGTCCTGAACCGATAGGGTGCGAATCTGCCGGACTGTGGAGCCGGATTCGTCACCGCAGCCGCCGTTCGTCGCAGATGCGGGAGTGTATGGATCAGGGAACGAGCATGCTCATCACTGCCCGGATGAGCGCTGCCTTCGCACCCGAGGGCAGGTCCGTGGCGGCCGCACGCTCGTTCGTCCGCAAGACGCTCAGCGACTGGGACGCCGGCGAGGTCGTGGACGACGCCGTGTTGTTGACCAGCGAGTTGGTCACCAACGCGATCGTGCACGCGGGCACCTCGGCCGAGGTCTCCTGTGTGCGCTACGACGGCGGCGTGCAGATCGAGGTCACCGACCACTACCCCAGCCGCGAGTTGCCCGAGCCCGTCACCGGGTTCGACGACGGCGACGAGAGCGGGCGCGGCCTGTTCCTGTCCGCGTCGCTGGCCTCCGGGTGGGGCGTGGAGTACGCCAAGAACGTCAAGCGGGTGTGGTTCCGGCTGGAACTGCCCGATCCGGTCTCGGCGACCAGCTCGGCGGGACCGCTGCTGCCGGCCAACGCGCTGCCCGACGCCTCGGTGCCGATCGGCGTCGCGGTGCTGCACGCGGACGCCTCGCGCAAGGTGACGCACTGGAGCCCCGAGGCGGCCCGGCTGTTCGGCCTGGGCGACGACGAGGCGGTCGGCATGTCGCTGAACGACCTGGTCGCGTGGCCGCAGACGCCCGGCACCGAACTGACCCTGGACGAGATGCTGGAGCTGTCCCGCTGGCAGGGCGGCTACGACATCCGCGCCGCCGACGGCATCGCCTCGCGCGTGTTCGCCTCGCATGTGCGGCTGCGCGATGCCGGCGGTGATCCGGCCCTGGTCGCGCTGCTGGTGCCCGCGCAGGCCCGCGCGGTGCTGGAGAACCGGGACGCGGCTCGCGCCAGGGCCGGTACCGCGACGCCCGCGGACAACGAGTGGGACGGCATCGACGGGCTGAGCCGGCTGGGCCTGGAGGACCTGTTGCAGCGCGCGGTCGAACGCGCCCGCGACCTGCTCGACGCGGACGCCGCGTTCGTCCTGCTGGCCACCGACGACGAGAGCGAGATGGAGGTGCGCGCCACCACCGGCCTGGCCGGCGCCGCGCACCGGTTGTCCCGGGTGCCGGTGGAGACCTCGGTGGGCCGCTACGGCTCGGCCCGGATGCCCGCGGTATACGAGGACCTGGACACCGGCCCCGGCGCGGTGCCGATCCTGCGGGAGACCCGGATGCGCTCGGCGGTGACCGTCCCGCTCAAGGTCGAGGGGCGGCTGACCGGCACGCTCGGCGTCGCCTCGGAATCCGCGACGCGCTTCGACAACGACGACGCGGCCCGACTCCAGCGCGCCGCCGACCGGGTCTCGTTGACCGTGGAGAGCGCGCGGCTGTCCGAGCTGGAACGGGTCCGCCGGGGCTCGCTGTCCTTCCTCGCCGAGGCGTCCGACCTGCTCGCGGGCACCCTGGACCCGGAAATGACGCTGGCCATGATCGCCCAGATCGTGGTGCCTCGGCTCGGCACGTGGTGCGCGGTGCACACCGGCGAGTCGCACGCGCCGGTGCTGAGCGTGGTGTGGCACGCCGACGAGATGCGGATCGACGACCTGCGGGCACTGCTGGACCGGGCCGAGCCGCCGCGCGCCCAGCCCACGCCCGGCGCCCGTCGCTGGCTGGGCCTGCGGCATCTGGACCCGGAGGTGGTCCGCGAGCACGCCGACCTGGTCACCGGCGAGGCGGTCACCCTGCCGCTGGTCGCCCGAGGCCGCGGAATCGGCATGCTGACCTTCGGCATCCTGGCCGGCGACCGCTTCCGCCGGGACACCCTGGAGCTGGCCGAGGACCTGTCCCGGCGCGCCGCGCTGGCGATGGACAACGCCCGGCTGTACTCCGAGCGCAACTCGACCAGCCAGGCCCTCCAGCGCAGCCTGCTGCCGCCCGAGCTGCCCAAGGTCCCGGGGGTCGACGTCGAGGTGGTCTACCAGGCGTCCGGCGAGGGCAACGAGGTCGGCGGCGACTTCTACGACCTGTTCACCATCGGCGACGACAAGTGGGGCTTCGCGATCGGTGACGTGTGCGGCACCGGCCCCGAGGCCGCCGCGGTCACCGGACTGGCTCGGCAGGCCCTGCGGCTGCTGACCCGCGAGGGGTTGTCGGTACCGGCCGTCCTGCAACGGCTGAACACCGCGATCCTGGAGGAGGGACCGCGCAGCCGGTTCCTCACCCTGTTGCACGGCCACATCACCCACCGCGAGGGCGGCGGTGTGCGGCTCAGTCTGGTCTCCGCCGGGCACCCGCTCCCGTTGCGGCTGCGTCCCGACGGCACGGTCACCTCGGTGGCCACGCCACAGCCGCTGCTGGGCGTGCTGGACGAGGTCGACCTGGTCCTGGAGACGGTGGATCTGGACCCGGGCGACGTCCTGGTCTGCGTCACCGACGGAGTCACCGAACGCCGCGAGGGCACCCGCATGCTCGGCGACGACGGTCTGGCCGACGTGCTCTCCGGATGCACGGGCCTGACCGCGGGCGCGGTCGCCACCCGAATCCACCGCGCGGTCGAACAGTTCGCCGAGGAACAGGCCCGCGACGACATGGCCATCCTGGTCATGCGCGTCTCCGCCGAGGACTGACCAAGGACGACCCGCCGGCCACCGTCCGGGCCCGGCGACCCGGGTCCGGTCCGCCGGCCCCGACGTCGCCGGGCTCAGTCGGTGGGTGTGTCCGGGCCGGGCGTCGACCAGCGTTGTTCGTCCTCTTGCCAGTGGTCGGTGGGGCGTAGACCCGCGGCCCTGGCGACGCCCGTCGAGGCGAGGTTGGCCGGGTGGATGTGCGCGTGGATCTCCTCGACACCGTGCGCGCGCAGCCAGGCCACCCAGCCGATCGCCGCCTCCTTCGCGATGCCCAGGCCCTGCCAGGCGCCGCCCACGACCCACGCCACCTCGGCGACCGGACCGGGGCCGACCGTGGCCTGCACCGTGCCCACCAACCGCTCCTGCGCACGCAGCCGGATCACCCGGTTCAGCCAGGTCACCTGCGGGTCCGGCGACCCCGCGGCCCACCGCGTGTACCGGGCCCGCAGAGCCGTCAGGTCCTCCGGTTCACCACCGATGAAGGTGTGCAGCGCCGGATCGCCGAGCACCTCGACCATCTCCTCGGCGTGCTCCGCCTCGACCGGGATCAGGTCGAGGCGATCGGTGCGCACCCACGCGGGCTCGTTCACGTTCATCGCGGCAGCATGCCGGCCCTCACGCGGCGATGTCGCCGGCATATCGACGCTCGCGCAGCCGCAGCTCGGACCCGATCCGGGCGACCGTGGCCGGCGCGTTCACGCGTACCTGGTCCGTCGGGCAGTCCAACACCCACCAGCCCTGTCCGCCGATGCTCCGCGACCGCGCCCGCACCCATTGCCGGTCCGCCGTCAGCCCCACCCCGACCCGCCACCGCGGCCAGGCCAGGGCGAAGCGGTGCAGGGTCCGGCCGAACGCCGAGCGAATCTCCCAGCCGACCTCGGCCGGCGGCAACCCGGCGCCGAGCAGTGCCAGCCGCAGTCGGGTCTCGTCCTCGCTCGCGCTGCGCCCGTCGGCCAGCCGCCCCGCCTCGGCGAGCCGCTGCCGACCCGGATGCCCGGCATAACGCCGCTCCGCCGCGGCCCATCCCCCGGCCGGAACCAGGCCGGCCCGCAGGAACCCGTCCAGCACCACCACGCCGGTGTCCCGATCCGAGGTACGCACCAGGTCCGCCGCCGTCCGGAGCGGCGAGGTGACCGGAATCCCGCCCGGCCACACCACCTCCCCCGGCGCCAGCGCCATGACCCGGGCCCGGCAGCCGTGCCGGCGGGGCAGTACCGCCCCCACCGGCACGACCACCTCGACCGGTGCCGTCCGCCGAGCCCCGTCCCGGGGATCCGCCGGCACCCGCACGCCGTGCAACTCCGCCGCGGTGCGCCCACAGACCACGGTCCCGCGGGGCAGCACCACGACCGCGGCCCGGGCCCGCACCGCAGGCGTGTCCACGACATGCGCGCCGACGTAGACCCCGTGTATGACCCGACGCACGTCGCCGTCCCGCACCAGGCGTCGGACGACCGACCGGCCGACCCCGTGGCGGGCGGCGACGGCGAGGGTGAAGGGCCGGGACAGCAGGGCGCAAAGGTCGGTCGACGTCATGCGGGTCAGTGTGCGCGCGTCCCCTCCGCGCGTGCCGCCGGTTGTCCACAGCCCCCGGGATGGGTGTGACCATCACACCCGGCCTGTGCACACCGCGTGGCCGAACCGCCCCCTCGGTCCGATCCCCGGCCGACCCGCCGACGCCCTTCGTCCCCACCGCCCGGCCCTTCCGCCCCGCTCAGCCGGTGTCGACCGCCTGCTCCGCCTTCTTCCCGCATCCCTTCTTCGCGCGGTAGAGGACCTTCCAGGTGGCCGCGTCCGTGACCCCCGACGGTTCGAGGGTGTTGCACTTCTGGACCCACCGGACCGCGTCCGCGGTGGCCGCGTCGAAGACTCCGTTGTCCGGCAGCTCCCCGGGGGCACCGGACCGCGTGTCGATCAGGCACTGCACCTGGGCGACCGCGTCGTCCCGATCCCCCTCACGCAGCTCCGGCCGGTTGTCCTTGGCCACGTGATCACAGCGCGAGGCGGCCGCCGCCGGCGACCCGGGGGCCATCATCCCCGTGCCCAATCCCAGCGCCGCACACGAGGCCAGCGCGATCACCGCGGCCCGACCCCGACCCCGCTGCCGCTGCCCGGGCCGGGCCGCGGGCGGCCGAGGCGCCGGAATCGGCGGGGCCGGCGGCGGCGCACCGCGCCGTGCCCCACCGCAGCGCCGGTCCCGCCGTACCGCGTCCAGCCCCGCGCCCGATCCCGCGTGCGCTCCCACGCCGGGTCCCGCCTTCGGTCCCGCGTTCAGTCCCGTATCCATCTCTGCTCCCGACTGCCGATCCTGTCGACGGTGTCGACCCGTCCTGCCCGAAGGGCCGAATGCCCTCCGAACACGACCGACGTTAGGAGCCGGCGAGCACGGCACCGAGAGGTACGAAAACCCGAATTACACACCGCGAAATCACCCGGAAACCCCCGATTCACACCCGCCGCACCCCGCTCCCCGCGGCCCTCCACCCACCCGCGCACCCGTCGGCCCGCACCCCGCGTCCGGACCGGCTCGCACCATCGGTCGAGAACACGCCGCCGCGCCCGACCACGAACGACGACAACCGGCGCCCCGACCACACCGACGACGACACGGGGCCCGCTACGAAGAATTCGTAGCGGGCCCCGGGCAGGACGACGAGGAGGCGAGGATCAGACCTCCACGACCACCGGCAGAATCATCGGCCGGCGCCGATAGGTGTCCGACACCCACTTGCCGACGATCCGGCGCACCTGCTGCTGGAGCTGATACGGCTCCGCCACCCCGTCGGCGGCCGCCTTCTGCAACATCTCCTCGATCTTGGGGATCACCGCGTCGAACCGGGCGTCGTCGATGCCCGAGCCGCGTGCCGTGATGGTCGGCCCGCCGACCACCTTGCCGGAGGAGGAGTCCACGGCGAGGAACACGGACACGAAGCCCTCCTCGCCCAGAATCCGGCGATCCTTGAGCGAGGACTCGGTCACGTCGCCCACGGACAAACCGTCCACGTAGACGTAGCCGGCCTGCACCTTGCCGGTGATCTTGGCCACACCGTTGACCAGGTCGACGGTGAGACCGTCCTCGGCGAGCACCACCCGGTCCTTGCGCACCCCGGTCTTGATGCCCAGGTCGGCGGCGGCCCGCAGGTGGCGCCACTCGCCGTGCACCGGCATCAGGTTGCGCGGCCGGGTGAGGTTGAAGAAGTACAACAGTTCACCGGCCGAGGCGTGTCCGGAGACGTGCACCTTGGCGTTGCCCTTGTGCACGACCTTGGCGCCCCAACGGGTCAGCCCGTTGATCACCCGGTAGACCGAGGTCTCGTTGCCCGGGATCAACGAGGACGCGAGCACCACCGTGTCGCCCTCGACGATCCGGATCTGCTGGTGCGAGCGGTTGGCCATCCGCGACAGCGCCGCCATCGGCTCGCCCTGCGAGCCGGTGCACACGAGCACCACCTCGTCCGGCGGCAGATCGTCCAGCGTCTTGACGTCCACGACCAGTCCGGCCGGAATCTTCAGATAGCCCAGCTCACCGGCGATCTTCATGTTGCGCACCATCGAGCGGCCGACGAAGGCGACCTTGCGCTCGTAGGCGTACGCGGTGTCCAGTACCTGCTGGATGCGGTGCACGTGGCTGGCGAAGCTGGCCACGATGATCCGCTGGTCGGCGTCCGCGAAGACCCGGTCGAGCACGCCGGCGATATCGCGTTCGGCCGGGATGAAGCCGGGCACCTCGGCGTTCGTGGAGTCCACGAGCAGCAGGTCGATGCCCTCGGTGCCCAGGCGCGCGAACGCCGGCAGGTCGGTCAGCCGGTTGTCCAGCGGCAACTGGTCCATCTTGAAGTCGCCGGTGTGCACGACGGTGCCGGCCTCGGTGCGGATGGCCAGTGCGAGCGCGTCCGGGATCGAGTGGTTCACCGAGATGAACTCGCACTCGAACGGACCGAGCCGCTCGATGTCGCCTTCCTTGACCTCCAGCGTGTACGGCCGGATGCGGTGCTCGGTGAGCTTGGCCTCGATGAACGCCAGGGTCAGCTTCGACCCGATCAGCGGAATGTCGGCCTTCTCGCGGAGCAGATACGGGACCGCACCGATGTGGTCCTCGTGCCCGTGCGTCAGGATGATCGCCTCGATGTCGTCGAGGCGATCCCGAATCGAGCTGAAGTCCGGCAGGATGAGGTCGACTCCGGGCTGCTCCTCCTCGGGGAACAGCACCCCGCAGTCGACGATCAGCAGCCGGCCGTCGAACTCGAAGACGGTCATGTTTCGGCCGATCTCGCCGAGACCACCCAACGGAGTGATCCGAAGGCCGCCCTTGGGCAGCACCGGCGGCGGGCCGAATTCGGGATGGGGATGGCTCAAGTTCTCTCCTCGCCACGTGCCGCCGCCCGGCCGTCTCGAACGGTCGTACGGGGACGCGCAAAAGCTCGTGTTCGGCCCGGGCGGGTGTGGTACCCGCCCGGGGCACTACTTACAGATATTCCTGCTTACAGCTCTACCCCACCCGCCGAAAGATCCTGCCTAAGCTGCGCGATCTGAGCCTTGGTGGCCTCGATCAGCGGCAGCCGCAGCGGCCCGGCGGGCAGGCCCTGCAATCCCAGGGCGGCCTTGGTGAGGATCACGCCCTGGGTACGAAAAATGCCGGTGTACACCGGAAGGAGGCGCTGGTGGATCTCGCGCGCCTTGGCGACGTCGCCACCCACGTGGGCGTCGATCATCGCGCGGAGCTCCGCCGACACGAGGTGCCCGACCACGCTCACCACACCGACCGCGCCGATGGACAGGAGCGGCAGGTTCAGCACGTCCTCACCGCTGTAGTACACCATGTCGGTGCGCGCCATGACCCAACTCGCGGAGGCGAGGTCGCCCTTGGCGTCCTTGTTCGCGACGATCCTGGGGTGCTCGGCGAGCCGGACCAGGGTCTCGGTCTCGACCGGTACTGCGCTGCGACCGGGGATGTCGTACAACATCACCGGCAGCTCGGTGGCGTCGGCGATGGTGGTGAAGTGCCGGTACAGGCCCTCCTGCGGGGGCTTGTTGTAGTACGGGGTGACCACGAGCAGACCGTGGGCGCCGGCGGCCTGTGCCTGCCGGGCCAACTCGACCGAGTGTCGGGTGTCGTTGGTGCCGACCCCCGTGACCACGAACGCGCGATCGCCCACGGCCTCCAGCACCGCCCGGACCAACTGCTCTTTCTCCGCGTCGCTCGTGGTGGGCGACTCGCCGGTGGTGCCGTTGACGACGAGTCCGTCGTTGCCGGCGTCGACGAGATGGGAGGCCAGGCGCTGGGCGCCGGGAAGGTCGAGCGCACCATCGGCCGTGAAGGGGGTCACCATCGCGGTGAGGACCCGGCCGAAGGGGGTCTGGGGGGTAGACGTCGGAGCCATGGCCCAAACGGTACCGGGCGCACACCTGACCTGCGGGTAGCACCCGCCTTATGAGACCTGGACCGCGGTTCGGCCGCCGATCCCGGCCGCTGTCTCGACGGCAACCCCGGGCGTTCGGCCGAGACTTCGGGCACCCGCGCACATGGTCCGGCGACCGGACGAAAAGAAAGGACCAGGCGCTGCCCGCTCGGGGGTTCGAGCAGCGCCTGATCTCTTTCAGTATCGACCCACAGCGAGCGAAACCTTAGGGATTCGGACGAAAAAGTTCTGATGTCACCCTATGTGCCGATTTGACCACTCGGACGGCTCAACACCTACGGCGCGACTCGTCCGTTCGCGTTGAACGCCGCGTACGTGAGCGGCATCAGCTCGGCCCACGCGGCCTCCATGCCCTCTGCGACCATCTCGATCTCGCGCTGCGGGAAGGACGGGAAGGTCGCGTCCTCACGCTTGGTGCGCAGGCCGAGGAAGTGCATCAGCGAACGCGCGTTGCAGGTCGCGTACATCGACGAGTAGAGGCCCACCGGCAGCGTGGTGCGCGCCACCTCGCGCGCGACGCCCGCCGCCAACATGCGCTGGTAGCCCGCGTAGGCGGCCTCGTAGGACTCGCGCGTGGCGCTGTCCACCGTCTTGTACTGCTCGGGGGTGCCGTCGACGAAGACATAGGCACCGGGCTTGCCCTGCTGGACCAGCTTGCGGTCCTCGGCGGGCACGTAGAACACCGGCTGCAGCTCGCGGTAGCGGCCGCTTTCCTCGTTGTACGACCAGCCGACGCGGTGCCGGTGGAACTCGCGGAAGACGAAGATCGGCGCGCTCACGAAGAACGTCATCGAGTTGTGCTCGAAGGGACTGCCGTGCTTGTCCCGCATCAGGAAGTTGATCAGCCCCCTGGACCGCGAGGCATCCTTTTCGAGCTCGTCGAGGGACTTCTCCCCCGCCGTGGAGACCCGAGCCGCCCACAACACGTCCTGGTCGGCGGCGCTGTGCTTGATCAGCTCGACCGTGACGTCGCTGCGGAAGCGGATGGCGGACGGATTCTCCTGGGGTGTTTCGGTCACGCGGAGTTGCTCCTCGTCGGTGAGGTCGGGGTGGACGGGCGCTCCAGCCTAACCACGCCCACCGACATCCCTCGACGCCGTGGCCGAGCCGGCGGACGCGGTGGCCGAGGCGCCCGCCGTCGGTGTGGACCTGGGCACCACCACCGTGCCGGGTTGCGTCGCCGGACCCTCGGCGGGCCGGGTGGCGGCACTCGCGGGCAGCGCCACGGACGTCTCGAAGGTTGCCTTGTCCAGCCGGGACATGAACGGCTGCACCTGGATCACCAGCCTGCCGACCAGCTCGCGGGGCACCGCGAAGTTGTAGGTGAACACCGTGTCGGCGTTGCGCGCCGCCTGATCCGGGCCGCTGCGCAGGGGCCCGGTCTTCGCGGGCCCGCACGGCCACCCGTCGGGCCCGGCGTACAGCGTCACGCCGAACAGGTCGGCCACCAGGTTGGAGCCGGTCCGGTTGGTGTATCGGATCGGGATCGCGACGTCGACCGTCTCGCGTTTCTCGTTCGGCACGCCCACCGAGCGGGTCACCGCGAGTGGCAGCGTGGCCACCGTCAACCCGTTCGAGTACGTGTGCGAGCCCTGTTTCGGCGGGACCTGGCCGGGTGGGACCGCCGCGCCGGGGGGCGCCGCGCTCGGCGCCGAACCACCCGTCGGGTTCTTGCCCGGCAGGTCCGGCGGATTGCCGGTCGCGCCCGCGCCCGCCGCCTTCGGCTTCTCGTCGTCGATCGTCGGACCGACCATGCAGCCGCTCGCGAGCAGCACGACCACCGCACACGCCGGGGCGATTCGTCGGATCCGGACCCCCATGACCATCCTCCGCTGCCGCGCCCACCAATCCTTGGCGGACAGCGTCGCACGCCGCGCGCGCGGTCGGGAGCGCCTGTCCCGCGTGTCGCCCACCCGTGTGCGCGTTCGGCGAGCGGGGGACACGGGCCGCCGGGGCGCGCGAGAATCGGCCGTACTCGACGATGGGGGCGCCACATGACCGATCCGTACGTACGCCCGGCCCACGCCGGCGACGGTGCCGCCCTGGGCGCCGCGCACGCCCGGGCCTGGCACGACGCGTATACCGGAGTGTTGCCGGCCGCCGCGCTGGAGGCGGCGACGCCCCGGGCGCTGGCCGCCGAGTGGGAGGACGCGGCGATCGCGCCACCCTCGCCCCGCCACCGCCTGCTGGTGGCCTGTGCGGGGCCGACCGTGGCCGGTTTCGCGGCCCTGGTGCCCGGCTCGGACGAGGATCTCGACCCGGCCCGCTCCGGCGAGTTGGCGATCCTGGTGATCGACCCGCCACGACAGCGCGAGGGGCACGCCTCACGGCTGCTGACGGCGGTCGTCGCGGACGCCGCGACGGACGAGGTGGAAACGCTGGTGACCTGGGTTTTGGAGAGCGACAAGCCGTTGTACGACTTCCTGGTCGGCACCGGTTGGGCACCCGACGGCGCGACCCGCGAACTGTGGGTGGACGAGGCGGGCGGCTCGGTGATCCGACAGGTGCGATTGCACACGGCGGTGGCCATCGGCGAGTGAGCGCGGATCGGCGGACGAAACGGCCGACGAACACGGTGAACACCACACCGATGTGCCATTGAACAAGGTAAGTCAGCCGTCTTAACGTGGGCGCCGTGAGCCGAACTCCGACCCGCGAGCGCCTTCTGCTCACCGCCGAGCGGCTCTTCGCCGTGCACGGAATCGACGCGGTCTCGCTGCGACAGATCAGTGTCGCGGCGAGTCAGCGCAACAATTCGGCCGCGCAATACCACTTCGGCAACAAAGAGGAGTTGATCCGGGCAATCTTCGGATTCCGACTCGTGGCGATCAACGCGCGCCGTGAGGATCTGGTCCGGGAGTCGGTGCGCACCGGACTGGACGCACAGCCGAGGACGCTGGCCGAGGCCATGGTGCGACCGCTCGCCGAACAGATCGATGTCGGCGGCAGTTTCTATCTGCGCTTTCTGGCCCGCGTGCACCAGCACATGGGCGCGAGCACGTACGCGCTGCCGGCGATGGGCCTGGAGGGCAGCTCACCGGAGTTCGGCGCCTTGATCGACCTCGCGCTGGGTCATCTGCCGACCGCCGTGCGGCGCAACCGGCTGCGGCTGGGCGGGAGTCTGGCGGTGCACGCCACGGCCGACCGGGAACAGCGGGTGTACGAGGGGCAGGCGCACGACGTGTTGCCGCCGGCGGCCTTCGTGGCGGACCTGGTGGACGCGGTGGTCGGCATTCTGGCCGCGCCGGTGTCCGCCCAGGTGCTGGCCGCGCTGGAACCGCCGACGGGCCGGCCGGCCCTGCGAACCTAGGGCGAAGACGCGCCCTGGGCCCTCGCCGCAGGTCGGCCGGCGTGCAGGCGGATCGCGGTGAGCATGGCCCGGCGCCCGCGCGCGTTGTCGCGCGCGTCGCCGTACGCGACGGCCAGCCGGTACCAGACCCGCCAGTCCTCGGGGGCGGCCTCGACCTCCGCCTTGCGTCGTTCGAACACCGCGTCCGCGCTGTCCCGGTCGACCCGGCCGCCCGGCGTGCGCCGCAACTCGTCCGGCGGCAGGGCGCCCTCGGCCGCCAACTCGCGGGCCAGGCGCTGCATCGCGAAGCCGAAACGCACCTCGCGCCAGATGTACCAGGCGCCGACGATCGGCACGAGCAGGATCGCCAGACCCAGCACGATGGTGACCGGCTCCCCGTCGCGAATCGCGATCAGGCCACGACTGCCGACCAGGAAGACGTAGAACACCAGAACCGCGATCAGCACGAGCGCGGTGACACGTTGCTTCACGATGCTCAGTCCAGATCGAGGAAGTGTTCCAGGCCCACGGTCAGGCCGGGCACGGAAACCACACGACGCACCCCGAGCAGTACGCCCGGCATGAACGACGTGCGCTGGAACGAGTCGTGCCGGATGGTCAACATCTCGCCCTCGTCGCCGAGCAGGACCTCCTGGTGGGCGACCAGACCGCGCAGGCGCACCGCGTGCACCGGGACGCCGTCGACCTTGCCGCCGCGGGCGCCGTCCGGGTCGTCCACCGTCGCGTCGGGCATGTCCGCCAGGCCCGCCCGCTCGCGTGCCTCGGCGATCAACTCGGCGGTCCGGCGGGCGGTGCCGCTGGGCGCGTCCAGCTTGTTCGGGTGGTGCAGTTCGACGATCTCGGCCGACTCGTAGAACCGGGCCGCCTTCGCCGCGAACTGCATCATCAGCACCGCGCCGATGCCGAAGTTCGGCGCGATCAGGATGCCGGTCCGCGGGCTCTTCGCCAGCCACTCGCGCAGCAGCGCCAGGCGGTCGGGGGTGAAACCGCTGGTGCCCACGACGGCGTGGATGCCGGCGCCGGCGCAATATTCGAGATTGCCCATGACCACACCCGGGTGGGTGAAGTCGACGGCGACCTGCGCGCCCGCCTTCGCGAGTTCGGCGAGGTCGTCGCCTTCGTCGACGCGCGCCACCAGTTCGAGGTCGGCCGCGGCCTCGACGGCCCGGCACGCCTCGGAACCCATGCGGCCGGCCGCACCGATCACACCCACCCGGATTGCAGTCATGTCGTGCACTCTCCAGTCAGAACGTGTTTCGACTTCGATCGCGCCGCGATCAGGCCGACGCGGCGACGAAGTCCCCGTCGTCGGCGAACGGTCCGACCACGGCCAGGGTGGGCCGCGCGGCGAGCAGGTGTTTCGCCACGTCGTGGACCTCGGCGGCGGTGACCGCCGCGATCCGGGCGAGTACCTCGTCGACGGACAGGTGCTCGCCGTAGACGAGTTCGCTCTTGCCGATCCGGCTCATCCGGGACCCGGTGTCCTCCAGGCCCAGCACGGTCGAGCCGCGCAGTTGCCCGATGGCCCGATCGATCTCGTCCTGCGGCAGGCCCTCGCGGACCACCCGGTCCAGCTCGGTCCGGCAGATCTCGATCACCTGGCGGGCCTTCTTGGGCTGGCAACCGGCATAGATGCCGAACACGCCCAGGTCGGCATAGCCGGAGTGGAAGGAGTAGACCGAGTAGGCCAGGCCGCGCTTCTCCCGGATCTCCTGGAAGAGCCGCGAACTCATCCCGCCGCCCAGCGCGGTGTTGAGCACGCTGAGCGCGAATCGCCGATCGTCGTCCCGGGCCAACCCCGGCATGCCCAGCACCAGATGGGCCTGCTCGGTCGGCCGGTTCAGCACCCGTACGCTGCCGGTCGCCCGGGCCCCGCGCCCACCGGCGCGCGGCGCGGCGGGCACCGCCTGCTCGTCCACGCGCACCTGCGCGAACGCCTTCTTGACCAGGCGGACCACCTTGGCGTGGTCGACGTTGCCGGCCGCGGTCACCACCATGTTCGGCGCCTTGTAGCGACGCTTGTAGTAGCCGCTGATCTGGGTCCGGGTGAGCGCGTTGATCGACTCGACCGTGCCCAGCACCGGACGACCGAGCGGGGCGTCGCCGAGCATCGCGTCGTAGAACAGCTCGTGCACGAGGTCGCCGGGCTCGTCCTCGTTCATCGCGATCTCCTCGAGGATCACGCCGCGTTCGGCGTCCACGTCCTCGGCGTCGATCAGCGAGCTGGTAACCATGTCGCAGATCACGTCGATCGCGAGCGGGAGATCGGTGTCGAGTACACGTGCGTAGTAGCACGTGTACTCCTTGGTGGTGAACGCGTTCATCTCGCCGCCGACCGCGTCCAGCTCGGCCGAGATCTCCAGCGCGTCGCGCTTCTCGGTGCCCTTGAACAGCAGGTGTTCGAGGTAGTGCGAGGTGCCGGCCAACGCGGGTGTCTCGTCCCGCGAGCCGACCCCGACCCAGATCCCGAACGTGGCGGAGCGCACGGAGGGCATGTTCTCGGTGATCACCCGAAGGCCGCCGGGCAGGACGGTGCGGCGGACGGCACCGGTGCCGTCCGCGTCACGCAGCAGGGTCTTCGTGGAACCAGGCCGCTGCGCGGACGCAGCGACCTGGTTCTTCGACGAGGAGGACGTCACTTGGCGGCAGCGTCCTCGGCGGTCTCGGCGTTGTCTTCGCCCTCGATGACCGGGACGAGCGACAGCTTGCCGCGCTGGTCGATCTCGGCGATCTCGACCTGCACCTTGTCGCCGACCTTGATCACGTCGTCGACGTTCTCGACCCGCTTGCCGCCGGCGATCTTGCGCAGCTGCGAGATGTGCAGCAGGCCGTCCTTGCCGGGCATCAGCGACACGAACGCGCCGAACGTGGTGGTCTTGACAACCGTACCCAGGTACCGCTCGCCGACCTCGGGCATCGTCGGGTTGGCGATCGCGTTGATCGTCGCCCGCGCGGCCTCGGCCGAGGTGCCGTCCGAGGCACCGATGTAGATCGTGCCATCGTCCTCGATGGTGATCTCGGCACCGGTGTCGTCCTGGATCTGGTTGATCATCTTGCCCTTCGGGCCGATAACCTCGCCGATCTTGTCCACCGGGATCTTGACGGTGATGATGCGCGGCGCGAACTGCGACATCTCGTCCGGCGTGTCGATGGCTTCCATCATCACGTCGAGGATGTGCAGGCGGGCGTCCTTGGCCTGCTTGAGCGCACCGGCGAGCACCGACGCCGGGATGCCGTCGAGCTTGGTGTCGAGCTGGAGCGCGGTGACGAACTCCTTGGTGCCGGCGACCTTGAAGTCCATGTCGCCGTACGCGTCCTCGGCACCGAGGATGTCGGTCAGGCAGACGTACTCGGTCTTGCCGTCGACCTCGTCCGAGATCAGCCCCATCGCGATGCCCGCGACCGGCGCCCGGAGCGGCACACCGGCGTTGAGCAGCGACATCGTGGACGCGCAGACCGAGCCCATCGAGGTCGAACCGTTGGAGCCGAGCGCCTCGGACACCTGACGGATCGCGTACGGGAAGTCCTCGCGGGCCGGCAGGACCGGGAGGATGGCGCGCTCGGCGAGCGCGCCGTGGCCGATCTCGCGGCGCTTGGGCGAACCCACCCGGCCGGTCTCGCCGACCGAGTACGGCGGGAAGTTGTAGTTGTGCATGTAGCGCTTGCGCGTCTCGGGCGAGAGCGTGTCGAGCATCTGCTCCATGCGCAGCATGTTCAGCGTGGTGATGCCCAGGATCTGGGTCTCGCCGCGCTCGAACAGGGCCGAGCCGTGCACGCGCGGGATGACCTCGACCTCGGCCGACAGGGTGCGGATGTCGGTCAGGCCGCGACCGTCGATGCGCACCTTGTCGCGCAGCACGCGCTGACGCACGAGCTTCTTGGTGAGCGAGCGGAACGCGCCGCCGATCTCCTTCTCGCGACCCTCGAACGCCGGGAGCAGCTTCTCCGCGGCCAGGTCCTTGACCCGGTCGAGCTCGCTCTCGCGGGCCTGCTTGCCGGCGATGGTCAGCGCGGCCGACAGCTCGTCGGTCACCGCGGCGGCCAGCGCCTCGAAGACGTCGTCCTGGTAGTCCAGGAAGACCGGGAACTCGCCGGTCTCCTTGGCCGCCTTCTCGGCGACCTGGACCTGCGCGGCGCACAGCGCCTTGATGAACTTCTTGGAGGCTTCGAGGCCGTCCGCCACGACCTCCTCGGTCGGCGCCTCCGCGCCGCCCTTGACCAGCTCGATCGTGCCGGTCGTGGCCTCGGCCTCGACCATCATGATCGCCACGTCGCCGTCCTCGAGCACGCGGCCCGCGACGACCATGTCGAACACGGCGCGCTCGAGCTCGGTGTGCGTGGGGAAGCCGACCCAGGTGCCGTCGATGAGCGCCACCCGGACGCCACCGATCGGGCCGGAGAACGGCAGGCCGGCGAGCTGGGTGGACATCGAGGCCGCGTTGATCGCCACGACGTCGTACAGGTGGTCCGGGTTGAGCGCCATGATCGTCTCGACGATCTGGATCTCGTTGCGCAGGCCCTTCTTGAAGGACGGGCGCAGCGGACGGTCGATCAGGCGGCAGGTGAGGACGGCGTCCTCGGACGGGCGGCCCTCGCGACGGAAGAAGGAGCCGGGGATCTTGCCCGCGGCGTACATGCGCTCTTCGACGTCCACCGTCAGGGGGAAGAAGTCGAGCTGGTCCTTCGGGCGCTTCGAGGCGGTCGTGGCCGAGAGCACCATGGTGTCGTCGTCCAGATAGACCACGGCGGAACCGGCGGCCTGCCGGGCGAGCCGGCCGGTCTCGAAGCGGATGGTGCGGTTGCCGAACGTGCCGTTCTCGATGACTGCTTCGGCGAAGCTGATGTCGGGACCCTCCACGGGTGCCCTCCTCGTTCGTTTCGAGGGAGGTCCGCGGCGCATGACGCCACAGGGCCGGCCGAGCCGGTCTTCGATCGAAGCACCCGGGTGCGTTACCCGGGGGCCACTACCGAGGACCGGCGCTGTAGGTCGGCGCCTTGGTCGCGACGCGGCGCTCCCAGTCTTTGTTCGTCTCCCTCGTGCCGATGCACGGGAAGGGGGTTCGTGCTGTCTTGTTCTATCGCAGCGCGGGATGCCCGCGCGCGGGACACAGCCTACAAAGACCGTGTCCGGATACGGCGAAGGAGCGGCTCGTGAAAGCCGCTCCCCCGTCGTGCGTTACTAGCGGATGCCGACGCCGCTGCGGCGGATGCTCAGGCGGTCCGTCAGCGTGCGGTAGCGCTCGATGTCCTTCTTGGCCAGGTAGCCGAGCAGGCGACGACGCTGGCCGACCAGGAGCAGCAGGCCCCGGCGGCTGTGGTGGTCGTGCTTGTGCTCCTTGAGGTGGGCGGTGAGCTCGTTGATGCGGAAGCTCAGGATCGCGACCTGCACCTCGGGGGAGCCGGTGTCGCCTTCCTTGGTGGCGTAGTCGGCCATGATCTGCTTCTTCGTTGCGGTGTCGAGCGACACGTGTTCTCCCTCTGCAAGGTGGTGAGCGCCCCCGGTCTGACTCACGGAGGCAACTTGGCTCACATGGTGCGGGCGCGCGGCCCGTGGACAGCGCGCATCCCGGGCACGAGGCTCCGGGATACGGACAACCCTAGCAGGAGCGCATCAGGCCGTGATGTTCCGCAGCTTGTCGTACAGATCCAGCACGGCCAGGCACAGCGGGACGACGGACACCATCAACATGCCTTCGAGCACGTCCATCGCGCGTCCCCAGAACGGGGACAGGCCGCGCGTGGGCACGGTGGTGGCGACGATCGCGAGGAGCGCGCCGACCGCGCAGACCAGCGCGAAGATCCAGCCCTGCCGCTCCTTGTCCAGGAATCCGGTGTCCAGGGTCAGGCCGATGAAGAGCATCGCCAGGCCCAGCAGGCCGGCCGTGTACAACACGGTGACCTGCGTGGTGTGCCGGAACAGGCGGGCGCGGCCGAGGGTGACCAGGGCCAGCACGGCGGTCAGGACCCGGGTCCACATGGTGTCGACGTTGCCCAGCACGACGCACGAGGCGACGATCACGGCGGCGCACGCGCCGGTGAGGCCGCTGAGCAGTTCGTGTCCGTTGCGGGCGCGCGCGGCGACGTCGGCGTGGTCGAGGGTGTCGCTCTGCCGGGCGGTGGGCGCGTCCGAGGGCAGAAAGCCGATCGGCAGGCGGGCCAGGCGGGCGGCCCAGGAGGGCAGGAAGGCGATCATCGCGAGCGCGACGGTGCCGGCGACGGCCGCCGCCTCGCGCGGGCCGCTCTCGAAGGTGATCAGGCCGAAGGTGGCCAGGGTTCCCAGCGCACCGGCGCCGGCGCCCGCGATGTAGACGGCGCCGCGTTCCGGCAGCAGCGCGGCGATCAGCGTGGACACCACCAGGACCGCGACGCAGGCGGTCAGGAACTGCACCCGGCCCGGGCCCTCGCGCACCGGCGGCTCGATCGCGCCCAGGCCGGCCAGGAAGGCGTTCGGCAGCGCGCCGAGGCCGAGCACGGCGCCACCCACGTGGTCGCCGTAGACCCGCGAGCGAACGCCGGCGACCACGGTGAGCACCAGGGCCAGCGAGCCGCCGACGATGGCGGGCAGGCCGTGCGGCAGGGGGGTCATCCGCCAGAGCACGATGGCGCCCAGGGTGAAGAAGGCGGCGGCACCGGACAGGCCGGCGATCCGCAACATCTCCGGCGTCCACAGCCGGTTGTCGCCGGTGACCGAGGTGGCCACCGAGTCGGCCACGTCGTCGTAGACCGGCGGCGGCGGTGCGTCGGCGAGGGCGGTGAAGCGCAGCAGTTCCCCGTCGCGCACGTGCTGCCCCGCGAGGGTGAGCGCGCTGTCCAGGGCCTCGCCGTCGAGCCGGGTGAGCTGGAAGCCGGTCACCGCGCCGTTGCGCTGGGTCTGCCCGGACAGCCGGAGTATCTCCGGGTACAGCTCGGCGAGCGGGACCTCTTCCGGCAGCGCGAGGTCGACTCGGCAGTCCGGCGCGATGACGGTGATCCGGGCGAACCCGGTGGTGACCGTCGTGGTCGTGGAGTTCACCTGTGCAGATCCCCCTGCTTGTAGCTGCCCCGTGTCCCGCGGCCCCGAGGGGCCGGGATGACGACGCACTCTATACGCCGCGACCCGGCTCGCCACTGGCGCCGACGCGGTCGGCCAGTAGTATGCGGCGCACACACGAACGGCTCAACCGCCCTCACGTGTGCATGGAGACGACCCTGACGGGGTGGGTTGACTCACATCACCTGCTCCTTTTCCGTGTTCTGCGGCGGGCTCGATCCGTGTCCAGGATCCTCGCGACGGATGAGGCTGATTCACCTTGACCGTGGTCATCGTCAAGCGCCCGCCCAGGGTGCTGCCCTCGCCTGTGCCGGCGGAGGAGATCCAGCTCCAGGCACCCCCCGAACTGGAGCGCCCGACCGACCAGAACTGGATCATGAGCGTGCTCCCGATGATGGGCATGCTCGGCTCGGCCGGCTTCTTCTTCATGCCTGGTGCACCGAAGATGATGATGGTCATGGGCGGCATGATGATGATCTCGTCGCTGGTCATGGTGGTCGCCAACATCATCAAGTCGCGCGGTGGCAACCGGGTCCAGATGCTCGACGCCCGACGCGACTACCTCAAGTACCTGGCCCAGCAGCGCAAGGAGGTCCGCCGGACCGCCCGCAAGCAGCGCGACGCGCAGTTGTGGACGCACCCGGACCCGGCGCAGTTGTGGTCGGTGGCGGCGGGCGAGCGACGGATCTGGGAACGCCGGGCCGGTGACGCCGACTTCGGACAGGTCCGGGTCGGCGTGGGCCAGCAGCAGTTGTCCACTGCGCTGGTGGCGCCGAGTACCGCGCCGCTGGAGGAGTTGGAGCCGCTGTGCGCGGATGCCATGCGGCGCTTCCTGCGCACCCAGGCGACGCTGGACGACCTGCCGATGGCGGTGTCGCTGCGCTCCTTCTACCACCTGACCGTCTCCGGCGAGCCGGAGCGGGTGTACGGGCTGACCCGGGCGATGTTGGGCCAACTCGCGGTGCTGCACTCGCCGGACGACGTGCGCATCGTGGTGGCCACGGACGCGAACTCGCTGCCGCACTGGGAATGGCTGAAGTGGCTCCCGCACGTGCAGCACCCGTCCCAGTCGGACGGCGCCGGTTCGATCCGGATGATCGCGGGCGACCTCGGCGAGATCGAGGAGTGGCTGGCGGAGGACCTGGCCGGGCGTTCGCGCTTCGCGGCCGGCGCGCAGCCGGTACTGGACCAGCCCCATCTGGTGGTGGTCCTGGACGGCGGTGGCGTGCCCGCCAACTCGCTGCTCGCGGGGGCGGACGGGCTGCAGGGTGTGACCATCGTCGAGGTGGTGCCCGGCCCGCTGGACGAACTGCGCGGCGGCCTGGCGATCATCGCCGAGGAGGACCGGCTGACGCTGGAGTCCACGGCGGGCGCGTACGAGGGGGTGCCGGACTTCCTGTCGGCGGGCGACGCGGAGGCGCTCGCCCGGAAGTTGGCCCCGTTGCGGTTGTCGGCCAACGACGACGACGAGCCGCTGCTGGCCAACCTGGACTTCACCGACCTGATGGGCATCGGTGACGCCGCGCAGGTGGACGTGTCGCAGACCTGGCGGCCCAGGCCGCCGAACGACCGGCTGCGGGTACCGATCGGGATCGGCCAGAACGGCGAGCCGATCATGCTGGACATCAAGGAAGCGGCGATGGAGGGCATGGGCCCGCACGGCCTGTGCGTCGGCGCCACCGGTTCCGGCAAGTCCGAACTGCTGCGCACCCTGGTGCTGGGCCTGGCCACCACGCACAGCTCGGAGATCCTCAACTTCGTGCTCGCCGACTTCAAGGGCGGCGCGACCTTCTCCGGGATGTCGGACATGCCGCACGTCGCGGCGGTGATCACCAACCTGTCCGACGACCTGACCCTGGTCGACCGCATGCGCGACTCGATCACCGGCGAGCTGAACCGGCGGCAGGAGCTGCTGCGTTCGGCGGGCAACTACGCCAACATGCACGACTACGAGCGGGCCCGGGTCGCGGGCGCCGCGCTGGAGCCGCTGCCCTCGCTGGTGATCATCATCGACGAGTTCAGCGAACTGCTGACCGCCAAGCCGGACTTCATCGACATGTTCATCCAGATCGGCCGCATCGGCCGATCGCTGGGCGTACACCTGCTGCTCGCGTCGCAGCGTCTGGAGGAGGGCCGGCTGCGCGGTCTGGACACGTACCTGTCCTACCGGATCGGTCTGCGTACCTTCTCCGCCGCCGAGTCGCGCGCGGCGATCGGCGTCCCGGACGCGTATCACCTGCCGTCGGTGCCCGGCGCGGGCTATCTCAAGTTCGACACCGAGTCGATGGTGCAGTTCAAGGCCGCGTACGTGTCGGGTACCTACCGGGCCTCCGACCGGATTCGACGCAACCGGTCGGGCGCCCCGATGCCGGTGCTGTTCGGGAGTCGGTGGACGGCCGCGAACATGTGGAACCGGCAGCCCGATCTGCCGCCGGAGCCCGAGCCCGAGCCGGACATCGACAGCGCGCTCGCGGACACCGTGCTGGACGTGATCGTGCGCCGGATGGTCAACCAGGGTCCGCCCGCGCACCAGGTGTGGCTGCCGCCGCTGTCCGAGTCGAACTCGGTCGACCAGATGTTGCCGCCGCTGCAGGTCACCGCGGACCGCGGGCTGTGCTCGCCGGACTGGGGCGCGAACGGCCGTCTGGTGGTGCCGCTGGGCCTGGTGGACAAGCCGTTCGAGCAGCGCCGCGACGTGATGTACGCGGACCTGTCCGGCGCGGCCGGTCACGCGCTGGTGGTGGGTGGTCCGCGAAGCGGCAAGAGCACCTTGCTGCGCACCATGATCACCTCCTTCGCACTGACCCACACGCCGACCGAAGTGCAGTTCTACGTCCTGGACTTCGGCGGCGGCGGCATGGTCGCGCTGAGCGACCTGCCGCACGTCGGCGGGGTGGCGGGCCGGCTCGACGCCGAGCGGGTGCGCCGGATCGTCAGCGAGGTCAAGGGCATCCTGGACCGCCGCGAGGAGATGTTCCGGGTCAACAACATCGACTCGATCGACACGTTCCGCAGGCGCCGGGCCGCCGGGACGCTGCCGGACGAGGCGTGGGGCGACGTCTTCCTGTTCGTCGACGGCTGGTTGACCCTCAAGAACGACTTCGACGCGCTGGAGGCCGAGGTCACCGACATCGCCACGCGCGGTCTGGGCTTCGGCGTGCACGTGGTGCTCACCGCGTCCCGGCATCCGGAGATCCGGCCCGCGCTCAAGGACCAGATCCAGACCCGGTTGGAGCTGCGGCTCGGCGAGACGATGGAGTCCGAGGTCGACCGGCGGCTCGCGGCGAACGTGCCCACGGGTGCGCCGGGCCGCGGCCTGTCCCCGGACAAGCTGCACTTCCTGGCCGCGCTGCCGCGGATCGACGGGGCCTCCACGGCGGAGGACCTGGGCGAGGGCATGGCGGCCATGGTGGGCGCGATCAAGGCCGCTTGGGCGGGGCCGCCCGCTCCGCCGGTGCGGGTGTTGCCGATGTTGCTGCCCTACGAGCAGTTGCCGACGCCGGCGCAGGTGCCCGGTCGGGCGATCCCGATCGGGGTGGACGAGGCGACGCTCAGCCCGGTCTACCTGGACTTCAACGTCGACACGAACTTCGTGTTGTTCGGCGAGAGCGAGTCCGGCAAGACCAACTTCCTGCGGTTGCTGGCCCGCGGCATCTCCGAGCGCTACACGCCGGCCGAGGCGCGGATCATCGTGTCCGACTACCGGCGCACGCTCCTGGACGTGGTCCCGGAGTCGCACCTGCTGGAGTACGCGGCGGCGGCACCGGCCCTGACCTCGTTCATGAACGAGATCCGCGGCGGCATCGAACGCCGCCTGCCCGGACCGGAGGTGACCCAGGACCAGCTCCGCAACCGGAGTTGGTGGAGCGGCCCCGAGCTGTTCCTGCTGGTCGACGACTACGACCTGGTGGCCTCCTCCAGCGGCAACCCGGTCGGCAGCATCGCCGAGTTCCTGCCGCTGGCCCGCGACGTCGGCCTGCACCTGATCATCGCCCGCAGCAGCGGCGGCGCGGGCCGCGCCCTGTACGAGCCGGTCCTGCAAAAGCTCCTCGACCTGGGCACGTCCGGCCTGATCCTGTCCGGCAACCGCGACGAGGGTGCCCTGATGGCCAACGTGAAACCGGCTCAACTGCCGCCGGGACGCGGCCAGTTCATCACCCGTCGACGCGGCGTCGAACTGATCCAGACGGCCTGGCTCGCGGAGAGCTGACGTCGAGAACCCGCAAGCGGGGCCCGGTCGCCACAGCGACCGGGCCCCGCTTTACGCCGGTATGCCACCCCGACCATCCGAATAGTTATAACGGAACGTCAGCCTCCTCTTGCGATCCGCTGACGATCCATGGATCAATAGTCGACGCTGCGACACGCAGGCGTGTCCGACGTGCGCCGGGGAGGCTGTCGCGGCCGAAGGTCATCAAGCGCGGGGGAAGCGTTGGCTATGGCGGGATCCGGTTTTCAGATCAGCCTGGAGATGCTCGAAAAGTTCCAGAGCGCGCTGGAGGGCGTACTGGCCGACTTGGTCGGCCCGGACGCGGGGGCCAACCCGGGGGAACACGGAATCGGTGCGGGCGACTTCGGGGTGTCGTTCGCCGAGGCCCCGATGATGGGCGCGGTCGTCACCGCGACGGCGACGCAATTGCGGCAACTGATCGACAAGTTGCAGGACCAGATCACGGCGATGAAGTTGGCGATCAAGGTCACGGGCGTGAACACTGCCGACGTGGACGACGACACGCGCCGGTCGCTGCAACAAGTGATGCAGCGGATCACCACCGGTGGACAGGCGCCCGTGGTGGCGGGCTCGGCGCCGGGCACGCCGCCGGTGCGCAAGGGGGCCGTGGAATGACGCGACTACGCGATCCGGGCGGCGTGGGGGGAATCTGATGGTGCATGCAGAAGGAGCGCCGACCAACGGACCGGGCGGCGGGGAAACCGACTTCGACAGTTTCTCGCTGGAACAACTGCAGGCGATGATCGCGCAGGCGAATCCTTCGACACTGGGCAAGTACGCCGAGAAGTTGAACGGCACGGCACGGCGGATCCAGACCGCGACGGAGGGCCTCAGCCAGTGCATCAAGGCTCTCGACGGTGTCTGGGAGGGCCCCAGCGCGGACAGCTTCCGCACTTGGGCGGGCGGTCTCACCGCTGCCGCATCAGGACTCGGCGACTACGTCGCGGCGGCCGGCAACCACGTCAATCACGTGGGCCAACAGATCTTCGTGGCCAAGGCCCGGATGCCGGCCCGCATGGACCCCGCGATCGTGGCCAAGGCGAACCAGGGCCCGGTGGCCACGGTCTCCCTGGCCGTGACGACCCAGGCCGCCGGTGGCCCACCTCCCGGCGGCGTGGACCCGGTCAAGGCCCAACAGGAAGCCAAGGCCCAGGTCGACGCGGCCCACCGCGAGGCGGTGGCACAGATGCGGATGCTTGCTTCGACGTATCGGGTGACGGCACAGGACCTGAAGGCAATGCAGGCGCCGGCCTTTCCGATTCCACCCGGTGACACCTTGCAGGGCCTCACATCCATAGATGGCCCAGGCGGGGGCACCTCCGGTGGTGGCAGCAGCCAAGGCGGTGGCGGCCAAAGCAGGACGGATACGCATTCCGGAGCAACCCGACCTAGCTCGGGGATCTACTCCGCCCCGCAGGGCTCCGCACCCATCAACGGAGGTCCTGGAGGCGGAACCACTGCGGGAGGCAACACCCCCTATGTACCGCAGTCGACCAATCTGCAAGGCAGTGGTTCGCTCACGGTCCCTGACCCCACTGCAACTGCTCCCTGGCAGTCGCAAGTCTCCGGCGGCGGGCCGGGACAAGTGACCGTGCCCAGCAGCAATGGTCCTGGAGGAGGGCCTCCAGGCAACCTATTTCCGGTCACGGGGAGCAACCCTGGCATACCCGGTGGCGGCTCCGGACGCACCAGCGTCCCCGGTTCCGGCCCACGAAGCGGGGGCGGGGGCGGGAGTACCGGCAGCACGCCGCCACGCGGTGGCTTCCCCGGAACGGTACCGGGCGGAGCCGGGGTTCCGCCCGGCTCCTCGCCGCGGAGTGGCGGTCCTCCGGGAGCTGGGGGTGGACGGGGATCATTCACTGCGCGCCCGGAAGCGCGCAACTCGAACGCAGTCGGGACCACCGGTCCGTCCAGCACCAGCTCTTCCGGGCGCCTCGGCGGGATGCCGGGGGCTTCTGGTGCCCCCGGTGTCGCCGGAGGCCCATCCTCGACCGGTGCCGGCCGCAGGCTTGCCGCGTCCCGAGGCGGCTCTGTGGGTAACGCCTCGGGAACGGCATCCAACCGGAATTCACCGAGACTGCGGGCACTGCCAGTAGAAGGCGGCGACCCGGCATCGGAAGGTGTCGGTAGCCGGGCCGCAAGGCAATCTCCCGGGCAGCGGACACCTTTCACCGGCGGCGCCCGCTCGGAGCAGGTCCGACACCGCACCTCACGTTCCGAAGACGATGACGACAATGTCTGGGATGGCCCTCGCCGACCAGGCGTCGTCCCGCCGGTCATCGACTGACACGCCCGCGCCACCGTCTTAGGAAGGACAACTTCGCCGCATGAGCGGACGCCTCACCCGAACGTTCCGGATGTCCGCCACGCTCGGCGCGCTCCTGATCATCATGGTCGGCGCGGGCCACTTCGCTCCACCCGCTCATGCCGAGTCCATCCGAGCACAACAGTGGTACTTGGACGCTTGGAAAATCGATGACGTCTGGAAAACCACGCGCGGCGCAGGAGTCACAGTTGCCGTGGTCGACTCGGGCGTGGACGCCACTCATCTGGACCTCGTCGGGCAGACTCTGCCGAGTCTGAACACTGCAGGTGATCAAGACGGGCACGGCACCGCAATGGCCAGCCTTATCGTGGGACAGGGCCAAGCAGGCGGTGGTCAAGGCGCCTTCGGCATCGCTCCAGGCGCCAAGGTCCTGCCGTTCCGCACAAACCCCGCTCCGGTCGGAGGTATCGATCAACCGTCCTTGGCTGAAGGTGTTCGCCTCGCCGCCGACTCACCGGCCAAGGTCATCAATCTTTCCGTGGGTTCAAATATCAACACCCCTGCCTTGAAAGACGCCGTAACGTATGCGTTGGGCAAGGGGAAGCTGCTGATCGCAGCCAGCGGCAACACGCCAAATAACCAAGACAATACGCCGGTCTACCCTGCGGCCTACCCAGGCGTCCTCTCCGTCAGCGCCGTAAATCGTGATGGCGAGCCGGCCAACAACAGCGTGCGCGGGTCGTGGACCTCACTGGCGGCTCCAGGGCAGGAAATCGCCAGTGCTTGTGTGTCCCAAACCCACTACTGCGTTGGTACCGGGTCCAGTTCCGCCACTGCCCTCACCTCCGGCGTCGCCGCGCTCGTCTGGTCGGTTCACCCCGACTGGACCGCCAACCAGGTCATCCGGCGGCTGCTCGACACCGCGAACCGGCCCAATGAGCCCATCCCCTCGGACGCCTTCGGCTACGGCATCGTCAGCCCCCGCAAGGCCCTCGCCGCCACCGACACACCCGGTCCCGCCGACGTCAATCCGCTCGTCGGCGTGCGCGGCGACAAACCCGCGCCGAGTGCTCCCGCCGGCACCGCACCAAGCGCCCCCTCGGCCGCCGCGTCCGCGCCGCCGAGCGCCACCGCTCCCCCGGCCGCAGCCACTGCCCCCAAGTCCGACGACGACAGCCTCCTCGTCCCCATCCTCGTCGGCACCATCGCCGCAGCCGCCCTCGTGGCCGGCGCCGCCGTCATCACCACCCGCCGTCGCCGCGCCCGCGAATCGGCCCACCGGCAGGCGGTCGCGCCCCCTTGGCCCACTCCCCCGCCACCGACTTACCACCCGGGCGGCAGCCCCTACGATCAGCGCTGACGAACGGCAGCCCCGCCACGGCCCGTTTCCCGGTCACATCGGCCTACACGGCGAGGGACTCGGAAAGATTTCCGCCGAATTCCGACGCGTGCGCGGCACGTTCCTCCCATGGTCGGCCTGCCACCCGGCATGACTGGCCGCGCCGATTCCGAGAACAGGATCATCGCTGGCCACTTCGGCCCGTACCTGACGCGGATCGATATGCAGATCGTCTGCGCTGTCGACATGCATCTCCGGGCTACCCACCACGATCATGCCGTCGACCGCCATCAAGCAGGCCGCCGCCGCGCCCCCTGGCGCGCGCCACCTACTTCGCCGCAACCGCGCAAGCCGCCGGTTCGGGCGCAGCGGACACGAGGGCCGCCTTCAGCTCGCCCAAAGGCCGCAAGCGATCGTCCGACCGATCAAGCACCCGCACCGGCGCGGCGTCCACCTCCGCCCGAGAGCCCCGCCCAGGCTCACACCCCCATTGCAACGCCCGCCCACCCGGAAACGCATAATTAACCGAGTTCCGCGGATCAGCAAAATAATAACGCATCTTCGTGAACCGCAAAGCCCGCTCCCCTCTTTCATTATAAAGATCACACCATGATAGGGAGTCGGGGTTCGTCACGAAGCTCTCCTGACTCCACCCCGCCACATTCCCAATCCCAAGTTCCGCCGCACCCACCGGAAGACACCCACCCGTGGCCGGCAGCGCTGTCCGGCGAACCGGACCGGCGGAAATATCCAAAGCGGGTATCCGCTCCGTACAGCCCACCGCCTCCATCGCCCGATTCGCCAACCGGGTCAGCATCGCAGCCAGTTCGGCTCGTGTGTCGGCCGTTGACGCGTTCTTGGTCCGAGCCACTCCGAGCCTGGCAAACCGCGGGATGTCCCGCAGATCACTCGGCGTCTTTTCGCATTTCGGCATCAGAACCCACGCCTCGTTGTCGGTCACCGCTCCGCTGAGACCGGACCCGAGGGGCGTCGCACCGTCCTGATAGGTCGACCAGATCTTGCCGTCCGTCTCACTCGTCGGCCCCGACATCGTGAAGTCCAACCGAGCACGATCGGCAACCGGCGTTTCGATGAAACGGGAGGCCGGCAGACTTGCCGCACCCCGCGCCACAGGCACGGAAACCTCGCAGGTGAAGCTTCCCGAGAAGGTCTGCGAAACGGGCCGGACGGTCTCCATCGTCCGAATGTCCCCGTGGCTGCCCTTCGCCGACCCACTCACGAAACGCACGGCCTCCTTGCCGGCCAACGCACCCGAGCACACTTTCGACGGCGCCGCATACTCCTCGGATTGCCACGGGAGCTGCTCGTTCGTTGCGAGAACGATCCCGCCGACAACCACCGAACATCCGACGACCGCGAGGGCAACGGTCCTGCGTCTCCCGAATACACCGGCCATGAACACACGCTTTCAATTGTCGAAGGGAATTGTCGGGCCACCTCGTGGCCGCATCACGCGCCAAGAAGATCGTGAGCCCTTTTTCCGCCCACCCCGTAGCCGCCTTGCGAGTCGTTGATCCACCCTCTGAGGGTCTCGCCGAAACCGGGTGCGTCCCGCTCCGGACTGTTGGATCCCCAACTCCTCAATGCCCGGTCCAACCGATCCGCGTTGTCCCGACGCAACTCTTCCACGTCGAGTGCCGTCTTCTCGGCGATATCGGCACTCCGATCCGCATACCACCCGTCGGTGAAAAGGCTGACCCCACGCTGGCCGAGGTCCCCCAGAAATGCGTACTGAGGCGGCAGTGCGACCCCCGCCAGCGCGTTGACGCCGCCGCCCACCCCGTGGTACCAGTACTTGCTTTCCCAGTTCTTCGCGCTGTCCTGATCGCCGGCTCGGTCCTTGATTTCCTGGGCGCGAATCTCGTCCATGGCCCCGAGCGCTTCGGAGCCGTCGACAATCTCGTTCCTGATCCGCTGATGGTCCCCCGGCGGAACGGCGGACACGGTGGCCGCGGTGTATTCCAGCTCGTGATTGTAAAGCGATCTGAAGGCGGCCGGATCCTGAGCCGTCCCCTTGATTGCCCGAACCAGATCACCGGTATCGAAAAAGGGCTGTGTCCCATCCTGCCGAGCCAGGCTGCGATGGGTTTCCTCCACATATTCCGAAAGAATATTCGCGACGCTGTCGCTCATACTTCCCGGCACCGCACCACCCAGCTTCGAATGACCACCGAGGTAGGTGACCGACTCCTGCGCGATGCGTCGCATCACATCGTCGTGCGGCAACATCGGAGAGTCCGGCAGCCCCACACCGCCCGTCGGGATTCGGCCGGTCGTGGCGGCCTGTAGCGCGTTCCCCAAGGCGTCGAAACTCGTCGGCTCACCGCCGCCGCCGACATGGTCCGGGATCGGGTCGCGGCCCTTGAACAGGTAGTCGAGTCGGGCCGGGCCGCCGTCACCGAAGAAGCCCTTCGCCGCTTCGGGGTTCCAACTCATCGCGGTCAGTACGCCGGTCACCGGGTCGTAGCCGCTGCCGGGGCGGGAGAGGTCCAGGCCGAAGCGGGGCGGCGGGATGAGGGTCGTGCTCCAGATCGACGGCTTGCCGGCGGCCTTTTCGAACGCGATCACCTCGTCGGCGGTCTGCCGAAGGAAGCCGGTGTCGTACGTGCCATGGCTCAGCAGCGTGCCCAGCAACTGGTAGCCGTAGACCGTGGCCCGGCCCGGGTAGGCGTCACCGTCGCCGACCCGGACGAACCGGCGGCCCGCCTCCGTCATCGAGGCCATCCACGCCGGGTCCTTGGCCAGGCGCGGACTGGCCGCGGCCAGCGAATTGCCCAGGTCGGTCTGGAGTTGTTTCAGGTCCGCGAGCCTGGGGTCGTTCCTGTCTCCGGCGGCTATCCGCGCGTTCATCTGGGCGATCAGGCCGGTGGCGTCGTAGAGACCCGTCGGCTTCATGCTCCGGGTCAGCGCCTCGGCGAAGTTCGGGTTGCCCGAGTTCGCCTGCATGATGTTGCGCAACAGGTCCAGATCACCCGCGTCCAGTGAGGACAGGCGGGTGAACAGGTCGGACGCACGCTTGGCATCGGCCTCGGCGCCACCGCCGAGCGCGTCGGGCGAGTCGAAGGTGCTCGCGTCCTTGCCCCGCGTGGCCCGCAAGGCCACCGCTCCCCGCTCGTCGGCGTCGCCCGCTCGACGCAGCAGGTCGGTGATCCGACGACCGATCTCCTCGGCGTGCGAGCGCTGTTCCGCGGTGTAACGATCACCGGCCTCCTTGCTCACCTCCTGCCCGGGAGCGACCTGCATCGGCGGCCAGTTGACCGAGCCGTCCGCCGCGATCACCAGCTTCTTGGCCGCCGCCTCCGCCTCGATGCTCCGCAACTCCTCACGCAGCTTGCGAAGATCACCGTTGACGTCACTGAGCACCGAGGCGACCGCCCGACTTTCCAGCGTGGCGTTCTCCAACTGCTTGTGCACCGTGTCGATGCGCAGGCCGGCGAACGTGGCGGAGAGTCCCAGCCATGTGCCGCTCTTGATCGGCCCCGACAACTCGGTTCCCAGGCGGAGTTCGACGCCCTGCATCTGTCCGGCCAGGGTGTCCCAGTACGCCACGGCCGCCGACAGGCCGTCGAGGTTGGCCTGTCGAAACTGTGCGAGGTTCATCGCTTCTCCTCAGGAGCCGAACAGGTTGGTGTTGACGTGCTCCGTGTGCCGGTACCGGTCGGCATTGGCGCGCAGGGCTTCCGCCGCCAGGGTGAACTGGGCCGCGGCGGAGGCTGCCTGCAAAGGCCAGTCGTGGGCCAACTCGCGTAGCGCCGCCTGCATCGTGAAACCCTCCAACCCGCCGGCTGCCGTTTGCGCGGTGGCGTCGGCGTCCCGGTTGATCTTGAGGATCTCGCCCTGGAAACCGTCGGCCGTGCCGGCCAGGCGGGTCAATGCGTCCGCTTCCACATACGTCCGGCCGGGCACGTCGAACGAGCCGCCGGGATCCTGGATCGGCGGAACACCCGGAGGCGGGTTCGGTGGGCCGGCCGCGGGCTGCCGGGAACCGGGCGGTGCCACGGGCGGGTCGCTCTTCGGCGACTGATCGGGAAAGGCGATACGACTCAGGTTGGTATCGGGTATGCCCTCTGACACGTTTCCCCCAGCTGCTCTGGCGAGATCCTCGACGAAGCCTCACCGGCCTCGCCGAAACGACGACTCGTCGACGCGCCGTCGCGGTGACCGACCTGCCCGCCGAACGGTTGCGTCGGTGTGCGGTGATGCGTCAGCCGGACGCGCGGCGCCTGCGGGCGTCGCGGATGACGGTGGCGGTGCAGGTGACGACGATGGTGAGGCCGATGGCCAGGAACAGGACGACCGAGGCTTGGCGGCGGTCGCGGTCGGCGCGGGTGGGGCCGTGGGCCAGCGGGGCGACGTTGACGAGTTCGGTGCTGCGGTCGACCTGGGGGTCCGGGACCGGGGCGAACGCGGGGACCACCGTGGAGTTGAGGGCCCGCAGCGGGTCGACCACCCCCCAGCCGACGCCGACCGTGTGGCCCGGGGCGCCGCGCTGCGCGGTCTGTTCGATCAGCGTGATCACCTGGGCCGCGGTGTAGTTCGGGTGTGCCGAGCGGATCAGCGCCGCGACCGCGGCCACGTACGGGGTCGCGAAGGAGGTGCCGTCACCGCGGCAGTGGCCGCCCTTGGGCACCGTCGACCACATGTCCACGCCGGGGGCCAACACGCCCACGTACGGCTTGTTCTGCGAGAACGGCGCCCGCTCGTTGTTGCGGTCGGAGGCGCCGACGCCCAGGACGCCGGGATACTTCGCCGGCCACGAGTCGAGGTTGTCCTTGTCGCCGGAGTTGCCCGCGGCGGCGACCACGACCACCTGCTTGGCGATCGCGCGCTGCACCGCGTCGCGCAGCTTGACGCCCGGCTCCTGGCCGCCCACGGTGTCCTGCGAAATGTTGATCACCGTGGCGCCGCCCGCCACCGCGTAGTCGATCGCCGCGGCCAGGCTGTCCTCGTTGCCCTTCGTCGCGTCGTCGCCGCCGTTCTGCCGGATCGGCAACAACATCGCCTCCGGCGCCAGACCCACGAAGCCGGTGTCGATCGCCGGGGTCAGTCGGCTGCCCGGGCGGGCCGCGATGATGCCCGCGGCCATCGTGCCGTGGCCGTTGGTGTCGTCGGTGCCGTTGGCCTTGTCGTTGAAGAAGTCCTTGCCGGGCACGATCGCCGGACCCAACTGCGGGTTGTCGTCGTCGATCCCGCTGTCGATCACCGCGACCGTGACGCCCTTGCCGGTGGACTTCTGCCACAGCTCGTCGAGCAGGACGCGTTGCAGCGACCACGGCTTGCCGGGCATCGGCTTGGACGGATATTGGCAATCACTGCCCGCGAGCAGGCCGGTGTCCGCCGGCCCTGCACCGACCACCGCCGACCCCGCCGGCAGCAGCAGGCCAAACGCGAGAAGAGGTGCCGCCCACCGTCGCCGCACGGGTCGCATCGGTTCGTTCGCCTTCCGGATCACCACCGGGCCGGGCCCGGACTCCCGGGCCGGCCAGGTCTGTCGTGTAGGTGTCCCGGCCCCCGTGAGACCGATGACGGACGCGGGAGGAGGCGGGCACCGGCCCGCCTCCTCTCACCGCGTCACAACGATGGCACCGGCCGCCGACCCGGCGACTGCCCCCGGGCCGATACCGCTGTCGCCGATACCGAAACCACGTCGGTGGCGCTGTCGAACGAGCGCCACCACGCCGGGACGGATCGCCGGTGCCCCCGGAATTCCCGGTGTCAGTGCCACATCTTGGCGTTGGACGCCTCGGTCTGGCGGTACGCGTCGGCCGCACGCATCAGGCCGTCGGCGATGCCGTTGAGCGCGTCCTGCAGACCCTGCGCGTTCTGGTCCCAGCTCGCCTGCTGCACGAGGTAACCCTCGCGAGCGTCACCGGACCACGACTCGGTGACCGGCGCGATGTCCCGCTTCAGGCCCGACTGCATGTCGGCGAGACGAGCGTTGAGGGCACGAATATCGGCTGCGGCCTGTTCGAGCGCAGCAAAAGTGACAACTACCTGCGACATGCTTTCTCCCCAGTGTCGGATGACCGGCTTGCGACCGGGGCATCGCCCCGAGCAGTACGAGAGCGAGTACGACCGCCTGCGACCGAGAGGCGAACCTCGGTCAGAACATCAACTTCGAGATGTTGCCGGACACGGTCGTCTCGGTCTGGTCGTACGAGTTGGCGTTGTGGCCCATGGCCCCGGAAATGGCATCAAGAGCGCGCTTGACGCCGAGCGCCTTCTGCACGGCCTGCTCCTGCAGCGGGTCGAACTGGGTCCGGGCAGCGCCCTGCCACTGACCCTCGATCGCGTCGACCTTGCGGTTCATCTCCTGGATGGCCGCTTCGAGGTCGGTCGCCACGCCCTGAACCTTCTTCGACAACTCCGCCAACATCTGCGGAGTGATCTTGAACGCTTCACCTGCCATGTTTCACCATCCCCCATGAGACAGACGTGCGCGAGGGAAGGCTCGTGTCACCCGTGTCGGGTGCCCCCGCACCAACGTCACCGTTGCGACGTCGTGGGAACTCTAACCGCAACCCGGGACGCCACCCAAGCGACGCCCTACGCATGGTTACGGAACCTTGACCCGGTCGATACCACTGCGGCCTTGTGCAATGTGCCGGTCTGCACTGGTGCCTTCCGGTGTCTCGGGGTCGAAAGTCGTCACCACTCACGACCCACCCGACGCTACCCCAACTCCCGCACCCCGGCTCAGGAACCCTGTGGCTTCTTCGCATCGGCCGTACTCAATTGCGGGCCCCGCGAGACCAGTTCGGACCACGCCCGGGGCAACGCCCGCACTTCCACGCCCTTGTAGCCCAGGCGCTGCTTCGCTTCGCTCTCCTGGTTCGAACCGGCCGGCGCGCCGCCGGCCTGCGCCTCCTCGGGCACCCGGTAGCGCAGCCCGGAGTCGGCCACCAGGTAGGTCGGACCACCCTCGTCGGGCGTGCCGGTCACCTCGCGATACAGCGCCCCCGCACCGGGCTTGACCCACACGCCGCCCATGCCGTCGACCAGTTGCTCCGGCGGCCGGATCCCGGCGGACTGGCTGGTCACCGGCTGATTGCCGCGCCACTCGCCGGAGAACGTGTTGCACACCACGTTGCGCGGCAACTCCAGGTCGTTGCGCTCCACCCGGTTCATCGGCGTCGGCGGGATCTCCGGCCAGCCCTTGTCCGCGGCGAACGTGCGGTCCTGCACCACAGCGCCGCCGAGCGTGCCGATGTTGACCGGGAACGCGACGGGCTGGATGTTCCCGTACGCCTCCCGCGCCCGGGGGTTCGTGGTCAACAGCACGGCGGTCAGCTCGCTGACCGGCATCACGCCCTCCTTGGTGACCACGTAGTTCTGCCGCTGGGCACTGCCCTCGGCGCGCAGCACGATGCCGACCTTGTTGTACTGCCGATCCAGCGGCAGTTGGGTCGCCTTGCCGTAGTCGGCCGGCATCGGGTGGTCGATGGTGCCGCCGTCGATCAGCGTCGCCAGCCACGCGTCGCCGACCGATTGCGCGGGTATCCCGATCAGGTTCAGCGCGACGATCACCGTCGGCGCGTCCACCCGGTAGCGCTTGCCCTGGTAGACCAGGTACTTGTGCTGGGTCCGGTCCTGGACGAACAGCGCCTCGCCCTGCCGCAGCCCCCCGTCCGCCGCGGACGCGCCGATGAACACGCTGCGCTGCGGCTCGCCGGCCGGGTCGGGCCTGCCGTCCTTGCCGACGGCCGGCCGCTCGCACACGGTCCAGGACTTGCGCTCCTTGACCTCCTTGGCCGTGGGCAGCCGGTCCGGCGCGTTCGGAATGCCCAGCGGCGCACCGTGACTCACGCTGTTGAGCTGCTTCTCCGGGACCATGTTGACCTTGAACTTGCCCGGGTCGAGCAGCAGTCGCCCGGAGGCGATGTTGAGCACCGGGTGCAGCTTGCCGTCGAGGAAGACGTACCGGCTCGCCGAGTCGCGGCCCACGATCAGGCTGCTCTTGTCCTTCCAACCCGGCGGCGTCCCGGGCTTGATCAGCCCGACCACCCCGAACCCGACCAGCACCAGCATCGCGACCACGATGCTCGGCGTGACCATGCGCATCGGTTTGGGCGCGTTCTCCTCGGTGCCACCACCCGGCGCCGGTTGCAGGAACGCCGCCACCATGCGGCGGCGCGCGAAGATGTACGCCTCAAGTTGCTCGCGGCGCGATGCCATCGTTCTCCCCGTGATCGACCGTGCGCTCCGGCTGAAGGTTCTATCACCGACGCGGCCACAGGGTCGCGGGCAAACCCCCGGGCCCGTACCGTACGGTGTGCCGCACCCGCCGTGACAGCCGGGCGACGGCATACGGGGACAAGTCGTGAGCATGGGGGATCTACAAACGTGGCCGCACCCGCGCCGGTAGGGACGCATCGGCAGACCCGCCCACCCACACCCGACGGGACGTCACCACCACCGCCGCAGCGTGCCGTGCTGCGCGTGCACCCGCGCGCCGGCCGGATCGGCGGCGTCCTGGTCCAGCAGATCGTGTTGATCCAACTCGGAGTACTGCTGGTCGCGATCGGACTGGCCACCAATCCGGCGGTGTTGATCGGCCTGGGCGCCCTCGCGGTCCTGCTCGTGGCGCCCGCCCTGGTGCGGCTGCGCGGGCGCTGGCTCGTGCAGTGGTTGCCGATCGTGTTCGACTTCCGCCGCCGGCACCGGATGCCGGCCGTCCCGGACGACGCGGATCCGGTCCTGGTCCCGGTGCTGGAGTGCGCACCGCAGCTGGCGACGAGTTCGGTCACCGACCGCGACCGCCGCTCGATCGGCCTGATCGGCGACGGCACCTTCCTCACCGCCGTGCTGTTGGTCACCTCGCGCGACGAACCGCTGCGCCCCACCCGGGCGCAACGACCGCTGCCACTGCCCACGATCGTGAGCACGCTCGACGTCGACGACGTGACGCTGGCCTCGGTCCAGGTGGTCCAGCACACCCAGCCCGCGCCGGCCACCCACCTGCCCGAGGAGGCGCTGGCCACCCGGTCGTATCGCCAACTCGTCGAGCAGGGGCTGCACGACGTGCCGGCGCTGCGGCTGACCTGGATCGCGCTGCGCTTCGAGCCCGAGCTGTGTGCCGGAGCGGTCGCCGCCCGCGGTGGCGGCGAGGAGGGGGCCCAGCGGGCGTTGCTGCGCGCGGTCAACCAACTCGCCGGCAACCTGACCGGTGCGGGCTTCGACGCCCGTGCCCTGGAGGAAGCCGAGCTGATCCAGGCGCTGGCCACCTCGTGCAGCGTGAACCGCACCACCCGCCAGTACGGGCGCGGCGGCCGGCGCACCACCGAGTCCAAGCGGGCCTGGCGCTGCGACGACCGGTGGCACACCACCTACTGGGCCAACCGCTGGCCGCAACTGACCCAGGGCCGCACCTCCGACCTGGTGGGCGCGCTGACCGCGACACCGGCAATCGCCACCACCTTCGCGTTGACCGCCACGCACGGCGTGGGCGGCACCACCGCGCTCACCACACACGTCCGGATCGCCGCCCGCTCGGGCAGCGAACTCGCGGACGTGACAAGGCAGTTGGAACGCCGGGCCCGAGCCGAGAAGATCGGCCTGACCCGACTCGACTGGGAGCAGCAACCGGCCCTGCTGGCCACCCTGCCGCTCGGTGGCCTGTCGTGACGAACCGGCACAGGTGCCTACGTACGGGGAGGATCGACCAGTGAGCACCACCAACACCGGCCGGGGCCGACGCCGGGCCCCGAACGGGCGTGGCAACAACCGCAACCCGAACCCGCCGCCCGCCCCCACGCCGAACCCGACCCCCGGTTCGGGCACTCCCGTGCCGCCGCCCTCGCGGCGCAAGGGCCTGGCCCGACTGGTCGGGCCCCGGCACGAACGGCACCTGCTGACCGCCGCCCAGTTGCCCGCCCTGGGTCTGCCGGTGGGCGACGACGGCGTGGTGATCGGGGTCGACCCCGAGCGCAATCCGGCGGTGCTCGGCCTGTTCCGGCCCGAGGCGTTGGACGTCGCGTTCGTCGGCGGTGCCTACGTGGTGCAGATCATCGCGCTGCGGGCGGCGGCGATCGGCGCGCGGGTCGCGATCGAGTCCGGTCGTCCGCAGTTGTGGTCCGCGATGGCCCAGGCCGCGGGCGGCGCCCAGCCGTGCGTGACGGTGCATCAGGTGGGCCGGCTCGGCCCGCAGGGCCCCACCGCCGGCAGCCCGGTCCTGGTCATCCGCGACTGCGGCGCCCGCCCGCCGCGCAATCGGCTCGCGCCGGCGGCGTGGCAGACCACGCTGACCCTGCTGCCGTTCCTGGACCCGGCGCAGGCCCGGCAGCGGATCGGCGTGGGCGCGGGCCTGGTCGGCATCCAGCGGGTCTCCCCGATCGAGGCGCAGGCCGCCTCGTCGGTGTTGTCCCTGCCCGGCGAGGACGAGGCCGCGCTGCCCACCCTCGCCGACGAACTGACCCTGTGGAGTACCAGGAAGGCCCGGAAGTACGTATTGCTGACGCCCACTCAGGCCGAGGTCGGCCTGCTCGGCCCGCCGCGGCGGATGGACTGACCGAGCGCGGTCGCGACACCGGCTCCGCGCGAACAGGCGGACGGACCGGCGACGGTTGCCGACACCGCTGACTACGCTGTGAGACTCGTGTAGGGGGCAGCCTCGACTCCGGTCGAGGTACGGCGGACGGCGCGGCGCCGTGTGATCCGAGCCGAGCCGCCTCCGGACGATCGGAAGGACCACACCGTGAGCAGCGAGCAGGACGGCGCACCCATCGAGCCGGGGACCGACGAGGAAGAGGAGTGGTCGGGACCCGACTTCACCATGCCCTCGTGGTACACGCACCAGGACGGCGGCGCGCCCGCGCCACCACCGTCCGGAGTGGGCGCGCCCGCACCCCCTCGGCAGGGTGCCCAGGTGCCGGCGGCGCCCCGCTACGGCAGCGACGACGCGACGCTGGTGCCTCCCGCGCGGACGCCCGAGCCGCCCGCACCGCTGCCGTACGGGACCGGGCCCGGCCCGGGTGGGCCGACCGGCGCCGCCCCGGGTCCGTACGGCTCCGGCCCGGGAGAGCCCGGCCGGGCGTCGGTGCCGCCGGCCCGCCCGGCGCAGGCCCCGCCCGGTTACGGCACGCCGCCGGCCGAGCCGCCCGCGACGCACCGACCCGCGGCCGAGCCCTACGGGGTCGATCACGCCGCATCGCGCCCGGGCGACGCGCAGTCTCCGTACGACCCCGGGCAGCCGGGTACCGCGCCCGACGGCGCGCCGAGCGGATTCGGCCCGCCCCCGGGTGACCCGACCACCGTGGTACCGCCGCAGTTCACCCCGCCGGAGCCCTCGGCGCCGCTGCCGTACGGCACGCCGTCGGCCGAACAGCCCCCCGCCGGCCCGCCGGCCGCCGCGGACCCGGCGTTCACCCCCGGCGAGCCGACCGTGGTCGCGCCGCCTTCCGTCGATCAGGGCCGCCCCACCGACGACCCGGCCGGTCCGCCGCCGTTCACGCCGGGCGAGCCGACGATGGTCGTGCCGCCCTCGTTCGAGCCGAACCGGGGGACGGACGCCGAGCCGCCCTTCACCCCGGGCGAGCCGACCATGGTCGTGCCGCCCTCGTTCGACCAGGGTCGCCCCGCCGCCGATCCACGCGAGGTCGGCGAACCGACCACGCCGACCGCCGAGTCGGACCACCGCGGCCCGGATCACGCCGAGCAGGCCGAGCAGACCCCGCCCGCCTCCCGGCCGCACGACGCCGCGCCCGCCGAGCAGCCGCCGCACGACGCCGGCCCCGGGCCCGACTCCGAGCCCGCCGCGCCCACCGACCGGGCCGACGCGCCCCAGGACGCGCCGTTCGACCCGCACGACGTGCCCACCACCCCCGCCGGCGGCACCCCGATCCCCGGCCTGTCCGCCGCCGGACCGGCCCCCGAGGCACCCGGTACCCCGCCCGTCGAGGCGGCCGGCGGCCCCGCGCCACAGCAGCGGCCCGCCCCCGAGCCGCCGGGGTACGACCAGTACGCGCCGGCCGCCGACGCACCACCGACGCCCGTGCCGTACGACCCCACCCACCACCCGACCGGCGACCCGTCCGGCCCGCCCGAGATCCGCACCGCCGAGCCGCAGCCCGCCGCGCAGGCCCCCTCGGCCGCCGCCCCGCAGCCGGCCGACGACCGGCCGTACCCGCCTCCGGGCCAGGCCCCCGCGGACCGGCAACCGCCGCCCCCCGTCGGCCAACCGCCGTACGGACAGCAGCCCGCGCCGCCGCAGCCCGGCCAACCGCCGTACCAGGGCGGCCCACCCCCGGGCCCGGACCGGCAGCAACCGCAGCCCTACCCCGGCCAGGCCCAGGGCGCCCCGCTGCCCGACCCGGCCACTCGGCTGATGGCGCCGATCACCGACGACATGGCCCCGCCGCCCGGCGTCCCGCAGCAGGCGCCGCCCCCCGGCCCCGGCCAATACCCCATGCCGACCGGCGCCCCGCCGCGCCCGACGACCCCGCCGCAGGGCTCGCCCATGCCGCCCCCGGGCTGGTCCGGCACGGCCCCCGCGCACGGCGAGGCCTGGGGCACCGGCGCCCCGCCGCCGGCCGGAGCACCACTGCCGCCGCCCAGCGGCGAGCCGCTCGCGCCTCCGCAGCAGCAGTCGCCCGCGCCGCCCCCGCAGGACGAACGCTCGTGGATGCGGCGCGCGTTCGGCGGCAACAACGCCCCCGCCGGCCCGCCCGAGCAGCAGGGCGGCCAACCGCCGTACGCCCAGGCGCCCGGCCCGTACCAGCAGGCCCCGGACCCGTACCGGCCGGGCACCCCGCCGCACGGCGCCCCCGGCCCGCAGGCCCCCGCGCCCTACCCGCAGCCCGACCCCAACCAGGCGCACCACCCGTACGCCCAGGCCCCGCCCGCCGACGGCCGCCCGGGCCAGGCGCCGTACGGCCGACCCGGCCCCCAGGGCCAGGAACCGCCGCACGCCCAGGGCGCCCCCTACGGCCGCCCCGAGCAGTACGCCCAGGGCACCCCGCCGCAGGGCGCACCCGCCCCGCAGCACAACCCGTACGGCCAACCGCCCGCCGGCCCCGACCCGCAGTCGCCGTACCAGCCGGGCACGCCCCCCCACGGCGCCCCCGGCCCGCACGCGCAACCGGCCCCGCCCCACCAGGCCCAGGCCCCGCAGCCGGGAGCCCCGCAACACCAGACCCGGCAGCCCGGGCCGCCCACACCGGCCGACCGCGCCCCCGAGCAGCCCAACCCGTACGACCCCGCGCAGCCGTACGCCCCGGGCACCCCGCCCCAGGGCAGCCAACAACCGCAGTCCTGGTCCCCCGACGGCGGCGGCGCCCCCGCCCGAACCGTCGGCGGCGCGCCGCTCGGCTACACCGCCGCCGTCGAGCTGACCAGCGACCGACTGCTGCGCAAGCAACCGCAACCGCGCCGGCAGACCCCGCGCTTCCGGCTCGGCGGCAAGTCCGCCGACGCGCGCCGGGCCGAACGCCTGGAGCGGATCCGCACGCCCGTCCTGGGCTGCTACCGGATCGCGGTGATCAGCCTCAAGGGCGGCGTGGGCAAGACCACGACGACCACCGCGCTCGGCTCGACGCTCGCCACCGAGCGGCAGGACCGGGTGATCGCGATCGACGCCAACCCGGACGCCGGCACGCTCGGTCGCCGGGTCCGCCGGGAGACCGGCGCGACCATCCGCGACCTGGTCAACTCGATGGCCCACGTGCACAGTTACATGGACATCCGGCGGTTCACCTCACAGTCCTCCAGCGGCCTGGAGATCCTGGCCAACGACGTGGACCCGGCGGTGTCGACGACGTTCAACGACGAGGACTACCGCTCGGTGATCGATCTGCTGGGCAAGCAGTACCCGATCATCCTGACCGACTCGGGCACCGGACTGCTCTACAGCGCGATGCGCGGTGTGCTCGACCTGGCCCACCAGTTGATCGTGATCAGCACGCCCAGCGTGGACGGCGCGACCAGCGCCAGCACCACGCTCGACTGGCTGGTCGCGCACGGCTACGCCGACCTGGTCGCGAACAGCATCACGGTGATCTCGGGTGTCCGCGAGACCGGCAAGATGGTCAAGACCGAGGACATCGTGGCCCACTTCGAGACCCGCTGCCGTGCGGTCGTGGTCGTCCCGTTCGACGAACACCTGTCGGCGGGCGCGGAGTTGGACCTGGACATGATGCGGCCCAAGACCCGCGAGGCGTACTTCGAGCTGGCCGCGCTGGTCGCCGAGGACTTCCACCGCACCCAGCCGCCGGCCGACCAGCAGCAGTGGCAGCCCCAGTACCAGCAACCACAGCAGCAACCACCGCTACAACAGCCCTACTACGGCCAACCGCAGCAGGCCCAGCCATACCCGCAACAGCAGCCGTACCCCCAGCAGCAGCCGCCGCAGCACCAGCCACAACAGCACCCCCACCAACAGCCCCACCCACAACAACCGCAGCCCCAGCAGCCGTACTACCAGCAGCCCCCACCCGGCGACTGGCAACCACCGCGACAGGGCTGACACGCCGAAGGGCCGCCCCGGAGATTCCGGGGCGGCCCTTGGCACATCCGTCGCGAAGCGAAGGCGGCGCGGCGACCGGGCCGCGCGGCGCCGGTTCAGCCCGTCGGGCCCAGGTCCGCCGCGTCGATCAGCTCACGCGCGCGCTTGACGTCGCGGGCCATGTGTTCCAGCAGGTCGTCGATCGAGTCGAAGCGCTCGGTCCCGCGCAGGTACTCCAGGAAGTCCACCGCGACGTGCATCCCGTACAGGTCGAGGTCGGTCCGGTCCAGCGCGTACGCCTCGACCCGCCGCTCGGTGCCGTCGAAGGTCGGGTTGGTACCGATCGAGATCGCCGCGGGCAAGCGCTCGCCCTCGATCACCAGCCAGCCCGCGTACACCCCGTCGGCCGGGATCGCCGTGTACGGGAGCACCTCCAGGTTGGCCGTCGGGTAGCCGAGTTCGCGGCCGCGCTGATCGCCGCGCACCACCACGCCCTCGACCCGATGCGGGCGACCGAGCAGCTCGGCCGCACCCGCGACGTCGCCCTCGGCGACCCGGGCCCGGACCACGGTGGACGAGAAGGTCACCTCGCCGGAGACGAACAGCTCCGGCTCGACGACGGTGAAGTCGTTCGCCACGCCCAACTCCTCCAAGAGCGCGACGTTGCCCGTCGCCTTGTGGCCGAATCGGAAATTGCGCCCCTCGACCACGACGGCCGCGTGCAGCGTGTCCAGCAGGACCTGCCGCACGAAGTCGACCGCGCTCTGCCGAGAGAATTCGAGCGTGAACGGGAGCACCAGCACCGCGTCCACACCCAGGTCCGCCATGAGCTGCGCGCGCCGGTGGTGCGGCGTGAGCAGCGGGGGGTGACTGCCCGGTCGGACCACCTCGCTGGGGTGCGGGTCGAACATGACCACGACCACCGGCAGCCCGCGCTCGTGACCGATCGCGACCGCCCGGCCGATCGTCCGTTGGTGTCCGCGATGCACACCGTCATAGGACCCGATCGTGACGACGGAGCGTCCCCAATCGCTGGGGACGTCCTCCAAGCCCCGCCAACGCTGCACCGTAACCGCTCCTCGTTCTTCGTGACGTGTCGCGGGTCCAGCTTCCCACGCAGGCGCCGTCGCTCGGTCCCACCCCCGCCGTGGCGACCGTCACCCCGGGCCCGGCGGTGCCGTGCCCGGCCTCGGCCGCGAACGTCTCAGCCCACGAACACCGCGAGCGGTCGGGCCACGCCCTCCCGGTTCTCCACCAGCGCGAGGAAGGTGCCGTCGGGGCCGAACACACCCACCGGCCCCTCCCGGTCGTCGGCCGGCAGCCGGCCGCCGTGCGAGACGGCGCGCGCCTGGTCCTCGGTCACCTCGCGGCGCGGAAAGGCCGCCGTGGCCGCGTCGGCGATCGGCAGCACGCCGAAGGACTCCTCCAGTTCCGCCAACGTGTGCGCCCGATCGATCGAGTACGGCCCCACCCGGGTGCGGCGCAGTGCGGTCAGATGGCCGCCGACCCCGAGCCCGGCGCCCAGGTCGCGGGCCAGCGCCCGGATGTAGGTGCCGGACGAGCAGGTCACCCGCACGTCCAGGTCGAGCGTCTCGCCCTCGCGCCGGGTGGCGAGCACCTCGAACGCGGACACCGTGACCGGGCGGGCGGCGAGTTCGAACTCCTCGCCGTCGCGCACCCGCGAGTACGAACGTTTGCCGTCGATCTTGATCGCCGACACCTTCGAGGGCACCTGCAGGATCGGGCCGGTCAGCTCGGCCACGCCCGCCGCGATCGAGGCGTCGTCCACGTGCGCGGCCGAGGTGGTCGAGGTGACCTCGCCCTCGGCGTCGTCGGTGACCGTGTTCTGCCCGAGCCGGATGGTGCCGGTGTACTCCTTCTCGGTGAGCGCGAGGTGGCCGAGCAGGCGGGTGGCCTTCTCGATGCCGATCACCAACACGCCGGTGGCCATCGGGTCCAGCGTGCCCGCGTGGCCCACCCGGCGGGTACCGGCGATCCGGCGCAGCCGGCCCACCACGTCGTGCGAGGTGAGTCCGGCCGGCTTGTCCACGATCACCAGACCGTCGGGCGGCGGGGGTCCTGCGTTGCGGCGCTTCACGCGTCGTCTCCCGGGGTTGCGTGCGCCGGAGCGACCGGCAGTAGTGCGTCGGCCAGGAGGTCCCGGAATCGGGCCACCACCTCGGCCGGTGGGTCGTATGCGGTGAAGCCGGCCGCGAACGCGTGCCCGCCGCCGCCGAAGGCCGCGCAGACGCGGCCCAGGTCCACCGCGCCCTTGGAGCGCGCCGAGGCGCGCAGCGCGCCGTCGTCGTCCTCCTTGAGCACCAGCGCGACCTCGGCCTCGCCGCTCTTGCGCACCACGTCGATCACGCCCTCGATCTCGTCCAGACGGATCCCGTGCGCGGCACGTTCGGCGCGGGTGATCACGGTGGACACCAGGCCCAGACCGCCCGCCGCGTCGGCGTCCAGTCGGGCGGCGGCCAGGGCGGTGGCGAGCACCTTGAGATAGCCGAACCGGCAGGTGTCCCAGATGGCCCGCTGGATCAGGTCGTGTCGTATCCCGGTGGCCATCAGCCGAGCCGCGAAGGTGTGCGTCTCGGGGGTGGTCCCCACGTACTTGAACGAGCCGGTGTCGGTGACCAGGCCGGTGTACAGCGCGGTCGCGATGTCGGCGGTCAGCGTCGCGCCGAGCCGGGTGATCAGCTCGTCGGCGAGCACCGCGGTCGCGGGCGCCTCGACGTCGATCAGGTGATGCGTGCCGAAGCGGGTGTTGGAGGCGTGGTGGTCGACCACCAAAAGCGTGCCGGCCGCCTTGGCCTTGGCCTCCAGCAGGCCCAGCCGCGCCGAGCCCGCCGCGTCGAAGACGGCGACCAGCTCCGGTTCCTCGGGCACCTCGGCGTGCGCCACGAGCAGGTCCTGACCGGGCAGGAACTCCAGCGAGGACGGCACCACCAGGGGATCGTCGCCGTAGGAGACCCGGACGGTGCGGCCCAACTCGCGCAGCGCCAGCCCGACGGCGAGCGCCGAACCCAGCGCGTCGCCGTCGGGGCTGACGTGTGCCAGCAGGGTGATGTCGCCGGCCGTCAGGAGCAGGCGGACCGCCTCGTCCCACTCGGCCGCACCCGGCGCGGTCGGCGGCACCGTCCGCGCGTCGAAGTCGCCGGTCCGCGACTTCCCTCCCGCGGTCGGGCCGGGCTCCCGGTCCGCCGCCACGCCTGGTGTCAAGGTCGGTCGCCCTCCTGTGTTTCCGCCTTGGGCTCCGCCTCCGACTCGTCGTCGGAGTCGCCCACGGCCGGGGTCCGATAGGGGTCCGCGTCACCGGCATAGCCGGCGCCCGCGGCGGTTGAGCGTACCGCCGCATCGGCCTGCTGTGCCCGGGCGAGGAGATCGTCGATGAGTTTGGCGTTGTCCGGAAGGGCGTCGGCGATGAACGTCAACGACGGGGTGTGACGCACGCCGGTCTGGCGGCCCACCTCGCTGCGGAGCACGCCCTTGGCGCTCTCCAGCGCGGCGGCGGTCGCCGCCCGTTCGGTCTCGTCGCCGTAGACCGTGTAGAACACGGTCGCCTCACGGAGGTCACCGGTCACTCGTGCGGCGGTGATCGTCACGAACCCCAGACGAGGGTCCTTGATCCGGCGCTCCAAGGTCTCCGCGACCACAACCTGGATACGGTCCGCGAGTTTGCGCGCCCGCGCGGTGTCGGCCACTGATCCTCCTGCGATTGCTCGGCATTTCGGCGGGATCCCCGCGCCCGGGATCACCGGACGCGGGGGCCGCTCTCGTTGCTTGTTCCGTTCGACTGCCCGCCCGACCGCTCGTTCGACGGCGGTCCGACGATCGTCAGTCGTCCTCCCCGTACACCCTGCGGCGTGCGGAGAGCAGTTCCAATTCGGGCCGGCCGGCGACCAGCCGTTCACAGTTGTCCAACACCTCGGCGCATCGCTCGACGCTCGCGGAGACCACCGCGATGCCGATCACGCTGCGCCGATGCAAATCCTGATGCTCCACCTCGGCGGCGGCAACGGCATTCTTGCGCTGAAGGTCCGCCAGGATGGGGCGGATCAAAGATCGTTTTTCCTTCAACGAGTGCACATCGCCGAACAGCACATCGAGGCTGATGGTTCCCACAAACATAGGCGACGGGCCTGGCCGGCCCGGGAGGCCTCGGGTCGGGGCCGCTGAGGCCACCGACGAAAGAACCGGGCACACACGTCGCGGCCCGGGATACCACTGGTCACGCTGATCACTCGTATCGCCGGCCCACGTACTGCCGGTGTGCCACCGCTCATCCTGCGACACGCCGGATCCGCCCGGTGGGTACCGGGCGGATCCGTCGCATCGATCAGCGGTTCGATCGGTTCGACCTACCGGGTCAGCCTCGCGGCTTCTCCCGCATCTCGAACGTCTCGATGGTGTCCTCGACCTTGATGTCGTTGAACGAACCGAGGTTGATACCGCACTCGAAGCCCTCGCGGACCTCGGTGACGTCGTCCTTCTCGCGGCGCAGGCCCTCGACGTTGAGGTTGTCGGCGACGACGGCCCCCTGCCGGATGATCCGCGCCTTGGTGTTGCGCTTGATCGTCCCGCCGGTGACCATGCAGCCCGCGATGTTGCCGAGCTTGGAGGAGCGGAACACCGCGCGGATCTGCGCCGTGCCGAGCTGGACCTCTTCGTACTCGGGCTTGAGCATGCCCTTGAGCGCGGCTTCGATCTCCTCGATGGCCTGGTAGATCACCGAGTAGAAGCGAATGTCGACGCCCTCGCGGTCCGCCATCGTCCGCGCCCGGCCCTCCGGCCGGACGTTGAAGCCGATGATGATCGCGTCCGAGGCCATCGCCAGGTTGACGTTGGACTCGGTGATCGCACCGACGCCGCGGTCGATGATCCGCAGCTCGACCTCTTCGCCGACATCCAGGTTGAGCAGCGCGTCTTCCAACGCCTCCACCGAACCGGAGCCGTCACCCTTGAGGATGAGGTTGAGCTGCTGCATCTCGCCGGCCTTGAGGGCCTTGTCCAGGTCCTCGAGCGAGACGCGCTTCGAACGGCGGGCCAGGGTCGCGTTGCGCTCCCGGGCCGCCCGCTTCTCGGCGATCTGACGCGCGGTGCGCTCTTCCTCGACCACGAGGAAGTTGTCACCGGCACCCGGCACCGAGGTCAGACCCAGCACCATGACCGGACGGGACGGCGTGGCCTCGGTGAGGTTGTTGCCGTTCTCGTCGATCATCGCGCGGACCCGGCCGTACGCCTCGCCGACCACGATCGCGTCGCCGATGTGCAGCGTGCCGCGCTGGACCAGGACGGTCGCGACGGGGCCGCGGCCCTTGTCGAGGTGACCCTCGATCGCGATGCCCTGGGCTTCCTGGTGCGGGTTGGCGGTGAGCTCGAGAGCCGCGTCCGCGGTCAGCACGACCGCTTCCAGCAGCTCGTCGATGCCCAGGCCCTGCTTCGCCGAGATGTCGACGAACATCGTGTCGCCGCCGTACTCCTCGGCCACGAGCCCGTATTCGGTGAGCTGGCCACGAACCTTGGTCGGGTCCGCGCCTTCCTTGTCGATCTTGTTGACCGCGACGACGATCGGCACGCCGGCCGCCTGCGCGTGGTTGAGCGCCTCGATCGTCTGCGGCTTCACGCCGTCGTCCGCCGCGACCACGAGGATCGCGATGTCCGTCGACTTGGCACCGCGGGCACGCATGGCGGTGAACGCCTCGTGACCGGGGGTGTCGATCAGGGTGATCTTGCGGTCGACCTCGTTGACCGTGGTCGCGACCTGGTAGGCACCGATGTGCTGGGTGATGCCACCGGCCTCGCCCGCGATCACGTTCGTCTTGCGGATCGCGTCGAGCAGGCGGGTCTTGCCGTGGTCGACGTGACCCATGACGGTGACCACCGGCGGACGGGCCTCGAGGTCTTCCTCGTCGCCCTCGTCCTCGCCCCATTCGAGGTCGAAGGACTCGAGCAGCTCGCGGTCCTCCTCCTCCGGGGAGACGATCTGGATCACGAAGTCGAGCTCGGCCCCGAGGGTCTGCAGCTCGTCGTCGCTCACCGACTGGGTCGCGGTCAGCAGCGAGCCCAGGTTGAACATGATCTGGACCAGTGCCGCGGGGTTCGCGTTGATCTTCTCCGCGAAGTCGGTGAGCGAGGCACCGCGCGACATCCGGACGACGCGTCCGTTGCCGCGAGGAGCCATCACGCCACCGGCGGACGGAGCCTGCATGTTGTCGAACTCTTGACGACGCTGACGCTTCGACTTGCGCGCGCGGCCCGGACGCCCACCGGGACGACCGAACGCACCCTGCGTGCCGCCGCGACCACCGGGGCCACCACGACCGCCGCCGCCGGGACGACCGGCGAAGCCGCCGCCGCCACCGGGACGACCCGGAGCGCCGCCGCCACCACCGGGACGGGGACCGCCGAAGCCGCCACCGCCGCCGCCGGGACGACCGCCACCGCCGCCGGCACCCGCCGGACGACCGCCGCCGCCACCGGGACCGCCGGGACGACCGGGCGCACCGCCGGGACGACCGGGACCACCCGGGCCACGAGCGGGCGCCGGACGGTTGGGCATCATGCCCGGGTTGGGACGCGGGCCGCCGGGGCCTGCGCTACCACCGGGACGGGGACCCGCGGGACCACCCGAACCACCCGGACGCGGGCCACCGGCCGCAGGACCCTGCGGACGCGGCGGCATGCCACCGGGGGTGGGTCGACCGGCGCCGCCGGCGGCCTGCGGCCGCGGCATGCCGGTGCTGCCCGAGGTGAAGGGGTTGTTGCCCGGACGCGGGCCGGCGGGACGGGTGCCACCCGGACGGGGTGCACCACCCTGACCGGGACCCGACGGACGCGCGCCACCGGCGGACGGAGCGCCACCGGTACGCGGACCGGAGGGACGCTCGCCACGCTCGGGACGATCGCCGCGCTCGGGACGGCCACCGGGGCCGCCCTGGCCGGCACCGGCCGGACGCGGGCCCGGACGGTTGCCCGCACCGGGACCCGAGGAGGCCGCCGCCGGACGGTCCGAACGCGGACCGCGCTCGGCCGGACCGCGGTCGCTCTGGCCACGCTCGGCCGGACCACGCTCGGCGGGACGCGCTGCCGGGCGCGGGCCCGGAGCCGGCGCACCGGCCGGACGCGGACCCGACTGGGCCGCGGGACGCTCCGCCTGACGCGGGGCGGCCGGAGCCGCCTCGGCGGCCGGGGCGGCTGGCACCACGGGCGGGGCGGTGCTGCCCTGGGGGGCCGGGCGCGGCGCCGGGCGCGGGCCCGGAGTCGGCGCACCCGCCGGGCGCGGGCCCGGAGCGGGGGCAGGACGCGCGGCGCCCTGCGCTGAACCTGGGGTGGCACCCTGCGGCGCGCCCGAGGGGGCGGGACGCTGGGGCCGGCGGGAGGGCCCGCCTTCCGTCTTGAGTGCTTCCGTCAGTTTGCGAACAACCGGCGCCTCGATCGTCGAGGACGCCGAACGAACGAACTCACCGAGTTCTTGGAGCTTGGCCATGACGACCTTGCTCTCGACTCCGAACTCCTTGGCGAGTTCGTATACCCGGACCTTTGCCACGTCGCTCCTTCTGGTCCGGGGTTGGTCGTCCGCCGGACCGTCACTACCGCATGTCTGTACTCATCGCGTACTCATCGAGTGCTCATCGCAATCTCGACCTACTTCCGACTCGCGAGGTACTGCTTCGCTGGACCTGTCCGACCGACCTCTGACAACCCATCACCGCTCAAAAAAGCACGCAGTGGTGCCGAGTCCAGCGGCCCCGGCACGCGCAAAGCCCGAACGAACGCCTTGCGACGTTCCGCCTGGGCCAGGCACTCCGGGTCGGGATGCAGATGCGCGCCCCGCCCGGGCTTTCGGCCGCGGGGGTCGGGGACACAACTGCCCTCCACCGCCACGACCCGCAATAGGTCGGCCTTGGCCGCACGCTGCCGACAACCTACGCATGTCCGGACCGGAAAGGCAGTGATTTCCTGCTTTTCCGACCGTGTACGAGGGCATGCTCGGCCACGCCTGCGACCAGACATGTTCAAGTCTACCGCTCCTCACCGCGACCTGGTTCGGCCGACCGTCCCCGGTCGTCCGAATCACCGGTCTCGGTGTCCGGCCGGATGTCGATGCGCCATCCGGTCAATCGCGCGGCAAGTCGGGCATTCTGCCCCTCCTTGCCGATCGCCAGCGAGAGCTGGTAGTCGGGCACCGTCACCCGGGCGGAACGCGCGGCGAGATCGACGATCTCCACCTTGCTCACCCGCGCCGGCGACAGCGCGTTGGCCACCATCCGCGCGGGGTCGTCCGACCAGTCGACGATGTCGATCTTCTCGCCGTTCAACTCGGCCATGACGGCACGCACGCGTGCCCCCATCGGCCCGATGCACGCGCCCTTGGGGTTGAGCCCGGCCCGCGTGGAGTAGACGGCGATCTTGGAGCGGTGGCCGGCCTCGCGGGCGATCGCGGCGATCTCGACGCTGCCGTCGGCGATCTCCGGGACCTCCAGCGCGAACAACTTCCGCACCAGGTTGGGGTGGGTGCGCGAGAGCGTGATGGACGGCCCCTTGGGCCCACGCCGCACCTGTACGACATAGCAACGCAGGCGCATGCCGTGCGCGTACCGCTCGCCCGGTACCTGCTCCTGGGGCGGCAGGATCGCCTCGATGCGACCCAGGTCCACCAGGACGTTGCGGTTGTCCTTGCCCTGCTGGACCACGCCCGCGACGATCTCGCCCTCACGGCCGGCGAACTCGCCGAACGTGATCTCCTCCTCGGCGTCGCGCAGCCGCTGCAGGATCACCTGCTTGGCGGTGGTCGCCGCGATCCGGCCGAAGTCGTCCGGGGTGTCGTCGAACTCGCGAACGCGCTGCCCGGCCTCGTCGGTCTCGGTCGCCCACACGGTGACGTGACCGGTGGAGCGGTCCAGTTCCACCCGCGCCTTGGGCAGGCTGCCCTCGGTGCGGTGGTAGGCGATCAACAGGGCCGATTCGATGGCCTCGACCAGGAGGTCGAACTTGATCTCTTTTTCGCGCTCAAGCCCGCGCAGGGCGCTCATGTCGATGTCCACGTCCTACGCCTCCTCGTCCTTGGTGTCGTCGTTGTCGGGGTCGATGTCCTCGACCTCGTCGTCCTCGTCGTCCTCGGCGTCGACCGCCGGGTCCGCGCTCTTGCGGTTGAACTCGACCTGCACGACCGCCTTGGCGATCTCGGCGTAGCCCAGCCGGCGCGGTTTGCCCTCGACGTCCAGATCCACGCCCTCGGCATCGCTCGCGCCGATCCGGCCGGTCACGGCGTCGCCGTCGTGCAACTGGACCTGGACCAGCCGATCCGCCGCGCGGCGCCAGTGGCGCTCCAGCGTCAGCGGACGGTCCACGCCCGGGGTGGTGACTTCCAACTGATAGGGCAGGCTGCCCAGTACGTCGCTCGGGTCCAGCACGTCCGAGACGGCCCGGCTGACCTCGGCGACCTTGTCCAGATCCACGCCGCCGTCGGCGGCGACCATCACGCGCAGCACCCGGCGCTTGCCGGCGGGGGTGAGGGAGAGATCCTCCAGATCCACGCCCACCGTCGATACCACCGGCTCCAGCAACTCCCGCAGCCGGTCCAACGTGGTGGTGCTCATCCGGGTGACTCCTCGGCTGCGTGTGCTGTTGTCTCAGGTGCGTCGACCGCCGGGGCGGGTCGTGGAAGGACAACAGTATCCGGTCCGGAGCCCATCTCGCGCACGTCCGCCCGGCGTACGCCGGATGTCCACCGGGGTCCGCACGACCGCGGATGCGATAGCGTCCGACACGGCCGGAGGCCGGCAACGGACATCACGGACGAGGGTCAGGAGCGGGACGCATGCGCGACGCGGGGCCGACGCGACGGGCCGTCCTGGGCGCCGTGGCCGCAGCGACGATCGCCGCCGGCGTCGTGGGTTGCGACGACGGCGGCGGGGGTTCGGGCCAGGGACGACGCAAGGCGGACGACGCGGCGCGGCAGCGGGCCCACGCGGCGACCGGGGCACTGCTCGCGCGCTACGACGCGGTCGCCGCGCGACACGCCACGCTGGCCGAACACATCCGGCCGCTCTCGGTCGAGCTGCGCCAGCACCTGACCGTCTTCGCGAAGGGCGCGGCGCACTCCGCGCCGCCCGCCGGCAACGCGCCGGAGGACGCCGCCGCGGCGGGCACCGCGATCGCCGACTGGGCCCGGCAGGCGTCCGACGAGCGGCTGAGCGGACTGGACGCGGTCTCCCCCGAACTGGCCCGCACCCTGGCCGCCACCGCCGCGTGCCTGGCCGGACACGCCCAATTGCTTCGGAGCACATCGTGAGCACGCCGCGGCCGACCCCGTCCGGGTCCGCCACCCCCGAGGTCAAGGCGCTGCGCGACGCGCTGGACGCGGAGCACGCGGCCGTCTACGGCTACGGCGTGGCCGGCGGCCGATTGACCGGTACCGAGCGCACCCAGGCCCGCAGCGCGCTGGACGCGCACCGGGCCCGCCGGGACACCATCGCGCGGCTGATCGGCGATCGGGGCGCGGTCGCGCAACCGGCGGCGGCCGCGTACACGATCCCGTTCACGGTGGCCACGCCCGCCGACGCGACCCGGCTCGCGATCCACCTGGAGGACGCGGTCGCCCTGCATCTGGGCGAGTTGGTGGCCGCGAGCGGGGCGCCGTTGCGCAACGAGGCGGCGGGCTGGTTGCGCGAGAGCGCCGTGTGGGCGGTGCGGTGGCGGGGCGCGAGCACCGCGTTCCCGGGGTTGCCCGCGCCGAGCGACCCGGCGGCACCGGCGGCCGGGAGCCGCACGTGAACGATCCGGTCGAGGTCCCGGAGCGGTTGACCCGGACCGCGCTGCGCTGGTGCGGCGAGGAGGTGGCCCGCCCCTGGCTGGCGGGGCTGCCGGAGGCGGTCGCCGAATACGCGCGGCGCTGGGAACTGACCGTGGAACGGGCGATCATTCCCGGCGGCGCACTCAGCCTGACCTTCCTCGTCCGGCGCGCGGACGACACGCCGGCCACCCTCAAGCTCGGCCTGATCGACCGCTACACCGCGCACGAGGCGAGCGCGCTCGCGTTGTGGAACGGCGTCGGGGCGGTTCGCCTGCTCGACGCGGATCCCGAGCGCGGCGCGCTGTTGCTGGAGCGACTCCAGCCGGACGTGTCGCTGCGCTCCCTGGCCGAGGACCGGGCGATGCTGGAGGCCGCCGAGGTGGTGCGCAGGTTGTGGGTGACCCCGCCCGCGGACTGCGCGATCGAACCGGTCGCGGATCGGGCCGAGCACTGGGGCGAATCGATCCCGCGCCGCTACGCGGACCTGGCCGGCCCGTGTCCCCGGGCACTGGTCGACGAGGCGGTGTCGCTGTGCCGCGAGTTGGCCGCGTCGCAGCCGGAGGTGGTGGTCCTGCACACCGACTTCCACCACGGCAACGTGCTGGCCGCCGAGCGGACGAAGTGGCTGGCCATCGACCCGCGCCCGATGCTCGGCGAACGGGCCTTCGACCTGGGCGCGCTGGTCCGGGACCGGATGGCCACGGTGGTCGCCGAGCCGCGTCCGCAGGCGCTGGTGCGGCGGCGGGTGACCTGGCTGGCGAACGCGTTGGACCTGGACGCCGAGCGGGTGCGTGGTTGGGCGTTGGTGCAGGCGCTGGCGCTCGGCCTGTGGTGCGTGTCGGTGGAGGATCCGGCGGGCGAGGACCTGCTGTCCGTCGCGGAGTGGTTGTCCTGATCCGCGCGGTGCGGACGCCTCACGTGAACGGCAGCACCGCGCCCATCACCGCGTAGGGGCGGTCGTTGCCCGGGAACAGGACCGGACGGGCCAGGTCCCGAAATCCCAGACCGCGGTACAACCGGCGGGCCGGCGTGTGTTCGTCGATCGCCGACAGCAGGATGTGCGACCGGTCCTGGCCCCGACACAGCAGGGTGATCAGGGTGCGTCCGATGCCGTGCCCCTGCCAGCGCGGCAACACGTGCAGTTCGCCGACCACGAACGACTCGTCCAGCCAGGCCCGGTATCCGGCCCGGGCCAGGTGCGGTTCGATCACCAGGCTCCACCACTGGTCGGTGAGATTGGGATAGCCGTAGCCGAAGCCGACCAGTCGACCGTCGTCGTCGAACGCGCCCAGGGAACGCACCCCGGCGAAGGTCGCGTGCCGGCGCATTATCCGCTGCCGCACCGCGATCTCGTCGTCGGCGAGACCGAACGCGCCGGCCTGGACGTCGACCGCCTCGTCCGCGTACTCGGCGAGATCGACGACCCGGCACGTCCACTCCATCAGCACACGCACTCCCTGGAATCGGGTCGCCGCCGCTGTCCGGACACCACGGGCCGGATCAGAACAGCACGCTCATGAAGGCCCCGGTCTCGGCGAAGCCGACCCGCCGGTAGGCCGCGCGCGCGGGGCCGTTGTAACTGTTGACGTAGAGACTGGCGATCGGGGCCACCTCGCTCAGCGCGTGCCGCAGGACGGCCGCCATGCCGATCTCGGACAGGCGCTCGCCGCGCCGCTCCGGCGCGACCCACACGCCCTGGATCTGGCACGCGTGTCGGGTGACCGCGCCGATCTCCGCCTTGAACACCACCCGGCCGTCCTCGATCCGGGCGAACGCCCGCCCGCCCGCGATGAGTTCGGCCACCCGAGCGCGGTACAGGGTGCCGCCGTCGCCGATCAGCGGCGAGATGCCGACCTCCTCGGTGAACATCGCCACGCACGCGGGCATCACCAGGTCCAGCTCGTCCGGACGCACCCGGCGCACGAGCGGATCCGGGGCGACCTCGCGCGAGGGTTCCTCGGCGACCATGAGCGGCTGCACCGGCCGCACGTCGCGAGCGGGTCCCCACACCGGTTCGAGCAGACGCCACAGGTCGCCGGCCGCCTCGGCCGGGCCGACGATCGACGAGCAGCGTCGGCCCTGGCGGCGGGCCCGCTCGGCGAACGAACGTATGGCGTCCGGGCCGGCCTCGACCGGGACCAGGTTCGCCCCCGCGTAGCACAGCGACGTGAGCCGACCACCCTCGTAATAACCCCACAGCTCGCCACCCAGTCGCCACGGGTCGACGCCGGCGAGTCGAACCCGGGACGCGACGAAGACGTTCGTGACGGGGTCACGGTCGAGCAGCGCCTGGACGGCGGACAGGTCGCTCCCGTCCAGGACTTTGGTGGAAACCGAGCTCAGCACGTGCCTCACCATGCCATCAGGCGGACCTTGGGGAAATGCCAGTCTTGCGGCACCACCCTATGCAGGTCCGGGCCGCCCGCGCCGCCCGGGAGGCGACGGGATCGGCGACCGGGGCCGGTGCGGCCTGTGGGCGGGTCAGCGGCGCGGGTGTGGGACCGGCGATCGGCGCGGGTCGGAATCGGCCGACGCGGGGCCGGTGCACTCGACGTCGGTCGCGGGCAGGGTGCCCTCGACCAGGTAGGCGGTGCCCCGGTCGTCGACGCACGAGCCCTCGACCAGGTAGTGCCCGTGGTTGCCGTTGCCGCGCACGGTGAGCAGCCGCGACGAGGGCAGCGCCGCGTGCATGCGCAGGGCCCCCTCGTAGGGCGTCGCCGGGTCGCCGACGGACTGGACGAGCAGGACACCGGGCAGACCGGCGCCGTCGATCCGGGTCGGCGGGGCGGTGTTGGTTTGTAGATACAGGCACGCGCCCGGAGCGGCGATGGCCGCGCCCAGCGCGCCGTGCCGGGCCCGGAACACGGCCATGTCCCGTTCCAGGACCGCCTCGTCGGCCGGGAAGGGCGCGTCCGCGCAGGCGACGGTCTGGAACACCGACTCGAAGTTGACCTCGTCCGCGGTGGCCGGTTTGCGCCCGGCGATCAGCGCGGTCGGATCGCCCGACGCGTAGTCCGCGAGTGCGCCGGACAGACTCGCCCAGTTCCGGTCGGTGTACAGCTTGCCGAGCGTGTACTGGTCGAGTTCGACGCCGCCGAACACGCCGCCGGCGGGGTGTTCGGCGAGTTGCCCGCGCAGCCGGTCCCAGCCGGCCAGTACGGCCGCGGTGGAGTCGCCCAGGTGGAAGCGGTCGGTGCGCTCGGCCGTCCACGCGGCCCAGTCGTGCCGACGCGCGTCGAACCCGCGGGCTTGCAGGAAGCCGGTCCCGTACCAGACCTCGGTCGGGTCGACCAGGCTGTCGAGCAACATCCGGTGTACCCGGTTCGGAAAGAGCTGCCCGTAGACCGCGCCCAGGTAGCTGCCGTAGGAGTAGCCCAGGATCGAGATCCGGTCGGCGCCGAACGCGGCCCGGACCAGGTCGAGGTCACGGGCGATGTCCCGGGTGGTCAGGTGCGGCAGCAGGTCGCCGGCGGACCTGCGGCAACCGTCGGCGAACGCGCGGGTCGCGGCCAGGTGCGCCGCTCGGCTGCCGGGCATCGCCGGGTCGGGCCGGGGGGAGCGGCCGAAGGTCTCCGGGTCGGTGCACTCCACGCGGGTACTCGTGCCGCGCCCGCGCAGGTCGAAGCCGATCAGGTCGTAGGCCCGGCGCAGCCGCTCGGGCAGACCGCCGGCGAGCGCTCCCATCGAGCCGACGCCGGCGGCGCCCGGGCCGCCGAAGTTGACCATCAGGATGCCCTGGTACTCCGCCTTCGTCCCGCTCGCCGCGACCTTGGAGACGCCGACCCGGATCCGCGGGCCGCCCGGACGGGCGTGGTCCAGCGGGGCGCCGATGGTGCCGCAGCGCTCCCCCGCCGCGGTGCCCGGTGGGCAGCCGCCCCACGTGATCGGCCCGGGGTCCGCCCCGGCGGGGCCGGCGACGGTCAGTACGGCGGCGGTCAGCACGCCCGCCAACAGGACGCGGACGGCGCGGATCACGATGCCTCACAGGTGGTGTCGCGGCCCGGCGGGAGCGTGCCGTCGGTCAGGTAGGCCGCGGCGGCCCGCAGGACGCATGGGGCGGGCTGGAACGCGAGGATCCCGTGGTCGCCCTCGTCGAGCACGGTGATCAGGTGCGAGGAAGGCAGTGCCTGGTGCAGCGCGCTCGCCCCGGCGGGCGGGGTGGCCGGATCCCGGGTGCCCTGGACCAGCAGCACCGGTGGCAGGTCGTGGCCGTCGATCGTCGGCGGTGTGCGGGCGGGCACCGGCCAGAAGGCGCAGGGTGCGTTCAGCCAGGTGTTGGACCAGGTGGTCAGGGGCGCGGTGCGGTCCACGGCGCGGGCGTCGCGGTCCCACACCGACCAGTCGCGCGGCCAGGGCCCGTCGTGGCATTCGACGGCGGTGTAGATCGCGGTGCCGTTGGCGTCCTGTGCGGTGGCCGGCGTGTACAGCGCGGCCAGCGGGCCCGGGTCGCCTCGATCGTGCGCGCGCAGTGCCGCGGCGAATTCCGGCCAGCTCCGCGAGTTGTACAGGGCGCGGGTGGCGAGGTCGCGCAGTTCGGCGGGGCCGACGAGGCCGCCGGCGGGCTCGGCTCGGACGCCGGCGAGCGTGCGGGCGAACAGGTCGTCCAGGTCGGCGCCCTCGGCCGCGACGAGGTCTCGCCAGCGGCCCTGGAAGGCGATGTCCTGACGCAGGTTGATCCGGTACCAGACCTGGTCCGGCCGCGGGTCGACGACGCTGTCCAGGATCATCCGGTCGACCCGCTCGGGGAACAGGTGCCCGTAGACCGCGCCGAGGTAGGTGCCGTAGGACCAGCCGATGAAGGAGATCCGCGATTCGCCGAGCGCGGCGCGGACCAGGTCGAGGTCGCGCGCGTTCTCCAGGGTGCCCAGGTGCGGCAGCAGGTCGCCGGCCCGCTCTGCGCAGCCGCGCGCGTAGTCGCGGGCACGTTCGATCAGCCGCTGCTCGTCCTGCGCCGTGGCGGGCACCGGGTCCGGCTTCGGGGCCCGGTCGAAGCTCGCGTCGACGCAGGAGATCGGGTCGCTGTGGTGGTTGCCGCGCGGGTCGACGCCGACGATGTCGTAGCTCTGCCGCACCCGTTCCGGCATCGCGCGCCTGACGAGGTCGGCCGGCCACATGCCGCCGCCGCCCGGACCGCCGGGATTGACCACGATCGTGCCGCGCCGGGGCGCGCCGCCGCCGGCCGGTGCGAGCGAGACGCCCAGCGTCGTGGTGGGCCCGTCGGCGCGCGTGTGGTCGACCGGGACCGCCAGCGTTCCACAACGCAGTCCGGGTGCGGCCACGTCGGCCGGACACGCACCCCAGGCGATCGCGGCCGGCACCCGGGCGGACGGTCGCCTCGCGCCCGGGTCGGGTCCGCTCGCGGGAACCGCCGCGGTGCCCACGACCATGCCGACGACGGCCAGTGCGGCCACGATGATGCGTCCCACGCGCGACGCCCCTCCCCCCGGGGCGGCGCCCCGATCACATCTCTCGATGATCGGGGCGCGACTACCGGGGGTAGGGGCGCATCAACGATATGTCACCCGGGTGGCCGAGTGGATTGATCCGGTCGAGCGGCGGGCCGGGCGGGCCGGAGCTGCCGCGGCGGATCGGACTCGGCTCAGGCGATGTCGACGATCGGGTCGCCGCTGAGCACGCCGTCCGCCTGCATCTGCTCGGCGAGCTTGAGGGCTTCCTCGATCAGGGTCTCGACGATCTTCGACTCGGGCACGGTCTTGATCACCTCGCCCTTGACGAAGATCTGCCCCTTGCCGTTGCCGGAGGCCACACCCAGGTCCGCCTCGCGGGCCTCGCCGGGGCCGTTGACGACACAGCCCATGACGGCCACCCGCAGCGGCACCTTGAGCCCGTCCAGGCCGGCGGTGACCTGCTCGGCGAGCTTGTACACGTCGACCTGGGCGCGACCGCAGGACGGGCACGAGACGATCTCCAGGCCGCGCTGCCGCAGGCCCAGCGACTCCAGGATCTGGTTGCCGACCTTGATCTCCTCGACCGGCGGAGCGGAGAGCGAGACCCGGATGGTGTCGCCGATGCCCTGCGCGAGCAACGCGCCGAACGCGACCGCGGACTTGATCGTGCCCTGGAACGCGGGACCGGCCTCGGTGACGCCCAGGTGCAGCGGATAGTCGCAGCGCTCGGCGAGCAGCCGGTATGCCTCGATCATCACGACCGGGTCGTTGTGCTTGACCGAGATCTTGATGTCCCGGAAGTCGTGCTCCTCGAACAGCGAGCACTCCCACAGCGCGGACTCGACCAGTGCCTCGGGGGTGGCCTTGCCGTGCTTGGCGAGCAGCCGCTTGTCCAGCGACCCGGCGTTGACGCCGATCCGGATCGGGGTGCCGGCGGCGGACGCGGCCTTGGCGATCTCGGCGATCTTGTCGTCGAACTGCTTGATGTTGCCCGGGTTCACCCGCACCGCGGCGCAGCCGGCGTCGATCGCGGCGAACACGTACTTGGGCTGGAAGTGGATGTCCGCGATCACCGGGATCTGCGACTTGCGGGCGATCGCGGGCAGCGCGTCGGCGTCGTCCTGCGAGGGCACCGCGACGCGGACGATCTGGCAGCCGGAGGCGGTCAGCTCGGCGATCTGCTGAAGCGTGGCGTTGACGTCGGAGGTCAGGGTGGTGGTCATGGACTGCACCGACACCGGAGCGTCTCCACCGACGGCCACACTGCCGACCATGATCTGCCGTGACTTGCGGCGCGGCGTGAGGGGCCGGGCAGGTACGGACGGCATTCCGAGCTGGATCGCGGTCATTCTTTTCGGTCCCGTGGGTCGGCGCGGTAGGTCGTCCTCAAAGCTACGCCACCGCGACGAGGTGCGGACGCGCGTGTACCCCCATGCCGGCCCACCTGTTGCCTGATCGACACACGTGGGCCGGCGTGGGAGCCGGACGGGGTGGGGCGTACCGCGCTAAGTGAGCTTGACCGGGTTGATCAGGTCGGCGATCAACACCAGCACGGTGAAGGCGATGAAGATCGACGCCACCACGTAGGCCACCGGCATCAGCTTGGCCACGTCGAAGGGGCCCGGGTCGGGCCGCTTGCGCAGGCTCGCGATCCGCCGACGGATCGACTCCCACCACGCGCCGACCACGTGTCCGCCGTCGAGCGGGAGCAGCGGAAGCATGTTGAACAGGAACAGCGACAGGTTGAAGCCCGCGATGATGAAGATCATCAGACCCACCCGCTGGGAGGCGGGCACATCCAGCGCGGCGACCTCGCCGCCGACCCGGGCCGCGCCGACCACGCCCACCGGCGAGTCCTGGTCGCGGTCGTCGCCCTGGAAGGCCGCGCCCCACAGTGCGGGCACCTTCTGCGGGATGCGCAACATGCTGTGGAAGGCGTTGTCGACCATGTCCGTCATGTAGGTGACCGACTGCGACGCGCTCTGTCGCTGGATGCCGCTCGCCGGGCTGAAGCCGAGGAAGCCGGAGTTCTCCAGGAACTGCCCGGGGATCGGGGCGCCGTGGCTGTCGAGCTTGGCCACCTTGTTGCGGGCGATCGTCGGGGTCAGGGTGAGCTGTTCCCCCTTGCGCTCGACCACGATGGTGGCCTGGCCCTCGGTCTTGCGGATCAGATCGCGCAGCGTGTCGTAACCGGTGATCTTCGTGCCGTTGTAGCTGACGATCTTGTCGCCCGCGCGCAGCCCGGCGGCCTTGCCCGGCGCGTCCGGCGCGTTCTCCGGGCACTTGTCGGTCTTGGCGTCGGCGCTGACCACACACTCGGAGACGCTGCTCACCGTGGTGCTGGGCTGGTTGATCCCGAAGCCCATCAGGAACACCGCGAACAGCGCGATGGCCAGGACCAGGTTCATGAACGGACCGGCCAGCATGATGATCGTGCGCTGCCACGGCTTGCGCTGGTAGAACATCCGGTCCTCGTCGCCGGGACCGACCTCCTCGTAGGACGCCTCGCGGGCGTCCTCGATCATGCTGCGCCAGGGTGAGGTGCTGCGGGCCTGGACCTTGCCCGACGCGTCGGGCGGGAACATGCCGATCAGCCGGCAGTAGCCGCCCGCCGGGATCGCCTTGAGCCCGTATTCGGTCTCACCGATCTTCTTCGACCACAACGTCTTGCCGAAGCCGACCATGTACTGCGGCACCCGCACACCGAACATCTTGCCGGTGATCAGGTGGCCCGCCTCGTGCCAGGCGATGGAGAACAGCAGGCCCACGACAAAGACGACGATGCCGAGGATCGTCATGAACAGGGTCAACGGGGTTCTCCTCCGTGGGCGATGATCTCGCGTGCCCGTCGGCGCGCCCAGTCCTCCGCGTCGAGGACGTCCTCCAGTGTCAGCCGGTTGCCGTCCCCACGTACATCATGCTCGCTCACGACGGCGGCGACGGTATCGGTGATGCCGTTGAACTTCAGGTGTCCCGCGATGAACGCGTCGACACACTCCTCGTTGGCCGCGTTGAACACGGCCGGCGCGGTGCCGCCCGCGCGGCCCGCGGCGCAGGCCAGTTCGACGGCCGGGAACGCCTCGTGGTCGAGCGGGAAGAACTCCCAGGTGGCCGCCTTGGTCCAGTCGCAGCCGGCCGCGACCTCGGGCACCCGGTCGGGCCAGGACAGGCCGAGCGCGATCGGCAGTCGCATGTCCGGCGGCGATGCCTGGGCCAGGGTCGAGCCGTCGACGAACTCGACCATCGAGTGCACGATCGACTGCGGGTGCACCACGACGTCGATGCGGTCGAACGGGATGTCGTAGAGCAGGTGCGCCTCGATCACCTCCAGCCCCTTGTTGACCAGGGTCGCCGAGTTGATCGTGATCACCGGGCCCATGTCCCAGGTGGGGTGGGCGGCGGCCTCCTTCGGCGTGACGTCGACCAGGTCGGCGCGGCTGCGACCGCGGAACGGGCCGCCGCTGGCGGTCACCACGAGCCGCTTGACCTGGTCCGCCCGGCCGCCGCGCAGCGCCTGGATCAGCGCCGAGTGCTCGGAGTCGACCGGGACGATCTGGCCGGGCTTGGCGATCGCCTTGACCAGCGGGCCGCCGACGATCAGCGACTCCTTGTTGGCCAGCGCGAGGGTGCGGCCCGCGGTCAGCGCGGCGAGGGTGGGGGCCAGGCCGATCGAGCCGGTGATGCCGTTGAGGACCACGTCGCACGGGTGTGCGGCCAGCTCGGTGGCGGCGGTGGGGCCGGCCAGGATGCGCGGCAGCTTGTACCGGCCCTTGGCGTAGCCGCGGCGTTGCGCCTCGGCGTAAAAGGCCAATTGCAGGTCCTGTGCGGCGGACGCCTTGGCCACCGCGACCACCTCGACCCCCAGTTCGAGTGCCTGCCGGGCCAGCTCGTCCACCCGGCCGCCGCCGGCGGACAGGCCGACGATCCGGAACAGCTCGGGGTGGGCGCGAACCACGTCGATGGTCTGGGTCCCGATCGACCCGGTGGAGCCGAGCAGGACGATGTCCCGTCGGCTGGTCGACTGGTCGGGGGCGGCGAAGGGCGCGTACGGATCGGCCAGGGAGTCCATCCGACCATTGTGGCCCGCGCCGGCCCGGCGCCGAGCCCAGGTCGACGATTGCCCGCGGCGACCGCCCGCGGACCGTGCGGCGGCGGCCGGCGGGCGCTCCCGCCGGCCGCGCGCGGCTCAGCCGACGGGTCGGTGCACGTTGGCCACCTTGGCCGGGCCGGGCGTCGCGTCGGCGATCCACGGGCCCTCGGTGGACGGGTCGAGGACGCCCTCCTCCAACCACAGATACCGGCCCGCCAGCACACCCTCGGTCGCCTTGACGTCCAACACGTCGGTGTTGGTCCACAACCGGCCGAACAACTCGTCCACCCGGACCTGGGCCTGCCGGCAGAACAGGTCGGCGAGTTCGTACGCGGCCCCGCCCTGTTCGACGTCGCGGCGGCGCAGCATGTCGGCCCGTACGCACACCGCGCTCATCGCGAACAACTCGGCGCCGATGTCGACGATCCGGCCGAGGAAGCCCTGCTTGCGCTCCATCGCGCCCTGCCAGCGGGCCATCCCGTAGAAGGTGGAGCGGGCCAGCCGGCGCGAGGCGCGCTCGACGAAGCGCAGATGCGCGGCCAGGCTCGGTGCGCCGACCGGGGCGAACTCGCGGTAGGAGGTCGGCACCTGGCCCTTGCCGGCGACCAGCTTGGGCAGCCACTTGGCGTAGAAGACGCCCGCGTCGGCGGCGGCCTTGCCCTTGGCCTTCAGGTCGGCGTCGGGGTCGATGATGTCGCCGGCCACGGCCAGGTGCGCGTCCACCGCCTCCCGCGCGATCAGCAGGTGCATGATCTCGGTCGAGCCCTCGAAGATCCGGTTGATCCGCATGTCCCGCAACATCTGCTCGGCCGGCACCCCGCGTTCGCCCCGGGCGCGCAGCGAGGCGGCGGTCTCGTAGCCGCGCCCGCCGCGGATCTGGACGAGTTCGTCGCTGACCGTCCAGCCCACTTCGGACGCGTACAGCTTCGCCAGCGCGGCCTCGATCCGGATGTCGCGGCGATCCTCGTCGGCCATCCGGGCGGTCAGCTCCAGCACCGCCTCCAGCGCGAAGGCACTGGCCGCGATGTAGGCGATCTTGCCCGCGACCGCCTCGTGGCCGGCGATCGGGCGGCCCCACTGCTCGCGCTCGCCCGCCCACTCGCGGGCCACCTTGAGCGACCACTTGGCCGCGCCGGCGCACATCGCGGGCAGCGAGAGGCGGCCGGTGTTGAGCGTGGTCAGCGCGATCTTCAGGCCCGCACCCTCGGCGCCGATCCGGTTCGCCGCCGGCACCCGGACGTTGTGGAAGCGGGTCACCCCGTTCTCGATGCCGCGCAGGCCCATGAACGCGTTGCGGTTCTCCACGGTGATGCCGGGGCTGTCCGCGTCCACCACGAACGCGGTGATCCCGCCGCGCCGACCCTCCGCCTTGGGCACCCGGGCCATCACCACGAGCAGCCCGGCCACCACGCCGTTGGTGGTCCACAACTTCACGCCGTCCAGGACGTACGCCTCGCCGTCCTCGGTGGGCACCGCGGCGGTGGCCAGCCGGGCCGGGTCCGAGCCGACGTCGGGTTCGGTGAGCAGGAACGCGCTGACCTCGCGCACGCAACGCGGCAGGAACTCGCGCTTTTGCGCGTCGGTGCCGAACATCTTGACCGGTTGCGGCACCCCGATCGACTGGTGCGCGGACAGCAGCGCGCCCAGTGCCGCGTTGACCGAGCCGACCAGGACCAGCGCCTTGTTGTAGTAGAGCTGGCTCAGGCCCAGGCCGCCGTACTCGGTGTCGATCTTCATGCCCAGCGCGCCGATCTCGGCCAGGCCCTTGAGCACCTCGTCCGGGATCCGCGCGTCGCGCTCGATCACGGTGGGGTCCACCCGGGTGGTGAGGAACTCCCGCAGCACGCGGAGGAAGTCCTCCCCCCGACGGATCTCCTCCGCGTCCGCCTCGGGATGCGGGTGGACGAGGTCGAGCCGCAGCCGCCCGAGGAAGAGTTCCTTGGCAAAACTGGGCTTGTCCCAGTCCTGCTGCCGGGCTTCCTCGGCAACCTTGCGGGCTTCGCGTTCGCTGACAGGGGGCATGGCGGACTCCTCGCGGACTCGCAGCGGAACCGGCGTTGTTACCGACCGGTGTTACCTGCCCGTGCACGTCCACTGAATGCCGCGTGACGCCCATTTGTCCAGAGCTACGGCCACTTGGCGGATCACCGGCCCGCGAGGTCGCGCGGGGGGGGTCGCGGGCGCACCGCCCCCGGAGAAATGCGAAAGGGCCCGGCGGCACCACCCCAGGTGGCCGGGCCCTTCGTCGGTGGGGTGTCTACAGGTCCAGGCCCGTGAGCACCATGACGCGCTCGTACGTGAAGTCGGTCATCGCGTAGGTGACCCCCTCACGGCCGACGCCGGAGTTCTTCGCGCCGCCGTAGGGCATCTGGTCGGCGCGGTAGGACGGGGCGTCGCCGATGATCACGCCGCCCACCTCCAGCTCGCGCTGGGCCCGGAAGGCGGTCTGGATGTCGTGCGTGAACACGCCGGCCTGGAGACCGAACTCGGAGTCGTTGACTGCGGCGAACGCGGCGTCCGTGCCGTCCACCCGGGTCAGCGTGAGCACCGGGCCGAAGACCTCCTCGCAGGCGATGGTGACGCCGGCCGGGACCTCGCTGAGCACCGTCGGCGCGTAGGCGGCACCGTCGCGGGTGCCGCCGGTGAGCACCTTGGCGCCGGCCTGCACGGCCTCGTCCACCCAGGACTGGACCCGCTCGGCGGCGGCAACGCTGACCAGCGGGCCGACGTCGACCGTGTCGTCCTCGGGGTCGCCGGTGACCTGCGCGGCCACCTTCGCCACGACCTTCTCGACCAGGCGGTCGTAGACGCTCGCGTCGGCGATCACCCGCTGCACCGAGATGCAGGACTGGCCGCCCTGGTAGTTGGAGAAGGTCGCGATCCGCTGTGCGGCCCACTCCAGGTCGGCCTCGGAGGACCAGTCGGCGAGCACGACGGCGGCGGCGTTGCCGCCCAGTTCCAGGGTGACGTGCTTGCGCGGCACCGAGTCCATGATGCTCCAGCCCACCGGGCCCGAGCCGGTGAACGAGATGACCGGCAGCCGCTCGTCCTTCACCAGCGCCGGCATCCGGTCGTTGGGGACGGGAAGCACGCTCCACGAGCCGTTCGGCAGGTCGGTCTCGGCCAGGATCTCGCCGAGCACGAGCGCGGACAGCGGGGTGGCCGGCGCGGGCTTGAGGATGATCGGGGCGCCGACCGCGATCGCCGGGGCGACCTTGTGCGCGACCAGGTTGAGCGGGAAGTTGAACGGCGCGATGCCCAGCACCACGCCCTTGGGGATCCGGCGGACCAGCGCGTAACGACCGGTGCCGCCCGCGTCGGTGTCCAGCCGCATGCCCTCGCCGTTGAACCGGCGGGCCTCCTCGGCCGCCCAGCGGAACACCGAGACCGCACGGCCGACCTCGCCGCGCGCCCACTTGATCGGCTTGCCGTTCTCGGCGGTGATCAGCCGGGCGATCTCCTCGGTGCGCTCGCCGAGCCGCTTGGCCACGTGGTCCAGGGCCGCGGCGCGCCGGTAGGCGGGCAGTGCGGCGAACTCGTGGGCGACGGCGTGCGCCGCGGCGACGGCCTCCTCGATCTGCGCGTCGGTGGGCTCGGAGACGCGGCCGACGAGCCGGCCGTCGTACGAGTTCGTGACGTCGAAGGCCGTCTCGCCGGTGGCCTGTCGGCCTGCCTGCCAGAACGCGTGGGTGGTGGTCACTGCTGCTCCTTCTCCGTCAACGGGTGCCGATGATCCCGGTGACTCAACGGTAGGCCGATCGGGCGTCCGCGTTTTTGTCCATCCCGGCCATTCCCGCATCTCCGGTGCTACGACTTGTCCTCACGGACCACGCTCGGGTCGCGCAGCGCGAACCACAGTTCCGCGCGGGTGTCCGGATCGTCCAGGGTACGGCCGAGGATCTCCTCGGCCCGCCGGATGCGGTAGCGCAACGTGTGCCGGTGCACGCCCAGCTCGCCGGCCGCCGCGTCCCACTGCCCGTGCCGGGCCAGCCACGCGCGCAGCGAGCCGATCAGGTCGCCCCGGCCGCCCGCGTCGTGCGCGCGCAACGGTGCGAGCAGTTGCTCGGCCCACGCGTGCACGGCGTCCCCGTCCAGCAGCGGCAACAACCCGCCGGCGTCGCGACCGTGCACGGTCAGCGCCTTCTCCGAGCGCAGGCCCACCGCGTGCGCCCCGAGCGCCTGCCGGTAGCCGTCGGCGGCGGCCGGCGGCTCCACCGGACCGGACACGCCCGCGATCAGGCCAGGCAGGTCCACCGGCTCGACCGGCTCGACCGATTCCGGCAACACCAGCACGCTCGCCCCGCCCAGCTCGCCGGTGAGCGCGGGGGTGCCGGCCCGGACCGCCCGCGCGCACAGTCGCTCCACGAACGCCGCCACCACCGGCTCCGGCCCGGTGGCCACCACCACCCGCCACGGCCCGGGCGGCAGGTCCGCCGCGATGTCGTGGGCCAGTTCGGCCGGCGTCGCCCGCTCGCCGGTGAGCAACAACCGCAGCAGCGCGGTGCGCATCCGGGCGCCCGCGTCGGCACTGACCCGGGACTGCTCCAGGGCCAGGGTGAGCAGCGAGGCGGCGGTGCCCAGCGTCTGCCGGTCGGCGGTGCGCGGCGGCCGGTCCGTGCCCGCCGCCAGGAATCCGCTGATCCGCCGCTCGGCGCCCAGCGACTGGACCACCACCCGCCCGGTGTCCTCGATCCCGGGCAACGACGCGGACGACGGCGCGGGCATCCCGCGCAACTTCTCGATGTCGGCGCGCAACCCGTCGGTGCGCCCCCGGGCCGCGGCGGGCGCGACCTGGCGCAGCGTGCCGTCCGCGTCGTAGAGCGCGGCCCAGCCGTCCAGCCGAGCCGCGAGCCGGCGGATCAGCGTCGCGGGGCCCTCGCGCCCGGCGGCGGCCCGGGTCAACTCCTGCTGGACCGCGAAGCCGGTGGTGACGGTCTCGTACTGCTCGGCCGCCAGCGCCGACGAGACCACCTTGCTGATCGCGATGAACGGCGTCGGCCGCGGCACCTCGAACACCGGGAAGCCGTGCGCCTCGGCGACCTCGACGATCACCGCGGGCACCCGGTCCAGGGTCAGGCCCACCCCGATCCCGAGCCCGGCCACCTCGGCCGCCGCGAGCCGCTCGACGTAGGCGCGGCGCTCGGCGTTGTTGCGGCCGAGCTTCATCCCGGTGGTGAGCAGCAGTTCGCCGCCCTCCAGATAGGGCGTGGGATCGGCGAGTTCGCTCGTGTGCACCCACCGCACCTCGCGGTCGAGTCCGCCCTTGCCCGCGAGCACCCGCAGGTCGAGAGCGGGTGCGCGGACCAGGGACGCGAGGGTGGGCGGCATGTGGGTGTTGTCCAAACTGGAGTGGGAGAGGCTTCCAGTCTGACTCAGCGGCCGAGATCGATCAGCACGGGAGGGGTTCGCTCGCCTTTTCGGGTGGTCAGGCTGACGATGGCGTGCCGGGTGGGCAGATCGCCGGTGATCTCGGTCGGGGACCAGCGGAAGCGCTCGACGGTACGGGTGGTCACCCGCTCGGACCGCCCACTCGCCTTCTCGCCGAACAACGCGCCCAGCACCGAGTAGCGGATCCGCTTGACCAGGCCGCCCTCGGGCGTGCCCATGGTGATCGACTTCTCCTGTTCCTTGGTCATTCCCCAGTACTCGGCGAACAGTTCGGCATCGGCCCGGGAAGCACCCGGTACCACCGCCTTGCAGCCGGCCGCGGCGAACACGGTGTGCCGCAGTGCCGGGGCGAGTTCGTCGAGCGAGCGCACCGACAGCACCAGGCCGGCCCGACGGTTGCGGGCCCACTGCAAGCCCTTGGCCGCGTACTCGTCCACCAGCCGCCCGGCATCGTCGGCGACCAGGCACGCGAACACCTTGCGCGGCCCGCGCTCACGCCGGGGCGTGGCCATCGCCTGGACGAACTGCGACAACACGAGCCGACCGATCAGCCGGGCCGCCTCGGGGTGCGCGGCCTCGTTCAGCGCGATCCGCACCCGCAGCGGCCGGTCGATGTCGCCGGCCGCGAAGCGTTGCCGATCGGGGCGGAACAGTTCGGCGACGCCGGGTCGTTCGAGCACCGCGAGGCGCTGCACCAGCAGCCGCGCGTCGTCGTCGCCACGCGCCATCGCGCGCAACGCCCGTTCGTGTTCGGCATACCGGTCGACCGCCCGCAGCGCGCGCTCCAGGGCGGCGAGCGCGGCCTCGGTGCCATCCAGCAGGTCGAGCAGCGTGCCCACCTCGGGATAGCGGCCGTGCGCGGCCACGTACGCGCCGAGCACCTGGCGCAGCGCGTTGCTCACGGCGTCGCCGAGCCCGATCGCGTTCGGAGGCAGCGCCGCGGCGGCGAGCCGGTCGGCGGCGTCCTCGGGCGAGGCCGCGCCGCCGTACAGATCCAGGCCCGAGGGCGAGTCCGGGTCGCCGACGATCACTTCGAGGTCGTAGCCGCCCGGGCGTTCGAACTCGTCGCCCTTGGCGTCGATCACCACCAGCGACGCGGCGCCGGTGAGCGCGCGCAGCGCCATCGTCTCGACCACCGGTTCGAGCAGTCGGCCCGGCTCGCCCGCCCGCGCCGCCCCGACCACGAGCATCGAGGCGCCGAGCACGTCCGGATCCAGGGCGAAGGCGGTGTCCCGGTACAGCGGCGGGTTCTTCGGATGGTCGGTGCCCACGCCGACCCGCACCTGGCCGGCCAGCAGGTCGTGCTCGGCGCGCCGGGGCCGCAGGTCACGCTGCCCGGAGCCGTGCCGACAGGCCGCGGCGCCGTTGTCGGTGATCTCCTCGGCCACGTCCGCGAGGTAGTCGAGGTCCGCCTCGCCGGCCTCCAGCACCCGGCGCAGCCGCAGATAGTCCACGTCCCGCAGCCGGCCCGCCGACACCTCGTGGTCGAGCACGTCGGCCGCCTCGTGTTGCGCCGCGTCGCGCAACTCGGGCCACAGCTCCGCGTCGGCGACCTGCGCCTCCTCGGTTTCCGGCACCACCTGCTCGCGCGGGGTGCGCGCGTACGGCCGGATCACCACGTCCCAGCGGCCGAGCACCGCGCCCGCGTACAGGAAACCGCCGTTGTAGAGGAGTCGCACCAGCCACTGCCCGTCGTGCAGCAGCCCACGCGGGAAGATCAGCAACAACAGCGCGACGAACGGCCGCATCAGCACGACCCAAGCGACGAAGCCCAGCACCAGGAACAGCGCGGCGCGCCGCCACTGTTCGGGGCGCGGGCGGCCGTTCAGCTCGGCCCGCCGGTCCAGCCGCTGCCACCACGGGCGCAGGAACGGCCAGGCGATCTCGTGCCAGCGACCGAGGTAGCCGAACAGCACGAACAGCAGCACGTAGAGCAGGTTGTTGAACAGCAGCGGCCACATGAAGCTCGGGATGATCTTCCGGACCAGCCAGACGTAGGCGACCAGCACCCAGCTCAGGCTGAGTACCGCGATCACCAGCCACAACACCGCGCGGCGCACCAGCGCCGCCTCGGGCCGGGTGCGCGCGTCGCGCTCGGCGGCCCGCAGTCTGATCTCCCGCTCGTCCCGGCCGTAGCCGTACACGCCGGGGGCCTCCCGGTGCCGCGGTCCGCGCAACCACCCGCGCAGGTCGAACCCGTCGGGGTCGACGTCGCGTTCGGCCGCGGCCGGGGCCGGCACCCGGGCGCGGGCGGCTCGCGCGCGCCGGCGCGCGGGGTCGCCGCGGTCGCTCGGGTCGGCCCCGAAGACCTCGGCCTCGACCGCCGGTGACGCCGGGGAATCCGGCCGTTCCACGTCCACGTCTCGCCCTCCCGGAACCACGCCCTGAACCGGAACTCAATGTAGGCGCCACACCGCCTGTCGTGATGATCATTCCGGCGCGAGTCCGGGATGTGTTCGGAGTTGTTCTGCCCGATCGGCTTTTGTCCATCCCGGACACAAGCAACCGGGTGATTAACCGATGCGGCGCATGCGGCGAACGCGGCTCGGCGCCTAGCCTGCGGAGAGGACCGCGGAGCCACCGCGAACCCCCACCTCGACCCACAGGAGACCAGCATGGGCGCTTCGCAGCCCGGCGGGCCCTCGCTCCCGCAGGAGCGCCGGCTCGTCACCGCCATTCCCGGCCCGAAGTCGACCGAGCTGATGACGCGTCGCAACGCGGCGGTCGCGCGCGGCGTCAGCACCACCCTGCCGGTCTTCGTGACCCAGGCGGGCGGCGGCGTGGTCGTCGACGTGGACGGCAACTCGCTGATCGACTTCGGCTCCGGCATCGCGGTGACCAGCGTCGGCAACTCGGCCGAGGGTGTCGTGCGTCGCGCGTCCGAGCAATTGCAGCGGTTCACCCACACGTGCTTCATGGTGACCCCGTACGAGTCGTACGTGGCGGTCGCCGAGCAGCTCAACGAGCTGACCCCGGGTGACCACGACAAGCGCACCGCGCTGTTCAACTCGGGCGCCGAGGCGGTGGAGAACGCGGTCAAGATCGCGCGTGCCCACACCAAGCGCCCCGCGGTGGTCGTGTTCGACCACGGCTACCACGGTCGTACCAACCTGACCATGGCGCTGACCGCGAAGAACATGCCGTACAAGGAGTCGTTCGGCCCGTTCGCCCCCGAGGTCTACCGGGTCCCGGTCGCCTACCCCTACCGCTGGCTGACCGGCGCGGACAACTGCGCGGACGAGGCCGCCGAGCAGGCGATCGACATCATCACCAAGCAGATCGGCGCGCACAACGTGGCCGCCGTGGTGATCGAGCCCATCCTGGGCGAGGGCGGCTTCATCGAGCCGGCCAAGGGCTTCCTGCCCAGGATCGTCGAGTTCTGCAAGGCGAACGGCATCGTGTTCGTCGCGGACGAGATCCAGACCGGCTTCTGCCGCACCGGCCAGTGGTTCGCGTGCGACGACGAGGGCATCGTGCCGGACCTGATCACCACGGCCAAGGGCATCGCCGGCGGCCTGCCGCTGGCCGCGGTGACCGGGCGCGCCGAGATCATGGATTCCGCCCACGCGGGTGGCCTCGGTGGCACCTACGGCGGCAACCCGGTCGCCTGCGCCGCGGCGCTCGGCGCGATCGAGACGATGCGCGGCCTCGACCTCAACGGCGCGGCCCGCCGGATCGGCGAGATCATGCTCGGCCGACTGGGCACGATGAGCGAGAAGTTCGCCGAGATCGGCGAGGTCCGCGGTCGGGGCGCGATGATCGCCATCGAGCTGGTCAAGCCCGGCTCCAAGGAGCCGAACCCGGAGCTGGCCGGCGCCCTCGCCAAGGCGTGCCACGCGCAGGGGCTGCTGGTGCTGACCGCCGGCACCTACGGCAACGTGCTGCGTTTCCTGCCGCCGCTGGTGATCCCCGAGCACCTGCTCGTCGAGGGCCTGGACGTGCTGGAGCAGGCGTTCGCCGCCTCGGTCTGAGCCGGACACGAACACCACGAACCCCCGTCCGTCGGAGCACGTACTCCGACGGACGGGGGTTCGGTGTGTCCGGAATGGGGGTTCGCGGGATGCGCCGCGGCCCGACCGCGTGCGGTCGGGGAATGCTCAGAGCCGCGGTCGGCGCGGCGCCGGGGCGATCCGCTCGACCATGCTCAGGCCCGGGACGGTGTCCCACCCGCACAGCGTGAGCACCCGCAACATCTGCCGGCTCGCGCCGATCAGGACCATGTGTCCGCCGCGCCGGGACAGCGCGCCGGCCTGGTCGACGAACACCCGCAGGCCCGCCACGTCGATGAAGGCGAGCTTGCTCACGTCCACCCGGACGTCACCGCCGTCGCGGGACGCGGCGGCCAGGACGCGGCGCACCACGTCCACGTTCGCGAGGTCGATCTCGCCTTCGAGTCGCAGGCCGCGCGGTCGGGTCGTGCGCACGACCCGAAGCTGACGGTCGCTGGTCAGGACCACACCCATCGCCCCCGCGCCCCGACCCCGTCGGGGTTCCACCGAGGAATCGAACACGGCACCGCCCGCCTTGACGCCCTTGTAAACCACCGGAACCTCGGTCCGGCGGACGCGCCCGCTCCCCGCAGGGGCCGGGATGCACGGCACGCGGTATGTCGAGTAATCGGACTCTTCAACCACCTGACCAACCCTACCTTTGCGTGCTGACAGCAGAGGGGCGATCGACGACATTGCGTCAATGCCACGTCACTCGAGCCACCGTCGGTTTGTCCTGCTTACGGATGTTCTCCGCGTACTTGGACTCTCCGGGGCGGCCGGACTCACGCGACACGCGCTGTGACGCCGCTCACACCCTTCAATGCTCCAACGTACAGCGTGTATGTCCCGCCTTCCAGACCGTGGAGAACGTGTGCAGGCTTTGTGTGGAGGCCGCGCGTCGGGAACCCGCCGACCTGTTCTCCGCGTATCTTCGAGTGAGATGCACAGACCTTCCACCGACGCCGGCCCTGAGCAAGCCGGCGGCCGCCCCGGGACAACGCCCCCCGTTCCGGGGCGGTGGTCTGTTCACTCACAGTACACGCGCGGCCTCGCAGTGCCGCTGATTCTCGCGCTCGTGCTCGTCGCGCTCACCGTCCAGGTAGTGGCCGAAAGCGGACCCTCGCTCACCCTGGACCGCACGGTCCGAAACGCGATGCGCGACCTCGCGGGCGCGCCCGGGACGGCCTGGCTGGACGGCCCGATGCACTTCCTGGCCGACCTGGGCGGGCCACTGCCCGCCGGGATCGCGCTCGCCGTCGCGGCGCTGTTCGCCGCCGTACGCACACGCCGTGCCTCCCCGATCGCGATCGCCGCGGGCGGCGTGCTCGTGGTGACGATCGCGGTGATCGGCGGCAAGGATCTGATCGGCCGGCCCGGCCCGAGCGAATCGCCGGTGGCCGCGGACGCGTGGGGCTTCTTCCCGTCCGGCCATACCGCGACCTCGACGGTCTGTTACGGGATCGCCGCGCTGCTGCTCGGGCGTGTCGGCTCGGCGCGGGCGGGCCGACGCTGGGCCGCGGGCGCGGCCGCCTCGTGTGCCCTGATCGGGTTCGCGCTGCTGTGGTGCGACTACCACTGGCTCGCGGACGTGCTGGCCTCGTGGGCGCTGTGCGCGATCGTGCTGTGGGCGGCGGCCCGGGTGGCCGACGCCGGCGGCCTCAGACCTCGCCGGCCCGGCGCACCGCCGTCGCCAGCCCCGCGTGAAAGCCCGCCATCGTCCGCTCGATGATCGCGGCCACCGACTCCACGTCGTGCACCAGGCCGACCGACTGGCCCGCGGAGGCGAGCGACGCCTCCATCTCGCCGTCGAAGTACAACCGCTTGATCGCGTCGAGCGAGCTGTGCGCCGGTCCGCCCGAGGCGGCGAGCGCGCGGGAGAACTCGGTGCCCAGGACTCGCATGGTCGGGCTGCCGGTGCGGTTGACCACCACGGTCCCGGTCTCGTCCGCGGCCAGCACCGCCTGCTTGTAGTGGCTGTGCACCGGGCTCTCGGCCGAGGCCAGGAACCGGGTGCCCATCTGGATCGCCTCGGCGCCGAGCGCGAACGCCGCCGCCATGCCGCGACCGTCCACGATGCCGCCGGCGGCGACCAGCGGCAGGTCGGTGATCTCCCGGATGCCCTGGAGCAACACGAGCAGCGACACCTCGGCCGGATTCTTGAAACCGCCGCCCTCGGCGCCCTCGACCACGAGCCCGTCCACGCCGGCCTCGACCGCCTTGCGGGCCGCCCGGATCGAGGGCACCACGTGATACACGGTCAGGCCGTGCTCCCGGAGCAGGTCCACGAAGGTCGCCGGATTGCCCGCCGACGTGGTCACGAAGCGCACACCCGCGTCCGCCACGTGCCGCACGAGCCGATCGTCGCGCAGGAACATCAGCGGCAGATTGACCCCGAACGGCAGCCCCGAGGCGACCATCGTGTCGATCTCCCGACGGCACGCGTCGACCTCGCCGGAGGAGGTCTCCACCATCCCCAGCCCGCCGGCCGCGGACACCGCCGCGGCCAGTCGGGAGCGGGCTATCCAGCCCATCGGCGCCTGGATCACCGGATGCCGGGCCCCGGTGTGCGCGAGTACGCGGTTGACCATGGCCGGAGGCTATCTCGACAGGTGAACGGTGAGGAAACTTTTCCCGCAGCTTCATCTGCGGATTACGCACCATCAGATGCCAGCTTGGAGCGTTATTCAATGAAATCTGGGTGTACGACCTACGGAATCAGTTGCTAACGGGATCTTGACGCATGATCTAACGGGCGTTTGTATTACGCCGCACCGTTCGGCGGATCCGAACGGCTCACATCCGTCCCGGAGGCGATAACCGCACCCCGCTGTCCCGCAGAGGTAGCGACACATGGCTGTTGAAACAACCCCACCGCCGTCCGGGACCCTGACTCCAGTCACCCTCGACGCCGGTGGCACCCCCGCCCCGCTCAAGCGCTCCATCGGAGTCGTCGGCGGCACCCTGCTCACCCTGTCGTGCCTGACCCCCGCGTCCTCGCTCTTCGTGATCGTGCCGGGGATGTTCGCGGATCTGGGTTCCGGCACCGCGCTGGCCCTGGTCGTGGCCGCCGTCCTGTGCGTCGGCGTCGCGTTCTGTTACTCCGAATTGGGCACCCTGATCCCCAGCGCCGGCGGCGAGTACGCCATGGTCGGCACCCTCATGGGCCGCTTCATGGGCTGGCTGGTCTTCATCATCGCCACCATCGTGGTGATGATCGTGCCGCCGATCATCGCCCTGGGCACCGCCGAGTATCTGACCTCGATCGCGACGATCGACACGATGTGGGCCGGCGCCGCGGTGATGATCCTGGCCACCATCATGGGTCTGCTCGACCTGCGCGCGAACGCGTGGGTGACCGGCGTCTTCCTGGCCCTGGAAGTGGTCGCCGCGGCGATCGTGGCCTTCCTCGGCTTCGCCAACGTGCACCAGTCCACCTCGACGCTGATCAAGCCCGAGGTCGTCGTGGACGCGGCGAGCAACACGACGGATCCGCTGAAGATGGGCATCCTGATCGCGGGCATGGCCGGCGCGCTGTTCGCCCTGCAGGGCTTCTCCACCGCGGTCTACCTGGCCGAGGAGATGGAGAACCCGCGCCGTACGGTCTCGCGCACGGTGTTGTGGACCCTGGGTCTGGGCGGCGTGATCCTGATCGTGCCGACCATCGCGATCTCGCTCGGCGCGCCGGACCAGGCGACCCTGGCGGGCGGCGACATCCTCGGCCTGGTCGAGGGCTGGTCCAACCACGGCACGGCCACCTTCATCGGCCTGTGCATCGCGCTGGCGATCATCAACGCGGGCGTGGTCATGGTGATCCAGAACTCCCGCGTGGTCTACGCCTCGGCCCGCGACCGGGCCTGGCCCGAGCCGATCAACCGGGCCTTCGGCAAGGTGAACCGGTTCGGTTCGCCGTGGGTGTCCACGCTGGTCGTCGGCGTGCCCGGCGCGCTGCTGTGCTTCGTGAACCTGGACATCCTCGGTGAGGTCACCGGCGTCGCGGTCGCCGCGCTCTACCTGGTGGTGGCACTGGCCGCACTGGTCGCCCGCAAGGGTGTGCACAAGGAGACCCGGGCCTGGCGGATGCCGCTGTGGCCCGCGATCCCGGTGCTCCTGATCGCGTCGATGATCTACGTGCTGACCGAACAGCCGACCCGCGCGCTGCTGATCACCGGCGGGGTGCTGGTGGTGGCCGCGCTGTACTGGCTGGTCTACCTGCGTCCGCGCCAGGAGACCCGCTGGAACATCAAGCTGATGGCCGACGACTCCTGATTCCCGGCGGCCTTCGGCGATCGCCGGACGGCCTGCCGTCCCCGGGGCGGTGCCTCCTCCTGTGGGCACCGTCCCGGGGCCGTCCGGGCCCGGCTCAGTCCTCCAGCAACAGCGCCCGCAGCCGGTCCAGCCGGTCCGCGTCCAGGCCCAGACCCTGCTCCAGGTAGGCGTCGAAGCCGCCCCAGTGGGTGTCCATCACCTCGAGCGCGCCACGCAGGTATTCCTCGCGCACCTCCAGGAACGGCTGGAAGAGTTCCAGCAGCCCCGGTCGCATCGCGAGCTTGTCCGAGTTCGGCTCGTAGCGGTTGCCCGGCTCGTTGCTGACCAGGTAGTTCGCCACGGCGTCGTCGGCGGAGACGCCGACGATCCGTTGCACCAGGGCCGCCGCGATGCCCGCGCGGTCCTTGCCGGCCGAACAGTGCACCACGACCGGCAGGCCGTCCGCGTCGAGCATGGCGCGCAACATCCGCGCGTGCCGGTCGACCCGGGCCACCACCTGGTCGCGGTAGTCCGCCGCGATCGACTTCTGCGCCCGCCCGTCGCCCAGTCGCTCGCGCAACACGCTCAGGTCGGCGTTGCGCAGATCGCTCCAGAAGTCCGAGTGTCGGGCCGGGTCGGACATCGGCAGGTTCAACCACCGGGCGCCCTCGGGCAGCACGTCGGCGCCGTCCAGTTCGATGTCGGCCGGGCTGCGCAGGTCCACCACGAGCCGGATGCCCAGGTCGGCCAGGACCGCGCGGTCCGCGTCCGTGGGCTTGGCCAGGTGGCCGCTGCGGAAGTAGCGGCCGGCTCGCACCCGCCGGCCGTCGGCGGTGGGCAGTCCGCCGATGTCGCGGAAGTTGCGGACCCCTTCGAGGGTGAGTCCGGCGTCCGCCTGATGTTGTGTCACGGGTCTCCTCGTACTGGTCGGGTCGTGGGAATCGGGCTCAGGCGCCGCGCACCGGACGGGGCTCGCCGAACCGGGTTCGGAACTGCTCGTCGCTCATCTCGCGCATCTCCTCGATCGTCACCACGCCGAGCATGAGATCGGTGAGGAAGCGCGGTGCGGGCTTGGCCCGCATCTCGTCGGTGATCGGGCCGGGCGCGGTGTGCGCGGCGGATTCGACCCGGCCGTCCGGGTGCAGCGTGAAGGTGCGATAGCCGGGGCCGTCGAAGTGTTTGCCGGCGTAGTCGATGCTGTACGTGGTCGAGGGCGCCACGAACACCGGCACTCCGGCGAACTCGCCCTCCAGCGAGCCGTGCAGATGGCCGCCGGAGATGGCCCGGATCCGCCCGAAGTCGCGGAGCAGCGCGCCGAGTCGGCCGGAGGGGTCCAGACTCGGGCAGATCTCCGCGAGCGGCGGTTGGTGGACGAACAACAGCACGTGCTCGGCGTCCGAGCCGGCCAGGATCTCCCGGATCCGGGCGGCCTCGGGCGCGCTCAGCTCCGGCCCGTCGGCCCGGGTCATCCGGTCGTCGAGGTCGCGGTAGACACCGTCGCCCACGTGTTCGCGGCCGAGCGCGTTGGTGTCCACCATGAGCAGCAGCCAGGGCCCGATCCGCACCGCGGGTTCCAGATGCACGCCGGTGCGCGGCAGGCCCGCGACGTAGGCGTCGTGGCGGTCGTGGTTGCCCGGCAGGCAGTACACCGGCACCGGGAGCTCCTGGAGCACGTCTGCCAGCCGCCGGTAGGCCCCCGGCTCGCCGGTGTCGGCCAGGTCGCCGGAGGCCACCAGCAGGTCGGCCGCGGCGAGCGCGTCGGCGGCGTCGGCGAGGGCCGCGGCCAGCCCGGCGTCCGGGTCGTGTTGCACGAACCCGTGGGTGCCCGGAGCGTCCCGGTAGTGCACGTCGGATATCTGGATCAACCGGATGGCGGTATCGCCGGCCGGGTCGTCTTCGATGGGCATGCGCCGTTCCCCTGTCACGTCCGTAACGGCCGTCGACTGATCATCTGACGACCCGTCACGCATGCTGCCAGGGAAGGCGTGCGGAGGAAATGGCGAAGCGACCCGGGTCGGTGCCCGGGCCGCGCACGACGAAGCCCGCCCGACCACGTCATTGGGGTCGGGCGGGCTCGGTGGGCAGGCTCGCCGAGGCGAGCGAACGTCAGTCGTTGGTCGGGAAGCCCAGGTTGATGCCGCCGTGGCTCGGGTCGAGCCAGCGCTGGGTGACGACCTTGCCGCGGGTGAAGAACTGCACGCCGTCGGCGCCGTACGCGTGCAGGTCGCCGAAGAGCGAGTTCTTCCAGCCGCCGAACGAGTAGTAGGCCACCGGGACCGGGATCGGCACGTTGATGCCGATCATGCCCACCTCGACCTCGTTCTGGAACTTGCGGGCGGCGCCACCGTCGTTGGTGAAGATCGCGGTGCCGTTGCCGTACGGGTTGGCGTTGATCAGCGCCAGGCCCTCGTCGTAGGACGCGACCCGGACGACCGACAACACCGGGCCGAAGATCTCGTCGGTGTAGATCGACATCTCGGGGGTGACGTTGTCGAACAGGGTCGGACCGACCCAGTAGCCGTCGGCGGTGTCGTCCCCGTTGATCGGGTGTTCGCGGCCGTCCACCACGAGCGTCGCGCCCTGGTCCTCGCCCGCCCGGACGTAGGACAGCACCTTGTCCGCGTGCTGGCGGGTGACCAGCGGGCCCATCTCGGACGCGGCGTCGTTGCCCGCGCCGACCCGGAGCTTGGCCATCCGCTCCTTGATCCGGGCGATCAGCTCGTCGGCGATCGGCTCGACCGCGACCAGGGCGGAGATCGCCATGCAGCGCTCGCCGGCCGCGCCGAAGCCGGCGTTGACCGCGGCGTCGGCGACCAGGTCCAGGTCGGCGTCCGGGAGCACCAGCATGTGGTTCTTGGCGCCGCCGAGGGCCTGCACGCGCTTGCCGTAGCGGGTGCCGTTCTCGTAGACGTACCGGGCGATCGGGGTCGAGCCGACGAAGGAGACCGACTTGATGTCGGGGTGCTCCAGGATGCGGTCCACGGCGACCTTGTCACCGTGCACGACGTTGAACACGCCGTCGGGCAGACCGGCCTGCTTCCACAGGTCGGCGAGGAAGTTCGCGGTCGAGGGGTCCTTCTCGCTCGGCTTGAGGATCACCGTGTTGCCGGTGGCGATCGCGATCGGGAAGAACCACATCGGGACCATCGCCGGGAAGTTGAACGGCGAGATGATCGCGACCGGGCCCAGCGGCTGGCGGATCGAGTAGACGTCGATGCCCGTCGACGCCTGCTCGGAGTGGCCGCCCTTCTGCAGGTGCGGGATGCCGCAGGCGAGTTCCACGACCTCCTGGCCGCGGGCGATCTCGCCCAGCGCGTCCGAGTGCACCTTGCCGTGCTCGGCCACGATGATCGCGGCGAGCTCGTCCTTCTTGGCGTTGAGCAGCTCACGGAAGTTGAAGAGCACCGTGGAGCGCTTCGCGAGCGAGGCGTTCTTCCAGGAGGCGAAGGCGCGGACGGCCACCGAGACGGCCTCGTCGACCTCGGCCACCGAGGCGTAGTCGACCGTGCCGGTGATCTTGCCGGTGGCGGGGTTGTGGATGTCGCCCCGACGCTCGGAGACGCCGGTCCACTCCGCGTTGGCAATCCAGTGGGTTACGTGGTTCGTCACGGTTCGACCTTCCGGGGGATGCGGGATTGGCGAGGGGCCGCACAAGCCCCGGGAGGCCAGTCTCACGGGCGGCGCGGGTCGGGCTCAAGCTCCAAGGTGTCGGCCCTTGCGGCATCCGCCTTACAGGTTGGGATCCCTATCCCATGGCGAAGGGGCGGACGGATGCGCCGCACGGCCGATCCGTCCGCCCCTTTCGGCGGCTCAGCTGTCGAAGCCCATCCCGACCTTGTCGAGTGCCTTGAGCCACAGGTTGCGCTTGCCGGCGTTCTTGTCGGCGCGGTCCATCGACCACTTGGTCATCGTCACGCCCGCCCACTTGATCGGTTCCGGCGGGAACGGAAGCGGCTTGGTGCGAACCATCTCCAGCCGGGTGCGCTCGGTCGGACGGCCGTCGAGCTTGTCCAGCATCACCTCGGCGCCGAACCGGGTCGCGCCCACGCCCAGGCCGGTGAAGCCCAGCGCGTAGGCGACCTTGCCCTTGTACGCCGTCCCGAAGAACGCCGAGAAGCGGCTGCAGGTGTCGATCGCGCCACCCCACGTGTGGGTGAAGCGCAGACCTTCGAGCTGCGGGAACGTCTCGAAGAAGTGCCCCGCGAGCTTCGCGAACGTCTCCGGACGCTGGTCCAGGTCCGAGGAGAGCTTGGCACCGTAGTGGTAGATGGCGTCGTAACCGCCCCACAGGATCCGGTTGTCCGCGCTGAGCCGGTAGTAGTGGAACTGGTTGTTCGTGTCGCCGATGCCCTGTCGGTTGTGCCAACCGATCGCCGCGAGCTGCTCGGCACTCAGCGGCTCGGTCATCATCGCGTAGTCGTAGACCGGGACCACGAACGGCCGCAGCCGCTTGACCAACGACGGGAACACGTTGGTACCCAGCGCCACGTTGCCCGCGAAGACCCGACCGTAGGCGGTCTTGAGCACCATGCCCGAGCCGTGCTCGCCCAGTTCGGTCACCTTGGTGCGCTCGTGGATCCGCACGCCCAGCGACTCGCACGCGGCCTTGAGGCCCCAGGCGAGTCGGGCCGGGTCGATGATCGCGCAGCCGGTCTTGTCCCAGACGCCGGCCAGGTAGGTGGGCGAGTCGACCTGCGCTCGCACCTCGTCCCGGTCCAGGAAGGTCAGCTCGGTGCCGTACTTCCGGGCGAGGTCGATCTCCTCGCGCAACTCCTCGACCTGGTGCGGCTGGGTCGCGACGTTGAGTTCACCGGTGCGACGGAAGTCGCAGTCGATGCCGTAGCGCTTGATCGCCGCCTCGATCTCGTCGAGGTTTTCCTCGCCGAGCCGCTCCAGTCGGGAGAGTTCGCTCTCCCAGCGGTCCAGCCCGTTGTAGAAGCCGTGGGTCAGGCTCGCGGCGCAGAATCCGCCGTTGCGGCCCGAGGCCGCCCAGCCGATCTCGTGCGCTTCCAGCAGCACCACGTCGCGCGAGGGGTTGCGTTCCTTCGCGATCAGCGCCGTCCACAGGCCCGAGTAGCCGCCGCCCACGATCGCCAGGTCGCAGTGGTCGTCGCCGACCAGGGCCGGGCGCGGTTCGGGGCGGTCGCTCCGGTCGAGCCAGAAGGGGGTCGGCGCGGCGTCGGCAAGCGAGCGGACGGCCTCGACCGAGGGAGCAGGATCCGACGTGTTCCGGGGACCCATGGGGTTTCACCACTCTCGCAGTGTCCGTCGGGGCCGCCTTGTCGGGCCCCGACGGTTTCACCGCATAGCTACAGATTTGGGATCAATCATCGGCGCAGGCGCGCCTACGCCTGCTGTTTGGCTCGCCGCGAGGCTCGGATCTGCCCGATCATCACGATCAGCACCGCGATCACGAACATCGCCGAGCCGATCACGTTGATCTGCGGCGGGGTGCCGCGCTGGGCCGCGCCGTACACGAACATCGGGAAGGTGACCGTGTTGCCCGAGGTGAAGTTGGTGATCACGAAGTCGTCGAAGCTCAGCGCGAAGGCGAGCATCGCGCCCGCCCCGATGCCGGGCGCGGCCAGCGGCAGGGTCACCCGCAGGAACACCTGGGTGGGTGACGCGTACAGGTCCTGCGCGGCCTCTTCGAGCTTGGGGTCCATGCCCAACACCCGGGCCTTGACCGCGACCACGACGAAGCTCAGGCAGAACATGATGTGCGCGATCAGGATCGTCACGAAGCCCGTGTTGATCCGCATGTTCAGGAACAACGTGCCGAGCGAGGCGCCCATCACCACTTCGGGCATCGACATCGGCAGGAAGAGCAGGGTGTTGATCGCGCCGCGGGCGCGGAACCGGTAGCGACCGAGCGCGAACGCGATCGCGGTGCCGAGCACGGTGGCGATCAGGGTGGACAGGAGCGCGATCTTCATGCTGATCGCGACCGAGTCGCAGATGCCCGCGACCCCGCACGGCTCCTCCCACGCGTCCAGCGTGAAGCCGTTCCAGGTGTAGTTGAAGCGCCCGTTCGGATCGTTGAACGAGAACATCAGCACGACGATGTTGGGCAGCGTCATGTAGCCGAGCGCGAGCAGCCCGAACAAGACGATGACGTTGCGCCGCAACCAGTTGACGACGGCCATCAGACCAGGTCCTCCGTCCCCGCCTTGCGGATGTACGCCGTCACCATGAGCACGATCAACAACATCAGGATGAACGACAGGGCGGCGGCGGTCGGGTAGTCCAGCACCCGCAGGAACTGGGTCTGGATCACGTTGCCCGCCATGCCGGTGTCCGGCGAGCCGAGCCACTGCGCGTTGACGTAGTCGCCGGACGCCGGGATGAAGGTGAGCAGCGTGCCGGAGACCACGCCCGGCAGCGACAGCGGGAAGGTGACCTTGGCGAAGGTCGTCCGCGGCGACGCGTACAGATCGCCGGCGGCCTCGTGCAGGCGCGGATCGATCCGCTCCAGGCACGCGTACAGCGGCAACACCATGAACGGCAGGAAGTTGTAGGTCAGACCGCAGATCACCGCGAGCGGCGTGGCCAGCACCCGGTCGTCCTGGGTCAGCCCGAGGAACGCGGTGACGTTGGTGAAGTGCAGCGTGTTGAGCACGTCCACGACGATCCCGTTGTCCGCGAGGATCGTCTTCCAGGCCAGCGTGCGCACCAGGAAGCTGGTGAAGAACGGCGCGATCACCAGGACCAGCCACATGCCGCGCCACTTGCCCGCCTTGAACGCGATCGCGTAGGCGAGCGGGTAGCCGATCACCAGGCACATCACGGTCGCCGCGGCCGCGTAGCCGAACGAGCGCAGGAATTGCGGGTAGTACTGGTCGATGGCGTCCCAGTAGGTGGCCCAGTGCCAGGTGAGGTCGTAGCCCTTGGTCAGGTTGCCGGTCTGCAGCGAGGTCGAGCCCTGGACCACCATCGGGATCGCGAAGAAGACCACCAGCCACAGCAGGCCGGGCGCGAGCAGGGCGTAAGGCACCCATCTGCCGCGCCGCTTGAGCTCCGTGGTCTTGGTGTCCGCACCTCCCGTCGTGCCCGCGCCGAGGGTGCCGAGCGCGCTCACGCGGCGTCCTCGCTCGCCTCGGCGATGCCCGCGGTCAGGTCGCCCGACTCCAGGCCGAAGCCGTGCCCGGGGTTCCAGTGCAGGGTCACCGTCGCCCCCGGCACCAGGCGCGGGTCGCGCTCCATGTTCTGTTCGAACACGGTGAACTCCTGGTCCCACGGCATCCGCACGACGTACTGCGTGGAGACACCGATGAACGCCGCGTCCACGATCACGCCGCCGTCGAGGCGGTTGCGGTTGTCCGCGACCTTCGCGTCCGCCGCGAAGGCGATGGTGATCTTCTCCGGGCGGATGCCCATCACGATGCGGTCGCCCTCGGCGGCCGAGCGGGCGGCGGGCAGGGCCAGCCGGTTGCCGTGCGCCTCCAACAGCAGATCGCCGTCGGCGCGCCCGGTCACCTTGACGTCGAGCAGGTTGGACTGGCCCAGGAAGTTGGCCACGAAGGTGGTGCGCGGGGCCTCGTACAACTCGACCGGGGAGCCGAGTTGCTCTATTCGGCCGCCGTTCATCACGGCGATCGTGTCGGCCATCGTCATGGCCTCTTCCTGGTCGTGCGTCACGTGCACGAAGGTGATGCCCACGTCGGTCTGGATGCGCTTGAGTTCGAGCTGCATCTGCCGGCGCAGCTTGAGGTCGAGCGCGCCCAGCGGCTCGTCCAGGAGCAGCACCTGCGGAGTGTTGATCAACGCGCGGGCCACCGCGACCCGCTGCTGCTGACCACCGGAGAGCTGGGTGGGCTTGCGCTTGGCCAGGTGTCCCAGCTCGACCAGGTCGAGCATCTCCCCGACCTGCTTCGAGGTGTCCTTGATACCGCGCCGCTTGAGGCCGAAGCCGACGTTGTCGGCCACGCTCAGGTGCGGGAACAGCGCGTAGTTCTGGAACACCGTGTTCACCGGGCGCTTGTACGGCGGCAGGGCCGTGACGTCGCGGTCACCGATGCTGACACTGCCGGTCGAGGGCTGCTCCAGTCCGGCGATCATCCGCAGCGTCGTGGTCTTGCCGCAGCCCGACGCGCCGAGGAGGGCGAAGAACGATCCCGCGGGGATCGTCAGGTCCATCGGTCGCACGGCCGTGAAGTCACCGTAGTGCTTGCTCAGACCCGCCAAGGAGACGTCGCCGGAGGCGCCGGCCCGCTGCTGCTCAGTCATGATTCCTCTCGCCGCGTCGCGGGCCCCCGCACCGCACGCCGGCCGCAGGGGCGGCCGAGAACTCGCGCTCTCGGCCGCCCGTTTCGATGGGTGGTTACCGCGCTCCGAAGATCGTCCGGTGCCAGTCCTTGCGGGCGATTCCCGTGCCGTCGTACATCACGTGCTTGACCTGGGTGTACTCGTCGAAGGAGTACTGCGACATGTCCTTGCCGAAGCCGGACGCCTTGTAGCCGCCGTGCGGCATGTCGCTGATGATCGGGATGTGGTCGTTGACCCACACGCAGCCGGCCTGGATCTCCCGGGTCGCGCGCAGCGAGCGGAAGATGTCGCGCGTCCAGGCGGAGGCGGCCAGGCCGTACGGGGTGTCGTTGGCGAGCCGGATGCCCTCCTCGTCGCTGTCGAACGGCAGCACGACCAGGACCGGCCCGAAGATCTCGTCCTGCACGATCTCGCTGTCCTGGGCCACACCGGTGACCAGCGTCGGGCGGTAGAACGCGCCCTTGGCCAGCTCGCCGCCGGGGATCTCGCCACCGGTCACGATGGTCGCGCCGTAGCCGCGGGCGCGCTCGACGAAGCCGGCCACCGACTCCTGCTGGCGGCGCGAGACGAGCGGGCCGAGGTCGGTCGCGGGGTCCATCGTGTCGCCCAGGCGCACGCCCTCGTACAACTCCGCGACACCCGCGACGAACGCGTCGTAGAGCGGGCGCTGCACGTAGGCGCGGGTCGCGGCGGTGCAGTCCTGGCCCGAGTTGATCAGCGACGCGGCGACCGCGCCGTTGATCGCGGCGTCCAGGTCGGCGTCGTCGAAGACCACGAACGGGGCCTTGCCACCGAGTTCGAGGTGCAGTCGCTTGACGGTCTGCAGGGCCACCTCGCCGACGCGCTTGCCGACGCCGGTGGAGCCGGTGAAGGAGACCATCGACACGTCCGCGTGGCCCATCAGGTACTCGCCGACGGTCCGCCCCTTGCCGGTGATCACGTTGACCACGCCGTCGGGGATGCCCGCGTCGGCGCACGCCTGGGCGAACATCAGCGAGGTCAGCGGGGTGATCTCGGCCGGCTTGAGCACGATGGTGTTGCCCGCGGCGATCGCCGGGAGGATCTTCCACGCGGCCATCTGGAGCGGGTAGTTCCACGGCGCGATCGAGCCGACCACGCCGATCGCCTCGCGGCGCACCATCGAGGTGGAGCCGGCCGAGTACTCGCCGGCCGCCTTGCCCTCCAGGTTGCGGGCCGCACCCGCGAAGAACGCGGTGTTGTCGATCGTGCCGGGCACGTCGAACTCGGTGCTGAGCCGGATCGGCTTGCCCGCCTGCGCGGTCTCGACCCGGGCGAACTCCTCGGCGCGCTCCTCCAGCAGTACCGACAACCGGTTCAGCGCGGTCGCCCGGTCGCCGGGGGTGGCCCCGGACCACTGCGGGAAGGCGTCCTTGGCGGCGGCTACCGCCGCGTCCACGTCCGCGGTGCCCGCGAGGGTGAGCGTCTCGACCGTCTCGCCGGTCGCCGGGTTGGTGACGTCGAAGGTTTCTCCGGACGAGCCCTGCCGCAGTTGTCCCCCGACGTACTGATGACCTTTGCCGAAGTCCTGCACAGGCATGGGAGCCCTCCAAGGGGGTTTTCGATGAGCCGACGGGCGCTGCGTGCGGTGGTTATGCGCGTGAGCCGCGTCAGCGTAGGACGATGCCGTTTCGACACGGGGTGCCGCAACAGGCACATCGACAGGGAGCGCGGCATCGGCTTTACAGGTCGCCAATCACTCGGCCGAACCCCGGGGTCGGGGGTCGAACCGGGCGACGACCTGTCACCATGAAAGCGTCGCCCGCCGAGCCGTTTACAGATTGCTCGCGAATTCCCGCTTCCTTCGGGAACCAACCGCCGTCGCGGTCGGGCCGTTGTCAGCTCGCGGAGGTTTTCGGATGTTCCCCACGGTCGCCGACGTACTGGCCCTAGACATCGTCCAGCGCGGTCGCCCACAGGTGGTCGCGGGTGAACGCGGCCTGGCCCGGCCGGTGCGCTGGGTGCACATCAGCGAGTTGCCGGACGTGACCCGGCTGCTCAAGGGCGGCGAACTGGTGATGGCCACCGGCATCGCGCTCCCCGAGGAGCGCGAGGGCCTGCAACGCTACATTCGCGATCTGGCCGACGTGGACGCGGCCGGACTCGTGGTCGAGCTGGGCCGGCGCTACACCGAGCAACTGCCGCGCGCGCTGGTCGCCGCGGCCGAGCAGGTCGGCCTGCCGGTGATCACCCTGCGCGACGAGACCCGGTTCATCGGCATCACCGAGGCCGTGCACGGGTTGATCATCGACGCCCAACTCGCCGAGTTGCAGGCTTCCGAGGCGGTGCATCAGGCGTTCAACGAACTCGCGGTCGAGGGTGCCGAACCCGCCGAGATCGTCCGGCAGGCGTCCCGGATGGCCGGGCGCCCGGTGATCCTGGAGAACCTCGCGCACCAGGTGCTCGCCTACGACGCGGCCGGGATAGTGGCGGAAACCCTGCTGGAGAACTGGGAGGACCGCTCCCGACAACTTCGGCTGTCCGCCCGGACCGCCTTCGACGAGCGCACCGGGTGGCTGGTGACCACGGTCGGCGCGCGCGGCCACGACTGGGGCCGACTGGTGCTGGTCGGCGACGGCGGCACTCCGCCCGCGCAGCAGACCATGCTCCTGGAGCGGGCCGCGTCCACCCTGGCGCTGAACCGGCTGGTGGTACGCGACCGGGAGAGCCTGGAACGGCAGACCCACCGCACGCTGCTGTCCGGGATCCTGACCCACTCCTACACCGTGGCCGAGGTGACCCTGCGGGCCCGGGCGCTCGGTGTCCCGCTGGAGGGCCGGCGTCTGGTCGGCGTGGTGTTGCGGCTGCGCCGCAGCGTGACCCCGGCCGCGCTGGAATCGCAGGCCCGGCTGCGCGACTTCACCGAGATCGCCGCCGCGGCGGTCCGCGAGCGCCGGCTGGCCGCGCTGGTCGGCGGGCTCGACGACGAGAACGTCGGGCTGCTGGTCGCGCTCGCGTCGCAGGACACCGAGGACGGCGCGCTGGAGGGCTTCTCCGCCGCCATCCGCCGGCTCGCCCCGGACCTCGCGGACGACATCGTGGTCGCGGTCGGCTCCTCGGTGGGCGCGGTGCGCGACGCGCGCCGCTCGCTCCTGGAGGCCACCCAGGTCGCGGACGCCGCGCTGCACCAGGGCGGCAAGGCGGCCTTCTACCGGCTGCCCGACGTGCGACTGCGCGGGCTGCTGCACCTGTTGCGCGACGACGCACGGTTGCAGACCTACGTCGAGCGCGAACTCGGGCCGCTGCTCGCCTACGACGCGCAGCAGGGCACCCAGTTGATCGCGATGCTCCAGGTCTACCTGGACCACGGCCGGAACAAGTCCGCGGCGGCCGACGCCGCGCACCTGTCCCGCCCGTCCTTCTACGAGCGGCTGCACCGGATCGAGCGCATCCTGGGCGTCGACCTGGACCAGGTGGAGAGTTGTCTGTCGCTGCACGTAGCACTGCTCGGCCTGGAGGCGCTGCGTCGCTGACCGCGCGGCGCGCCGACGCCCGGGGCGGCTCAGACGCCGGAGCGGCTGCCCGCGAGGGCGAGGGCGCTCACCGCGAGCCCGTGCAGGGCCGCGTCGCGCGCCCATTGCCGCTCGACGCCGAACACGTCGACCTCGATGTAGATGCCGTTGACGATCACCGCGGCCAATACGGCGTGCCGGGCGGTGCCGGACTCGGTCCAGGTGTATTCCCAGACGACGCCCTTTCGGCCCTGGATGGCGCGTTCCTCGAAGATCACCTTTCGATAGTCGCGAAAAACCCTCCGCGCGTTCTGTTCGTCGTCGCGCCACTGCTCCAACAAATCCGTGGTCTGTTGGAACGCGGTACGCCCGGTCAATACGCTCGGGCCGGCCGGATCGGTGTAGACCACGCTCTGGTCCTGTTCCTTGCGGGTCCATTCCTGTGGGATCGGCCAGGTGAAGGTGCCCTCGTCGGCCGTGCGGACCGGGATCGGCGGGGTGCCCGGGGGCGTGCTCGGGTAGGGCGCCAGGCCCGCGATCGGGTTCGCCGCGGCGCCGCCGGTCGCGGAGTTCGTCGGCGGGATCGGGCCCGAGTCGCCGCCCTTCCCGTCGTCCCCGTCGCCGCCGGCGAGCAGTAGCGCCGCCACGACGGCGCCGGCCACCAGGAGGGTGACCAGCGGCATCAACACGGCCCACCGCCGGCGGCGCGAGCGGGGCGGCCGGCCGGTACGGGTCGGCATCGGGTAGGTCGGCGAGTGCGCGCGGTCGGCCGGTGTGCGCGGCCGATGCTCCGGCGCCGGCGCGGCGGGCACGCGCGGGAACGGGTCGAGCGGGGCGTCGTCGTCGGGGGCGATCCGGGCGGGCGGCATCAGGTCGCGCAGCGGCGGTTGCGGGTGCACGGTCGGCGCCGACGTCGCGTCGTCGTTCGCCGCGTCCGACTCGTGCTCGTCCGGCCCGCGCTCGATCACCCGGCCGAGTGTGGTGGGCGGGATCGGCCGGGTCACGTCGCCCGCGTGCCGGCGGCCCTCGGCCGCGAGCAGCGCGTCCAGCCGCGCCTCCACCTCGGCCGAGTCCGGGCGCCGCGCCGGGTCGCGCCGGAACAGGTCGCGGACGAGGGGCTCCAGCGGACCGATCTCCTGCGGCACCTCGGGTTCGGCGATCACGATCGCGTGCATCGTGGCCACCGGGGTGGATCGGCGGAACGGCGACGCGCCGGTGACCGCCGCGCACAGCGTGACGCCCAGCGACCACAGGTCCGACGCGGGCCCGGGATGCTCGCTCTCGATCCGCTCGGGGGCCATGAACTCGGGTGAGCCCAGGATCGCCCCGGTGCCGGTGAGCCCGCTCACCCCCTCCAGCGCGGCGATGCCGAAATCGGTCAGCACGGCGTGTCCGTCCCCGGCGATCAGCACATTGCCCGGCTTGACGTCGCGGTGGATGACGCCCTGCGCGTGCACGACGGCGAGCGCGCGGGCGATCTGCACGGCCACCGCCGCGGCGGCGTGCGGGGTGAGCGGCCCGTCCTCCTCCAAAATGGTGTCCAGCGAGCGGGCGTCGAGCAGTTCCATCACGATCCACAGCCGGTCGTCGTCCTCGACGTAGTCGTAGACCCGGACGACGTTGGGGTGGTTGATCCGTGCGGTCGCCTGCGCCTCGCGCAGGCTGCGCTCGCGAAAGGACCGGGACGCGCTGCGCCCCCAGCCGGTAGTGATCACCTTCGCCGCCACGGGTCGATCCAGCAGCCGATCCCGAGCCCGCCACACGGTGCCCATGCCGCCGCTGCCGAGCACGCTCACCAACTCGTATCGGGCTCCGACCACGAAGCCCGCCCAATCCTCTCCAGGCCCGCCCGACATCGGCTTTCCCCCAGGTCCCGCCGCTTTTCAAGATCAGACCGTGCTTTTCAAGATCAGACCATTGCCACTTTCGTCGGATTACCTGTGAAAGGCCCTGCGAAAGCTTAGGACGGACATGGTAGAACGAATCGTCACACATAGCGGGAGGGGGATACCGCATGTTCACACCGAAAAAACTTCGATCAGAAAACGTCAAACGAGCAGCCTTGATAATTTCCGTTCCGGTCGGAATAGGAATGATTCTGAGCGCCGGCCTGGCGGTCGCGGACACCGAGGGAAACGGGCCCGCGCAGCGATCCGGCAGCGCACACACCCGAACCCACGGCCCGACCGGCGAGGTCACCACCAAGCCGCCGGTCAGCACCGAACCGCCGACCGGCACCAGGCCCCCGGTCACCACGAAGCCGGCCACCACGAAGCCGGCCACCACCGAGCCGGCGAGCACGCCGCCGCCGAGCACCCACCGGCCGACGACCAAGCCGCCCACGACGCCACCACCGAGCAGCACTCGACCGCCGACGACGACCAAGCCGCCGACCGCGGCGTTCGGGGTCGACACCGACAACCAGATCACCTTCGACGCGAACGGACGGTCGACGATCTGGTTCACCGTCACCAACAACACCGGCCAAATGGATCCCCATCGGGACGTATACGCCTACAGCACGGGACAGTTGAAGATCCTCTCGGTGCCCGGCTGTGAACCCGCGAGGGCGCTTACCGATCCGGGTCCGCAGTGGGTGAGTTCGTTCCGGTGCACGTTCGAATTCCTGGAACCGCACGAGACCAGGCGCTGGTCCGCAACGGTGGAATACCCGCCGGCACGGTCGCCGCGCGCGGCTCGGGCCGAGGTCCGGCTCCCGCTCGCGGCGGAGCCCGACATCTCCACGTTCTGCGTGCTGGTGGTCCCCCAGGACGCCAGGGACACGACGATGGTCCTGGGCCGGCGCGGACCGCTGACCCTGAAGAACGTGCCCAACAACAACGACCCGTCCTTCATCGGCTACACCGTCGAATCACCCATTCCCGGCGGCACCACCGGCGGGGGCACGACGGGTGGCGGCACGACCGGTGGCGGAAGTACCGGAGGCGACGGCAGCACCGGCGGCGGTGGCACGACCGGAGGCGGCAGCACCGGCGGCGGTGATACGACCGGCGGCACCACCACCGGCGCGAGCACCGGCGGCACCGACCAGGCCACACCGCCGACTTCGCTGCCCAAGACCGGCCCCGACGATGACACGCTGCCCCTCGCGGGCGGCGCGCTCGGCCTGATGCTGGTGGGCAACGCGCTGTTCCAGGGCGCGCGCCTGCGTCGGATCCGCTCGGCCGAGGGGGACGACGAGCCGGCTCGGGACTGAGTTCGGCACCCGCCCGCACAGGCCGGCCCCGGACCCGTGAAGGACGGTCCCGGGGCCGGCCGACCTCGTCAGTGGCCGGTCAGCGCCAGCACCCGCCGGGCGGCGGGCCGCTCCAGCAGGTCGGCGAACGTGGTCCGTCCCTGGACCACCTTGCGGAACACCCGCCAGCCCTGCGGCAGCGTGCTCACCGCGTGGTGCAACATCCCGGGGTGCCGCTCGAACACGCCCAGCAGGAGCCGGCCGGCGCGCATCTCGCGGCCCAGCACCGCGTCGATGTCCGCGTGATACTCGGCGCCGATCTTGTCCACCTCGGCATCGGTGCCCACCTGGGCCACCAGCGCGGCCCGCTCCCCCGCCAGCCTGCCCGAGCGCAGCGCGTACGAGATGCCCTCGCGCGTCCACGGCTCCAGCAGCCCGGCCGCGTCGCCGGCCACCAGCACCCGGCCGCGCGAGAGCGGCGCGCTCTCCTTGCGACAGCGAGTCAGGTGGCCCGACTCGACGGCCGGCCGGAATCCGGCCAGACCGAGCCGGCCGATGAAGTCGCGCAGGTAGGCGCGGGTGGCCTCGCCCTCGCCCCGGGCGCAGATCACCCCGACGGTCAACGTGTCGCCCTTGGGAAAGACCCAACCGTACGAGCCCGGCAGCGGCCCCCAGTCGAGCAGGATCCGGCCGCGCCAGTGCGCGGCGACCTCCGGCGGCACCGGAATCTCCGCCTCCAGGCCCAGGTCGACCTGGTCGAAGGTGACCCCGACGTAGGCCGAGCTGCGTCCCGCGCTGCCGTCCGCGCCGACCACCGCGTGTGCCCGCAACAACTCGCCACCGGGCAGGGTCAGCGTCACCAGGCCGTCCCGCTCGGCCATCCGGGAGACCGCGACGCCCTCGCGCAGCACCGCGCCCGCGGCCACCGCCGCCCGGGTCAGCGCCTCGTCGAAGCGAGCCCGGTCGACCAGGCCGATCAGCGTGGTCCGGGCCGAGCGCACCCGCCGGCGGCGACCGCGCAGGGTGAATTCGACCTCGTGCACCAGGTCCTCGACCGGCGGCTCGAACCCGGGCGGAAGGGCGCTCTTGGAGGGGCCGATGATGCCGCCGCCGCAGGTCTTGTAGCGCGGCAGTTCGGCCCGGTCCAGCACCAGCACCCGACGTCCCGCGCGCGCCGCGGCCAGGGCCGCGGACGCCCCGGCGGGGCCGGCTCCGATCACCACGACATCCCAGGTCACAGGCTCGGTTCCGGGGTCGGTACCGGAGTCGGCGGGCAGTTCGACGGCGGGCGCGGGGGTGGCCTCGGGGGAGCTGCTAGTCATGGATATCGACCCTAGTGCGTCCGTCCGGGCGGCTCTTGCCGGGAGGTCGGCCGCCGACCTGCGCGTCTGCCGGAATGCGCACCGGATGCGCATTATGCTCCGCCGGTGTCCCCCGACAGTGCGTCACTTCTGATCGTCCTGGCCCTCGCCTTCGCCGCACCGCTCGTGGCCGATCTGCTCGGGCGCCGGATCCCGGTGCCCACGGTCGTGTTCGAACTCCTGCTCGGCGTCCTGGCGGGTCCGTCCGCACTGGACTGGGTGCACGAGGGTGCCGTGCTGACCTATCTGGCCGACTTCGGGCTCGCGTTCCTGATGTTCCTGGCCGGCTTCGAGATCGATCCGACCCGGCTCAGCGGCCGACCGCTGCGTCGGGCCACGCTGGGCTGGGCGCTGTCGCTGGTGGTCGGCCTGCTGTTCGGGCTGCTGCTGGTGTGGTCCGGCTCGACGATGTCCCGCCTGGTGGTCGGCCTCGCCCTGACCACCACCGCGCTCGGCACGCTGCTGCCGATCCTGCGTGACGCGGGTGCGCTGCCGACCCGGTTCGGTACCCAGGTGATGGCGATCGGCACACTCGGCGAGTTCGGCCCGATCGTGGCCGTGTCGCTGCTGCTGAGCGGGCGCAACGCGGGCGCCTCGGCGATCGCGCTGGCCTGCTTCGCGGCGGTGACCGTGGTGGTGTTCGCGTTCGCGCGCCGACCGTTGCCCGACTCGCTGGACCGGGTGGTCCGGGCCACGCTGCACTCCAGCGGCCAACTCGCCATCCGGCTGGCCGTGCTCGCGCTCGCGCTGTTGGTCTGGGCCGCGGGCGAACTCGGCCTGGACCCCCTGCTCGGCGCGTTCGCCGCCGGACTGGTCATCCGGCTGCTGCTGTCCGACATGCCCGCCGAGACGCGCGAGACGGTCGCGGGCAAGCTGGACGCGATCGGCTTCGGGATGTTCGTCCCGGTCTTCTTCGTGATCAGCGGGGTGCGCTTCGACGGCCGGGCGCTGTTCGCCGACGCGGGCACGCTGGCCCTGCTGCCGCTGTTCCTGGCGCTGTTGCTGGTGGTTCGCGGGGTGCCGACGTACCTGATGGAGCGCGGCTCGCGGGCGGCCGTGCGGCTGGGCCTGGCCCTGTTCGCCTCGGCCGGTCTGCCGCTGATCGTGGTGATCAGCGGTATCGGTGTGGAGGAGGGCGAACTGCGCGCGGGCACCGCCGCCGCGATGGTCGGCGCCGGCATGGTCTCGGTGCTGGTGTTCCCGCTGCTGGGCCTGCGCGCCTATCGCGGCGCCGTCACCGCCGACCCGGCCCTGGCGGAGCGCTGATCCGCCGGCTCACAGGCCGATGATGTTCCCCCACGCCTTCTCCCAGCGCCGTTCCTCGTCCTCGGTGGTCTCGCGCATCCCGTGCAGCTTCGCGGTCATCTCGGCGTCCGGGAAGATCAGCGGGTTGGTCGCCGACTCGCGCATCTCCTGGTCCGAGGACTCGGCCAGCACCTGCTGCGCGGCCGGGACGGGACACACGTACGCCACGTAGTTCGCCAGCTCGGCCGCGACCTCCGGGTCGTAGTAGAAGTCCATCAGCTTCTCGGCGTTGGTCTTGTGCGCGGCCTTGTTCGGCACCATCAGGTTCTCCGACCACAGCTCGGCGCCCTCCTCGGGCACCACGAACTCGATGTCGGGGTTGTCCAGCTTGAGCTGGCCGACGTCGCCGGAGTACGCCTGGCAGGCCAGGATGTCGCCGTTGGCCAGGCCCGAGGTGTAGTCGTTGCCGGTGAAGCTGCGGATGTGGTCCTTGTCCACCAGCTTCTGCATGCGCTCCATCACCTTGTCCACGTCCGCGTCCGTGAAGGTCTTGATGTCCGCGCCCTCGCCGAGCATCAGCAGCGCGACCGCCTCCATGAAGCCGGCGAACACGGTGACCCGCCCCTTGAGTTCGGGTCGCCACAGGTCGTTCACGGACCGGATCTCGCGGTCCACCAGCTTCTTGTTGTACGCGATGCCGGTCATCCCGCTCTGCCACGGCACGGTGTACTCGCGCCTGGGGTCGTAACCCGGGCTGCGCAGCGATTCGGCGAGGTTGGCGTCCACCTGCGGCAGGTTGGCCTTGTTCAGCTTCTGCACCCAGCCGAGCCGGACGAAGCGGGTGCACATCCAGTCCGAGATGACGATCGCGTCGCGTCCGGGCTCCTTGCCCGCCTGGATGGCCGGGTGGATCTTCCCGAAGAACTCGTCGTTGTCGTTGATCTCCTCCGAGTACCGGACCTTGATCCCGGTCTTGTCGGTGAAGGCGTCGAGCGTGGGGTGCTTCTGCTCGTCGTTCTCGTCGATGTCGATGTAGAGCGCCCAGTTGGAGAAGCGCACCACCTTCTCCTGCTCCGACCGGTCCCGGCCGCCGCGCTTGCTCTCCTGGACGTACGCGGAGGGCACGCCGCACGCGGCCAGGGTGCCCGCGGCCGCCGCCGCGCCGGTGCCGCGCAGGAACATCCGCCGGTCCACCCGGTGCCCGGCGATCCGCAGCGGGGACTGGGCGCGAGTGCGGGCGCGGGTCATCGGCGACTCCTTGGCGAATGCGGGGGTGGGGCCTGCTCCGTGGGCGGGGGACCGCACAGTGGCGTACAAAATGGCCCACCGCATCGTGGCGTCCGCCCACCCCCGACGGCAACACGCACCCTGTCAACCCTCGCGGAGCGGAGTTGACAGGGTGCGGGTGGGTCGTGCCGACGCCGCGGGCGCGGCGGTGGGATCAGGCGTCGTAGTTCGTCATCACGTGCTTGATCCGGGTGTAGTCCTCGAAGCCGTAGCCGGAGAGGTCCTTGCCGTAGCCGGAGTGCTTGAAGCCGCCGTGCGGCATCTCGGCAACCAGCGGGATGTGCGTGTTGATCCACACGCACCCGAAGTCGAGCCGCTTGGCCATCCGCATCGCCCGGCCGTGATCCTTGGTCCACACCGAGGAGGCGAGCGCGTACTGCACGCCGTTGGCGTTGCCCAGCGCCTCCGCCTCGTCCTCGAACGACTGCACGGTGATGACCGGGCCGAACACCTCGTTCTGGATGATCTCGTCGTCCTGCTTCAGCCCGGAGACCACGGTCGGGGCGTAGAAGAAGCCCTTCTCGCCGACCTGGTGCCCGCCGGTCTCGACCTTGGCGTGCGCCGGCAGGCGCTCGATGAAGCCGCTGACCTGCTTGAGCTGATTGACGTTGTTGACCGGGCCGAAGTACGCGTCCTCCTGCGGGCCGGTCGCCAGCTCCGCGGCGGCCGCGGCCAGCGCGGCGACGAACTCGTCGCGGATCGAGGAGTGCACGAGCACCCGGGTGGCGGCGGTGCAGTCCTGGCCGGCGTTGAAGAAGCCGGCACCGGCGATGCCCTCGGCCGCGGCGGCGATGTCCGCGTCCTCGAAGACCACGACGGGCGCCTTGCCGCCGAGTTCGAGGTGCACCCGCTTGAGGTCCTTGGACGCGCTCTCGGCGACCGACATGCCGGCGCGTACCGAACCGGTGATCGAGGCCATCGCCGGGGTCTTGTGCTCGACCATCAAACGGCCGGTGTCGCGGTCGCCGCAGATCACGTTGAACACGCCGGCGGGCAGGATCTCGCCCATGATCTCGGCGAGCAGCACGGTGGAGGCGGGGGTGGTGTCGGACGGCTTGAGCACCACGGTGTTGCCCGCGGCGATGGCCGGCGCGAACTTCCACACCGCCATCATCATCGGGTAGTTCCACGGCGCCACCTGGGCACAGACACCGACCGGCTCACGGCGCACCATGGACGTGTGCCCCGCCATGTACTCGCCGGCCGACTTGCCTTCGAGCATGCGCGCGGCGCCCGCGAAGAAGCGGATCTGGTCCACCATCGGCGGGATCTCCTCGGACGCGGTGAGCGCGCGAGGCTTGCCGGTGTTGAGACACTCGGCGTCGATCAGTTCGTCGGCGCGCTTCTCCACCGCGTCGGCGATCCGCAGCAGCGCGAGCTGCCGCTCGGCCGGCGTGGTCTCGCTCCAGGTCTCGAACGCCGCCGCCGCCGCACGCATCGCCGCGTCGACGTCCCGCTCGCGAGAGAGCGGGGACGTCGCGTAGACCTCGCCGGTGGCGGGGTCGACGATGTCGAGCGTGCCGCCGTCCGCGGCGTCGGTGAACGTGCCGTCGATGTAGTTGCGCAGAGTACGCAGGTCGCTCATGTCCCAAGTCTCCTTCGAAAACGGGGCGGCACCGGCAGGACGGTGAGGGGGTCGATCCCGGCCTGGGTCGCGTTCCCAGCCTAACCGGATTGCTGTCGGTATCCGCATCCCCATCACGCACCAACAACTGAATCAGTTGTCTCACTGAGCAAAGTCAACGGATTCCCTTGCGAAAGGCCCATTTGATGAGGCAGAGTGACCACGTGGCCGGTCGAGACAGAAACCCGAACGCTCCGGCCGACGCCGTGTCGAAGGCGATCATCGAGCAGCTCCAGGAGGACGGGCGCCGCTCATACGCCGCGATCGGCAAGGCGGTCGGTCTCTCGGAGGCCGCCGTGCGTCAACGCGTTCAGCGCCTGCTCGACCAGGGCGTGATGCAGATCGTCGCGGTGACCGATCCGCTGACCGTCGGCTTCCATCGCCAGGCCATGGTCGGGGTCCGTGTCGAAGGAGACATCGATCCCGTAGCGGACATACTGGCCACGATGAAGGAAGTGGACTACGTCGTCATCACGGCAGGTTCCTTCGACCTCATCGTGGAACTCGTATGCGAGAACGACGACCACTTGCTCGACATCATCAACAAGAGGATTCGAGCGATTCCGGGCGTACGGAGCACCGAGAGCTTCGTCTACCTGAAGCTTCGGAAGCAGACCTACCAGTGGGGTACTCGATGACACAGCAGTACGACAACGCGGCCCTCTCCAAGAGCGCCTACGACCACCTGTGGATGCACTTCACCCGCATGTCGTCCTACGAGAACGCTCCCGTGCCGACCATCGTGCGCGGTGAAGGCAGCTACATCTGGGACACCAACGGGCGCAAGTACATCGACGGCCTCGCCGGCCTGTTCGTCGTACAGGCCGGTCACGGCCGCACCGAGCTGGCCGAGGTGGCCCGCAAGCAGGCCGAGCAGCTCGCCTTCTTCCCGGTGTGGAGCTACGCCCACCCCAAGGCGATCGAACTGGCCGAGCGGCTGGCGAACCACGCCCCGGGCGACCTGAACAAGGTCTTCTTCACCACCGGTGGCGGCGAGGCCGTCGAGTCCGCGTGGAAGCTGGCGAAGCACTACTTCAAGCTGACCGGCAAGCCGACCAAGCACAAGGTCATCTCGCGGGCCATCGCCTACCACGGCACCCCGCAGGGCGCGCTGTCGATCACCGGCCTGCCGGACTACAAGGCGCCGTACGAGCCGCTGGTGCCGAGCACCTTCCGGGTGCCGAACACCAACCAGTACCGCAAGCCGGAGTTCCTCGCCGACTCCTCGCCCGAGGGCTTCGGCCGTTGGGCCGCCGACCAGATCGAGGTGGCGATCCTCAACGAGGGCCCCGACACCGTCGCCGCGGTCTTCCTGGAGCCGGTGCAAAACGCCGGCGGCTGCTTCCCGCCGCCGCCCGGCTACTTCCAGCGGGTGCGCGAGATCTGCGACCAGTACGACGTGCTGCTCGTCTCGGACGAGGTCATCTGCGCGTTCGGCCGCCTCGGCACGATGTTCGCGTGCGACAAGTTCGACTACGTGCCGGACATCATCACCTGCGCCAAGGGCATGACCTCGGGCTACTCGCCGATCGGCGCGATGCTCGTCTCGGACCGCATCGCCGAGCCGTTCTACAACGGCAGCGACAACGTCTTCATGCACGGTTACACGTTCGGCGGGCACCCGGTGTCCTCGGCCGTGGCGCTGGCCAACCTCGACATCTTCGAGCGCGAGGGCCTGAACCAGCACGTGCTGGACAACGAGTCCAAGTTCCTGGCCACGCTGCAGAAGCTCCAGGACCTGCCGATCGTCGGCGACGTGCGCGGCAACGGGTACTTCTACGGCATCGAGATGGTCAAGGACAAGGGCACCAAGGAGACGTTCAACGAGGACGAGGCCGAGCGTCTGCTGCGCGGCTTCCTGTCCACGGCGCTCTACGACAACGGCCTGTACTGCCGCGCCGACGACCGCGGCGACCCGGTCATCCAGCTGTCCCCGCCGCTGACCGCGGACCAGGGCGTGTTCGACGAGATCGAGCAGATCCTGCGTGGCGTGCTGACCGAGGCATGGACCAAGCTGTAGATCGAGCAGTGAACCCCGGCTATTCGACGAACCCTCAGTGAGTCTGCCGCCGTCGCGCACACGCCAGTGCGCGACGGCGGCAGACTCATATCCGGGATGAAATCGCCCGAAAAACCAAGAAGTACCGACATCACGACATCGAATCGCCCGCGCCGGCCCGCGCCGCGCTCGCAGCACCGAAGAGGCCCGATGAGCCACCCCACGCCCGGCTCCACCCCCCGTACCCGGATACGCCGCCTGCCCCACCACGCCGTGCCGGACCGGACCGCGCTGCACGCCGTGCTCGACGCCGGCCTGGTCGGGCACCTCGCGATCACCGACGAGCAGGGTCGGCCATTCGTCCTCCCGGTCGCCTATGCCCGGGACGGCGAACGGGTGTTGATCCACGGCTCGACCGGCAGCCGGCTCTTCCGCGGCCTGGCCGAGGGTGCCCCGACCTGCCTGACCGTGACCCTGCTCGACGGCCTGGTACTGGCCCGCTCGGCGTTCGAATCGTCCATGCACTACCGCAGCGCGATGGTGCTCGGCTCGTGCGTCGTGGTGCCCGAGGACGAGAAGGTCGCCGCGCTGGACCTGCTCACCGACCGGCTGCTGCCCGGCCGCCGGGGCGAGTTGCGCCCGCACCGGGCCAAGGAACTCGCCGCGACGCTGGTGCTCGCCCTGCCCCTGGACGAGACCTCGGTGAAGATCTCGGCCGGTCCCCCGGACGACGCGGACGAGGACCTGGACACCCCGATCTGGGCCGGCGTGGTGCCGCTCACCGAGCGGTTCGGCGAGCCGGTGACCGCCCCCGACCTGCGCTTCGATCTACCCGCACCGGACTATCTGAGGAAGTGGCGACGATGACCACCGACTACCGGGACCTGTCGTTGTGGTTCGACACCCTCGGCGAGGACATCACGCCACGACCGCCGCTCGCGGGCGACCTGGACGTGGACGTGGCCATCGTCGGCGCCGGCTACACCGGCCTGTGGACCGCGTACTACCTGGCCCAGGCGGACCCGTCGTTGCGGATCGTGGTCCTGGAACGGGAGGTCGCCGGATTCGGCGCCTCCGGCCGCAACGGCGGCTGGTGCTCGGCGCTGTTCCCCGCGTCGATGGCCAAGGTGGCCCGAAGCAGCACCCGCGAGCGGGCGATCGCCCAGCAGCGGGTGATGAACGCGACCGTGGACGAGGTCGGCCGGGTGGTCGCGGCAGAGGGCATCGACTGCGACTTCGCCAAGGGCGGCACCGTGGTGCTGGCCCGCACCCCGGTGCAATTGGACCGGGCCCGCCAACTGGTCGCGGACGAACACGCGTGGGGCTTCGACGACTTGGACGCCCGGCTGCTGGACGCCGCCGAGGCCCACGCGATGGTCGGCGCCACCGACGTGCTCGGCGGCACCTACACGCCGCACTGCGCGGTCGTGCACCCCGCCAAGCTGGCCCGGGGGCTGGCCGCCGCGGTGACCCGGCTGGGCGTGACCATCCACGAGCACACCCCCGTGACCGCGATCGAGGACGGTGTCGCGAGCACCCCGCACGGCCGGGTCCGGGCCGACGTGGTGGTCCGGGCCACCGAGGGCTACACCCCCGAGCTGGCCGGCTTCCATCGCGACCTGGCCCCGGTGTACTCGCTGATGATCGCCACCGAGCCGCTGCCGAAGTCGTTCTGGGCCGAGGCGGGCCTGGCCCGCCGGGAGAGCTTCAGCGACATGCGACACCTGATCATCTACGGGCAGCGCACCGCCGACGACCGGCTGGCCTTCGGCGGGCGCGGCGCGCCGTACCACTTCGGCTCCAGGGTGCGGCCCGAGTTCGACCGGGACGAGGGCGTCTTCGCCGAACTGCGTCGGGTGATCGCCGAACTGTTCCCGGCGATCGGCGACGCCGAGGTCACCCACACCTGGGGCGGACCGCTGGGCGTGGCCCGCGACTGGTACGCGAGCTGTGGCCTGGACCGCGCCCGCCGCCTGGCCTGGGCCGGCGGCTACGTCGGCGACGGCGTGGGCACCGCGAACCTCGCGGGCCGCACCCTCGCCGACCTGATCCGCGACGAGTACACCGAGCTGACCCGGCTGCCCTGGGTGCGACACCGCTCGCCCAAGTGGGAACCGGAGCCGCTGCGCTGGATCGGCACCAACGTCGGCCTGCGGGTGATGGCGGGCGCGGACGCCGAGGAGAAGCGCACCGGGAAGGAATCCCGACTCGCGCACGCGTTCGGCCGGTTCCTGGGCCACTGAGCCCCGGGCCACCGGGCACACCGACGAAGCGGTGACCCGTGACCCGGGAACGATCGGGTCACCGCCCCCGGATGAGGCGACGCCAGGTCTCCAGATGCTCCGGCGCCGCACCCGCCTTGAGCAGGAAATCCGCCGCCGAGCCGTGCCGCTCGGCGAGCACGCGCAGGAACGTGTCGATCGAGGCGCGGGCCGCTCCGCGCATCGCCGGGGCCACCGGATGGGACGGGTCGATCCGCGGCTGCCGGGGCAACCGGTCGATCCGCTCGAACATCTCCACCAGGTGCACCTCGGTCTCGGTGTAGTCGGCGATGATCGCCTCCCGCTCCACCCCCGCGACCGACAACAGCAGCGCGACCAGGATCCCGGTCCGGTCCTTGCCCGCCGTACAGTGCACCAGCGCCGGCACCCCACCGTCACCGGCCAGGATCTCCAGCGAACGCACGTAGGACTCGCCGCCCCGCTCGGCCATCCGCATGTACAACAACCCCGCGCCGAACTCGTCCACGCTGCCCAGGTCGATGTCCTCGTCCAACTCCAGGCCCTGGGTCTGCCCCGCCGAGATGTCGCCGACCGCGGCCCGGTCGGCGGCCAGCGCCGAACGTCGGCCCAGCAGCGGCAACCGGTGCCGGATCACGCCCGGCCACTGCGCGAGCGGCAGCCCTTCGCCGTCCGAACGCAGGTCCAGCACGTGGCGCACGCGGTAGGTGTGGGTCAGCCGATCGATGCCCGCGGGGGTCAGCAGATCCGGGGTCTCGCACCGCATCAGTACGCCCGTACGAGTGACTCCCCCGTCGATCAGCGGTAGGTCGCCGACGTCGCGGGCATTGAGGAGATCCGGAAGATCGAGTCGGCGGTTCATGTGCACCCCGTTCGGAACGCGTTCGATACACCTGTTCGCCTCATCATGGTGCGCGCGAACGTCCGCCGCCGGCAGCATTCCCCGAGTGAGGGGTTTGTCCTCCCTGCCGCAACCCGGCGACCGGATGCTCGTTGGAGGAGACGGGTGGCAACGAACGTTTCTCTGCGGGAGGTGTGCCATGTCCCTGTCGTCCCGCCCGGCGAGAGCCCATGAGCGGCGCGCCGTCGTCGCCGGCGTACCGACCACCCCGCCCGACAACGACATCCTGCGCGGCCGCGGGCTGACCCTGACCCAGGGTCCGGTCACCCTGCTGCGGGACGTCTCCGCGGCGGTCCGGGCCGACGAGACGTTCGCGATCACCGGTCCCGCCGGCGCCGGCAAGTCGGCGCTGCTCGCTTGTCTGTCCGGGGTGGTCGCCCCCGACTGCGGCGAGGTGTGGTTCAACAGCGGCCCGATGCACGTGCTCGACGAGAAGGGCCGGACCGCGTTGCGACGTCGGCACTTCGGGCTCGTCGACGGCCGTACCCGGCTGCTGCCGGAGTTGACCGTGGCGGAGAACGTGGCGCTGCCGCTGCTGCTGGACCGGGTCCGCCGGGCCGAGGCGTTCGCGATCGCCCGGCACTGGATGGATCGGCTGGACGTGACCGAGCACGCCGAATCCCGGCCCACCGGCCTGGGCCCCGCGTTGTTGCGCCGCGCGGCGGTCGCCCGGGCCCTGGTCACCCGCCCGGCCGTGGTGTTCGCGGACGAACCGGCCCACGATCTGGTGGGGGCCGAGTTGGACCACCTGATGCGGATCCTGGTCTCCGCGGTGCGCTCGCACGGGATGACGCTGGTGCTGGCCACCGCCCATCGGCGGGTGGCCGCACACGCGGACCACTGTCTGGCCCTGCGCGAGGGCCGCCCCGACCCGCATGCGGACGGGTGGTAGACCCGTGGCCCCCGCCGGCCGGTTGCGCAACGCGTGGCACGGCGCCTCCGGGGTCGACGCCGTGCGGGTGCTCGCCGGCGCGGCGGTGGCCGGCGCCGCCACGATCGTGCTGTTGTGCCTGCTGGCCTGGGCACTGCCGGTCGAACCGCCCGGCCCGGCCCTGCTCGGGCCGGTGCTCGCGGCGCTGCCGGTGCTGGGCGCGGTGGCGGTGTTGGTCACGATCGGCCTTCGCCTGACGCTCCCGGGGCAAGCCGCCGACGCGAACCGGCGGAGTCGGGACTCGGTGGTGTCCGAGGTCGCGGTCACCGCCTTGGCCGGGTCGTTCGCCGGGGTGCAGGCGCATCTGGCGCTGCGCACGTTGCCGGCCGCACCGCCTGCCCCGGTCCGGCGCCTGCTGCTGATCGGCGCTTCGGCGCCCTGGCCGGGCGTGGTCGCGGTGCTCGCCGCGGTGCCCCTGGTCGCGGTGCTCGCCGCCGGCTACGCGACGGGGCGACCGTCGACCCGGATCCGGCCCCCGGTTCCGCCCTACGTCGGACCGCTGGTGGCGCTCGCCGGGCTGCTCGGCCAATACCTGATCGCCGACCCGGGCCATCCGGAGCGGTTGTCGCACGGCGCGGTGCCGGCGGCGCTGGCCGGCTACGGCGCGGTGCTGCTGGGGGCGGCGCTGACCGTGCCGTGGTTGTTGACCTGGCTGGGCTCGGGTTGGGCCGTGCGGGCGGGTCGGGCCTGGACGTTGTGCGCGGCGCGCCGGGTCGAGGCGAGTGCTCGCGGCCTGACATTGCCACTGGGTCTGATCACGGTCGCGGTCGCGGTGATCACCACCAGCGGGCTCGCGGGCGACCACACACCGACCGAAATGGCCGACGCCCCGCTGTTCCTGATCATGACGACGGTGTCCTCGTGTGCGGCGGCGATGCTCTTCACGGTGGTCGTCGAGCATGGCCCCGCGCGCCGCGAGACCTCGCACACGTTGCACTCGATCGGCGCCGGCGAGCGGATCGATCGCCGCGCGGCCCTGGCCGCGCTGGTGGTACCGGTGCTGGTGTGCGTGCCGATCGCGATCGCGGTCGGCGCGCTGACGGCCTGGCCGGCGCGCGGCGAGGGGAATTCGTTCCCCACCATCCCCGCCCACGCGGCCCTGCTGGGCATGGTGTGGACGGTCGGTCTGCTCACCCTCGCGCTGATCGCGGCGGTGGTGGTGACCCTGCGGGACGAACGGCCCGGCCTGCGCCGGGGAGCCTGAGCCGAGGTCGGGAAGCGCGCGAACGGACCGGGCGAAAAGCTCCGCCGCATCGGTGCGGACATGGGAAAACACTTCGAGCCCGGCGCGGCGTCCCCTTCCGCGACGGGCTCGAAGTGCTTATCGTCTCGGGGGCCACGCGACCCCGAGCCGTGCGCCGGATCGTGTCCCTTCGACCGGCGGCTTGGGCGTGCCACCGCCGGATCATTCGAACGGGGGGATCAAAGGATCCGGCGGCTTGGCACTGAGATCAGTCTGCCCTGGGGCGCCTAAGGATCCGATAAGGATTCGTTACCCGTTCTATATCGCCGCGCCGCGCACCCGTGACCTGTCCCGGATGTCCGACTTGCCGGCCGGTGCTCAGACCTCGGCGGCGGCGAGCTGGCCGCACGCCCCGTCGATGTCCCGGCCCCGGGTGTCCCGGACGGTGACCGGCACGCCGTGCTTGGTCAGCAGGCGGACGAACTCCTCCTGGCGTTCGGCCGTCGACGCGGTCCACTTCGACCCCGGGGTGGGGTTGAGCGGGATCAGGTTGACGTGCGCGTTGTGGTTCTTGAGCCGGCGCCCGAGCAGGTCGGCCCGCCAGCCGTGGTCGTTGATGTCCTTGATCAGCGCGTACTCGATGGACACCCGTCGACCGGTGACGCCTTCGTAGTGCCACGCGGCGTCCAGCACCTCGCGTACGTCCCAGCGCGTGTTGACCGGCACGAGCGTGTTGCGCAGGTCGTCGTCCGGCGCGTGCAGGGACAGCGCGAGGGTGACCGGGATGCGTTCGTCGGCGAGCTTGTACATCGCCGGCACCAGACCGACCGTCGACATGGTCACCGAACGGGCGGAGATGCCCAGTCCGTCCGGGCTCGGGTCGGTCAGCCGACGCACCGCGCCGACCACCGCCTTGTAGTTGGCGAGCGGCTCGCCCATGCCCATGAAGACGATGTTGCTGACCCGGCCGGGGCCGCCGGGCACCTCGCCGCGGGCCAGTGCCCGGGCGCCGGCGAGCACCTGCTCGACGATCTCGCCGGTGGACAGGTTGCGGGTCAGACCCGCCTGGCCGGTGGCGCAGAACGGGCAGTTCATCCCGCAACCCGCCTGCGAGGACACACACATGGTGACCCGGTCGGGATAGCGCATCAGCACGGCCTCGACGAGCGTGCCGTCGAAGAGCTTCCACAACGACTTGCGCGTCGCGCCGTCGTCGCAGGAGATGTCCCGCACGGACGTCATCAGCGCGGGCAGCAACGCCTCGGCCAGCTTGGACCGGGACGCGGCGGGCATGTCGGTCCACTGCTCGGGGTCGTCCGAGAGGTGACCGAAGTAGTGCTTGGACAGTTGAGCCGCGCGAAACGGCTTCTCGCCCAGCTCGGCCACGGCCTCGCGGCGCTCGGCGGGGTTGAGGTCGGCAAGGTGGCGCGGCGGCTTCGAACGACGCGGCGGCGCGGTGAAGGTGAGTTCTCCTGGTTTGGGCATGGCTCGTCCAGTGTCGCAGGTGTACGGGCGGGGCCGGATCGACCCCGCTCTCGTGCACACGCGGCCTGTCCGGTTCTTCGCCGGATCAGGTCCGGGTCATACGAATGCGGCGAGCAGCAGCCACACCACGGGGGCGGCGGCCAGCAACGAGTCGAGCCGGTCCATCAGGCCGCCGTGACCGGGCAGCAGGTTGCCCATGTCCTTGACCTTGAGGTCCCGCTTGATCATCGATTCGGCCAGGTCCCCGAGCGCGGACACCGCCGCGGCGGCGACGCCCACCACGGCGCCCTGCCACCACTCGCCGTCGAGCATGGTCGTCACACAGACCGCGCCCGCGACGGCGGCCAGGAACACTCCGCCGGCGAAGCCCTCCCAGCTCTTGCCGGGGCTGATCCTCGGCGCCATCTTGTGCGGACCGCCGGAGGTGACTCCGGCCGCGTACGCGCCGGTGTCCGCACAGACCACCAGGATGATGAAGGTCAGCACCCGTTGGGCGCCGTCGTCGTCGGCGAGCATGAGCACCGCGAACCCGGCCAGGAACGGCAGGTAGAAGACGGTGAACACACCGGCCGTCATGTCCCGCAGGAAGTCTTCCGGGCCCTCGGTCATCCGCCAGAGCATCACCGCGATCGCGGTCAGCGCGGTGGCGATCGCGAGCCCCTCCGCGCCGCGCGCATAGGCGGCGACGAGCATCGCCACCGTGCCGACCGCGAGCGGTATCACCGGGATGCGGATGCCGCGCCCGACGGTGGCGCCCTGTGCGGTCCGACCCGACGCGTCGGCGACCGCCTCGGCCCGACCGAACGCACCGGCCAGCTCCCACAGTCCGACCAGGACCGCGAGCAGCACGACGCCGACGAACAACACCGGCAGGGTCAGCAGCGAGGCGACGATGATCCCGCCGAGCCCGGCGCCGACGGCGATCGCCTGGGGCAGATTGCGACCGGCCTTGCCGACCGGTTTGGCAGGCGGCTCCTCGGTCACCACGAGCCCCTCACGCCGGGGCTCGAGCCGAGCCGCGTCCACACGAGCGGAATCCTCCCGCGCGGACGAACCCGAGCGGAGGTCCGGTTCGTCGCCCGGGTCGTGACCCGCGATCGGTGACAGCACCTGCGTGTGGTCATCCTGTGTCCGTACCCCGACGCCGGCGGGAAAGTGCTGCTGCGCACGAGTGGCGCCGTCCCCGTAGCCGCCGGACCGGACCGCGTCGTAGTGGGCCTGATCCTGACCCGTCGGTGCGTCCGGGACCTGCTCCGGCCACGCGCCGTACGCCCCGTACGGGTCGTGGCCGGGCGGCAGATCGGGGTGCGCTCCCGCGGGCGGATCGGCCGGCGGCGTACCGCCCCAGGTCGAGTCGTTCATCAGACTTCGAGCAGCTCGGCTTCCTTGTGCTTGAGCAACTCGTCGATCTGCGCGACGTACTTGTGGGTCGTGTCGTCGAGTTCCTTCTCGGCGCGGCGCACCTCGTCCTCGCCGCTCTCGCCGTCCTTGACCAGCTTGTCGAGCGTTTCCTTCGCCTTGCGGCGGATCGCCCGCAACGAGATCTTCGCGTCCTCGCCCTTGCCCCGCGCCAGCTTGATGAACTCCTTGCGGCGTTCCTCGGTGAGCTGCGGGAAGACCACGCGGATGAGCTTGCCGTCGTCGGTCGGGTTGACCCCGAGGTCGGAGTCACGGATCGCCTTGACGATCGCGTTGGTCGAGCCGCGGTCGAACGGGGTCACGATGACCATGCGCGGCTCGGGCGTGGTGAACGACGCGAGCTGGTTCACCGGAGTGGGCGAGCCGTAGTAGTCCACGAGGATCTTGTTGAACATGGCCGGGGTGGCCCGGCCCGTACGGATCGCCGCGAAGTCGTCCTTGGCGACCACGACGGCCTTCTCCATCTTTTCCTCGGCCTCGAGGAGAATCTCGTCGATCATGTCGGCTCCTGTCCCGGTCCTGTCGCCGTCGATCAGCCGTCGGTACGGCTGACCAAGGTGCCGATCTTCTCACCCCGCACGGCGCGGGCGATGTTGCCCTCGACGAGCAGGTTGAAGACGACGATCGGCAGTTCGTTGTCCATGCACAGGCTGATCGCGGTGGCGTCCGCGACCTTGAGCCCGCGGGCGAGCACCTCGGCGTGATCCAGACGATCGAACATGACCGCGTCCGGGTTGGACTTCGGGTCGCAGTCGTATACGCCGTCGACACCCTTGGCCATGAGCAACGCGACCGCGTCGATCTCGAGGGCACGCTGGGCGGCCGTGGTGTCGGTGGAGAAGTAGGGCATGCCCATGCCCGCGCCGAAGATGACCACGCGACCCTTTTCCAGGTGTCGCACGGCGCGGCGCGGGATGTACGGCTCGGCGACCTGGCCCATCGTGATGGCGGTCTGCACGCGGGTGTCGATGCCCTGCTTCTCCAGGAAGTCCTGGAGCGCGAGGCAGTTCATCACGGTGCCGAGCATGCCCATGTAGTCCGAGCGGGCGCGGTCCATGCCGCGGATCTGCAACTCGGCGCCGCGGAAGAAGTTGCCGCCGCCGATGACGATGGCGACCTGCGTGCCGCGGCGGACCACATCGGCGATCTGGAGCGCGATGGTCTGCACGGTGTCGGGGTCGACGCCCAGGGCGCCGCCGCCCGCGAACGCCTCACCGGAGAGCTTGAGCAGCACCCGGCGCGCGTAGGGGTTCGGCTCGTCGCCCTCGGCGGACGACGAGGAGGCCGCTTTCGTTTCGGTTTCCTGCACGGTTCCCTCCACGCCTTGCGGCCTCCTCGCCATACTGCTGTTCACTGCGTTCATACCTATTGCATGCCCCGACCGCGGTGGTTTCCAAGGCGGGGCGAGGTGGTGCGAGGGGCGATCAGACGCCGACCTTGAACCGGGTGAAGCGCTTGACCTTGACGCCGGCCTCGTCCAGGACCTTGCCCACGGACTTCTTGCTGTCCTTGGCGAACGCCTGGTCGAGCAGCACGTTGTCCTTGAAGTAACCGGTCACCCGGCCCTCGACGATCCGGGCCAGGGCGGCCTCGGGCTTGCCCTCCTCGCGCGCGGTGGCCTCGGCCACGCGACGCTCGGTCTCGACCGTCTCGGCCGGGACGTCCTCGCGGGTGAGCACGGTGGGCGAGAACGCGGCGATGTGCTGCGCGACGTCCTTGGCGACCTCGGCGTCGGCGCCGTCCAGCTCGATCAGGACACCGATCTGCGCGGGCAGGTCGGGGCTGGTCTTGTGCAGGTACGCGGCGACGAAGCCGTCGGCGTACTGCACGAAGCGGTCCAGCACGATCTTCTCGCCGAGCGCGACGTTGGCGTCGTCCACGTACTGCTGGACGGTCTTGCCGGCCTCGATCTCGCTCGCGAGCAGCGCGGCGAGGTCGGCGGGCGAGGACTTGGCGACATGCGCGGCGATCGCGTTGGCGGCCTCGATGAACTTCGGGCTCTTGGCCACGAAGTCGGTCTCGCACTTGAGCTCGACCAGGACACCGGAGGCGGTGCCGTCGAGCAGCGCGACGACCGCACCGTTGGAGGCCGAGCGGCCCTCGCGCTTGGTGACGCCCTTCTGGCCCTTGACGCGAAGGATCTCGACAGCCTTGTCGACGTCACCTTCGGCCTCTTCGAGGGCCTTCTTGCAGTCCATCATGCCTGCGGCGGTGAGCTCACGGAGCTTCTTCACGTCCGCGGCGGAGAAGTTCGCCATGTCCTGATTCTCTCGTCTCTCGGGTCAGCGGCCCGGTTGCACCGAGCGACTGCGGGTGAGGCTGTCGTCCCACCCGATGAAGGTCAAGGGGCTGTGCGGTATTCCGACACATACGGGGACGTACGGAATACGCACGCACCGTGATCGGGGCCCGGCACAGGGCGAGGGGTACGTCGGCCGGGCCGTCGTACCCCTCGTTCCAGGGTCAGACCTGCGGGTCGGCCTCGGCGGCCGGCGCCTCGGTGGTCGCAGCCTCGGCGGCCGGAGCGGCTTCGCCGGTCTCGGCCTCGGCCACGACATCGGCCTCGGTGACCGAGCCGGACTCGACGACCTCGTCGGCGGCGGGGGCGGCCTCGGCCGGAGCGGCCTCTTCCTTCTTGCCGGCCTCGAGCAGCTCGCGCTCCCAGTCGGCGAGGGGCTCGCCGGCGGTGGCCTTGGTGTCGGCGGCGGCGCCACCGGCACGCGACATGAGACCGTCGGCGACGGCGTCGGCGATCACGCGGGTGAGCAGCGTGACCGAGCGGATCGCGTCGTCGTTGCCCGGGATCTTGTAGTCGACCTCGTCGGGGTCACAGTTGGTGTCGAGGATCGCGACGACCGGGATGTGCAGCTTCCGGGCCTCGCCGACGCCGATGTGCTCCTTCTTGGTGTCCACGATCCACACGGCCGAAGGCACGCGCTGCATGTCGCGGATGCCGCCGAGGGTCTTCGCCAGCTTGTCCTTCTCGCGCTTGAGGACGAGCAGTTCCTTCTTCGTCATGCCCGAGCCGGCCACGTCGTCGAAGTCGAGCTGCTCGAGTTCCTTCAGGCGCTGGAGGCGCTTGTAGACCGTCGAGAAGTTGGTCAGCATGCCGCCGAGCCAGCGCTGGTTGACGTAGGGCATGCCCACGCGCGTCGCCTGCTCGGCGATCGCTTCCTGCGCCTGCTTCTTGGTGCCGACGAAGAGGATCGTGCCACCGTGGGCGACGGTCTCCTTGACGAACTCGTAGGCGCGGTCGATGTACGACAGCGACTGGAGCAGGTCGATGATGTAGATGCCGTTGCGCTCCGTGAAGATGAAGCGCTTCATCTTCGGGTTCCAGCGGCGGGTCTGGTGACCGAAGTGGACGCCGCTTTCCAGCAGCTCCCGCATCGTGACGACGGCCATGGCCGTACGCTCCTTGGGCTCTCGTCCCGGCGATCGTGCCCGGGACTCTCGGTTGTGCCGTGACGACGGGTCGCCGCCACGCCTGACGCCCGCGACACCACGCCGAGGTCCTTGCGGATTCCCGGACCGAGAGGTGTCCCCATCGAGTCCCGCTCGGTGGCGTCTCGCCATGCGGGACGTCGGCGGCTCGAAGGTGGGCGCGCGAAGTCGACCCGGAAGGCCGGGCCGCTCCGGGAAGTGTACGGGAACCGCGCGCGGCCGAGCGACTCGCCTTCCGGCCGGCATTTTTTGACCCTTGGTATGGAAAAAGTTGTCCACACGCGATAGATGGCCATTTATCCACAGCCGAGCGCGCGTTGGTCCGCGCCCGGTCGTGGATGGTCAACCTGAGGGCATGAACGTATCGATGCGGGGCCGAGGTTCGATCGTGCCGGTGCTGTTGTTGCTCACCGCCGTGTTGGCGACGGCCGGGCCGCCGGCCGCGCCCGGGGCGGTGCGCGCGGCGGCGCCGCCCCGGCGGTGGGTGTGGCCGCTGGATCCGCGCCCTGTGCTGCTGCGCGGATACGAGGCGCCGAAAACGGCCTGGTCGGCCGGGCATCGTGGGGTCGATCTCGCGGCCCGGGTCGGGCAACCGGTGCGGTCGGCGGGCGCGGGGGTGGTGGTGTTCGCCGGATCGGTGGCCGGGCGGGGTGTGGTCAGCGTGCGGCACGGCGCCGTGCGCACGACCTACGAGCCGGTGCTCGCGTCGGTGTCGGCCGGGCGGGCGATCGCGGCGGGCGAGCCGCTCGGGGAGTTGGCTCCGGGGCCGTTCCATCTGGGCGAGCCGTGCCTGCACTGGGGATTGCTGGTGCCCGAGTATCGGGATCCGCTCACGTTGCTGCGCCGGGTGCGGGTGCGGCTGTATCCGAACGGCGCGAGCTATCCGACCCGGGCGACGCCGCCGAGCACCAGGGCCAGCGTGGCCGCCTCGACCGCGCCGGGGTCGGCGCCGCACTCGATCCGCCGGACCGCCGCGTCGACCATGCCCTGGACCAGGGTCGCCACCAGCATCGGGTCCCGGTGGCCCAGTGCGGCCAGTGCGTCCACCACGAGTTCGACGATGCGCCCGTGGGCGGCCCGGATGCGTTCGCGCGCGTTCGCGTCCAGTTCGCCGGTGGAGATCGCGACCACCACCCGATGACGGCGATCACCGACCAGTTCCAACTGGCGAGCCACGTAGGCCGCGATCTTTTGCGCCGGGTCCTCGGTCGCGCCCATCGCGTCCTCGACCTCGGCCACCCACGCGGGCAGGTCCACCGCGCACAGTTCCTCGACCACGGCCGCGCGCGAGGCGAAGTATTCGTAGAGCGAGGAGCGGGCCAGCCCGGTGCGTTCGGCCAGCGCGGGGAAGGTCAGTGCGGCGAAACCGCCCTCGTCGAGCAGGCTCCGCGCGGCGTCGAGCAGCGCGGCGTGCTGCATCGCGCGGTGTTCGGCGACGGAGGACGCTCGAATCTTGGGCATCCACTCACTGTACGACGTCACTGTGGGTGGCAAACGGGACCTTGTGGAATTCTCCGCCGCCCGGGCCTGGGTCAGCCGCCGGAGTGGTCCAGCTCCGCGTCGACCGGGGGCAGCGCGCACTCGGGGTCGTCCAGCCAGCCCTCGGGCAGCACGACCCGCTTGCCGCCGGCGGTGCGTCCGCGCGGCCCGTCGGCGCCGATCGGCCAGGGCTGGTCCAGGTCGAGCCGGCCGAACCAGTCGTCGAGTTCGGCCAGGCTGCTCGCGGTGGCCAGGCCGCGGCGGATGGTGCCGCCGACCGAGAAGCCCTTCATGTACCACGCGACGTGCTTGCGCAGGTCGGTCACGCCGTGCGCCTCGTCGCCGATCCACTCGGCGAGCAGCACCGCGTGCCGGCGCATGATCGCGGTGGCCTCGCCCAGGGTCGGGCGGGCCCGGTCGGCGCTGCCCTCGAACGCGGAGACCAGGTCGCGGAACAACCACGGGCGACCCAGACAGCCGCGGCCCACCACGACGCCGTCGCAGCCGGTCTCGCGCATCATCCGCAACGCGTCCTCGGCGTCCCAGATGTCGCCGTTGCCGAGCACCGGGATGTCGGTGACGACCTCCTTGAGCCGGGCGATGGCCGACCAGTCGGCGGTGCCGCCGTAGTGCTGCTCGGCGGTGCGGCCGTGCAGGGCCACCCAGGTGACGCCCTCGTCCACGGCGATCCGGCCCGCGTCGAGGTAGGTCAGGTGGTCGTCGTCGATGCCCTTGCGCATCTTGATGGTGACCGGCACGCCGCGGGCGTTCTTGACCGCCGAGCGCAGGATGTCGCGCAGCAGGTTGCGCTTGTAGGGCAGCGCCGAGCCGCCGCCCTTGCGGGTGACCTTGGGCACCGGGCAGCCGAAGTTGAGGTCGATGTGGTCGGCCAGGTCCTCGTCCACGATCATCGCCACCGCGCGGCCGACGATGTCCGGGTCGACGCCGTAGAGCTGGATGCTGCGCGGGCGCTCGGTGTCGGCGAAGCGGATCAGGCGCAGCGTCTTGGCGTCCCGCTCGACCAAAGCGCGGGTGGTGATCATCTCGCTGACGTACAACCCGGCGGGACGTGCGGTGGTGGCCGCCTCGGCCTGTTCCTGGCACAACGTGCGGAACGGCGCGTTGGTGATTCCGGCCATCGGGGCCAGCACCACCGGTGGCCAGATCTGCGCACCGCCCGCGGCGCCCAGGCGCAGCGGCGCCCACGGGCTGCCGGTCGCGTCGGGGATGGGTGCGTCGGCGGGTGCCATGGACGGTGCTCCAGAAGGGTGCGGGAAACGGAATCGATCCATTGTCGCCCACCGGGGAGGCACGCCTTCGGGGAATAAGCGGATGCCGGGTGTCCGCCGGTCCTGACACCATCGCGGGCATGACCACCGATTCCCCCGATTCCGGGACGACGACCGACGAGCCGGATGCCGCGCCGACGGCCGAGCCCCGCGACGTCGCGTCGCTGATCCTGCGGGCCCGGCGCACACCGCGGGTGAAGTACGTCTTCTTCTGGGGTCATCGGGAGCCGCTCGACGGCGTCGACTCGAGCTGCCTGAGTCAGTGGTATCCGTCGCCGTTCACGGTGGACGACGTGACCTATCGCACGGCCGAGCACTGGATGATGGCGGGCAAGGCGCGGATGTTCGACGACGCGGACGCGGAACGGCGGGTGTTGGCCGCGGCGCACCCCAAGGCCGCCAAGGCGATCGGTCGGCAGGTGCGCGGTTTCGACGAGCGGCGCTGGCTGGACGAGCGGTTCGAGTTGATCGTGCGCGGCAATGTGGCCAAGTTCGGGCAACACCCGGCGATGGGCGCCTTCTTGCTGGGCACCGGGCGGCGGGTGCTGGTCGAGGCCAGCCCGGTGGATCGCATCTGGGGCATCGGGCTGGCCGCGGACGACGAGCGGGCCGGCGATCCCGAGCTGTGGCGCGGGTCGAATCTGCTGGGATTCGCACTGATGGAGACCCGGGCCCGACTGGTCGCGGCGACCGGCCGGGCCGGTGGATCCGCCCCGGCCGGGTCGCCCCGATGAACTAATCTCCGCACCATGAGTGCCTTCCCGCCCCCGCAGCCCCCGAATGGGCCCGGCTACGGCCACGGGCAACAGCCGTACGGACAGCCGAACAACGGTCCGCAGCCCTATGGGCAGCAGCAGCCCTACGGGCAACCCACGCACGGACAACAGCCGTACGGTCAGCCGTACCCGCAGCAGTACGGCCAGGGGTACGGCGGGCCGCCGCCGCCCGCGCCGCCGAGGCGGCCGAAGTGGCTGGTGCCGGTGGCCGCGGTGGCGGCGCTCGCGGTGATCGGCGGCGGGGCCTTCCTCCTCGTCTCCGGCGACGACGGCGACGACAAGAAGCCGGCCGCGAACTCCTCGCCGAAGCCGGTGAACAACGGCGGCTCGCTGCCCGCACCGCAGGGCTCGACCCCCGCCCCCGCGGACGAGCCCAAGGGGTTCCAGTCCGCGCCGCCGCCGAACACGAGCGACATCGACGCGGTCTCCACCGACAAGTTGTCCTTCACCACGGACTACTTCTTCAAGGAAGCCGGCGAGTTCGACGGGCGCAGCGGCGCCAAGTACCGGCAGTTGGCCGTCGACGGCTCGGCGGCCAAGGACTGCTCGAAGGCGGTCACCGCGACCGGCTCGGCGCTGACCCGGAACGACTGCCTGGGCGTGTTGCGCGGGTCGTACAAGGACTCCGCCGGCAAGTTCGTGGCGACGCTGTCGGTGATCTCGGTACCGGACAAGCCCAAGGCGCAGGAGCTGCGCAAGGCGCTGGACGCGATTCCGTTCGCGACGTCGCCGACCGCGTGGCTCACACCTCCCGCGTCGAGCGGGATCACCTTCAAGGACGGCTCCGAGCACATCGCGGTCTCCACCACGACCGGGCACTACGTGTTGGTGATCGACATCGGCCGGGCCGACGGCGCGCCGCTCAAGGGCCAGGGCGAGGCGGTCTCCAAGGCGGCGAGCGCCGTCTTCGGCGACCTGAACTACCGGATGACGGACCGGATCGTGGCGGGCATCTTCAAGATGGGCTAGGCGTGGTCGGGCGGGATCCGCGCGACGGCCCCGGGCCGGGCCGCGATGCACGTGAGGGGCGCCGTCGTGGACGGCGCCCCTCACGTTCGTTGCCCGGCCTACGGCCGGCTCCGGGTCAGCAGCCCGGCAGCCGCGCCGCGAGATAGCCCACGACCTGGTCGAGCGACACCCGCTCCTGCTGCATGGTGTCGCGCGAGCGCACGGTCACCGCGTCGTCCTCGAGCGTGTCGAAGTCGACGGTGATGCAGAACGGCGTGCCGATCTCGTCCTGGCGACGGTAGCGGCGGCCGATCGCACCGGCGTCGTCGAAGTCGCAGTTCCAGTACTGACGCAGGTCCGCGGCCAGCCCGCGGGCCTTGGGCGACAGGTCGGTGTTGCGCGACAGCGGCAGGATGGCGGCCTTGACCGGCGCCAGGCGCGGGTCAAGGCGCAGCACGGTGCGCTTTTCCAGCTTGCCCTTGGCGTTGGGCGCCTCGTCCTCGAAGTACGCGTCGAGCAGGAACGCGAGCATCGCCCGGTTCAGGCCCGCGGCGGGCTCGATGACGTACGGGAACCAGCGCTCGCCCGCGTCCTGGTCGAAGTACGACAGGTCGGTGCCGGACTTCTCCGAGTGCGTGCGCAGGTCGTAGTCCGTGCGGTTGGCGATGCCCTCCAGCTCGGAGAACTCGGTGCCACCGAAGTTGAAGCGGTACTCGATGTCGACCGTGCGCTTGGAGTAGTGCGACAACTTCTCCTTCGGGTGCTCGAAGAAGCGCATGTTGTCGGGGCTGAGGCCGAGACCGACGTACCAGTCCCAGCGCTGCTGCATCCAGTATTCCTGCCAGGTCTCGTCCTCCCCCGGCTTGACGAAGAACTCCATCTCCATCTGCTCGAACTCGCGCGTGCGGAAGATGAAGTTGCCGGGGGTGATCTCGTTGCGGAAGCTCTTGCCGGTCTGGGCGATGCCGAACGGCGGCTTCTTGCGCGAGGTCTGCTCGACGGCCTTGTAGTTGACGAAGATGCCCTGGGCGGTCTCCGGGCGCAGGAACGCGCGGCCGGACTCGTCCTGGGTGGGGCCGAGGAAGGTCTGGAGCAGCCCGTTGAACATCTTGGGCTCGGTGAAGGTGCCCTTGTTCCCGCAGTTGGGACAGGTGATGTCGGCGAGGCCGTTCTCCGGCAGCTTGCCGCGCTTGGCCTCGTACGCCTCTTCGAGGTGGTCGGCGCGGTAGCGCTTGTGGCACGAGGTGCACTCGGTCAGCGGGTCGACGAACGCCTCGACGTGACCGGACGCCTCCCACACCTCGCGGGCCAGGATGACGGAGGAGTCCAGACCGACGATGTCGTCACGCGAGGTGACCATCGTGCGCCACCACTGGCGCTTGATGTTCTCCTTGAGCTCCACGCCGAGGGGACCGTAGTCCCAGGCGGCCCTCTGGCCGCCGTAGATCTCACTACAGGGGTAAACGAAGCCTCGGCGCTTGCTCAGGCTGACGATGGTGTCGATTTTGTCGGCGGCCACAATGCTCTCTTCGGTGCGACGATGCGGGCAGTGACAGTGTCGGCACAGGCTACCGGCGCGCCGGTCGCCCCGGTAAATCCTTATGCCCGCGACCGACTCCGCCACGGTTGGCCCATTCCGCTATTATTGACAACGATTGTCATTCTAGTTGAGAATCATTGTCATGAAGATACGCCGCACCGCCCCGGCTGCCCTGCTTGCGGCCGCCGCCGCGTCCGCCTTGTTGCTCTCCGGATGCGCCGGCACCGACGACGCGAAGGCGGACACCGGCGCGGGCGCGAAGCTGCGGGTGATCGCGGCGTTCTATCCGATGAAATTCATTGCCCAGCAGGTCGGCGGGCCGCACGTGAAGGTGACGAACCTGACCAAGGCCGGCGCCGAGCCGCACGATCTGGAGCTGACCCCCAAGCAGGTCGGCGCGGTCTCGCAGGCCGATCTGGTGGTCTACCTCAAGGGCCTGCAGCCCGCGGTGGACAAGGCGATCTCGCAGAACAAACCCAAGCACACCGTCGAGGCCGGCAAATTCGCGCCGCTGGAGGAGCACGGCACCGAGGTGCACGGCGCCGAGGAGGGCGGGCACGAGGGCCACGACCACGCGGACGCCGAGCACGGCGATCCGCACGTGTGGCTGGACCCGACCCGGCTCGCCGCGATCGCCGGCGGCGTGGGCGAATCGCTCGCCGCCGCGGACCCGGCCAACGCGGCGGACTACCGCGCCCGCGCCGCCGACCTGACCACGCGCCTGAACACCCTCGACGGCGAGTTCACCGCCGGGCTGACCACGTGCGCCCGCCGGGACTTCGTGACCGCCCACGCCGCCTTCGGCTACCTCGCGGAGCGTTACCACCTGAACCAGATCGGGGTGAACGGCGTCAACCCGGAATCCGAGCCCTCCCCCGCCCGCCGCGCCGACATCCAGAAGCTGGCCCGCGAACGCGGGGTGACCACGATCTACTTCGAAACCCTGGCCGAGCCCAAGACCGCCAAGGTCCTCGCCCGGGACCTGAACATCGAAACCGCCGTCCTGGATCCGCTGGAGGGCATAAAAAACGAGGCCGAGAACGATTACTTCTCGGTGATGCGCGCCAACCTGGACGCGCTGCGGAAGGGACTCGGCTGCTCATGACACGACTTCAGGCACCGGTCGCCCGACTGATCGGCGGCACCGCGTCCCTGGGCGGCCGGCCGGTACTGCGCGGAGTGGACCTGAGCGTGCACCCCGGCGAGGTGGTCGCCCTGCTCGGCGCCAACGGCTCGGGCAAGTCCACCCTGGTCCGCACCCTGATCGGCCTGGTCCCGTTGACCGGCGGCACGATCGAACTGTTCGACACGCCGTTCGCCCGCTTCCGCGACTGGTCCCGGATCGGCTACGTGCCGCAGCGCACCACCGCCGCCGCGGGTGTCCCGGCCAGCGTGCGCGAAGTGGTCACCTCCGGCCTGCTCGACGGCCGCCGCGTGCTGGGCCCGGGTCGCCGGGGTCGGGCCGCCGTGGACGAGGCGCTGGCCGCGGTCGGCATGCTCGACCGCGCCCGCGACGGCATCGCGCACCTGTCCGGCGGCCAGCAGCAGCGGGTGCTGATCGCCCGCGCCCTGGCCCGCCGCCCCGACCTGCTGATCATGGACGAGCCGATGGCGGGCGTGGACCTGCGCAGCCAGGAGGTACTCGCGGGCACCCTGCGCGCCCAGCAGGAGCAGGGCCGGGCGGTCCTGCTCGTCCTGCACGAACTCGGCCCGCTGGAGCCGCTGATCGACCGCGCGGTGGTGCTGCGCGAGGGCTGCGTGTGCCACGACGGCCCGCCGCCCAGGGCGGTCGGCCAACACGCGCTGCCGGGCCACGACCACGTACACCCGCACGACGATCACACCGTGCACCACGCCGGGATGGGACTGCTCTCGTGACGATCCTGGACTTCCCCTTCATGCAGCGCGCGCTGCTCGCGGCCCTGCTCGTGGGCATGGCCGCGCCCGCCGTCGGCGTCTACCTGGTCCAGCGCCGGCAGGCGTTCATGGGCGACGGCATCGGACACGTCGCCCTGACCGGCGTGGGCCTGGGCTTCCTGCTCAGCACCTCCCCGGTGTGGACCGCGGTGCTCACCGCGTCCGCGGGTGCGGTGCTGATCGAGCTGATCCGCGAACGCAACCGGGTCAGCGGCGACGTCGCGCTGTCCGTGCTCTTCTACGGCGGCATCGCGGGCGGCGTGATGCTGATCAACCTCGCCCCGGAGGGCTCCAACGCCAACCTCCAGTCGTACCTGTTCGGTTCGCTGACCTCCGTCTCGCCGGAGGACATCCGGATCATCACGATCCTGGCCGTCGCGGTGCTCGTGGTCACCCTGGGCCTGCGCCGCGCGTTGTTCACGGTGTGCCAGGACGAGGACTTCGCCCGGGTGACCGGACTGCCGGTGCGCGCGCTGAACCTGCTGCTCGCGGTCACCGCGGCGGTCACCGTGACGGTCGCCATGCGGGTGGTGGGGCTGCTCCTGGTGAGTGCGCTGATGGTGGTCCCGGTCGCGGTCGCCCAGCAACTCTCGCGCACGTTCTCGATGACCGCCGCGCTCTCGATCGTGGTCGGCGTGCTGGTCTCGGTCTCCGGTACGGCACTGACCTACTACGTCGACGCGCCGCCCGGGGCCACCATCGTGCTGCTCGCCATCGCGTTGTTCGTCCTGGTGGGTCTGCTCGCGACACCGCTGAACCGGCGCCGGGCCCGGCGCGCGGAGGCCGCCGCGGCCGAGGCCGGCCCGGCTCGGGTCGACGACGTACAGGTGGACGCGGAGGTGCCCGGCGCCGGCACAATGGCGACCTAGACATGGACACACCGCGCCGGCACGAGAACAGCGCGCCGTCCGGCCCGTAGTGATCGAGGAGGCACCCAGGTGACCACCGCCCACGGCGCGAGCCCGGTTCGGGGTCGGTCCACCCGGCAGCGTGCCGCCGTATCGGCCCTCCTCGACGAGATCGAGGACTTCCGCAGCGCGCAGGACCTGCACGACCTGCTCAAGCAGCGCGGCGAGGCGGTCGGGCTGACCACCGTCTACCGCACCCTCCAGGCGCTGGCGGACGCGGACGAGGTGGACGTGCTGCGCACCCAGGACGGCGAGTCGGTCTACCGTCGGTGCAGCCGCGGCCACCACCACCACCTCGTCTGCCGCTCCTGTGGCCGCACCGTCGAGGTCGAGGGCCCGGCGGTCGAGCGCTGGGCCAACCGGATCGCCGCCGAACACGGCTTCGGCGACGTCTCGCACGAGTTGGAGATCTTCGGCACCTGCGCACAGTGCGCGAACGCCGCCGACTGAACCCGGCCCGATCGGCTACCAGGTGCCACCCCCGGTCGTACCGGCCGTCGTGCCACCCCAGGTCCCGCCCTCGGTGCACGTCCCGGTGGGCCGCACGGTGGCCGACCCGACCCGGTTGGGCTCCAGCACGTTGAGCTGCCCGGCCGCGATCGAAGCGCCGTAGAGGAACTCCGAGTAGGCGAACGTCTTGGTGATCGACGTCTTGCCGGCGGGCACCTCGATCTTCTCCTGCTTCATGCCGCCGGAGGATCCGCCGTAGCTGATGGTGATCCGCCCGCCCTTGTGCCCGTCGGCGAAGCTGATCGTGCCGATGAAGGTCTCCATGAACGCGCTCTTGCACCGGACGCCGGCCAGCGTGCCGGGCGTGACGCTCAGGAACACGCCCTCGACCCGCAGATCACCGTCGCCGGCCCTGCCGTCCTGGTCCGAGACCTTCGGCGCCTCGCCGGTCGTGCCCTGCTTGCGGTCGGCGTCCGAACCGCCCTTGTTCTTTTGACACGCGGTCGCGCCCGACCCCATGACACCCACGATGATCGCCGCGACGACGGCACGACGCATTCCCCGACCCATGGCAATTCCCCCCGGTTGTCCGGCGGATCGTCCTCCCCAGGCGATCCGTCCGCGAACTCACGGTAGGAGCGGGGGCGTCGCGCCGCCGCCGCGCTCGCAGGACGCGAACGCGGCGGTGACGCGACCGTGACATCGTGACAGCGGATCTACTCGTACGGCTCCCGCGGCGTCGGGATGTGATCGACCCGCGTCGCGGTCAGCGCGGGCATCGCGTCGTCCGCCTGGATCTGGCCGTTGGGCAGCCAGCGGCCGGTGACGCTCACCCACGAGTCGGTGGGGGGCGCCGCGACGCCGTGCACCTCGATCTTGCGGGCGAACGCGTCGGCGGCGCAGCAACTGATCACCATCCGAGTGACGTACCACGTGCCGGGCGCCTTGCCGGGCGTGACGAAGCCGGTGAGCTGGACGTTGCGGTCCTTGAGCGGCGCGGTGGTGTCCCAGACCGAGCGGATCAGGAAGTCCGCCAGGGTCATCGGCAACGGATCCCCCGGCGGCAGCGCCGGGAAGCCCGCGTCGTTCGAGGCGGCGGCCGGCTTGGCCACCACGTTGTCCGAGCGCGAGGCGGTGTACGAACCGAGCGCGGGCGGCGCGATCAGGAACAGCGCGAGCACCGGCAGGCACAACAACCAGGCCGCGCGCGGGCCGGCCGAGTGGTCGTGGCCGTGCCCGCCCTCGTCCGCCGGTTCGGCGACGTGCCCCTCGGCGGGCCCGGTCGCCTCCGCGGACGCGTGCGCCGCGGCCGGCTCCTCGGCCCGCCGCTGGATCCCGTCCCGCACCACGGAGATCAGGCCGACCACGAGCAGGATCACGCCCGCCGCGAGCAACGCGGGACGCAGCCCGTCCTTGACGTAGCGCAGGTACATGTCGGTCAGCGAGATCCGCAGCAGCGCACCGCCGATCAGGATCAACAACACCGCCTGGACGTCCCGCCTCACAACAACCACCATCCGACGCCGTAGCTCGCCACGATCGCGACCACGAACGTGGCCGAGGAGAACCGGGCCGCGAAGCCGCGCCCGAAGGTGCCCGACTGGAGCGCGATCAACTTCACGTCCACCATCGGGCCGACCACCATGAAGGCCAGTTTCGCGGTCGGCGAGAAACCGATCAGACTCGCCGCCACGAACGCGTCCGCCTCCGAGCAGACCGCGAGCACCACCGCGAGAAAGGCCAGCGCGAGCACCGCGAACCACGGCGAACCGGAGACCGCGTCGATCACGTGCTTGGGCACCGTGACGTTCAGCGTCGCGGCGGTAAGCGCGCCGATCACCAGGAAGCCGCCCGCGTGCAGGAAGTCGTGCTGCAGCGCGAGCCGGAAGTTCTCCCACTTGCCGTTGCCGCCGTGATCGTGCGGGCGGCGCATCACCTTGATCCACTCGGGCCGACCGAATCGTGCCCACAACCAGCCCATCAGCACCGCCGTGCCGAGCGAGGCCACGAACCGGGCGAGCACCATCTCGGGCTGCTTGGGAAAGGCCACCGCGGTCGCGGTCAGCACGATCGGGTTGATCGCGGGCGAGGACAACAGGAACGCCAACGCCGCGGCGGGCGCCACCCCGCGCGCCATCAGCCCACTGGCCACCGGCACGGACGCGCACTCGCAACCGGGCAGGATCGCCCCGGCCGCGCCCGCGACCGGCACCGCCAGGGACTGCCGTCTGGGCAACACCTTGGTGAACACCGACGGCGGCACGAACGCGGTGATCGCCGCCGACAGCAGCGTGCCGAGCACCAGGAACGGCAGCGCCTGCACGGAGATCGCGACGAACACGGTGGCCCAGGTCTGCACCGCGGGCGCGCCGAGTCGATCCACGATCCACGGCTGGGCGAACAGCAGCACGACCAGCGCGAGGACGAAGAATTCGAGTTGGCCCGGCCGCCACCGCTCGGCGGGTGGGCGACCGTGCGAGGCGGACCCGACGGTCGCGGACGACTCGGCGCTGCGCGGTGGTGGTGGCGCCGTCCGGGCGGCGGCAGCGGGGCGCGGCGGCGCGCTCTTTTCGAACATGATGGTCATGTTCGCATTGATCGAGCGGCTGCCGCCGAGCGCACACCCCGCTTTACGAACCTTTCACCCGCCGATCGTCGCCCACTCGGACGAGCGGTGCCGGTCGGGAGCGGTCCGCCGGGGGTGATCAGGCTTTCGACGCGGCCGAGGACCCCGAGGAGACCGGCTCCGGCTCCGCCGCCGACTCCGCGGCGGCGACCGCGTTCGGCAGCGCGCCGCCGTAGCGGCGATCGCGCGACGCGTACGTCTCGCACGCCTGCCACATGTGCCGCCGGTCGAAGTCCGGCCACAACACGTCGAGGAAGACCATCTCGGCGTACGCGGACTGCCACAGCAGGAAATTGGACGTGCGCTGCTCACCGGAGGACCGAATGAACAGGTCCACATCGGGCATGTCCGGCTCGTCCAGATACTTGGCGAACAACTTCTCGTCGACCTTCTTCGGGTCGAGCCGGCCCGCCTTGACGTCCTGGGCGATCAGCGCGGCGGCGTCCGCGATCTCGGCCCGGCCGCCGTAGTTGATGCACATCGCCAGGGTGAGGTTGGTGTTGTCCTTGGTCCGCTCCTCGGCGATCTCCAGCTCCCGGATCACGCTCGCCCACAACCGGGGCCGCCGACCGCACCAGCGGATCCGCACGCCGAGCTCGTCCATCTCGTCGATGCGCCGGTGGATCGTGTCGATGTTGAAGCCCATCAGGAAGCGCACCTCCTCGGGCGAACGCTTCCAGTTCTCGGTGGAAAAGGCATACGCGGAGACGTATTTGACGCCGATCTGCGCGGCGCCCTCGACCACGTCGAACAACGACGCCTCGCCCGCGGTGTGCCCGTCGGTGCGGGCCAGACCGCGCTCCTTGGCCCAGCGACCGTTGCCGTCCATCACCAGCGCCACGTGCCGGGGCACCAGGTCGGCCGGGATCTCCGGGGGCAGCGCCCCCTCGGCGTGCGGCTTCGGGTCGCGGTAGTGCCGCTGCTCGCGAGCCGCCCGGGCGGGCGCCGACTCGGCCCGCCGGCGGCGGGGGAACAGGCCGAAGCGGCCACGCGACTGACTCACGATCTCTCCACCAATCTCAACGAGCGGATGCCCCGCTCCAGATGCCATTGCAGATACGCGGCCACCAGGCCGCTGCCCTCGCGCCGGTGCCGCGGCTCGCTCGCGTCGGCTCGGCCCCAGTCGCCGGTCAACAACGCACCGAGCAGGGAAAGGGTCTCGGGTGAGGGTACGACGGATCCGGCCGGACGGCAGTCGCCGCACACCGTCCCACCGCCCTGCACGGAGAAGAACCGGTTCGGTCCGTCCAGGCCGCAGCGCGCGCAGTCGACGAAACTGGGCGCGTAACCCGCCACCGCGAGCGAACGGAGCAGGAACGCGTCCAGCACCAGGCCGGGCTCGTGGCTGCCCATCGCGAGGGTGCGCAGGGCACCGATCAGCAGCAGGTACTGCTGGAGCGCCGGCTGGCCGCGCTCGTGGTCGGTCAGCCGCTCGGCGGTCTCCAGGATCGCCGTCCCGGCGGTGTACGCCGGGTAGTCCAGCGCGAGGCGACCGCCGTACGCGCCCAGGGTCTCCGCCTGCGTAATGATCGGCAGGCCGCGACCGGGGAAGTCGCTGCCCCGGGTGAAGAATTGGATGTCCACGTGCGCGAACGGCTCGACCCGGGCGCCGAACTTCGACTTGGTCTTGCGCACCCCGCGGGCGACGGCGCGCACGATGCCGTGGTCGCGGGTCAGGAGGGTGATGATGCGATCGGCCTCACCCAACTTCTGGGCGCGCAGGACGACACCCTCGTCACGGAGGAGGCTCATGCTCCCATTGTGCCGCGCTCGGCCGACGCGCCGGGGCGGCGCTCACCACCGGCGGGCCCGGCTCACGGCTCACGGACCTGCGAGCACATGATCGATGCGGGCCCGGCCGAGCCCGAGTCGGTCGCCGGCGTGGTAGAGGATCACCCGATGTGCCGGGTCGTACGCCCCACCGGCCAGCACGACCCGGGCCGCGACACCGACCAGGTGCTCGCGCCCGGCGACCGCCAGATGCGGCGCGATCTCGGCGAGCGCCCACGCGGTGTCCTGCGCCACATGCGCCCCGACGTCGGCGGCGAGCGTGCACGCGTCGTAGCTCGGCATGCCCGCGGCCCGAACCGTCTGCACCGCGGCCGCGCGCACCGCCTCCGCCGCGTGCGGCTCGTCGTCCACGGCCGCCACGACGGCCACCACGAGGGCACGCACCGCCTCGCGCAGCAGCAGCGTGAGCGCACGGGCGGTCGGCGTCTCCAACACCGAGGCGTCGTGCCGCGTGCAGCACACCGCGCACTCGATGCCGGAGCCGGCTCGCCCGAGCGGGATGAGCGCGACGCCGAACACCACGAGTCGACGCCGACCGCCGCCCTTGCGGAAGCGCCGATCGCCCCCACACGCCGGACAGTGGAATTCGCCGTCCCCGATCGCCGATCGAATGGTCCGGATGCCCACGACGAAGAACATGGTGCAGCCCCCTGCGTCCCACGCGACGGAATGCAGTATTTCCGCCTGCTCCGATGCTGCCACGATTTTCACGAAGCGTCATCGAAAGCGGACAGATGGTTACTTTTGTTTGCCGGGGGCGGAGCGTCGGGCCGTCGAAAAGGGCGGATTCGCGAGCATGCGAACGGCGGTCCCCGTCGTGCCGGGAACCGCCGTTCGCGAAAGCTTCCCGGTCAGCCGCGCGCGGCGCGGTTGACCGCGCTCACCACCGCCTGGAGCGACGCGCGCACGATGTTCTCGTCCACGCCCACGCCCCACAGCACCCGGCCGTCCACGGCGCACTCGACGTAGGCCGCGGCGCGCGCGTCCTCGCCGCCGCTCATCGCGTGCTCGGTGTAGTCCAGCACCCGCGCGTCGAAGCCCAGGCCGCCCAGCGCCCGCACGAACGCGTCGATCGGGCCGTTGCCGATCGCCTCCAGCGTCTGCACCGCGCCGTCCACGCTCATCTCGACGGTCAGCACGTCCTTGCCGTCCGCGCCGGAGACCGTGCGGTGACCGCGCAGCTCCAGCCGACCCCAGCGGGCGTCCGGGGTGGGCAGGTACTCGTCCCGGAAGGTGGCCCAGATCTGCGCCGGCGTGACCTCGCCGCCCTCGGCGTCGGTCTTGGTCTGGATGATCCGGGAGAACTCGATCTGCGCACGCCGCGGCAGGTCCATCTTGTGGTCGGCCTTGAGCACGTAGGCCACGCCGCCCTTGCCGGACTGGCTGTTGACCCGGATCACCGCTTCGTAGGTGCGGCCCACGTCCTTGGGGTCGATCGGCAGGTACGGCACCGCCCAGTCCAGTTCCTCGACCGGCTTGCCCGCCTCGGCCGCGTCCCGGTCCAGGGCCTCCAGACCCTTCTTGATCGCGTCCTGGTGCGAGCCGGAGAACGCGGTGTACACCAGGTCGCCCGCGTACGGGTGGCGCGGGTGCACCGGCAGTTGGGTGCAGTACTCGACCGTGCGCCGGATCTCGTCGATCTCGGAGAAGTCGATCATCGGGTCTACGCCCTGGCTGAACAGGTTCATCCCCAGCGTGACCAGGTCCACGTTGCCGGTGCGCTCGCCGTGCCCGAACAGGCAACCCTCGACCCGGTCGGCGCCGGCCATCACGGCCAGCTCGGACGCCGCCACCGCGGCGCCCCGGTCGTTGTGCGGGTGCACCGACAGCGCGATGAACTCGCGGCGGGTCAGGTTGCGGCTCATCCACTCGATCTGGTCCGCGTACACGTTCGGCGTCGAGCGCTCGATGGTCGCGGGCAGGTTCAGCACGATCTCGCGACCGGCCTCGGGCTGCCATACGTCCATCACCGCCTCGCAGACCTCCAGCGCGAAGTCCGGCTCGGTGTCGATGAAGATCTCCGGCGAGTACTCGTAGCCGAACGCGGTCTCCGCACCCAGGTGCTTGTCCGCGAAGCGCATCACGTGCTCGGTGCCGGACACCGCGATCGCCTTGCACTGCTCGCGGTCGACGTTGAAGACGACCCGGCGGAAGGCGGGCGCGGTCGCGTTGTAGAGGTGGACCGTGGCCTTGGGCGCACCGATCAGCGACTCGACGGTGCGCCCGATCAGTTCCTCACGGGCCTGGGTCAGCACCGAGATGGTGACGTCGTCCGGTACCGCGCCCTCTTCGATGATCGAGCGGATGAAGTCGAAGTCGGTCTGCGACGCGGCCGGGAAACCGACCTCGATCTCCTTGTAACCCATCCGCACCAGCAGGTCGAACATGGTCCGCTTGCGGGCCGGGCTCATCGGGTCGATCAGCGCCTGATTGCCGTCCCGCAGGTCGGTGGACAGCCAGCGCGGTGCGACCGTGATCGTCTTCGACGGCCAGGTGCGGTCCGGCAGGTCGACGCCCCGAAACGGCTGGTACTTGTGAATCGGCATTCCGGACGGCTGCTGCGTCACGGACGAGGCGGTGATCGGCGTGGGGCGATTCACGGAAGGCATGCGGCTGGTCTCCTGTACGCGAGGAACGGGGCTGCAACGGCAGGTAGGCCGGCGACGGGAGGAAACGACATCCCGGAGGCTCCGACGTGCGGACATGCCTCTATCCCCGCGACGGGGGAGCCGGTCTGACCTCTGTCAGAGGGATGAGCCCCCGGCGCGGCGGCTAAGGAGAAGCAGCCACTGACGCATGATTTCGCAACCATACCCGAACGCTCGCAGCGGTCGAGCCGGCATCCGGCATACGAACACATGTGATCTTTTCGGCCCAGCCCCTCCCCCGCCGGCCGGGTTCCTCCTACGCTCACTGACCATGAGCTACGACAACCAGGGCCCATACGGACCACAGCCGGGTCAGGGCCAGCCCGGCGGATACCCCCAGCAGGGCGGGCCGGGCTACGGACAGCCGCAACAGGGCGGCTACGGGCAGCAGCCTCCCCCGCAATACGGACAGCAGCCGCCGCAGCAGTACGGCCAACAGCCGCCGCCCGGATACGGGCAGCAGCCCCCGCAGCAGTACGGACAGCAGCCGGGCTACGGGCAGCAGCCCGGTGGCTACCCGCCGCCCACGCCGAGCGGAGGCGGCATGGGTGGCGGAGCGGCGGCGTTCGCGCCGGCGGCGATCGCCGGCGTGGTCGCTGCGGCGATCGCGGCGGTCGGCTCGTGCCTGGCCTGGATCGGCGCCAAGGGCGAGGACCACCCGATCAAGGGCCTCCAGGGCGACGGCAAGTGGACCCTGACCGCGAGTCTGATCGCCGTCGTCCTGTTCGGCATCGGCATCGCGCTGCGCAAGGCACAGGTCGCCGCAGGCGCCGGGGTCGCCGGCGTCGTGGCCCTGGGCTTCGCGATCTGGAACATCGCCGACAAGACCCGGCTGCCGATCCAGGACGCGGACCTGCCCGACTCCCAGGTCGACCGGGCCAAGAAGATCCTGGAGAAGGTCGACCTCACGGCCGAGTACGGGCTGTGGATGGTGCTGGTCGGCGCCGTGATCACCATCGGCGCCGCCGTGTTCGTGCTGGTGAAGGCGAACGCCAACCAGTCCGGCCCGTACGGCCGCTGACCCCTCGACCGACCTCAGAAACCGAGCTTGCGGAGCTGCTTGGGGTCGCGCTGCCAGTCCTTGGCCACCTTCACGTGAAGGTCCAGGTAGACGGGCGTCCCAAGCAGCGCCTCGATCTGCTTGCGGGCGCGCGTGCCCACGTCCTTGAGCCGCGCGCCCTTGTGCCCGATCACGATCGCCTTCTGGCTCGGCCGCTCCACGTAGAGATTCGCGTGCACGTCGAGCAGCGGCTTGTCCGCCGGGCGGTCCTCGCGCGGGATCATCTCCTCGATGACCACCGCGAGCGAGTGCGGGAGTTCGTCCCGGACACCCTCCAACGCGGCCTCGCGGATCAGCTCGGCGGCCATCACCATCTCCGGCTCGTCGGTGAGCTCGCCGTCCGGGTACAACGACGGGCCCGCCGGCAGCAGCGGCATCAGCAGGTCGGCGACCAGGGTCACCTGGCTGTCGCCGACGGCGGAGACCGGGATGATCTCGGCCCACTCGATGCCGACGTCCTCGCCCATCTTCTGCACCGCGAGCAACTGCTGGACCAGGGTCTGCTGGTCCACCAGGTCGGTCTTGGTCACGATCGCGACCTTGGGCGTGCGCTTGGCCTCGGCCAGCTCGGCCGCGATGAACCGGTCGCCGGGGCCGACCTTCTGGTCGGCCGGGATACAGAAGCCGATCACGTCGACCTCCGCCCAGGTGGCCCGGACCAGGTCGTTCAGCCGCTGGCCGAGCAGCGTGCGCGGCTTGTGCAGGCCGGGGGTGTCCACCAGGACGAGCTGGCCGTCGGGGCGGTGCACGATGCCGCGCACCGTGTGGCGGGTGGTCTGGGGGCGGCCCGACGTGATCGCCACCTTCGTGCCCACCAGCGCGTTCGTCAGGGTGGACTTGCCGGCGTTGGGGCGGCCCACGAAGCACGCGAAGCCCGAGCGGTGGACGGGCGCGGAGGGGTTAGGGCGATCACTCATGGGTGACATTGTCGCTCAAGAAGCGAGCGTTCCTTGCGTCGCGGGTGCGGCCGCCGCCCCGAGGCGGTCGGTATCGGGCCTCAGACGCTCGCGACGGCGCGCACGACCGCGTCCGGACCGGCCGACAGGATCGGCGTACCGGCGCCGCCGAGATCGCGCACCGCGGCCCGGTCGGCCTCGGTCACCGCGGCCTCGGCCCCGACGATCGCCGCCGCCTCCAGACCACGTGCCCCGCCCGCGACCGCCATCGCGACGGCCGTGCGCAGCGCCGACAACTCCAGCGACGGCAGCGCGACCGTGGACGCGGTGTAGGTGCGCCCGGTCTCGTCGCGCACGGCGGCGCCCTCGCTCGCCCCGTTGCGGGCCCGGGTGGCCCGGGCCAGGGTGACCAGCTTGGCGTCCTCGGGGTCGACGGCGAACTCGGGCGTCTCGGCGCTCACGGGGGCTCTCCTGTTCGGCGCGGTACGGGTGCCGCACACCCTAACTCGCCGCCGGTCCGGGGCCGCGCCCGAGGCGGCGGCCCACCCGACGGCCCGTCATCGATTGCGCTCGGCCCCCGAGCGGGTGTCCGCGGCGCTCGATCGCTCGTCGTGCTCCGACTCGACCCGGCCGACCACGATCGTGCCGACCCGGTTGCGCCGGCCCGACGGGCTCTCCGCGCTCAGCCGCAGGCCCTCGACCACGGCGGTCGCGCCCGGAATGGGCACCCGGCCCAGTGCCTTGGCGAGCAGACCGCCGACGGTCTCCACGTCCTCGTCGTCGAGTTCGAGGCCGAACAACTCGCCCAGCTCGTCCACGGGCAGCCGGGCGGTGACCCGGAAGGTGCCGTCGGCGAGTTGCTCCACCGGCGCGGTCTCGGTGTCGTACTCGTCGGTGATCTCGCCGACGATCTCCTCCAGGATGTCCTCGATGGTGACCAGCCCGGCGGTGCCGCCGTACTCGTCGACCACCACGACCATGTGCGTGCGGTCGGCCTGCATCTCGCGGAGCAGGTCGTCGGCCGGCTTGCTGTCCGGCACGAAGGTCGCGGCGCGCATGATCGAGTCGACGCTCTCCTTGGCCCAGCCGGGATCGCCCATCGTGCTGCGCCGGGCCAGGTCCTTGAGGAAGACGATGCCCACCACGTCGTCCTCGTTCTCGCCGATCACCGGGATCCGCGAGTAACCGCTGCGCAGCGCCAGCGACATCGCCTGGCGCAACGTCTTGTGTCGTTCGATGAAGACCATGTCCGGGCGGGGCACCATCACCTCGCGCACGATGGTGTCGCCCAGTTGCAGCACCGAGTGCAACATCTCGCGCTCGTCGTCCTCGATCAACGAGTCCTTCTCGGCCAGGTCCACGAACGCGCGCAGTTCGGCCTCGGACGCGAACGGGCCCTCCCGAAAGCCCTTGCCGGGCGTGAGCGCGTTGCCGAGCAGGATCAGCAGCCTGGGCAGCGGTCCGAGCACGCGGGCGAGTCCGAACAGCACGGGTGCGCCGATGGTCGCCACGGTGACCGGGTGCTGGCGGCCGACGGTGCGCGGGGACACCCCGACCGCGACGTAGGACACCACGACCATGATGCCGATGGTGGCCAGCACCGCCTGCCAGGTCTCGGCGAAGTCGTCCATGCATACGACGGTGACCAGGACGGCCGCCGACAGCTCGCACGCGACCCGCACCAGCAGAGCCAGGTTGAGATAGCGGGCGGGATCCTGAACCACCGTCAACAGGCGCTTGGCGCCCCGGCGTTCCTCGCGAACCAGTTCCTCGGCGCGGACCCGGGAGATCCGCGCGAGGGCGGTCTCCAGACAGGCGAAGAGGCCGGCCACCACCACCAGGACGATCGCGCCGACCACGAGTTGCAGCACGCTGTCAGCGGGCACTGCCGCCCCAAGGCCGGGTCCGGCTCGGGGCGGATGGATCCGATGGCGGGATCATCCGCGGTCTCCCGCGGCGCGACGGGCCTCCCGCCAGGATTCGAGCAACTCCTTCTGGAGCGCGAACATCTCGCGCTCCTCGTCCGGCTCGGCGTGGTCGTAGCCGAGCAGGTGCAACACGCCGTGCACGGTCAGCAGGTGCAGTTCGTCGTCCATGGAGTGGCCGGCCGCCGCGCCCTGGCGCTGTGCGACGGTCGGACACAGCACGACGTCGCCGAGCAGCCCCTGCGGGGGATCCTCGTCGGCCTTGCCGGGACGCAGTTCGTCCATCGGGAAGGACATCACGTCGGTCGGACCGGGCAGGTCCATCCATTGGATGTGCAGTTGTTCCATCGCGGGTTCGTCCACGATGACCACGGACAGTTCCGCCAGTGGATGGATGCGCATACGGTCCAGCGTCCACCGGGCGACGTCCACGATCGCGTGTTCGTCCACCCCCGTGCCGGACTCGTTGGCGATGTCGATGGACATGGCCTTCAGTTCACTTCCCGTTCCACTGTTTGCATGTTCACTGTGTGCTTGCCCCGCCCGTTGCGATCGCCCGGTCGCCGACCACGCGTCGCGGGCAGGTCACCCTTGGCGCCGCTGCCGTTCGCACGGCCGTCCGCCTCGACCCGGATGTCGTAGCGCGCGTACGCGTCCACGATCCGGCCGACCAGCTTGTGTCGCACCACATCCTCGCTGGTGAGGTGGCAGAACGCGATGTCGTCCACGCCACGCAGGATCTCCTGCACCACGCGCAACCCGGACTGGGTGCCCCCGGGCAGGTCCACCTGCGTGGTGTCGCCGGTCACCACGATCCGCGATCCGAACCCGAGTCGGGTCAGGAACATCTTCATCTGCTCGGCCGAGGTGTTCTGCGCCTCGTCCAGGATGATGAAGGCGTCGTTGAGCGTCCTTCCACGCATGTACGCGAGGGGGGCGACCTCGATGGTGCCGGCCGCCATCAGGCGGGGGATCGAGTCGGGGTCGATCATGTCGTGCAGCGCGTCGTAGAGCGGGCGCAGGTAGGGGTCGATCTTCTCGTAGAGGGTGCCGGGCAGGAAGCCGAGGCGCTCGCCGGCCTCGACCGCCGGGCGGGTCAGGATGATCCGGGTGACCTGCTTGGACTGCAGGGCCTGGACCGCCTTGGCCATCGCCAGGTAGGTCTTGCCGGTGCCCGCCGGGCCCAGGCCGAACACGATGGTGTGTTCGTCGATCGCGTCCACGTAGCTCTTCTGGTTGAGCGTCTTGGGACGGATCGTGCGGCCGCGGTTGGACAGGATGTTGAGGGTCATCACCTCGGCGGGGCCGTGCCCGTCGCCGGAGCGGACCATCGCCACCGAGCGCTCGACCGCCTCCTCGTTGAGCGGCTGGCCGGTGCGCACGATGACCAGCAGTTCGTCGAAGAGCCGGCGGATCAGGGCCACGTCGGCCTCGGTGCCGGAGACGGTGACCTCGTTGCCGCGGACATGGATGTCCGCGGCGGGGAACCCCTGCTCGACCACTCGCAGGAACGAGTCGCCGGACCCGAGGAGCGCCACCATGGGGTGCTTGGCGGGGATCGTGATCTTCGCCTGGGCCTGCGCGGTCGGAGTTTCGCGCGTGCTCTCGCGCGCGGTGTTCTCGGAGCTCGCGCCTCGCGCGTTCGTCGTGGGAGCCATGGGCGGCCTTGGCGGCCTGATCACGCCTCATTTCCGTGCTCGGGAAGCGGTTCGATGTTGCTCAATGGTAGCTCTCCGGTCCCGGCGGACCCCGGGGTTTATTCCGCCGGCTGCCGCCGCCTGGGCACGTCGATCCGGTCCAGGTCGTGCGCCGCGACGGTGTCCGGAAAAACCTCCCGGGCCTGCTCCAGGAGCGGCGTCACGTCGGAGTAGCGCTGCGAGAAGTGGGTCAGCACCAGCCGACGCGCCCCCGCCTCGGCGGCGATGACCGCCGCGTCGCGCGCGGTGAGGTGGCCGACCTCGCGGGCGAGCTCGGCATCGGCGTCGGCGAAGGTGGACTCGCACACGAGCAGGTCCGCGTCGCGCGCCAGCTCGACCGCGCCCGCACACATCCGGGTGTCCATCACGAAGGCGAACCGCTGGCCCGGGCGCGGCACGCTGACCTGTTCGAGGGTGACCTCGCCGACGCGGCCCTCGCGCTGGATCCGACCGACGTCCGGGCCGGATATGCCGTGCGCGGCAAGCCGCTCGGGCACCATCCGGCGGCCGTCCGGCTCGACCACGCGGTAGCCGTACGACTCGACCGGATGGGAGAGCCGGCGGGCCTCCAGCGTGAAGGGCCCGGCGGGCAGTTCGACGTGCTCGCCCGCCAGCGGGTGCTCGATCAGCACGGCGCTCTCGTGGAACGCGGTCGCGTGGTGCAGTCGGTCGAACCAGTGTTGTCCGCTCGCCGGGTAGTGCGCGGTCACCGGGTGCGTGATCCGGTCCAGCGACATGCGTTGGATCACGCCGGGGAGGCCGAGGCAGTGGTCACCGTGGAAGTGCGTCACGCAGATCCGGGTGATGTCGTGCGCGGCCACCCCGGCGTGCGCCATCTGCCGTTGGGTGCCCTCCCCGGGGTCGAACAGCAGCCCTTCGCCGTCCCAACGCAGCAGGTAGCCGTTGTGGTTGCGCTGTCGTGTCGGGGCCTGGCTCGCGGTGCCGAGAACGACGAATTCCCTGGTGGACACTCGACGACTAACCGGGAGGCCAGCTCAGCCCACGACCGCCGAGCAGATGCGCGTGCACGTGGAAGACGGTCTGGCCGGCGCCGGCGCCGGTGTTGAAGACTATCCGGTAGCCCGCCTCGGCAAGGTCCTCGGCGGCCGCGACGGCCGCCGCCTCGGCGAGCAGGGTGCCTGCCAATTCGGGTGCCTGGGCGCCCAGTTCGCCCGCGTTGGCGTAGTGCGCACGCGGGATGACCAGGACGTGGGTGGGCGCCTGCGGGTTGATGTCCCGAAAGGCCACCACGTCCTTGGTCTCGCGGACGATCGTGGCCGGGACGTCGCCGGCGAGGATCTTGCAGAACAGGCAGTCGGCCTGGGGTTCCCCCGCAGCCATGGGTGCCTCCATCGGGTCCGAGTCGATCACGGCGGTCGCCCCCGATCGTAGTCAGGTGTCCCGTCCGCCGCTTCAGCCCCAGCGGCCGGAGCGGGCCAACAACACGGACGCGGCCGAGACGCCGGCCGTGGAAGTACGCAACACGGTCGGGCCCAGGCGGTACGCGCTCGCGCCGGCGGCGGCGAACGCGGCCAGTTCGTCCGGGGACACCCCGCCCTCGGGGCCGACCACCAGGACCAGGTCGCCCTCGGTCGGCGTGCCGGCGGTCGCGATCGGCGCCTCGGCGTCCTCGTGCAGGACGCCCGCGAACGCGGCCTCGCCCAGCAGGGCGGCCACCCCACGCGTGCTCATCGGCTCGGTCACCTCGGGCAGGTGCAGCCGGCGGGCCTGCTTGCCCGCCTCGCGGGCGGTCGAGCGCCACTTGGCCAGTGCCTTCGCGCCGCGTTCGCCCTTCCACTGGGTGATGCAGCGGGCGGCGGCCCAGGGCACGATCACATCGACGCCGACCTCGGTCATCGTCTCCACCGCGAGTTCGCCGCGGTCGCCCTTGGGCAGTGCCTGGACCACCACGATCCGGGGGGTGGGGGCGGGTTCCTCGGTGCGCGAGTCGACGTCGACGTACAGCGTGTCCTTGCCCTCGGTGCGGTTGACCGTGCCGTGCACGGCCAGTCCGGCGCCGTCGGCCAGGACGATCGGCTCACCGGCGACGAGGCGGCGCACCGTGACGGCGTGCCGGCCCTCGACACCGTCCAGGACGACCTGCCGGCCGTGCCGGATGGCGTCGCCGGGGGCGAGGAAGACGGGGGCGCTCAAGCGGCTGCCTTTCGGGTGGCGGCCATCTCGTCGACGAGCCGGCCGATCACTTCGGCGGCCGGCTCCTCGCGGGCGAGGCGCCAGCCCTGACCGGCCCACAGGGCCAGGCCGTCGGCCTCGCCCCGGGCGGCGGCGGCCTTGCGGATCGGCGAGACCAGGTGATGGACGTAGGGGTAGACGCCGGGGGCCTCGGCCTCGTGGCGGGCCACGAAGCCGTTGTGCAGTCCCCTGGCCCAGCGGCCGGAGAAGGCGCGGGTGAGCACGCTGCGATCGAAGGCCGGGTCGGCCAGCGCGGCCTTGTGCGCGGCGGGCGCGACGGCTTCCGGGCAGCGCAGGAAGGCGGTGCCCAGTTGGGCGGCACTCGCGCCGGCGAGCCGCACCGCCTCGATCTGGCGGCCGGTCATCAGGCCGCCGGCGGCGATCAGCGGCAGCTCGGTCTCGGCGGCGATCAGGGTGAGCAGCGTGAGCAGGCCGTACGGGGCGGGGGCGTCCGGGTTGGCGAAGCCGCCCTGGTGGCCGCCGGCCTCGATGCCCTGCACGCACAGCGCGTCGACCCCGGCGGCGCTCGCGAGGCGGGCCTCCTCGGGCGTGGTCACGGTGGCCACGGTCGACGTGCCGGCGGCGCGCAACGCGCCGATCGCGTCGAGGTCGGGCAGGCCGAAGGTGAAGCTCACCACCGGGACGGGGTGGGCGAGCAGCAGCGCGAGCTTGGCGTCCCAGTCGTCCCGCTCCGAGCCGGGGGCGGGCGTGCCGACGGTGCCTCCGTAGTGTGCGGCGGCCCGGGCCAGCGAGGTCGCGTAGCGCCGGGTGCGCTCGTCCTGGGCCCGGGTGGGCGCGGGGTGCGGCATGAACGCGTTCACCCCGAACGGCGCGTCGCCGATCAACGCGCGCAGTTCCCCGATCTCGGCGGCCAGCGCGTCGGCCGAGCGATACCCGGCGGCCAGGAAGCCGAGCCCGCCCGCGCGCGCGACCTCGGCCGCGAGCGCGGATCCGGCCGCCCCCGCCATCGGCGCCTGCACGATCGGCAGCGCGGTCAGCCGGGTCGGGTCGGTGGTCGTCGGCATCATGCTCCCCGTTCGCTCAAGGACGGCTCGGCTCGCGTCACCCGACCAAGCCTAGGGCGTGTCCTCGACCCGAACTCGCGCCACCGTCCGGGGCGGATGCGCGACCGAGCGCCGGATCGGGCGATTTCGGCCCGTCCGGCGCGCTACGACGACGCGGCGCGCGCGTAGAACACCCGCGCGCGCCGCAGCCGGCCTCATCGGCCGTTGAACGCGTCCTTGAGCCGGGAGAACAGGCCCTGCTGGCCCGGCGTGAACTGGCCGGAGGGCCGTTCCTCGCCGCGCAGCTTGGCGAGCCGCCGCAGCAGCTCCTCCTGCTCGGGGTCGAGCTTGTTCGGCGTCTGCACCTCGACGTGCACGATCAGGTCGCCCCGACCGCCGCCGCGCAGGTGGGTGATGCCGCGTCCGTGCAGCGGGATCGACTGGCCCGACTGGGTGCCCGGGCGGATGTCGATCTCCTCGGTGCCGTCCAGCGTCTGCAACGGCACCTTGGTGCCCAGCGACGCCGCCGTCATCGGGATGGTGACCGTGCAGTGCAGGTCGTCGCCGCGCCGCTGGAAGGTGGTGTGCGGGACCTCGACGATCTCCACGTAGAGGTCGCCGGCCGGGCCGCCGCCGGGGCCGACCTCGCCCTCGCCCGCGAGCTGGATCCGGGTGCCGCTGTCCACGCCCGCCGGGATCTTGACGGTGAGCGTGCGCCGCGCGCGGATCCGGCCGTCGCCCGCGCACTCGGGGCACGGGTGCGGGACCACGGTGCCGAAGCCCTGACACTGCGGACACGGCCGCGACGTCATGACCTGGCCCAGGAAGGACTTGGTGACCTGGCTGACCTCGCCGCGCCCGCGACACATGTCGCAGGTCTGTGCCGAGGTACCCGGGGCGGCGCCCTCGCCGTTGCACGTGTTGCACGTGACGGCGGTGTCCACCTGGATCTCCCGGGTGGTGCCGAACGCGGCCTCTTCGAGGGTGATCTCGATCCGGATCATCGCGTCCTGGCCGCGGCGCGTACGCGAGCGCGGTCCGCGCTGGCTGGCCTGGCCGAAGAACGCGTCCATGATGTCGCTGAAGCCGAAGCCGGCCTGGCCGAAGCCGCCGCCCCCGCCGCCCCCGGAGGACAGCGGGTCGCCGCCGAGGTCGTACATCTGTCGCTTCTGCGGGTCCGAGAGGACCTCGTAGGCGTTGTTGATCTCCTTGAACCGGTCCTGCGTCTTCGGGTCCGGATTGACGTCCGGGTGCAGCTCCCGAGCAAGCCGGCGGAAGGCCTTCTTGATTTCCTCCGGGGTGGCGTCCCGCCGTACCCCGAGGACCTCGTAGTAATCGGTAGCCAACTCTACGACTCCGCGAGAATCTGTCCGACGTACCGAGCCACGGCGCGCACCGCTCCCATCGTTCCGGGGTAGTCCATCCGGGTCGGCCCGAGCACCCCGAGCTTCGCCAGCGTTTCCTGCCCACTGCCGTATCCGACGGCGACCACCGAGGTCGCGGCCAGTCCTTCGTGCATGTTCTCGTGTCCGATCCGCACGACCATGCCCGGGTCGGTCGCCTCGCCCAACAGGCGCAGCAGCACGACGTGTTCCTCCAGTGCTTCGAGGACCGGGCGGATCGTGTTCGGGAAGTCCATGCCGAAACGGGTCAGGTTGGCCGTCCCGGCCAGGACGACCTTCTCTTCCTTGTGCTCGACCAGGGTGTCGAGCAGGGTGGCCAGGATGCCCGCCACGATCGGCCGTTCCTCGGCGGTGAACGGCTCGGCGAGATCCTGGATCAGCAACGGCACATCGGCGAACCGCTTGCCGGTGATCCGGCTGTTCAGCCGCGCCCGGACGTCGGCGAGCAGGTTCTCGCCGACCGGGCCCGGTGTGTCCATCACCCGCTGCTCGACCCGACCCGTGCTGGTGATCAGCACGAGCATCACCCGGGTGGGCGCGAGGGTGAGCAGTTCGACGTGCCGGATCGTCGAGCGGGTCAGCGAGGGGTACTGCACGACGGCGACCTGATGGGTGAGCTGCGCCAGCAGCCGCACCGTCCGGCCCACCACGTCGTCCAGGTCCACCGCGCCGGCCAGGAAGGTCTGGATCGCCCGACGCTCGGCGCCCGACAGCGGCTTGACACCCGCGAGGCGGTCGACGAACAGCCGGTAGCCCTTGTCCGTGGGCACGCGACCGGCGCTGGTGTGGGGCTGCGTGATGTAGCCCTCCTCCTCCAGCGCGGCCATGTCGTTGCGAATGGTGGCCGGGGAGACCCCGAGGTTGTGTCGGTCCGCGAGCGCCTTGGAACCCACCGGTTCCTGGGTCGCCACATAGTCCTGCACGATGGCGCGCAGCACGTCCTGCTTACGATCGTCGAGCATGGTGCGCACCTCCCTGACCGGTTCTTCCACCCGTTGCCGTGTCCCGTCTGCGGCGATTCGTCGTGCTGGTTGGCACTCCGTCCCGCCGAGTGCCAGTGTACGGGTCACCCGATCCGGACCGTACCCCTGCGTCCGTGCCAAGGTTGACGCATGCTACGCGCCGAACAGCCGAAACACGCCACCTGGGAGCCGATCGCACCGGGCGTCCTGCGCCGCCGGCTGCCCGGCCTGGAACTGAATGTGGCGGTCGTCACGGGCCGGGACGGGATCCTGCTCGTGGACACCGGATCGCACGACCGCGAGGCGGCAGAGCTGTTGGCCTCACTCGCCCGGGAGCTGCCCACGCACGGGCTGCCCGACCGGGTGGTCGCGGTGGTGAACACACACGGTCACTTCGATCACTGCTTCGGCAACGACGAGGTGCTGCGGACCTTCCCGGACGCCGAGATCTGGGGCCACGCGGAGCTGCCGGAGTATCTGGAGCGGCGCGGCGACGCCGGTCGCGCGAGCGGCATCTCGTACGGCTTCGACCCTGGCCTGATGAATGCCGCGCGGATCGTGCCGCCGACCCGCCTGGTGGCCCGGGAGCAGCCGGTCACGGTGGACCTGGGCGGGCGTGAGGTGGTCTTGTACGCGCCGGGCCGTGGACACACCGACCACGATGTGGTCGTCCACGTGCCCGACTGCGGGGTGCTGATCGCCGGCGACATGGTGGAGGAGAGCGGGCCGCCGCTGTTCGGCTCGGACGCGTTCGCCGCCGAGTGGAGCGATTCGCTGGCCCGGGTGCGTGCGCTGGACGCGAGTGTCTGGCTGCCCGGACACGGTGCGGTGGTGGACGAGGAGTTCGTGGTTCGGCAGAACCGTTGGCTGGCCGAGGTCGCCGCCGGGCGCGTCGTACCGGACTGACGTACCGTCACCCGACTAGCGTCACTGCCATGCGCAGCTATGGACCCGAGTCGCTGATCCCGGGATGGAAGAAGGACAAGCCCGTCCCCGAGGTCGAGGCCGAACGCGATCTGGTGGTGGAGGAGGCCTCGACCGGCTTTTGCGGCGCGGTGGTCCGGGTGGAGAAGACGCCCGAGGGGTTCACCGTCACGCTGGAGGATCGGCACGGCCGGCTCCGGGTCTTCCCGCTGGATCCGCGCGCCTTCCTGATCGACGGCGAGGTGGTCACCCTGGTCCGCCCGCGGGCGCCGGGCCCGGCGCGCCCCCCCGGGCGGACCGCGTCCGGTTCGGTGGCGGTGCGTGGCGCTCGGGCCAGGGTGGCGCGGGCCGGTCGGATCTATGTGGAGGGTCGGCACGACGCCGAGTTGGTCGAGCGGGTGTGGGGCGACGACCTGCGGATCGAGGGCGTGGTCGTGGAGTATCTGGAAGGCATCGACGATCTCCCGGCGGTGGTGCGCGAGTTCGCGCCGGGCCCGGGTCGGCGGCTGGGCGTGTTGGTGGACCACCTGGTGCCCGGTTCGAAGGAGAGCCGGATCGCCGCGCGGGTGACCGGCGATCAGGTGCTCGTGGTGGGACACCCCTATATCGACGTGTGGCAGGCGGTCCGGCCGGCGTCGGTGGGCATCGCGGCCTGGCCGGACGTACCGCGCGAAGTGCCCTGGAAGGAAGGGGTCTGCACGGCGCTCGGCTGGCCGGTGGACCCGCCGCGGGCCTGGCGTCGGATCCTCGCGGCGGTGGATTCGTACCGCGACCTGGAGCCGGCGCTGCTGGGAAAGGTGGAGGAATTGATCGATTTCGTGACAGCACCGTCCGAGATGTGAGACGCGGGCGGATTGTTCGTTGACCACCGCAGCAGCCGGCTGCAACTCTCCATTTCGTGAACCACCGTGACGTCGGCCTCGTGACGCGCCGCCATGTCGACCTTCGTCGACAGGCCAGCGCGATCTGTGCCGTCCGGCCCGTCCGCTGACCGGAGTTCCACACTCCCGGTAGGACCACCCCCGAACCGCGCGTGACCCCCACGATCGGCGCGCCCACGCGCACCTGATCCCGCTCGGCACCGCGCGGGCACTTTTCCCGGCTCTCCCCCGACCGTGCGTCGCACCCGACCGCGTGCGGCCGACCCCTGCCCGGGTCCGCCGACGGTCTCCCTCGCCACGCCCCGATGCCGTTCGCGTGCGAACCGGCCGCGATTCGGCGTGCGCGCAAACCTGCCTTCCAGGAGTCAGAATGTCCGTTTCACCCACCTTCGTTGACATGTTGAGCCGTCGCCGGCTCGTCCAGGGAATCGGTACGGGCGCCGCCCTGCTGGGCCTCGCCGGCTGCCGCTCGGCGGTGGACCGGGACAAGACCGCGCCGGCCGGGGCGGCGGGCAGACCCAGGCGCGGCGGCACACTCAGAGTGGCCACCCTCGCCGATCTGACCCCGGCCCTGTTGTTCACCCAGGGCCCGATGTTCAGCATTCATCGGCTGGTCTTCAACACCCTGACCCACTACGCCCCCGGCGGGCTCGATCCACAACCCGAACTGGCCACCGGATGGCAGATCGCGCCGGATGGCAAGGCGATCACGCTTACCCTGCGCGAGGACGTCGTCTTCCACAACGGGCGCCCGTTCACCGCCGAGGACGTGGTGTTCGCGGTGCAGAACCTGCAGAACCCGCAGCGCAGCGCCCAGTTGCGGGCCACCGCGCTGGCGGTCACCGGCTTCGACATCGCCTCGCCGCATCGCATCACGCTGCGGCTGGCCCATCCCGTGGCCAACATCTTCGACCTGTTCGAGTTCATGGTGATCTCCGCCAAGGAGTCGGTCGAGGACGCGGTGCTGGGCCGGAACGTGGTCGGCACCGGCCCCTTCGTGTGGAAGACCTGGACTCCGGGCACCTCGCTGGTGCTGGACCGCAATCCGAGGTATTGGGTGCCCGAGCGGCCCTACCTGGACGCGGTGGAGATCCGGGTGGTCCCGCAGCCGGACGCGCTGATCGCCTCGCTGCGCAGCGGCCAGAGCCATCTGGCCGCCGGCCTCGGTGGGCGCGACATCGTGCCGTTGCGCGACGACAAGGCGCTCGATCTGCGCGAATACGACCAGGGTTCGGGCAACATCTACCTCGGGGTGAACACCTCGGTCGCCCCGCTGGACGACCAGCGGGTGCGCCAGGCACTGTCCTTCGCGGTCGACCGGGACCGGATCGTCAAGCAGGCGCTGGGCGGCTACGGGCTCGCCTCGGCCGCGCCGTGGCCCAAGTCCTCGCCGGTATACACCGACGCGGACGCGAATCGTTACCCGCACGACCCGGCCCGGGCCAAGGCGCTGTTGGCCGAGGCGGGCCACGGCGGCGGCCTCGACCTGCCGATGGCGTTCTTGAGCACGGCTCCGGCGGTGGCCCAGATGGTGCAGTTCGATCTGGCCCGGGTCGGTGTCCAGACCACCCTCGAACCGCTGGATCCGGCCAAGTTCCAGGCCCGGTTGATCGCGCAGACGATGCCGGCCCTGTGGACCGGCACGCACGGCTTCGCGTCCAACCAGCCCGCCACGCTCGCGGTCAGCGCGTATCCGTTCAACGAGGCCAGGAACACCTCGAAGTTCGTCGACCCCGCGTACACCGAGATCGTGCAACGCGCCTGGAACCAGACCGACGCGCGCTCGGCGGCGGCCAGGGTCGCCTACGCCGAACTGAGTCGGGCGCTGCTGGACCGGCAGTTCATCATCGACCTCGCGGTGCTGACCAATGTGCAGCCGGCCACCGCGAAGCTGCGCGACGTGCGACAGAACCGCTACAACGCGACCGTGCTCGACGACGCGTACCTGGCGGGCTGAGATGAGCGGCTACCTCCTTCGCCGACTGCCCTCGGCCCTGCTCGTGCTGGTGCTCGCCTCGTTCGCGATCTTCGCCATCCTGCGGCTGATCCCGGGCGATCCGGCGACCACGCTCGCGGGCTCCGATCCCTCCCCCGAAACGGTCGCCGCGATCCGCGCCGACCTCGGCCTCGACCGGCCTTTCCCGGCCCAGTACTTCTCCTGGATCGGCGACCTGCTCACCGGTGACCCGGGCCGGTCGTACCTGATCGGCGGGCGGATCACCGACCTGATCGGGGCCCGGTTCGGCAACACGCTCGCGCTCGCGCTGGGCGCCCTGGTGCTGATGCTGGTGCTCGGCCCGGTCCTCGGCGTGCTCGGCGCCACCGCCCGCGGCCGTGTCCCGCGCGCGCTGCTGAGCGCGGTCGACTCGGTCTCGCTGACCGTGCCGGTGTTCGTCACCGGGGTGTTGCTGGTGCTGCTGTTCGCGGTGACCTGGCGGTTGTTGCCGCCGGGTGGACACGAGTCGATCGTGGCCGACCCGGTGATCGGGTTGCAGTACCTGGTATTGCCCGCGTTGTGCCTGGCGTTGCCCGGCTCGGCGGTGCTCGCCCGCTACCTCGGGGACGGCGTGCGCCAGGCGCTCAGCGAGGACTACGTGCGCACCGCCCGCTCGCTGGGCGTCTCGCCCCGGCGGATCCTGTGGCGGCACGCGCTGCCGAACGCATTGCCCCCGGTGTTGACCGTGCTCGGCATGCAGGTCGGCGCGCTGCTGGGCGGTGCGGTCGTGGTGGAGGCGCTGTTCGCCTGGCCCGGACTGGGTCAGCTCGCCGAACAGGGCGTGGCCCGGCGCGACTACCCGGTGGTCCAGACGCTGTTGTTGCTGCTCGTGGGGGTGTACGTGCTCGTGCAGTTGCTGACCGACATCGCCTACGCGCTGCTCGACCCGAGGGTGAGGCTGGGATGAGCGCCGCAGTGATCGTCGACGAGACCCCGGCACCGATCGCGCCCACGAAGCGGGCGCGCAACCCCTATATACGGGGCTTGCGCACACCGCGCGGGATCGCCGGGCTGACCGTGGTCGCCCTGGTGGTCCTGCTCGGCCTGGCCGCACCGCTGTTGACCCGGTACGCACCCACCTTCCAGACCGCGGACGCGCTGCTGGGGCCGAGCGGGGAGCATCCGCTGGGCACCGACGAGATCGGCCGCGACCTGTGGTCGCGGGTGCTGTTCGGGATCCGCACCGACCTGATCGTGGTGGTGAGCGCGGTACCACTGGGCGCGCTCACGGGCTGCCTGCTCGCGCTGGTGTCGGTGACGTCGCGGTGGGCGGACGTGGTCGTGCAGCGCGCGTTCGACCTGGTGCTCGCGTTTCCCGGGCTGATCCTGGGCCTGACCGTGACCGCCGTGCTCGGTGCCGGCAAGAGCACGGTGATCGTGGTGATCGCGGTGGTCGAGGCGCCCGCGTTCGGCCGCATGTTGCGCGGCGCGATCCTGTCCCACCGCGAGCGCGAATACGCGTTGGCGGCCCGGGTCGGCGGCGCCGGTCGGGTCCGGCTGCTGGTCCGGCACATCCTGCCGAACGCGGCCGATCCCCTGGTCGTACAGATCGCCGTGTCGTTGTCGATCGCGGTGATCGTCGAGGGCGCGATGAGCTTCATCGGCATCGGCGTGCGTCCGCCCGAGCCCTCGCTCGGCTCGATCGTCAGTGGCTCGGTGATGCACCTCCAGGACCACCCGAGCTACGCCATCGGCCCGCTCGTCGCCATCAGCGCGTTCGTGCTGGGCCTGAACCTGATCGCGGAAGCACTCAACAAGGGGGTCCGGCGATGACCGTCACGATCGACAAGCCCGCACAAATCCGGGCCGGCACCCCGCTGTTGGCCGCGCACGACCTCCGGGTCGTCTTCGACTCCGAGCGCGGCCCGGTGCACGCGGTACGCGGCGTGGACCTGGAGTTGGCCGTCGGCGAAATGTTGGGCGTCGTCGGCGAGTCCGGCTCGGGCAAGTCGACGACCGCGCTCGCGTTGGCCCGGATGTTGCCGCCCGCGGGCCGGATCGTGGGCGGCTCGGTGCTGCTGGACGGCGACACCGACCTGGTCACGGCGTCCGAGGCGGCACTGGTCGGGGTGCGCGGGCGGCGCATCGGCATGGTCTTCCAGGACCCGATGACGTCGCTGAATCCGCTGCTGACGGTGCGCCGACAGTTGCACGAGGCACTGCGCGCCCACGGGTTCGGCGACCGACGGGCCCGCGAGGCCCGTGCGGTCGAGCTGGCGGAGCTGGTCGGCATCCCGGGCGCCCGGGTGTCCGGCTACCCGCACCAGTTCTCCGGCGGCATGCGACAGCGGGTGATGATCGCACTGGCCCTGGCCAACCGGCCCGACGTGCTGATCGCCGACGAGCCGACCACCGCGCTGGATCCGACCGTGCAGGCGCAGATCCTGGAGTTGCTGGACACGCTGCGCCGCGAACTGGGCACCGCCGTACTGCTGATCACGCACAACATGGGGGTGGTCGCCGAACGCTGCGACCGGGTCGCGGTGATGTACGGCGGTCGGGTGATCGAGCAGGGTCCGGTCGCCGAGGTGCTCACCGCACCTCGACACCCCTATACCGCCGGACTGTTGCGGGCGGTGCCGCGCCTGGACACCCCCGCCGGCACCCGACTCGCCGGGATCCCCGGGACCCCGCCGGACCTGGCGCTGCCGGTGCTCGGCTGCGCGTTCGCGGACCGGTGCGCCGCGGTGATCGACCGGTGCCGAACCGAACAACCGGACCTGGTCCCGGTCACCGACGACGTGCGCAGCGCGTGCTGGGTGCCGCCGACCGAGGCACCCGCCCACGAGCCCGGGCCGATCCGGCGCAACGCACCGGATCCGACCTCGCCGGTGCTCGAAGTACGCGGCGTATCCAAGTCGTTCCGCTCCCGAAGGCGGCCGGCGGTGGCCGCGCTGACGGACGTGGACCTGGTGCTGTATCCGGGCGAGACGCTCGGCGTCGTCGGCGAGTCCGGTTCCGGCAAGTCCACCCTGGCCCGGGCGATCGTCGGCATCCACAAGCCCGATCGCGGGGTGATCCGGGTGGCCGGCAAGGGTCGGCTCGCCCGCGAGGTGCAGATGGTCTTCCAGGACCCGTTTGCCTCGCTCAACCCGCGGATGACGGTCGGCGACATCGTCGCCGACCCGCTGCACGCCCAGCGCATCGGCACGCCGCTGGAACGCCGGGCACGGGTCCTGGAGTTGCTCGAACGGGTCGGTCTGGATCCGGCCGCGGCCTCCCGCCTGCCCCGCGACTTCTCCGGCGGGCAGCGGCAACGCATCGGCATCGCCCGGGCGTTGGCACCCGCGCCCTCGGTGCTGATCTGCGACGAGGCGGTGTCCGCCCTGGACGTCTCGGTGCAGGCCCAGGTGGTCAACCTGCTCGCCGAGCTCCAGGCCGAACTGGGTCTGGCGTTGCTGTTCATCGCGCACGACCTCGCGGTGGTGCGCTCGATCAGCCACCGGATCGTGGTGCTGCGCGAGGGCCGTGTGGTGGAGACCGGCCCGGCCGACGATCTGGTCGCGCATCCGCAGGACCCCTATACGAAGGCCCTGTTGGCCGCCGTCCCCTCCCCCGTTCCGGTCGCCGTGCGTGCGGCCGAGGCAGTCTGAAGGAGCGTCACGTGCCCATTCCCGACGAACGACACCGGGATCCGTACCAGGGCTTCCCGGGCCGGGTCGGCCGCACCTTCGCCACGTCCGAGCCGGCCTGGCCACAACCGCGTGCGGCCCGTCCGGGCGCGCCGAACGTGGTCGTGGTGCTGATCGACGACATGGGCTACAGCGACATCGGCCCGTTCGGCTCGGAGATCCCCACTCCCACTCTGGACCGACTCGCCGAGCGGGGCCTGCGGCTGACGAACTATCACACGATGCCGCTGTGCTCCCCCGCCCGGGCGGCGCTGCTCACCGGCCTGAATCCGCACCGGGTCGGCTACGCGATGGTGGCCAACGCCGATCCCGGCTTCCCGGGCTACGGCATGGAGATCTCGGACGACATCCCGACCCTGCCGCAGACCCTGCACGACGCGGGCTACGCGACCTTCGCGGTCGGCAAGTGGCATCTGGTGCGCGATTCGGCGTCCAATACGGCCGACCATCGCGGCAACTGGCCGCTCCAGAAGGGCTTCGACCGGTACTACGGCGTCCTGGAGGGGCTGACCAGCCTGTTCCATCCGCACCAACTGGTTCGGGACAACTCGCCGTTGGACATCGACGAGCTGCCCGAGGACTACTACTACACGGACGACATCACCGATCAGGCGATCGCGATGATCAAGGGCCTGCGCGCGCACGACCACGACAAGCCGTTCTTCCTCTATGTCGCGCACAACGCGGTGCACGGCCCGTTGCAGGCGAAGGCGGCGGACATCGCGGCACAGCGGGGCCGCTACGACCGGGGCTGGGACGTGTTGCGCGAGGAGCGCTTCGACCGGCAGCGGGCGGCCGGGCTGTTCGACCCGGGCACCCGGCTGCCCCGGCGCAACTTCGAGGCCGGGCAGGAGGTGGGCGCGTGGGCCGACCTGGAGCCGCGGACCCGGGAGTTGTACGCGCGGTACATGGAGGTCTACGCGGGCATGGTCGCGAACATCGACCACAACCTGGGCCGACTGGTGGACACCCTGGCGGCGCTCGGCGAGTTGGACAACACCGTCATCGTGTTCACCTCGGATAACGGCGGCACGGGCGAGGGCGGCGCCGAGGGCACCCGGGCCTACTTCAAGCGGTTCAATCAGCACCCGGCCAAGCCCGCCGACTGGCGCGGCGACATCGAGCTGGACCCGGACCTGATCGGCGGGCCGCGCAGCCTGATCCACTATCCGCGCGGCTGGGGCATGGCCTCGAACACGCCGTTTCGGCTGTACAAGGGCCAGACCTACGCGGGCGGGGTGCGGGTGCCGTTCGTGATCTCCTGGCCGGCCGGGTTGCGCGAACGCGGGGTGCGGCCGCAGTACCAGTACGTCACCGACGTGCTGCCCACGCTGCTCGACCTGGCCGGTGTGCCGGTTCCGCCGGAACGATCGGGCGCGCCGACGCAGGAGTTGGACGGGACCTCGTTCACGAACGTGCTCGCGGATCCGACCGCCGAGTCGCGGCATGGCGAGCAGTACAGCGAGATGGTCGGCAATCGCAGCTACTACCGCCACCCCTACAAGTTGGTGACGCACCACCGGGCGGGCGACGCGTACGACGACGAGGAATGGGCGCTGTACGACATCACCGCGGATCCGACCGAGATCGACGATCTGGCGGACCGACATCCGGAGGTGGTCCGGGAGTTGGCCGCCGCGTGGGAGGCCGCCGCGTGGCGCAACGGGGTGTTCCCGCTGGCCGACGGCGGGGGGCTCGCGCTGCGTGGGCCGGCCGAGGAGCGGCTGCGCCGGCCGGTGCGGTTGCTCGCGGGCACGCCGGAGCTGGAGCGTTATCGCTCGGCGAAGCTGATCACCTTCCGGGACTTCGAGGTGTCCATCGAACTGGGCGGGCACGGGGCCGCCGATCAGGGCGTGCTGGTCTCGCACGGCGATCAGGGCGGTGGGTACAGCGTCTATGTCGAGGACGGCCGGCTGTTCTTCGCCTACAACGAGTACGGCGAACTGCACGAGGTGGACGCGGGCGAACTGGCGCCGGGCACCCGGGTGGTGGTGCTCCGGGCACACGCGCGGCCGCACTTTCGCTGGGACTTCACGGTCGCGGTGGACGGCGAGGACGTGGCCTGGCTGGAGGGTGTGCACATCCTGATCGGGATGGCGCCGCTCCAGGGGATCAGCGTCGGCGTGGATCGCAAGTCGCCGGTGTCCTGGCCGCTGTGGGAGCGCCGTCGCTCGTTCCGCTATACGGGCGACCTGACCGCGGTCACCTACACCCCGGGGCCACCGGCCCCCTACGACCCGGAGACGGTCGTTCGCGCGCTGCGCGAGGCGGCGGCCACGTTCGAATAGCCCCGGTCCGACACGGTGACCGCTCGGCGACCGGGCGGTCACCGTGTCTCCCGCGTGCCCTACCGTGCTCCGATGCGACAGGAACAGGTCACGCTCGTACTGCCGGACTCGGCCGGGCCCAAGTATCGATCCTTCGCCGTGGACGGCGCCGAGTTCGTCCGGGCCGCGTGGTCCGGGGAGGGGGCGGCTCGGCAGACCCGCAAGGAGTTCGCCGATCCGGCCGCCGCGGTGGTGACGCTGCGTCGGGAGGTGGGCAAGGCGCTGCGGGCCGGGTTCGTCCGGCTGGGCGGGCCGGAGGATCCGGTGGTGTTGGAGTTCATGCCGCCGGGCAAGACCGCGTCGCGGGCGCTGGACCTGCATCCGGACGGGCACACGGTGCTGATCGCCTACGACGGCGCGATCCGCCTGGTGGACGTGGCCACCGGGATCCGGCGCACGGTGCACGCGGTACCGACGGACGAGCGGCCGACCGGCATCCGCAGCGTGTTGTTCGACGCGACCGGATCGGCGGTGGTCTACACCGTCGGCGGGTTCACGCGTCGGCTCGACCTGGTCACCCTGCGCGAGGAACAGCTCGCCGGTTACCGGCAGTTCGAGGACGCCCTGTTCAACCCGTACACCGTGCAGCCGTCCTGGGACGCGGCCCGTGAACGACTCGTGGTCTTCGACTCCGGCGACCGGGTGCGGGTCCTGGACGCGGCCGGTGCGCAGGTGTGCGAGGTCTCGACCGACTCGTCGACCACCGAGTGCCGGGCCGCCGCGCTGTCCGCGTCGGGCCGGCTGCTGGCGGTGTGGCGGGTCAGTCGTGGGTTGGTCTACGGGCACCGGGACGCGATGCAGGACTCGACCAACGAGGTCGAGGTGTGGGACGTGGCGACCGCTCGCCTGGCGGCCCGGGTGCCGCTCGCGTGGGAGATCGGCGACCTCGGCTTCGATCCGAGCGAGACCCTGCTCCTGGTGAACCGGGGCCGGGTGCACGGGCCGTTCGCCATCTCGATCGACACCGGCGAGCCGGCCTGGCACTTCACCGACCCGCACCACCCGAACGGTTGGAACACGTGCTACGCGTGGGCCTACTCACCGAACGGCAAGCGACTCGCGGTCGGCGGCCGTCGCACCGGCACGCTGCACGTGTACGACGCGGAACTGCGCGAGGCCGACGGGCGGGCCCTGCCCGGCCACGACGACCAACGAGTACGCCGCCTCGCCTTCTCCGCCGACGGCACCCTCCTGGCCACGGGCGGCGACTTCGGCCGGGTCTTCGTACGCCGGGTCTAGCGGGTCCTCGCGGGCGGCCCGACCGGCCGCGAAGCCGCCCGTGCGGACGACCGGGCAACGTGCTGCCCGATCACCCGCACGGGTGAACGAAGGGCTACGGGGTCTTCGCCGCGGCGCACAGTGCGGCGATCGACTCGTCGGTGCAGTCGGCCCAGAAGGCCCCGACGACGTCTTCCAACTGGGTCATCGAGCGGGCCGCGTACAGGATGTCCTGGTAGTGGGTGATGTCGTACTGCATCGTGCCCATCGACACCAGGTCGAGGTCGCGGATGTCGACGGTGCGGAACTCGCGGATCTCGCCGTAGGACGACATGATCCCCGCGCCGTACGCCTTGAGCACGCCCGCCTCGTGCATGACGCCGAATTCCAGGGTGAACCAGAAGACCTTGGAAACGAATTCCAGCGCCTCGCGGCTCTCCACCCGGCGGGCCGCCTCGCCGGCCACCCGGTAGAGCGCGGCGAACCGGTCCGAGGCGAGCATGTTCGCGTGCCCGATCACCTCGTGCACGACGTCCGGCTCGGGCGTGTAGAGCGGCACGCTGTGGTGGCGGATGTACTGCGTCGAGTGGAAGTACGAGTCGGCCAGTGATCCGTAGAAGTCGCGCAGCGGGACCAGGCCGGCCGCCGGCAGGTAACGGAACCCGGTGAGCGGTTGCAACGCGCCGCCGACCTCCTCCAACTGGGGGATCCGGTCGGTCGGCAGTTTCAGCCGCGCGGCACCCTCCAGATAGTCCGCGACCGCGTACTCCGCGTGTGCGATCGACAACTCGCGCGAGACCAGGCGCCAGACCTCGTGCTCCTCCTCGGTGTACTCGACCTCCGGGATCGGGTCGCCGCGGTGGTGCTTCAGGGCCAGCTCCGCGATGCGGTTGCGCCGCTCGCGATACACCGCGTCCGCGAACCCCGGGTGGCTGCGGGACAGCTCGACCTGGACTCCGCCGTCGGCCCTGCGGGTGACCGGGGCCAGATATTGGGCCTCCTCGAACATGGCGTCTCCTGATCGCATCGCCATCGGCTCGCCGGACGAGCCGAGGTACCCATACAGCACCAGTATGCGACGAATGCCTACTTTTCGGACTAATCGGTCCGGTGGGGGCGGTCGCGTGGATCGGCTATGCCTGCATCGAGACGGGATTCGGGCCCGCGTGGCAGGATCGCCCGTACATCGGGGAGGGCACCGTCGGGAGGGGGCGCGGTGGTGGATTCTCGCGGCATGGCCGGGGATCGTTCGAAGCGACGCGATGTGGTCGAGGCGCTCACCGAGACCTCCGACCATCTCGACTTCGCACTCGCCATGGTGCGCCGCATCGTCGGCGACCAGGAGCGACTGACCCAGTTGACCGAACGCATTCGCGAGATCGAGACGCGACTGCGCGACGATCGGTACTACCTCGCCGTGATCGGCGAGTTCTCGGCCGGCAAGAGCACGTTCATCAACGCACTGCTGGCCGAGGACCTGCTGCCCACCTCGGCGCTGCCGACCACGGGCGCGGCGACCAGGATCACCTACGGTGACGAGTTCGCCGTCGAGGTGCGCTTCAACGGCGACGGATACCGCTACGTCTACCCCTCCGGGCGCTACACCGGCGCGGCCAGTCCGCTCGGCGGGATGCTCGCCCAGTTGGCCCCGCACGTGGCCGTGCCCGACGACACGGCCGGCGTCCTGCGGCTGCTCACCGCCGACGACACCATCGCGCCGCACGTGCAAAGCCTGGAGGTGCGCCACCCCGCCGAGGCACTGCGCGACGGGCTGGTGATCATCGACACTCCCGGCACCAACGCCCGGGTCGGACACACCGAGATCACCCGCACGGTGATGCGCGACATCGCCGACGTCGCGGCGGTGCTCACCGCGTCCACGTCGCCCTCGCCGGTGTCGCTGGCCGAGTTCCTGACCGACGCGCTCGACCCCGGGCAACTGCGCCGTTGCATCGTCCTGGTCACCAAGATGGACCACATCGACGAGGACGAGCGGGAGGATCTGCTCGCCCACGTCCGGCAGCGGTTCGCCCGGATGCTGGGCGTGGCCGATCCGGTGATCGAGCCGGTGGCCGCCGAGCCGGTGGTCCGGCTCGCCTCCGGACGACCGTTGCGCGGACCGGAACAGGCCTACTGGGCCGAGGAGTTTCCTCGCACGCTGACCCGACTCCGGGACCTGATGCAGCGTCAGCGCATCGTCGCGGTATCCGACCACCTGCTCCGGCTCCTGGAGGACCTGCTCGAGGAACTGCGCCGCGAGGTGACCCTGGCCCAGCAGCGGCTGGACGCCGAGGAGGCCGAGCTCGCGGGCGCCCGGATCGCCGACATGGCCGCCTTCGTCCGGGCCCAACACGGGGAGACCGCACGCCTGCTCGGCGCCGGCGCCCAGCGCGCGCAGCAGGCGGTCGGCGGCATGGCCCCGCAGTGGTGGCGCTACACCCAGGCCGAGATCGACCACACGTTGGACGGCGCGGAGACCCCGGACGAACTGCGCGCGGTGATCGCGGTCCGCGCGCCCGAACTGATCCGCCAGGGCCTGCCCCGGATCGGCGACATCGTGCAGCAGGCCGTCACCGGCGCGCTGGCCACCGCCGCCGAGAGCGCCCGGGCCGCCGCCGACACCGCGTTCGAGGCGGCGTATCGCAAGCTCGGCGCGATCCACCGCCCGGCCGGCCCGGACCGGGTCACCGTGCTGACCGGGCATCAGCTCGCGGACGCGGCGATGCGTACATATCAGGACTCGGTCACCGGGGTCACCCAGCAGATCCGCGCCGTGCGACTCGATCCGGCCGGGCCGCGCACCCCCGGCGCCCGGATCGGCGGCGCGCTGGACCAGTGGTTCGGCGGCGCCCGCCACGGCGAGCCGGGAGCACCGTCCGGCCGAGCCGGCTTCGGCGGATTCATGGCCAAAGTGGCGGATTCACTCTCATCCACCGACATGACGGCCCTGCGGAACCGCGCACGCGTCGAAATGCATCAGACACTGCGAACCGTCGCCGACGGTTTGTCCCGACAGATCGACGAAGCCGTCGGCACGGCCACCACGCACTATTCGCTGGACGTCTCACAACACGTGGACCGCTACCGGGCCAGGTACGAGGCGACGGTCGCCGAACTGGTGACCGAGCATCACCGCCGTGAGGATATTCTCGCGGCTCGCAGAAGCCTGTTGCAGGACGCGGACAGGCAGACGGAACGGCGCCGCGACACGGTGAACAACCAACGCGAGCGCCTCACACGCCGGGGGGAATTCGGCAGATGAGCGACTACACGCACGACGACGACCTGTTCGCGATGGTCTCCGACGACACCATCGACACACTGGACACCGCCGACGGGGGCACTGTCGGGGCGGCACCACTGTGGGAGACCGACGCGGGCGGCGAGAGCAACGGCGCCTATCCCAACTCCACTCTGCCGTACACGGACCCGAACTTCGATCCGCTGCACGACCCGAACTACGACCCGTTCCACGCGGACAGCGACGGCGACGGCAAGATCGACATGTACGACCCGCACATGTTCGACCCCAACGACGGAGGCGACCCGGCCGCCACGCCCAGTCAGCAGTGGCGCGACGACCAGCTCGCGAACGACCCGTACGGCTCGGACCCGTACGCCGATCCCTACGGCGACCCGTACGGCAGCGACCCGTACGCCGACCCGCAGGGCGGCGACCCGTACGCCGACCCGGCGAGCTACCCGGGCACGGGCAACAGCGAGCCCGGTGTCCCCGCCGCGTGGGGCGCCGTCGACGACGGTTCGGGCAACTGGACGTACCACGCGCCGAACAACTGGACGCCGGCCGAGTTCGACGGCTTCGGCGACCCGGTCGGCGACGCGCAGTACTGGCAGCAGCAGGTCAGCCCGACGAGCTGCGCGGTGGTCTCCCAGGGGATGATCCTGGAGAAGCTCACCGGCCTGCCGTTGGACGAGAACGCGCTGATGACCGAGGCCCAGCAGGCCGGCATCTACGACCCGGAGAACGGCACCAGAACCGACGACATCGGCAAGCTGCTCGAAATGCACGGCGTGGACACCGACATGGTGCCGGGCGCCGACATGCAGCAGATGCTCGACGCGTTGGAGAAGGGCGATCAGGTCATCGTCGCCCTGGACGCTCAGGAGATCTGGTCCCCGATGCAGGACCCGGCCACCGGTGCGCCGATGGAGCAGGACCCCACGATGGGACACGCCGTGTGGGTCACCGGCATCGACACCCAGCCCGACGGCTCGGTCTACGTCCTGCTCAACGACCCCGGTGCGCCGTTCGGCCAGACCGAGCCGATTCCGCTCGCGGACTTCGTCAACGCGTGGCAGGACCGGGACACCACGATGATCGTCGCCCACCCGACGCACGCCTGATCGTTCGACATCACAACGGATTCGATGGGAGTAGGGACAACACATGTCGTTCGATCGTGAACACGTGCTGCGCCAGGCCGCACAGGTACAGCCGCGCCGACGCCCGGGCGTCGCGGGCCTGTTGAGCGGGATCCACCGCAGCGACGAGCTGCGCGGCTGGGTCACCATGGAATCGGTGGCGCTGCCGCCGGTGCCCGAGCGAACCGCGAACGGGTGGACGTTGTGGAGCCTGATCGGGGTCGGCAAGGCCACCCCGGGGCGCCGCGAACTGCCGATCCGCCCGGTGTGGGGCGCGGTCCAGTGGGCCTGGCCGTCCGAGGACGTGCTCCGGCACGTGAAGCTGACCGAGTTGCCCGAGGTCGCCAAGTCGATCGAGAGCACGATCGCGGACGAGGCCGCCTGGTCGTTGTCGATGCAGCCGGAGGCGCTGGCCGAGCGGGCTCGCTTCTTCCAGTCGCTCGGCCGCTTCCTGGCCGACCCCGAAGCGGACGCCAAGGGCGGCCCGCGGATCCTCGCCGGGCTGTACGCGCGGGTGATGCCCGAGGGGGCGGTGGCCGCGTACCACCGACTCGTGCCGAGCACGACCACGTGGTTGCGGGCCGGTGCGCCGCGTGAGGCGGCGGCGCGTCGCGACTCGGGCGACTCGCCCTCCGGCCGACCCGGCCCGTCGGGGCAGACGGCGGACCGGAGGCAGGCCCCGGCTCCGGGTCCGCGCCCGGCGGGCGACGCTTCGGCTGTTCCGGGGCCGAACCCGGGCTGGGCGGGTCGCCTCGCGGGCGGCCCGTCCGGCGCGGGCGGGTCGGCGGGCGCAGGCGGGTCGGCGGGCGCGGTCCCGCCGCCTGCCGCGCGGGTCGCGCGGGTCGCGCCCGGGGCGCCGGCTGCGCGCAGGCCCGCACCGGCCGGCGAGGTGCCCGCCGGCTCGGTGACCAGCCTGGTCAAGCAGGCCCCGTCGGCGACCACGCTCGGCCGTCGGATCAACGACGCCCAGGCGATCGCCGGCGACTTCGGCCTGGACGCCATCGCCGCCGAACTGGACCGGTTGCGGGCCCGCATGCGCCGGCCCGGGCTGCGGATCGCGGTGGTCGGCGAATTCGGCCGCGGCAAGTCCTCGCTGATCAACCGGCTGCTCGGCGCCCCCGTGTTGCCCGAGGGCCGGCACACCCCGGTCCCGCTGGTGATCGCCGCCGGGCCGGAGCCGCGCCTGGAGTTGCAGTTCGCCGACGGGCGGGCCGAACCCAGGCCGGCGGTGTCCGCGTCGTGGGACGAGGTGCACCGGCTGAGTGAGCGGGAGGACCCGGATCAGGTCCGACTGGTCGGCGTTCGGGTGCTCGTCGCCGACCCCGAGCTGGCCAAGCTGGACGTCGAGTTGGTGGACACCCCCGGTGTCAACGCCGGGCGCGGCAAGGGCACCGACGCCGAGGAGGAGGACCGCCGGACCGAGGACCTGGTCCGGCGCACCGTCGCGGCCAGCGACGCGGTGCTGATGGTGGTCTCCGCGAGCGCGCCGCTCGGCCTGTCCGAGACCGCGTTCCTGGAGGAGGAGGTGATCGCCCGGCACGTGCCGCGGATCACCGTGGTGGTGTCCAAGCTGGACACCGTCGACGAGGACGAGCGCGAGGACATCGTCGACTACCTGGGCGGCCGGGTGCGCCGCATCGCACCGACGCTGCAGGTGCTCGCCGGCCCGCATCGCGAGGATGTCTCGCCGGTGACCGGCGTGTTGGCGCGGATCACCGAGTACACCACCTCCGGCGGCCGGCGCAGCATGCGCTCGCGGCAGACCGCGGGCCAACTGCTCGCGCTGCTCGACGAGATGGCCCGGGTGGGCCGGGACGGCCTGGCCGCGGTCGAGCTGGGCGCGGCCGAACGGCGGCGCGCCGTCGAGCAGTCCGAGGTGGAGATCGACCGGATGTCCGCCGAGTGGGGCAAGGTCCGGGTCGAGCTCCAGCAGCGACGCACCCAGACCGCGGAGAAGTTCCGCGAGCACCTCCAGCTCTCGCGTGGCGACCTGTTGGACACGCTGCGCTACGAAATGGAGCGCGCGCCCGACCCGCGGACCTGGTGGGAGCGCGACCTGCCGTTCCGACTGCGCCGCGAACTCACGGCGATGGCCAAGAAGTTCGAGGCCCAGTTGCATTCCAGCGTGCAGGCCGACGTGCAATGGCTGGACGCCAAGATGAAGGTGCACTTCGGCCGCGGCAGCGGCTACCGGCTGGAGAAGGTCGAGCAGTTGTCCACCGAGTTCGAACTCGGCGAGGCGGAGTCGCTCGGCCTCAAGGACCTCAAGAGCCGCAAGCTCGCCTGGCGGATCGGCCCGACCGGCCTGGCCGTGCTCGGCGCGCTGTTGATCCCGCTCACCGGCGGCGTCTCCGCGCTGCCGATGGGGGCGAGCATGGCCGCCTCTGCCGGCGGCATGGTGCTCGGCGAGGTCAAGTCGACGTCGTTGACCGAGGGTCAGCGCGCCCAGGCGATGAAGGCCCTGGAGCCGACGGTCGAGGAGGTGCTCGGCGGCTTCTCCGAGGAGGTCTCCAAGCGCCTGCACACGCTCTACGCCGGCGTGATGGACGAGGCGGTGCGCGGCCAGAAGGCGTGGCGCACCGATCGACAGACCGCGCTGGCCAAGGTCGGCACCGATGGACCCGCATGGCAGGATCTCATCTCGCGCAGCGAGCAGCTCGGGGTGCAGCTCAACACCATGCTGGGTGCCAGGGGCTGACAGCCGTCGAGGAGGGGAGCGTTCAGGGTGGACAGGGGTCACGGGGCGGCCGATGGGGCCTACGCGGGTTACGGCGCGTGGCGGGCACGGCAGGAGACCCTGGTCGGCCTGATCGACCGGCTCACGCCGATCGTGGCCGGACTGCGGATCGGTGCGGGCGTCAAGAAGTTGGATTCGTTGAAGCAGCGGGCCGCGTCCGAGGCGTTCAAGGTGATGATCGTCGGCGAGTTCAAGCGCGGCAAGAGCACGGTGATCAACTCGATGCTCGGCGAGAAGGTGCTGCCCTCCTTCGCGCGTCCGTGTACCGCGATCATCAACGAGGTGACGTGGGGTGACACCCGCTCGGCGCTGATCTATCCGCTGGAGGCGGACGGTACGGCGGGCGATCCGCTGACCGTCGGCGTGGACGAGATCGCCGACTACGTCACCATCGGCGCGGACGACGACAACACCCCGAATCCGTACGAGCGGGCGGTGGTGCGCTGGCCGCTCGAACTGTGCCGCAACGGCGTCGTGGTGGTCGACTCGCCGGGTCTCAACGAGGCCCCCGAGCGCGAGAAGGTCACCCTGAACTACCTCGAACAGGCCGATGTGCTGGTGTTCGTGGTGGACTGCCAGGCCGCGATGTCGCGCAGCGAACAGCTCTTCCTGGACGTGCACGTCAAGGCGCGCGGACACGAGGACGTGTTCTACGTCGGCAACAAGATCAACCTGGTCGAGGAGGAGGAGCGCGAGGACGTGCAGCGGGAGATCCGCAAGCGCCTCTCGCCCTACCTCTCCCGCCCGGACCGGGTCTTCTTCGTCAACGCCCGGGCCGCGCTGACCGGCCGGCAAAAGGGCGACCCGGAGCTGCTGGCCGGCTCCGGGATGCCCGAACTGGAGCGCGGCCTGGAGGACTTCCTGACCCGCGAGCGCGGCCGGGCCAAGATCCTGTCGCCCGCCCGGGAGTTGAAGTACCTGCTGATCGAGGCGCGCGAACAGATCGACCGCAAGGAGGCGTTGCTGACCCAGGACGTCGAGGAGTTGCGGGCCACCTACGAGCGGGTCCAGGGTCCGCTGACCCGGCTGGAGCAAAATCGCCGGGTGATCGTCGCGCAGATGGAGGAGCACCTGCGCGAGACCCGCGGCGAGGTGGAGGCCGCGACCCGGCGGTTCATGGACCGGGTCGCCGCGAACATCCCGAACTGGGCGCAGGAGTACGACCCGAGCAACACCATCGGCGCCAATCCGTTCAACGCGCGGGAGAAGATGGAGGCGGCGGTCAAGGAGATCACCGACCATCTCTCCGGGCGGGTCCAGGTCGAGTTCGCCCAGTGGCAGGAGAGCGAACTCAAGCCGCTCGTCGCGCGCCGCGTCGAGGACATGGAACGCATGATCGACGACGACGTGAAGCAGTTCGTCACCCGCATCGACGAGATCCGCGCCTCGCTCACCGCCGGCCCGGTCGGCACCGACGAGGACGGCAAACCCTCGACGCCGATCGAGCGGCTGCTCGCGGACGCGGTCAGCTTCGTGCTCGACCCGGCGACCGCGGTCTCCGGCGGCAAATTCAACCTCAGGTCGATGCTCACCGCGCTGCTGCCGCAGATCGCGGTCGGCACGGCGGCCTTCCTGGTCGGCCTGGGCCCGTTCGTGATCCTCGGCGCGGTGCTCGGTTCGACCGTGTTCAAGGGCGCGCTGCAACTGAACAAGGCCAACCGCCGGCTCAAGGAACAGGTCGCCGAGCAGGTCCAGCTCGAACTGCGCAAGCAGGCCGACACCGACGTGACCAACCTGGGCGAAGAGGTGGTCAAGCAACTCCGCAAGATGCGCGACGCGATCGCCCAGGGCCTGGACGCCGAGATCAAGTCGATCCGCGACGAGGTGGGCGCGGCCCTGCGCACCAAGGAGCAGGGCGAGTCCGACGCCAAGCGCGAAAGCACCGAAATGCGCCGCTACGCCCAGGAACTCAACCGGGTGGACGAATCCCTGGCCGACCTCATCATGGACGTGGCCATGTGAAACCCCGGCAGCCGAGTCCACCTCGGCCCGGCCGACGTTCGAGGCCAAATCAGCCCGGCCGGCGCTTGAGGCCACTCAGCCCCGCCGGCGCTTGAGGCGAACCCGGCCCGGCGGGCGCAGAGGCCACCCTCAGTCCACCAGATCCCGCACGACCGCGTCCGCCAACAACCGCCCCCGCAAGGTGAGAACCGCCCGCCCACTCCCAAGCGGCTCCAGCAACCCGTCCCCCGCGGCCCGCTCCGCCGCCTTCCTCCCCGCCTCCGCAAGGAGCGAGAGCGGCACCCCCTCCGCCAACCGCAGTTCCAGCAGGATGCGCTCGACCCGGCGATCCTCCGCCGTGAGCAGCTCACGCCCCTGGCCGGGAGACACCCCCGCGGCCAGCCGCTGCGCGTACGCGGCGGGATGCCGGACGTTCCACCACCGCACGCCACCCACATGGCTGTGCGCCCCCGGCCCCGCACCCCACCAGTCGGCACCGGTCCAGTACAGCTCGTTGTGCCGGCAGCGCGCCGCGTCGTCGGCGGCCCAGTTGGACACCTCGTACCAGCCGAGCCCGGCGCCGGAGAACGCCTCGTCCGCCATCAGGTACCGGTCCGCGAGCACGTCGTCGTCCGGCATCGGCAACTCGCCGCGCCGCACCCGCCCGGCCAGCCGGGTCCCGTCCTCGACGATCAGCGCGTACGCCGAGACGTGGTCGGGCCGAGCCCCCAGCACCGCGTCCAGCGAGGCCCGCCAGTCGTCGTCGGACTCCCCCGGCGTGCCGTAGATCAGGTCCAGGTTGACGTGCTCGAACCCGGCCGCACGCGCGTCGGCCACACACTGCTCTGGCCGACCCGGGGTATGCCGGCGATCCAGGATCTGCAACACGTGTTTGCGCGCGCTCTGCATGCCGAACGACAGCCGGTTGAAGCCGCCCGCGAGCAGCGTGTCCAGGTAGGCCGGATCCACCGACTCGGGATTGGCCTCGGTGGTCACCTCGGCCCCGGCGGCGAGCCCGAACTCGTCCCGGATCGCACCCAGGATCCGAGCCAGGTCCGAAGCCGGCAGCAGGGTGGGCGTGCCACCGCCGAAGAACACCGTCTCCACCGGTCGGTCCACCTCGCCCAGCAGCCGCCGGGCCAGCCGGATCTCGGCGATCGCGTCGTCCGCGTAGGACCCCTGCGAGGCCGACCCGCCCAGCTCGGTCGCGGTGTAGGTGTTGAAGTCGCAGTAGCCGCACCGTGACGCGCAGTAGGGCACGTGCACGTAGAAGCCGAAGGGGCGACCCGCCCCCGCGAACTCGGCGAGTGCGGACGTGGGCAACGAACCGTCTTCGGGCACGGGCAGACCGTCGGGGGGTGCGGAGGGCATCCTCCCATTGTCCACGAGCCGGCGACCGGCCTCGGCGATCGTCGATCCGCGCGGTCCGCCCCGGGCTCAGGTGACCAGCGTGTCCTTGTACATGTCGTCGAGCAGTTCCGCGTACTCCCGCTCCACCGCCCGTCGCTTGACCTTCAGGCTGGGCGTCAGCTCGCCGTGCTCCACGCTCAGGTCGCGCGGCAGGATGGCGAACTTCTTCACCGTCTGCCAGCGCTGCAGCCCGGCGTTGAGTTCCTCGAGACAATCGGCGATGAGCGCGCGTGCCTCGGCGCTGCCGGCCAGTTCCTCGTACGAGCTGTCCCGCAGTGCCGGTCGGTCGGCGGCCCAGCCCCGGATCGCGTCCGGGTCCAGGGTGATCAGCGCGGAACAGAAGTTGCGGCTCTCGCCGTGCACCAGGATGTTGCTGACGTACGGGCACATGCCCTTGAAGCGCCCCTCGATCTCGCTGGGCGCCACGTACTTCCCGCCCGACGTCTTGATCAGGTCCTTCTTGCGGTCGGTGATCCGCAGGAAGCCGTCCTCGATCACCGCGATGTCGCCGGTGTGCAGCCAGCCGTCCTCGGTGAGCACCTCGGCCGTGGCCTCGGGGTTGTTGTGATAGCCCTGCATCACCGCCGGGCCGCGCACGAGCAGCTCGCCGTCCTCGGCGATCCGCAGCTCCGAGCCGGGCAGCACCACGCCGACGGTGCCGATGCGGTGCGCGTCGTAGCGGTTGACCGAGCTGCCCGCGCTGGCCTCGGTCAGGCCGTAGCCCTCCAGGATGGGGATGCCGATCGCGTCGAAGAACTCCGCGACGTCGGGCGAGAGCGCGACACTGCCGGATATACAGCCCTTGAGCCGGCCGCCGAACAGGTCGCGCAGCTTGGCGAAGACGAGCCGATCGGCCAGCCGATACCTGGCCTCGGACAGCGCGGAGGGCGTACGACCGGCCTGCCGGGTCTGCGACATCTCCCGACCGACGCCGATCGCCCACCGGAAGATCCGATACTTGAGGCCGCCCTCGGCCCGCATCCGCATGTGCACGGAGTTGTACACCTTCTCGAACACCCGTGGCGCGGCGGCCATGAAGGTCGGGCGCACGATCGGGAGGTTGGTGATCAGCTTGGGGATGCGACCGTCGATCGCGGTCGGGTAGCCGATCCGGATCTGGCCGGACATCATCACCTTGCCGTAGCAGTGCGCGAGCGGCAGCCACAGGTACTGCAACTCGTCCATGTCGGTCAGCCCCATCGCGGCCTGCGCGGCGGCCTGATAGGCCCACGTGTCGTGGGCGAGCCGAACTCCCTTGGGCCGGCCGGTGGTTCCGGAGGTGTAGATCAACGTCGCGAGCTGGTCCCGGGTGATCGCGGCGACCCGGGTCTCGATCAGATCCGGCTCCTTCGCCAGCCGGGCGCGGCCGAGTTCCTCCAGTTCGGCGAGGGTGAGCACCCAGTCGTCGCCGTCCCGGTCGGGCGTGTGGTCGAAGACGATCACCTTGCGCACCGCGCCGAGGGCGGCCCGCTCGCCGCGCAGCTTGGCGAGTTGGGCGTCGTCGGCGGCGAAGGCCGCCACGCTGCCGGAGTCGGCCAGGATGAAGGCCGCCTCGTCGGCGTTGGTGGTCGGATAGACGGTGGTGGTGGCCGCTCCGGCGCACATGACGCCCAGGTCGGCGAGTACCCAGTCCAGCCTGGTCTCGGCGACGATCGCGACCCGGTCCTCGGGTTCGACCCCCAGCACCACCAGGCCGGCGGCGATCGCCTTGGCCCGGTCGCCGGCCTGTCCCCAGGTGAGCGAACGCCATTCCTCGCGGTCGCCGTCACCCACCGCCACCGGGTGCCGATACGCCTCGCGTTCGGGCGTCGCGCGAATGCGCTCCAGGAAGTCCACGGCGATGGACGGTGGGCGGTGGTCGATGCCGACCGACTCTGGACTCACTGCGGCCTCCTGCTCCTGGGCGGCTGACGGCCCGGGGATGTCGACCCGGGTGGATCCCGGGCTGCGCGGTTCAGGGAGTGCTGGCAATGCCGAGTACCGGTATCGATACCGGTATCGGCGGGGGTGAGAGCCCGATGTCGGTAGCGGCCGGGGGGGAGCGTCAGGTATCGCGGGAGCAAAAAAGCAAAGCGGGTGCATCGGTTCTGCCCGATGCACCCGCAACGTACGCCGCCGCAGGGCTACGCGGTAGTAGCTTCGCCCGGATCCGTCCGCGAATCGCGCGCGCCACACCCGCCGTGCCCGGCCGCGGTGTCCTGCTTTCCCGCCGCCTGCTTGCCGCCTACCTCTTCCCGCCTACTTCTTGCCGCCGCTGTCGTCGGTGGACAGCGCCGCGATGAAGGCTTCCTGCGGCACCTCCACACGGCCGACCATCTTCATCCGCTTCTTGCCTTCCTTCTGCTTCTCCAGCAGCTTGCGCTTGCGGCTGATGTCACCGCCGTAGCACTTGGCGAGCACGTCCTTGCGGATCGCGCGGATGTTCTCGCGGGCGATCACCCGGGCCCCGACCGCGGCCTGGATCGGCACCTCGAACTGCTGACGCGGAATCAACTCGCGCAGCTTCTTGGTCATCTCGACGCCGTAGCTGTACGCCTTGTCCTTGTGCACGATCGCGCTGAACGCGTCGACGGCCTCGCCCTGGAGCAGGATGTCGACCTTGACCAGCGCGGATTCCTGCTCGCCGGTGGTCTCGTAGTCGAGCGACGCGTAACCGCGGGTCTTGGACTTGAGCGCGTCGAAGAAGTCGAACACGATCTCCGCGAGCGGCAGCGTGTAGCGCAGCTCCACCCGGTCCTCGGAGAGGTAGTCCATCCCGATCTGGACCCCGCGCCGGGTCTGGCACAGGTCCATGATCGTGCCGATGTACTCGCTCGGCGCCAGGATCGTGGCGCGCACCACCGGCTCGTGCACCTCGGCGATCTTGCCGCCGGGGAACTCGCTCGGGTTGGTCACCGTGTGCTCGGTACCGTCCTCCATGACCACGCGGTAGACCACGCTCGGCGCGGTGGAGATGAGCTCCAGGTTGAACTCGCGCTCCAACCGCTCCCGGACGATCTCCAGGTGCAGCAGGCCCAGGAAGCCGCAGCGGAAGCCGAAGCCGAGCGCGACCGAGGTCTCCGGCTCGTACACCAGCGCGGCGTCGTTGAGCTGGAGCTTGTCGAGCGCGTCGCGCAGCTCGGGGTAGTCCGACCCGTCCAGCGGATACAGGCCGGAGAACACCATCGGCTTCGGGTCCTTGTAACCGCCGAGCGCCTCGGTCGCACCGTGGTGCAACGAGGTGATCGTGTCACCGACCCGGGACTGCCGAACGTCCTTCACGCCGGTGATGATGTAGCCGACCTCGCCGACGCTCAGGCCGTCGGACGGCTTGGGCTCGGGCGAGATGACGCCGATCTCCAGGAGTTCGTGGGTCACCCCCGTCGACATCATCTGGATCCGCTCGCGCTTCTTCAGGTCGCCGTCGACCACCCGGACGTAGGTGACCACGCCCCGGTACGAGTCGTAGACCGAGTCGAAGATCATCGCGCGGGCGGGCGCGTCCTTGGCCCCGATCGGCGGCGGCACCAGACGAACGCACTCGTCCAGCAGTTCGGGCACACCCACACCGGTCTTGCCGGAGACCTTGAGCACGTCCTCCGGGTCGCAGCCGATGATGTGCGCGAGCTCGGCCGCGTACTTCTCGGGCTGGGCGGCCGGCAGGTCGATCTTGTTCAGCACCGGGATGATCTGGAGGTCGTTCTCCAGCGCCAGGTAGAGGTTGGCGAGCGTCTGCGCCTCGATCCCCTGGGCCGCGTCGACCAGCAGGATCGCGCCCTCACAGGCGGCGAGCGAACGGGACACCTCGTACGTGAAGTCCACGTGACCGGGGGTGTCGATCATGTTGAGGATGTGGGTCCGACCATCGGGGGCCGTCCACGGCAGCCGCACCGCCTGCGACTTGATGGTGATTCCGCGCTCACGCTCGATGTCCATGCGGTCGAGGTACTGCGCGCGCATCTGTCGCGCATCGACCACACCGGTGATCTGAAGCATCCGGTCGGCGAGCGTCGACTTGCCGTGGTCGATGTGGGCGATGATGCAGAAGTTCCGGATCAGCGCCGGGTCGGTACGGCTGGGCTCCGGCACGTTCACTGGCGGGGTCGCGGGCACGCGGGCTTCCAGATTCTCGATCGGGTGGACTGGCGAGGGCTTGCGAGGGTCGTGCGGTCTCGGGGTCTTGCGAGGTCCTGCGGGTGGCACGTGGGATCGGTGTGGGATCGCCGGTGTTCCCCACATCGTCCCATGCGGCATGGGTGAGCCGCGTTGGTGGAGCCGGCGAGGGCGATTCGAGTCGCGTCCGGCGCGGGTTCGGGGGCGGTGAGCCGTCCGGGTGTTTGTGGACCCGTTGATCACTGGTAATCTGATGGATCGCGTGTGGCGTACGTGTCTCTGCCACGCAAGTCAACGTCCGGACGGGCCCTCTCCCTGGATCGGATCCCGACCTAGTACTCAGAAGGCTCTTTCGTGGCGAACATCAAGTCCCAGATCAAGCGCAACAAGACGAACGAGATTGCGCGTCAGCGCAACAAGGCCGTCAAGTCGGAGCTCAAGACCTTCGTGCGCAAGGCGCGCGAGGCGGCCGAGGCCGGCAACGTCGAGCAGGCCGAGGCGCTCACCCGTCTCGCGGCCCGCAAGCTCGACAAGGCCGTCAGCAAGGGTGTCATCCACAAGAACCAGGCCGCCAACAAGAAGTCGGCGCTGGCGAAGCGGGTCGCGACGGCCAAGGCCTGATTCGCGGCACCCTTCACGGGGTGACATTCGAGCGATTGCGCTCGCAGTGACTTCGAAGGCGCCGTCCCCGGGATTCCGGGGGCGGCGCCTTTGTGGTGGGCGGCCTGTTCGTGGCAGGTGACCTGCCTCTGGTGGGCGGCCTGTCCGTGGTGGGCGCAGGGCGTGCTCCCGTCAGATGTTGCGGACCGTGGAGACCGTCACGACGGCCTTCTCCAGCGCATAGGCCGGGTCCGTGCCGCCGCCCTTGACCGCCGCGTCGGCGTCGGCGACGGCGCACAGCGCGCGCACGATGCCGTCGGGGGTCCAGCCGCGCAGTTGTTGGCGCACCCGGTCCACCTTCCACGGCGGCATGCCCAGGTCGCGGGCCAGGTCGTTCGGCCGGGCGTTGCGCGGGGCGGCGCCGACCCGGGCGATCTGCCGCACACTCTGCGCGAGCGCGCTGGTGACCATGACCGGCGCGACGCCGACCGACAGCGCCCAGCGCAACTGCTCCAGCGCCTCGGCGGTACGACCCTCGACGGTCTTGTCGGCCACGGTGAAGCTGGACGCCTCGGCGACCCCGCTGTAGTAGCGCGCGACCACTTCCTCGTCGACCACGCCGTCGGTGTCCGCCATCAACTGGCTGCACGCGGACGCCAATTCGCGCAGGTCGTTGCCGATCGCCTCGACCAGGGTGCGACACGCGTCCTCGGTGAGCGAGCGACCCGCGATCCGGAACTCGGAACGGGCGAACGCGACCCGGTCGCCGACCTTGGTGACCTTGGGGCAGGTGACCTCGCGCACGCCGACCTTGCGGACCGCGTCCAGGAGGTTCTTGCCCTTGGGCCCGCCGAGATGGGCGAGGACGAGCACGATCTCGTCGGCGGGATCGGCGATCAGCTTCTTGACCTCGCCGGCCAGGTCCGTCCCGAGGTCCTGCGCGGACCGGATCACGATCACCTTGCGCTCGCCGAACAACGACGGGCTGGCCAACTCGGACAACATCCCCGCCTGCAGTGCGCCCGGCGCGAGATCGCGCACATCGGCGTCGGGGTCCTGCGCCCGCACGGCGCGCACCACCTCGCCGATCGCCCGATCCACCAGCAATTCCTCGGCCCCGACGACAAGCGTCACCGGCGCGAGCGGATCATCCTGCATTCTCCTGGCCACCCGACCAAGCATCCCACGCCCGACGGACACGCCTCCCCCGCGTCGCCGGCGCACGGGGACGGGGGATGTGGACGGGGCGCGGAGCCGATCCGGACGGGCCGAACAGGGCCATGGGCGGCTCGTGTACCGCCCTCCGGGCAGCGGCGCTCGATGTACGCCCGATCCTCGTCGTACCGGGCGACATCGGCCGGCGCCCGCGCCGCGTCGGAGCCGGCCGGGCGGGGTGCGGGGGTGGGCTTGTGTGCGGGGTCGTGGTGGGCCGGGGGCGACGGCCGGTACCACCGCCGGGGTCGGAGCGGGAAGGCGGTCGGCGTGTGCCGGGGTGTCGGGGCCTCGGGCCACCGCGTCGAGGTGGGCGGGAGAGCCGGTCACCGCGATCGGGCCGTCGGTGTCGGTGCGCAGCAGGCGGGCGCCGGTGGCCGCGACCAGGGCGCGCGCGGACGGGGACGGATGGCCGTACGGGTTGCCCTTGCCCACCGAGACGAGCGCGAGGCGTGGATGCAATCCGAGCACCAGGCCCGGATCCTGGCGCGAGGAACCGTGATGGGCGACCTTGAGCACATCCACCCGGAGCCCGGCCAGCCGGTCCCGCAACGCCTCCTGGGCCTCGATCTCGGCATCCCCGGTGAGCAACATGCGAACGCCGTGCCGCTCGGCCAACACCACGAGACTCGCGTTGTTGGCCACCGATCCACCCACCGCGCTCCCCACCGGCAGCCCCCGAACCGGCGCCGACTCCCGTGCCCCGGGCCCGGCCCACGGGCGACCGGGAGCAAGGTCGCCCGCTCCGGTGATCGGGACCCCGACACCCGAGGGCGGCAACGCAGGCCCGCCGACCCGGGCGTCGGACACCCCGGGCACGGACACGTCGGCCCGGCGGATGGCCGGTGCGACCGAGTCGGTGGTCCGCCGGCCGGACAACGGCAGCCGGGCGGCATCGACGCCCGAGGCGGCAACGAACTCGGCCGGGACAGCGGCCGGCATGTCGGACAGGAGGCTGCGGGCGCCGACGGATCCGGCCGGCGCATCGGGTGACCACGACACCTCGGGGCAGGGGCACGAAGCCGGGCCGAGGGTGGCGGGGTGGGCCGCCCGGACGCCGGGCGGGAACGACGAGGCGGGTGCGGAACATGCGTCGCAGCCCGGGCCGGCCGGCGCGTCGAGTCGTGTCGGTGGGGCCGACCCGGGCTGCGAAGGAGGTGCCTGATCGGGCCTCCGGATGCCCGACGGGCCCGACGCCCGTGGTGGGGGCGGCTTCGGTTGCGAGGCGGGGGTCGGATCGCGGGGCCGGGTGGTCGGCGCGTCGAGTCGAGGTGGGACCACGGGCGGGGTCCCGGCGGGGCGTGGTGGTTCGGGCAGGTGGGTGAGGGGTGCGTCTCGGAGTGGGCCGGGGTTCGGGGTGCGTGGGCCGGGACGAAGGCGGAGGGCCGTCGGGGGTGGGGCGAGGGTTTGCCAGGTCAGGGCGGCTCGGCTGCGGCGTTCGGCGTCGGTGGGGGTGGACAACGCGATGCCGGCTGCGGTGGCCCAGCGGCGCACTCGGGTGACCTCGGCCATCGGTTCGAGGACCGAGGTGCCCTGGATCAGACCCACCGCGCGATCGCGCAACGCGCCCGGGAGGCCCTCGACATGGTCGGCGTGGAAGTGGCTGAGCAGGATCAGCGGCAGCCGCCGGATCCCGAGGTCGCGCAGGCAGCGGTCGACCGCGCGTGGATCCGGGCCGGCGTCGACCAGGACACCCGTACCGGGACCGGCGTTGAGCACGATCGCATCGCCCTGGCCGACGTCGCACATCACCAGGTGCCAGTCCGGGGGCGGCCAGCCGGTCAGCGGGCGAACCACGGCCGGTGGACGCAGCAGGAGCACCACGGCGAGGAGCGCGAGCAACGCGGCGGTCGTGGCGCGCGATCCGCCGAACGGGGTGGACCGCGGCCGACGCAGCGCGCGCAGCGTCGGCACGGCCGCAACGGTGATCGCGGCGAGCACCGCGCCGCCGAAGAGGCCGGTCGGCCAGGTGACGGCCGCACCGGGCAGCGCGGCGCCGGTGTGGGCCACGGTCACGATCCATCGGATCGGCCAGGAGCCCAACCACGCCGCCGCCTGCGCGAGCGGCAGGCAGACCGGCGCGAGCACGAGGGCGACGAAGCCGAGGATCGTGGCCGGCGCGACCGCGAACTCGGCGAGCAGGTTGCACGGTACGGCCATCAGTCCGACCCGGCCGGCAAAGCTCACCACGAGCGGCCCGCACACGGCCTGCGCGGCCAGCGGCACGGCAACCGGGACCGCCGCCCACTTCGGCCAACCTCGGGCACACAGCCGCGCGGCCCAGTGCGGCGCGAGCAGCAACAGCGCCCCCGTGGCCAGCACGGACAGCGCGAACGCGTACGAGCGGGCCAGGGTCGGATCGAACAGCACCAGGCCCAATACCGCGACGGCGAGCGCGGGAAGGCCGCGCCGGGGCCGCCCGGTGTACAGCGCGGCCAGGGTGACCAGGCCCATCACCGCGGCCCGCAACACGCTGGGTTCGGGCCGGGCCACCACCACGAAGCACGCGACGGCCACCGCGCCGGTGATCGGCAGCGCCCGACCGCGCAGTCCGCCGCGGCGCAGCACCAGCAGCACGAAGCCGAGCAGGATCGTGATGTTGGTGCCGCTCACTGCGGTCAAATGGGTGAGTTCGGTGGTCCGGAAGTCGGCTTCGAGGTCGGCGGGAAGCATGCCGGTATCCCCGACGACCAGCCCCGGGAGCAGGCCGCGAGCGGCGGGCGGCAGGTCCGCGCAGGCCGCGCGCAGGTGGGCCCGGAGTCGACCCGCGAAGCGCTGATGGGCTGCCGGAGCACCGATCCGCTCCGGGGCGGATCGCACCAGGAGGAGGGCCTGCCCGCCCTTGCCCGGAACGAGGCGACCATGGGCGCGGATCGGCGTGCTCGGCAACAGCCCGAGCCAGGAGCCGGCCTCGGGGCCGGTGGCCAGGACGGTGACGGGGGTACGAACTCGCGTACCACCCGGGATGCTTGCGCCCAGGGATCGGCCGGTTCCGCTCGCCGGGTCGGTCCGAGTCGAGGAGCCGGGTGCGACGCGCACGTGGTCGATGCGGGCGGCGAAGACCGTGGGTGGCCCACCGAGTTCGCTGCCGCGCACCCGAGTGCCCCGGCGCTCCGGGTCGGTGCGTACGGTCAGCTCGACGGTGGCTTCGGCCTGCCGGCCGGCCGCGGCGGCGACCGGGCCGGCGTGGTCGGCGGCGGTGCGCAGGCCGGCCACCAGACCACCGGCCGCGAGACAGACGAGCACGACGGCCACCGTCGCCCGGCGACGGACGGTGGGCAGCCGCGCGAGCACGGCGGCGCCCAGGACCGCGCCTGCGCTCGCCGTCACCGTGGCCCGGAGGGGCACCAGCGGCGCGATCCACGCCGCCGTCCAGACGGCGAGCGCACCGGGCAACAGGCGCGCATCCGCCGAACGCTCCCGCCGGCCGGCCCCGGTCGCCTGGCCATGGGCCATCAGGCCGCGGCCGTGTCGCGGTCGGGCCGGCACCGCCGCACGCCACGCCTTTCGTCGCACTTGCGCCCCGAGCCCACGGACGCGCCGACACCGCCGAGGCCCGACCCAGGCGCCCACCCCGGCAGCGGGCCGGCCCGCCCCCGCCCGCCACCGCCCGGACCCACCACATCGCCCACCGGCAGCGAGCGAATCCCGCCGTCCCGGCGGCGCCTCGTCGAGTGGGCCGCCGGCCCGCCCACGCTCGCGCTCGCGATCGGCCCGCTCATACCCGGACCCTCGGCTTCAGGTCGCTGTACTTGCGGTCGCCGATGCCGCGGATCCGGCGCAGTTGGTCGACCGTGGCGAAGCGGCCGAGCAGGGTGCGTTGTTCGATGATTTGCCGGGCCAGAACCGGGCCCACGCCGGGGAGTTGCTCCAGTTGTTCGGCCGTTGCCGTGTTGATGTCGACGAGCGCGCCCGAAGTCGGCGAGCCGCCCGGCCCGGTCGAGGCCACCGGCACCGGCGCCGGGGCGCCCGGGACGCCGACCGGGACCTGTTCGCCGTCGGCCAGCGGGCGGGCCAGGTTCAACGTGGCCAGGTCCGCCGCCGGCAACGCCCCACCGGCGGCCTGCACCGCATCCGCCACCCGCGCCCCCGGCGGCAACAACACCACCCCCGGACGCGCCACCTTCCCGGCCACATGCACCGTGATCGGCCCGGTCGCAGGCACCGGCCCGGCAGCCGACGACGAAGCCGGCGCACCGGCCGACGCCGCGAAGCCCGACCCCGGACCCCCCGTCGCCTGCCCCACCGGAACCGCCGCCGGCGCCGCCACACTCTGCGGCCGCGCCCGCCACCAGCCGCCCACCGCGAGCGCGACCGCCACCAGCGCGAGCACCGCGACCGCGGCCACCGCACGCCGATCCACCCCCACCCGAAACCGGGCCGGCAGGCGATCCGCGACCGCCTCGGCCACCCGCCGCGCGGAATCCGGCCCCCGAGGACCCTCCGGCTCCCCCGCCCCGAGCAGCGCGGCAACCCGCTCGGCACCCGACCGCGGCAACGCCGAGGCCGCACGGCCGGGCGACGCACGCCCCGGCGAAGCCCGACCGGAGAACGAATACCCGGCGGACGAGTCTCCGGCCGACGAAGACGACATCCCGGGCGACGAGAACCCGGGCGCGGCATGTCCGGAGGACGAGTCCGGCACAGGAGACGGCGAAGGCGAAGGCGAGGAAAACGGCAACGAGGATCCGGGCATGCCCGAAAGCTAGGCCGCCCCGCTCACCCGCCCCCGCTCACCGCGGCCCCCTGTGCACAACCCGCCGGGCTGTGGAAACCAACCCCACCCACGTGGGTGACCCACCCCGCCCCGACAACGCCACCCCACCCGGCCCCGCCCGCCCCTCACCGAGGCGAAACCACCACCGCCAACAACCCCGGCCCCGCATGCGCCCCGATCACCGCGCCCACCTCGCTCACGTACAACTCCCCCAGCCCGGCCACCCGCTCCCGCAGCCGCCCCGCCAACGCCTCCGCGCGCTCCGGACTGGCCAGATGATGCACCGCGATGTCGACCGCCCCGGCCCCCGCCCGCTCCACCGCCAACTCCTCCAGCCGACTGATCGCGCGCGTCGCCGTACGAACCTTCTCCAACGGCCCGATCAATCCGTCGCTCACATGCAACAGCGGCTTGACCGCCAACGCCGTACCCATGAACGCCGCCGCCGCCCCGATCCGCCCGCCCCGGCGCAGATACTCCAGCGTGTCCACGTAGAACAGCGCCGACGTGGTCTGCGCGCGCTTCTCCGCCGCGATCGCCGCCTCCTCCAGGGACGCGCCGTCCGCCGCCGCCTCCGCCGCGGTCAGCACGGAGAAACCCATCCCCATGCCCAACGTGCGCGAGTCCACCACCCGCACCGGCACCTCGGCGTCCCGCGCCGCGAGCAGCGCGGCCTCGTAGGTGCCGGAGAGTTCGCGGGAGAGGTGGATCGAGACGATGCCCGTCGCACCCTTCTCGGCGAGTTCGCGATAGACCTCGGCGAACGTCTCCGGCGCCGGGCGCGACGTGGTCACCACTCGGCGCTGACGCAGCGCGTCGGTGAGTTGGGCGGGCGTGGCCTCGATGCCGTCGTCCAGCGGCCGTCCACGCAGGACGACCTTGAGCGGGACCACCACGAGGCGGTGCCGCTCCACGAGCTCCTCGGGCAGATAGGCCGTGGAATCGGTGACCACGGCAAGATCGGTGGGCATCGTCGGCATGAGCGGGCAACCACCCGGATGTGAGACGACAGGGGGGCGGGGTCGGTGTCTCGACTACCCCGTGTCGGGTCGCTGAGTCGAGACACCACATTCAATCTCGGTCACCATGCCACGCCCCGACGCGCGGGTGACGCGCGCGAGGGTGCGGCCGGCGCGTCCCGTCGTCGGGGCCCGCCGCCGGCGGCTGCTCAGGTCAACCGCTTGCTCTCGGATCGGCTCTCGTCCGCGTACGCGCGCAGGGCCGCGGCCTCGCGCTCGACGTCCGTGCCGAGCCGGTCCAACTCGTCCTCGCCCAGGTGGCGTTCGCGGTCCTGAACGGCCCACCGCAGCGAGGCCGCGGCATGCTCGATGCGATCCGCGCGCTCCTTGAGGCCGGGCAACTCGCGGGCGACCCGGTCCCGATCGGGCTCGCGCTCGACCATCTTGAGGTCCGTGTCCAGCGCCTTGGCGAATTCGTCCAGCCGGCGCAACAGCGCGACCGCGTCGGAGAGCTGCGCGTCGTGTGCGTAGCCCGCCTCCAGCACTCTCCGGGTCTGGTCCAGCGAGCGCCGCACCGACCCGCGCAGGCGCGCCGCCTCGCCCGCATCACCCGTGCGGGTATACGCACGAGCCTTGGACGTGGCGTCCTCCACGAGGCCGCGGACCCGGGGCGCGTGCCGGTCGATCCGGCGGCGCACCGCCCGCCGCATCATCGTGATCAGGCCCACCACGACGCCCACGAGTACGAGACACGCGAGCACACCGGCGCCCAGCACCACGCCGAAGGTCTCGGCGCCATCGGCCAACGAGTCGGTGGTCGCGGGAACGTCGGCGAGGGCCACGAGGCGTCTCCTGCCTGGTCGGGGCCGGAAGGTTTCCCCTCACACTAACGCCGCCGGGCGGCTTCGATACGCACGCGGCGGAAAACACCGCGTTCCAGACCGATCGTCACCGACCGGAAACGGTCCGGACACCGTCCGGAAATCGGCCGCCGCGCAAGCCGGCCCGCACACCGTGAAGGCCCGACCGCACACCGCGCGCCCCCGCCGCACACCGCGAGAACCCGCCACGCGGGCCCACCGCGAAGCACGGCCCGCGCGCGGTCGGCCGCTCACCGAGCGAGCGGCCGACCCGCACCGACCGACCTACGCCGGAACGATGTTCACCAGCTTCGGCGGCTTGACGATCACCATCCGCACGCCGGCCCCGTCCAGCGCGGCCAGCACCACCGGATCGGCCAGCGCCAGCGCCTTCAGCTCGTCCTCGCCGATGCTCGGCGCCACCTCCAGGCGGGCCCGCACCTTGCCCTTGATCTGCACGACACAGGTGACCGTGTCCTCGACCAGGTAGGCCGGATCCGCCTGCGGGAACGCCTCGTAGGTGACCGTGTCGCCGTGCCCCAGCCGGGACCACAGCTCCTCGGCCACGTGCGGCACCAGCGGCGCCACCATCAGCACCAGTTTCTCGGCGATCTCGCGCGGCACGGCCGGCAGCTTGACCAGCGTGTTGTTCAGCTCGATCGCCTTGGCGATGGCGGTGTTGAAACGCAGCGCGTCCATGTCCCGCCGCATGCCGTCGATCGCCTTGTGGGTGGCCCGCAGCGTGGCCTCGTCGGCCGGCTCCTCGACCACGGTCGGCGCGCCGGTGTGCTCGTCCACGATGTTGCGCCACAGCCGCTGCAGGAAGCGGTACGAGCCGACCACCGCGCGGGTGTCCCACGGTCGGGAGATCTCCAGCGGACCCATCGACATCTCGTACAGGCGCAGGGTGTCCGCGCCGTACTCCTCGGCCATCTGGTCGGGCGTCACCGAGTTCTTCAGCGACTTGCCCATCTTCCCGTACTCGCGGCTGACCGCCTGCTCGCCCAGGAAGAACTTCCCGTCCCGCTCCTCGACCTCGCTCGCCTCGACGTAGACGCCGCGCTCGTCCTTGTACGCGAACGCCTGGATGTAGCCCTGGTTGAACAGCTTGTGGAACGGCTCGGACGAGGACACGTGGCCCAGGTCGAACAGCACCTTGTGCCAAAAACGCGAGTACAGCAGGTGCAGCACCGCGTGCTCGACACCGCCGACGTACAGGTCCACGCCGCCGGTGTGGCCCTCGTGCTTCGGGCCCATCCAGTACTTCTCGACCTCGGGGTCGACCAGCACCTCGGTGTTGGTCGGGTCCAGGTAACGCAGCTCGTACCAGCACGAACCGGCCCAGTTGGGCATGGTGTTGGTCTCGCGGCGGTACTGCCGGGGCCCGTCCCCCAGGTCCAGCGTGACGTTCACCCAGTCGGCGTTGCGCGACAGCGGCGTCTCGGGCTTGGTGTCCGCGTCGTCCGGGTCGAAGGTGCGCGGGCGGTAGTCGTCGATCTCGGGCAGCTCGACCGGCAGCATCGAGTCCGGCAGCGCGTGCGCGACGCCGTCCTCGTCGAACACGATCGGGAACGGCTCGCCCCAGTAACGCTGCCGGGAGAACAGCCAGTCGCGCAGCTTGAAGTTGATCGTGCCCTCGCCGATGCCGCGCGCGGCCAGCCACTCGGTGATCGTCCTCTTGGCCTCGACCACCCCCAGACCGTCCAGCGTGATGCCCGCGCCGGAGCTGTTCACCAGCTTCGCGTCGTAGGACACGAACGCGTCGGCCCACTCGGTGGTGTCGCTGATCGAGCGGTCGTCGGTGGGCTCGACCACGCAGCGGATCGGCAGCTCGAAGGCCCGCGCGAACTCGAAGTCGCGGTGGTCGTGCGCGGGCACCGCCATGATCGCGCCGGTGCCGTAGCCCATCAGCACGTAGTCGGCGATGAAGACCGGGACCCGCTCGCCGTCGACCGGGTTGATCGCGTAGGCGCCGGTGAAGACGCCGGTCTTGTCCTTGCCCTCGCTCTGCCGCTCGACGTCGCTCTTGGACCCGGCGAATCGGCGGTAGGCCGCGATCGCCTCGGCCGGCGTCGCCGCGCCGCCCGTCCACACCGCCGGGATGCCCTCGGGCCAGGCGTCCGCGACGATCGCGTCGACCAGTTCGTGCTCGGGTGCCAGCACCATGTAGGTGGCGCCGAACAGCGTGTCGGGCCGGGTCGTGAACACCTCGATCGGCGCCGCGTCGGTGGCGAAGGAGACCTTGGCGCCCTCGGATCGGCCGATCCAGTTGCGCTGCATGATCTTGATCGGCTCGGGCCAGTCCAGCTTGTCCAGGTCGCCCAGCAGCCGGTCGGAGTACGCGGTGATCCGCATCATCCACTGCCGCAGGTTGGACTTGAACACGGGGAAGTTGCCGCGCTCGCTGCGGCCGTCGGCGGTGACCTCCTCGTTGGCCAGCACGGTGCCCAGACCGGGCGCCCAGTTGACCGGGGCCTGCGACACGTACGCCAGGCGGTACTCGTCCAGCACCGCCGAACGCTCGGTGGCGCTCAGGTCGGCCCACGCGCGCCCGTCCGGGGTGGCCCGGTCGCCCTTCTCGAACTGCTCGACCAGCTCGGTGATCGGACGCGCGCGACCGACGCCCCCGTCCGCGCCGGGCGCCTCGGGGTCGTACCAGGAGTTGAAGATCTGCAGGAAGATCCACTGCGTCCAGCGGTAGTAGGCCGGGTCGGTGGTGGCCACCGACCGGCGCTGGTCGTGGCCCAGGCCCAGCCGGCGCAGTTGCCGGCGCATGTTGGCGATGTTCGCCTCGGTGGTCACCCGCGGGTGTGTGCCGGTCTGGACCGCGTACTGCTCGGCGGGCAGGCCGAACGCGTCGTAGCCCAGCGTGTGCAGCACGTTGTACCCGGTCATGCGCTTGAACCGGGCGTATACGTCGGTCGCGATGAAGCCCAGCGGGTGTCCGACATGCAGGCCCACACCCGAGGGGTACGGGAACATGTCCATCACCATCATCTTGGGCCGCCCGGCGACCTTCTCCGGCTCGGCCAGCGGACCGGCCGGGTTCGGCGCCTCGAACGTGCCGTCGGCCTCCCACCGGTCCTGCCACCGCGCCTCGATGTCGCCGGCCAGGACGGCGTTGTAGCGGAAGGGCTCGGTCGGGGCGTCGGTGTTGCCGGCAGGACCCTGCGTCATCTCGGTCATCGTCCTCAACCATCGGGGTGTGGGCAGCCGTCGGCTGCTTCCGGTTTCGTCGCTTGCGCGAAGCGACCGTTTCTGGAAACGAAAAGACCCCTCGCTCAGGAGGGGTCGCCGCGCCGAGTCGGGTGGGAGCGGTCCTCCACCCGGTCTGCTCAGCGCGGCCCGGTAAGCAGCAGTACGGCACGCATGGCCTCAGGCTACCGCAGGTGACCCGGAGCCGGTTCGATCCGGGGGCGACATCCGGGCCGCCTCGGTCACAGTCCCGGAGCGGGCCCGGTGGACAACGACAACACCAGCAGGATCTGGGCGAGGTGGTAGGCGCCCACGATCAGCACCGGCGCGTACGGCGTCGGGGCGCGGAACCGGTTCCAGCCGACCAGGGTGTCGGAGACGTAGAACAGGAACGCGCCGGCCACCGCGCTCGGTCGACCGGTGGCCGCCGCGGCGACCACCATCAACGAGACCACGCCGACGTAGAGCAGCACCATGCCGATGTACGTGGGCGCGCTCTCGCGCGCGCCGGTGACCAGACGCACCGCGTAGGCACCCGCCGCGAACAGCACGACCACGATGCCGGCCGCGGCCCACAGCCAGGACCACCCCATGCGTTGAAAACCCGCGACGTAGCCGATGTGGGCGAACAGCGAGGCCACCACCGCGGCCACGAACCAGCGCGGGGCGAGCAGGTCGCGCAGCAGCGACAACGCGAGCGCGACGCTGAACAACGCGCGCAGTGCCCCGTCGACGTCGTCGAACGACCAGACGGCGACCAGCAGGGCACAGATCACCGCGGCCTTCAGGAGGCGATCGAGGGGGAGCCGATCGAGCGGGAGACGTTCCCGGGCGACGGCCACCCAGTCGGCGACCGCGAGCAGGCTCGCGAGCACCAGCACGAGTACTGCGGTGAGGGTCACGTCCGGCGACACTACTGGCCGGAAACCGGACCATTCGCCCACTCGTTCGACCCGTCACGCAACCGTGACGGGAAAGACCTCAATCGTGATCACCCGGGGCCTCGGGAGCGGTCCGCGCCCGCTCCCGAACCCCGCCGACCGGGCCGTCCTCACATGCGTTCGAAGCCCCGGAACAATTCCCAGTCGGTGACCGCCGCGTCGTAGGCGGCGAGTTCGACCCGGGCGGCGTTGGCGTAGTGCTCGACGACCTCGGGACCGAACACCTCGAGCGCGAGCGTGCTCTTCTCCCACAGCTCCAGCGCCGCGCGCAGCGACGTGGGCACGTGCTGCCCGTCGGAGGCGTACGCGTTGCCCGCGCACGCCTCGGCCGGCTCCAGCCAGTGGTCTATCCCGTACAACCCGGCGCCGATCATCGCGGCCACCGCCAGGTAGGGGTTCACGTCGCCGCCGGGAACCCGGTTCTCCACCCGCAGGCCCGCACCTCGGCCGACCAGGCGCAGCGCGCAGGTGCGGTTGTCGATGCCCCACTCGACGGCGGTCGGCGCGAACGTGCCGGGCTGGTAGCGCTTGTAGGAGTTGATGTTGGGCGCGTACAGGAGGGTGAACTCGCGCAGCGCGGCGAGCTGCCCGGCCAGGAACTGGCTGCCGAGCCGGGACAGTCCGTGCGCTCCCGAGCCGGCCAGGAGCGGCCGGCCGTCCGCCTCCTCGCGCAACGACAGGTGGATGTGGCACGAATTGCCCTCGCGCGCGTTGGGCTTGGCCATGAAGGTCAGGCTCATCCCCTCCTGCGCGGCGATCTCCTTGGCCCCGGTCTTGTAGACGCTGTGGTTGTCGCAGGTCCGCAGCGCCTCGTCGTAGCGGAAGGCGATCTCGTGCTGGCCGAGATTGCACTCGCCCTTCGCGGATTCCACGTACATCCCCGCGTCGGACATCTCGTTGCGGATCCGGCGCAGCAGCGGCTCGATCCGACCGGTGCCCAGGATCGAGTAGTCGACGTTGTAGAGGTTGGCCGGGGTCAGGTCGCGATAGGCGCGGTGCCATGCCTCCTCGTAGGTGTCCCGATAGACGCAGAACTCCAGCTCGGTACCGACCATCGCGGTCCAGCCGCGCTCGGCGAGCCGCTCGGTCTGCGCCCTGAGGATCTGGCGCGGCGACGCGGCCACGGGGCGTTCGTCGCCCCACTTCAGGTCCGCCTGGACCAGCGCGGCACCGGGATTCCACGGCACCGGGCGCAGGGTGCGCAGGTCGGCGTGCAGCACGAAGTCGCCGTAGCCGCGATCCCACGAACTCATGTCGAAGCCGTCGACGGTGTTCAGATCGACGTCCACGGCGAGCAGGTAGTCGCACGCCTCGGTGTGGTGTTCGAGCACCTCCTCCAGGAAGAAGCGGGCGGACAACCGCTTGCCCTGCAACCGCCCCTGCATGTCGGTGAACGCGACCACGACGGTGTCCACCTCGCGCGCCCGGACCAACTCCCGCAACCGCTCGATCTCCAGCATGATCCACGCCTCCCCGTCGGTTCCGGCCATCCAAGCGCACTCGATGTGCCGGGCGGGGGATTTCGCCGGGCGGGCCGACGCGAAACCGAGCCGGTCGAGGACACGACCGCCGCCGTCGCGGCTTCACGGGGCCGGTGCGTCCGCGCGGGTCGAGCGGGCATAGCGGTCCGTCAGGGCACGCAGATGGGCGACCAGTTCCGGGGGGTCGGTGACGGTGAAGTCGTGGCCGAGCAGGCCCAGGTGCACGGCCAGGGTGTCGAGCGAGTCGGCGCCGGTGTCCAGCACGCAGGTGTCGGCGTCGATCGCCTCGACCGTGCCCACGGCCGGGTTGATCCGGTCCAGGACGTCGGCGGCGGGCGCGTGCACCAGGACCCGGGCGCGATGTCGCCAGGCCGCCGCGGAGACCTTGCCGGCCACGTACCTGGCCGCGTCGCCGTCCGGGTCCTCGCGCGGCGCGAACCTGGGCCCGTTCGGGGTGCGCGGGGTGATCCGGTCGACCCGGAAGGTGCGCCAGTCGGCGCGGTCCACGTCCCAGGCGACCAGATACCAGCGGCGGCCCCAGTTGACCACCCGCTGCGGCTCGACGGTGCGCACGGTGCCCGCGCCGGCGTGGTCGAGGTAGTCCAGCCGCAGCCGCTCGCGGTCCCGGCAGGCCGCGACCAGGACGGTGAGCACGTCGGTGTCCACCTTGGCGGAGGGCCGATCCGCGGGTACCGGCACCGCGTACTGCTGCAACGTGCGCACCCGTCGGCGCAGCCGCGCCGGCAACACCCGCTCCAGCTTGGCCAGTGCCTGTATCGAGGTCTCCTCCATGCCCGCCATCGCCCCCTGGGCGACGGTGCGCAGGCCGATGGTGACCGCCACCGCCTCGTCGTCGGACAGGAGCAGCGGCGGCATCGCGGCACCGGCGGCGAGCCGATAGCCGCCGGCGGACCCCCGGGTGGCGTCGACCGGATAGCCGAGTTCGCGCAGCCGCTCGACGTCCTTGCGGATCGTGCGGCCGGTCACGCCCAGGCGGTCGGCCAGTTCCGAGCCGGGCCACTCGCGGGGCGTCTGGAGCAGGGACAACAGGCGCAACAAACGTGCCGAGGTTTCCAACATTTTCGCAGCCTGCCGCCCCAATAGGATCGAAGCATTCCTATTGGGATCCTACTGTTCCACTCATGGAGAACAGCAGCCACACCGCAGCCGAGACCGCCACCGCGACCGCCGACACGATCCGCCCCTTCCGGATCGGGATCGCGCAGGCCGATCTGGACGACCTGCGCGAGCGCCTGACCCGCACCCGCTGGGCCGCCGACGTCCCGGGCGTGCCCGAGTGGACGCGTGGCGTGCCGACGCCGTACCTGCGGGATCTGGCCGCGTACTGGGCGAACGACTTCGACTGGCGCAAGGCGGAGGCCCGGCTGAACTCCTTCCCGCAGTACCTCACCGGGATCGACGGTCAGGACATCCACTTCGCGCATGTGCGCTCGGCCCGGGCGGACGCCCCCGCGTTGTTGTTGATCCACGACTGGCCGGGCTCGTTCGTGCAGTTCGTCGACGTGATCGAGCCGCTGTCGCGCGACTTCCACGTCGTGGTCACCGACACGCCCGGTGTCGGCTTCTCCGGCCCGCTGTCCGGGCCGGGCTGGAACACCGGCCGGATCGCGGGTGCCTTCACCGAGCTGATGGCCCGCCTGGGCTACTCGCGCTACGGCGTGCAGGGCAACGGCGGCGGGGCGTGGATCGCGGCCGAGATGGGGCGGATCGCGCCGGAGCGGGTGATCGGCATCCACGTCAACGGCCTGGTCACCTTCCCGTCCGAGGACCCGGCCGACTTCGCCGGGTTGACCGAGAGCGAGCAGTCCAGGCTGGCCCGGCTCCAGGAGTTCCGGGACGACAAGATGGGCTTCAACGCGATCCAGTCGACCCGGCCGCAGACACTCGCCCACGCGTTGCACGACTCCCCGGTCGGTCAGCTCGCCTGGATCGTGGAGAAGTTCAAGGAGTGGACGGACACCGCGAGCGCGCTGCCCGAGGACGCGGTGGACCGGGACACCCTGCTCACCAACGTCAGCCTGTACTGGTTCACCGGCACGGCGGGCTCCTCGGCCAACCTCTACTACGAGATGGCGCACGACCCGAGCGCGTGGGCGCCCAGGGAGCGCGGCACCGTGCCGACGGCGGTGGCCGTCGCCCTGCCCCAGGACGTCGCGATCCGCCGCTTCGCCGAGCGCGACCACCACGTGGTGCGCTGGACCGAGTTCGAGCGTGGTGGCAACTTCCTGTCGCTGGAGCAGCCGGAACTGCTGATCGGCGACGTCCGGGAGTTCTTCACGGGTCCGGACGGCCGGGACGTGTCCTAGGGGCCGTCCGAAACGACCGAAGGCCGCTTCCTGGAGGAAGCGGCCTTCGGGATTGCGGTGGAGCTACGGAGAATTGAACTCCGGACCTCTTGCATGCCATGCAAGCGCTCTACCAACTGAGCTACAGCCCCGCGTGAATACGTCACAAGTCTACCGGGTCGCCCGCAGTGCTCACGACCAAGGGGGTGCGCAGCGGCGGCGGCGCGCGCAGCGGCCCGACCGCCCGCAGCAGCACCGCGGCGGTGAGGCCGCACAGCGTCGCGAACAGGTGCCCGAGGTCCCAGATGGTGTGGTCCACGATCACCGGCAGGCCGACCGAGACGAACATCACCGCCGTGCCCGCGAGTCGGACCCAGCCGGACATGATCAGCACCGCCGCCGCGCACGAGCCCACCTCGACGTAGCTCACCCCGACGTCCGTCGCGAACGCGATCTTGTGCGGGAGTCGGCCCGCCTCGATCGCGCCCTTCTCCACCGCGGCGGTCAGCAGCGACCCGAACACGTGGCCGCTCGCGCCGATCAGCAACATCCTGGGCGAGCCGTAGCGGCGTTCCGCCCACGCCACGATCGTGCCGAACACGACCATGTAGGTGGCCAGTCCGGAGCCGTGGTCGGCGACCCAGAACGCGCTGGTGAGCAGCGCCTCCAGCGGATCGTCGCCGAGCCGGAGCAGGTTGGTGCTGTTCAGCTTGGTGAGCAGGTCGATCAGCCGGGGCGGCGAGGTGCGTTGCACGACCGTGGACGCGGTGAAGATGGCGATGTAGGTGAAGGTGACCGGCGCGGACAACACCCACGCGTGCAGCCGGGCGGTCCACGGGCTCAGCACCCGCACGCAGCGCCGGGCCCAGGCCCAGCGACGGGCGAGGCCGCGCAACACGTACCAGGCGATGGCGAGGCTCAGCCCGAGTGCGACGGTCACCCGGCTCCGGTGCCCCCGCGGCCCGCGCGCGAATCTTCTCCGCCCGGCTCAGCCGCCGATCGTGCTGCGGAAGCGGGCGCGGTAGGCGGAGGGGGTGATGCCCAGCCGGCGCAGGAACGCCCGGCGCAGGGATTCGTCGCTGCCCAGGCCGCTGTGCGCGGCGGCGGCGGTCACGGTGGCGCCGGCGGCCAGCAGGGATTGGGCCGCCTCGATCCGCACGGCCTCCACGTAGACCGCCGGGGTCGAGCCGACCCGCTCGTGGAACAGCCGGGTGAGGTGGCGCGGGCTGAAGCCGCCCAGTCGGGCGAGCGCGGGCAACGAGTGGTCGGCCGCCGGGTCCGCGGCGACCGCGTCCAGGACCGGGCGCAGCGGATCGTCGAGGCCGGCCCGGGCGCGCGAGGGGACCGAGAACTGCGACTGGCCGCCCGGTCGACGCAGGAACACCACCAGGTCGCGGGCCACCTCGCGGGCCAGGTCGGCGCCCTCGTCCGCCTCGACCAGGGCCAGGGCGAGGTCGATGCCGGCGGTCACCCCGGCGGACGTGTAGACCGTGCCGTCCCGGACGAAGATCGCGTCCGGCTCGACCGAGACGCTCGGATGGCGCCGGGCCAGCATCGCCGCGTGCCGCCAGTGCGTCACCGCCCGCCGCCCGTCGAGCAGCCCCGCCCGGGCGAGCAGGAACGCGCCCGTGCACACCGACGCGATCCGCCCGGAGGTCGCGGCGAGCGTGGTCACCGCGTCGAGCAGCCGGGCCGACGGCGCGTGTTGCGGGAAGTCCACCGACCCCGGCACGACCAGCGTGTGGGCGCCGTCGATCTCCGTCGCGGCCGCGTCGACCAGCAGCCGGGTGCCCGCCGACGTGGTCACCGGCTCGCCGGTCGGCGAGCACAGGGTCAGCGTGTAGGCGCCGCCCAGGCGCTCGGCCGTGCCGAACACCTCCAGCGGCGCGGTCACGTCCATCAGCCGGACCCCGTCGTACGCGAGCACCGTCACATTCCTGCGTTGCATGCCTCCCACGCTACCCGCGAGCCGTGTCCGAATCCGAGGGATCGCCGTCCGAATGGACATGGCCGCGACCCGGGCCCGAGCGGCAGGCTTGAGCCGTTCCCCCCTCCCTCCATCGGAAAGGACCGTTGCCATGTCCGAGCGCATCGCCGACGTGGAGATCCCCGACAGCGCCCTGGCCAAGGAGGCCACCGAGCTGATCCGGGACGTCGCCGACCCACTGCTGTACGACCATTCGCGCCGCGTGTATCTCTTCGGCGCACTCCGGGGGCGCCGCCTGGACCTGGACTTCGACCCCGAACTGCTCTACGTCGGCGCGATGTTCCACGACCTGGGGCTGACCGCCGAATATCGCACCTCGCAGCAGCGCTTCGAGCTCGACGGCGCCGACGCCGCCCGCGACTTCCTGCTCCGGCACGGCCTGCCCGCCGACCGCGCGCGCATCGTCTGGACCGCGATCGCGCTGCACACCACACCCGGGATCCCCGCCCGGATGGAGCCCGAGGTGGCCCTGGTGACCGCCGGCGTCGAGCTGGACGTGCTCGGCCTGGGCCTGGCGGACCTCCCCGCCGAGACGCGCGCCGCCGTGGTCGCCGCACATCCCCGCCCGGACTTCGAGCGGCGGATCCTGCGGGCCTTCACCGAGGGCGTCGAACACCGCCCGCAGACCACGTTCGGCAACGTCAAGGCCGACGTACTCGCCCGGTTCGTACCGGGCTTCGAGCGGACCGACTTCGTCGACGTGATCGAGCAGTCGGGGTGGTCCGCGTGAAGCCGCCGCTGCCCCCGTTCACCGAGACCTCGGCCCGCGCCAAGGTGCAGGCCGCCGAGGACGCCTGGAACACCCGCGACCCCGAACGCGTCGCGCTCGCCTACACGCCCGATTCGGTCTGGCGCAATCGCGACCGGTTCGTCACCGGGCGCCCGGCGATCGTGGCCTTCCTGACCGAGAAGTGGGCCCGCGAGCACGACTACGCGCTGCGCAAGGAGCTGTGGGCGTACACCGACGACAGGATCGCGGTCCGTTTCCGGTACGAGTGGCACGACGGCGCGGGACGCTTCGTGCGCAGCTACGGCAACGAGCTGTGGGAGTTCACCGAGGACGGTCTGATGCGTCGGCGCGAGGCGAGCATCAACGACGTGGTGATCACCGAGGCGGACCGCCGCATCCACGGCCCGCGCCCGATCGAGGAGCACGGGCTGACCTTTCCCCTCGCCTGACCACGCCGGGGGCCGCGCGTCTAGTCCGCGCGGCCGCCGCACTCCCCGGCCCACGGGTGGGTCAGTTCCTGGCAGCGTCGCCAGAACCAGGCCCGGTCCGGTCGGCTCTCCCGGGTCGCCGGCCGGTAGTGCGTCGGTCGCGGGGTCCGGTCCTGCCAGAACAGGCCGGTGCTGCCGCCCGGTTCGTCGGCCGCGCACAACCACACCACGGTGTCCGCGCCCTGCTCCGGAGTGCGCAGCAGCGGCGCGGTCAGCCGGCGGAAGGTCGGCATCGACGCGCGCAGGCCGGGGGTGTCCACCCACCCGGGGTGGGTGGCGTGCACGACCGGGCCGCCGGTGCCCAGGTGCTCGGCCCACAGCTCGGCCAGCACCACCTGCATGCGCTTGGTCCGCGCGTACGCCACGGCCGCCTTGTACGGGCCGCGCAGGTACTCGATGTCGTCCACCGGCAACCGTTGGGTGTACATCCCGCCCGAGCTCAACCAGACCACCCGGGCGCAGGACGCGGGGTCGGCGGCCACCAGGCGGCTGAGCAGGTGCGGCCCGAGCACGTGCACGGCCAGCGACAGTTCGTGCCCCTCGGCGGTCTCGGCGCGCGTCGCGGACATCGCGCCGGCGTTGTGCACCAGGGCGTGCAGCGGGCCGTGTTCGGAGCGCAGTTCCTTGGCGAACCGGGCCACGTCCGGCAGGCTGCCCACATCGCAGCGGCGCACGGTCGCCTCGGCGCCCGGGACCCGCTGCACCACCCGTCGGCGGGCCGCCTCGGTGCGCTCCTCGTCGCGGCCGACCAGCACCACGGTCGCGCCGAGCCGGGCCAGGCCGGTCGCCGCCGCCTCGCCGATGCCGGCGGACGCCCCGGTCACCACGACGGTCCGCCCCTTGAGTGCGGCCGGTTCCGGGTCGGCGGGCAGCCCGGCCCGCCGGCGCACCCCGTACCCGATCCGGCTGTATCCGGGCACGATCGCCCGGTCCATCGCCCGCTCCCAGAACCGACTCTCCGTCATCGCACGCTCACCTTCGTCGCAGTCACGGAGAGACAATGCCCGGTACGGGGCTTTCACACTATTTCCGCCCGATCGGCAGCCACCGGACCGACCGCTCCGACACCGGCCGCGACGGCATACGAAAAGGACCGCCTCCCGGACGAATCCGGGAGGCGGTCCTGTCTGTGGAGCTACGGAGAATTGAACTCCGGACCTCTTGCATGCCATGCAAGCGCTCTACCAACTGAGCTACAGCCCCGCTGTTTATCTCGGCCGGCGGGCTCACCCGCTCGACCACGAGTACTTTACACGCTCCCCCGGGCCGCATCCAAACGCCTTTCCCCGGGCCGCTCCCGGGCCGCTCCGGGGTCCGCGGAGGCGCTCCGCGAACCCCGGTGTCGGCTCAGAAACTGCCTGCGGGCCGGACCATCCCGGCCATCGCCCCGCCGTCCACGACCAGCTCGGTGCCGGTCAGGTAGGACGCCGCGTCGGAGGCGACGAAGGCGACCACCTCGGCGACCTCCTCCGGCGCGGCGATCCGGCGCAGCGGCACGGACGGGAACCTGCCCGACCCCTGTTCCAGGCCGACCGCGGCGATCATCGGGGTGTCGATCGTGCCCGGGTGCACCGAGTTGACCCGGATGCCGTGCTCACCGACCTCCAGGGCGACCGTCTTGGACAGGCCGCGGACGGCCCACTTGGTCGCGCCGTAGGCCGCGTGCCCGGGCATGCCCTCCAGTCCGGCCTGCGAGGAGATGTTGACGATCGAGCCGCCACCCCGCTCCTTCATCGCGGGCAGCACCGCCTGCATCCCGTGCCAGACGCCGAAGAAGTTGACCCGGAGGATGCGCTCGACCCGCTCGGGCGTCTCGTCCGCGAAGCCCTTGGTCCAGTAGATCGCGGCGTTGTTGACCAGGATGTCCAGGCCGCCGAACTCGGCGACGGCGACGGCGACCACCTCGGCCCAGTCCGCCGGATCCGACACGTCGTGCCGGACGAAGCGCGCGGCGTCGCCGAGTTCGGCGGCGACCCGTTCACCCTCCTCCACCAACAGGTCGGTCAGCACGACCCGGGCGCCGCTCGCGACGAACAGCCGGGCCTCGGCCGCGCCCTGCCCGCGTGCGGCGCCGGTGATTATCGCGACCTTGCCGGTCAGATCCGCCATGGGATGTCACCTTTCCTCGATCGATGCGAACGCTGCGACGACACGGCTCCCATCCGGGTCAGCCGCCCATCACGTACTTCACCGTCGGCCCGGTGGTCCAGCCGCCGTCCACGGCCAGCTCCGCGCCGGTCACGTAGGACGCCGCGTCGGAGAGCAGGAAGGCGACGGCGGAGCCGATCTCGCTCGGCTCGCCGACCCGGCCCATCGGGGTGTTCGGGTAGTTGCCCTCGCCCGCCCGGATGCCCACGGACGAGGTCATCGGCGTGTAGACCATGCCGGGGTGCACCGAGTTGACCCGGATCCCGGCGGTGCCCAGCTCGACCGCGGCCACCTTGCTCATGCCGCGCACGGCCCATTTGGACGCGCCGTAGGAGCCGGTCATCGCCAGGCCCATCAGGCCGGCGGCGGAGGAGATGTTGACGATCGAGCCGCCGCCGCCCGCCTTGAGGTGCGGGATGACCGCCTGCATGCCCAGCCAGACGCCGGTCAGGTTGACCTTGATCACGAACTCGAAGTGTTCGAGCGTCTCGGTGTCGAACATCGCGCCGGTGGACACACCCGCGTTGTTGACCAGCCCGTCGACCCGGCCGAACTCGGCGATCGTGAAGTCCACGACCGCCTGCCACTGCTCCGGGCTCGTCACGTCGTGCTTGTGGAAGCGCGCGTTCGCGCCCAACGCGGCGGCCGTGTCGGCACCCTCGTCCAACAGGTCGGTGATCACCACCCACCCGCCGCCCGCGACGATCTGCGCGGCCGCGGCGGCACCCAGCCCACGGGCGCCACCGGTGACGATGACGACCTTGTCGGTCAGGTTGGGGCCCTGGAGTTCAGCCATGATGCGTTCCTTCGATCTGTGCCTGCCGACTTCTCGGCTCGCATTTGCATAGTACAACTAAGCAAATCGGCGAACAAAAGAACGGTTGCCGGACGGCCACCGCCCGCCGCTCCCGCTACCCCCGCACCGGCGGCACGATGCCCGCCATCGAGCCGCCGTCGATGACGAACTCGGTCCCGGTGATCCACGAGGACTCGTCCGACGCGAGGAAGACCACCAACTCCCCGACGTCCTCCGGCTCCCCGACCCGACGCAGCGGCACGGTCGGGAAGTTGCCCGCACCGCGCCTGAATCGATTGCCGATCATCGGCGTGTCCACGGCCCCGGGATGCACCGAGTTGACCCGGATCCCGTACTCGCCCAACTCCAGCGCGGCGGTCTTGGTCAGCCCCCGCATCGCCCACTTGGACGACCCGTAGGCCGCGTGCCCCGGAATGCCCTGGAGGCCCGCGAGCGAAGAGATGTTCACGATCGACCCGCCGCCGGCGGCCCGCATCGACGGAGCCACCGCCTGGATCCCGTGGAAGGCGCCGAACAGGTTGACCTTGAGGATGCGATCCAGCCCCTCGGCCGTCTCCTCCAGGATCGGCTTGGTCCACAGGATGCCCGCGTTGTTCACCAGGACGTGCACCCCGCCGAACTCCCGCACGGCCACCTCGACGACCGCCGCCCAGTCCCCGGCATCGGACACGTCGTGCCGCACGAACCGTGCCGCCGCGCCGATCGAGGCGGCGACCCGGGCCCCCTCGTCCGCGAGCAGATCCGTCACCACCACCTTCGCCCCACGCGCGGCCAACAACCGCGCCTCGGCCTCCCCCTGCCCCCGCGCCGCCCCGGTGACAATGGCCACCTTGCCCGTCAGATCCACCACACCGACCACCTCCGCATCGCCGAACCCCGCCCGCACAAGCAGCCCGGCCGGACCCAGTCCTCCGCACCGGGTCCGGCCGCACCGCCCTCGCCCGGGACGACCGCGCCGCACGCGTGTCGTCCCGGACGAAATCTCAGGCCCCGTACTTGGCCCGGAAGTGCGGGATGACCTTCTCGCCCCAGATCCGGATCGTCTCCATGCAGTCCTCCTGCGGGATCGTCCCCATCTGGATCAGGCACATGATCTCGTCCGCACCCGCGTCGATCAGCTTCTGCACGTAGCCGATCGCGTCCTCCGCCGTGCCGTAGGCGTGGTTGATGTTGTACGTCGCGGTGGCGTTCACCGTCACCGGAATCTTCGCCTCGTGCAGCATCGCGACCTGCTGCTCGGCGGCCTCGGTGATGATCGCCACCTCGTCCCGGCCCTCGACCACGGCCTCGTCCGGGATGCCGGACCTGCCGCCGGAGAACCAGTGCGCGATCGACTGCGCGAAGAAGCGCTGGCCGCGCGCGCCCACCTGACGGGCCCGGGCACCGTCCTCGGAGACGATCGTCGGGCACAGCGCGACGAGGTGGTCGTTGGTCACCGAGGAAACGAACCGCTCGCCGGTGCGCTCCTTGATCGCGTCCCGATAGATCTGGTTGAGGTTCGCCACCTCCTCCGGACCGGCGAAGCCCAGCACCAGCGCGCCGACGCCGTACTCCGCCGCCTCGACCAGGCTCGGCTGCTTGCTGCAGGCCAGGAACAGCGGCGGGTGCGGCGTCTGCACCGGGCGCGGCAGGATCGGGTGCGAGCCCTCGATGTCGAGCACGTCGCCGTGCCAGACCAACTCGTCCTGCTGCCACGCGGCGCCGATGATCCGCAGCGCCTCCTCGACCTGGGCCTTGGTCTGCTCGATGTCCACCCCGCACAGCGAGGACTCCTGGAGCGTGCCGCCCCGGGCCGCGCCGACGTCGAGCCGACCGCCGGAGAGCGTGTCGAGCATGCCGATGCGCTCGGCGACCCGCGCCGGGTGGTTGAAGTTGAACGGCATGCAGACCGCGCCGTGCGCGATCCGGATCCGGCTGGTCCGCGCGGCCACCCAGGTCAGGAAGATCTCCGGGGCGCTCATGTGCGAGTACCACTTGGTCGAGTGGTGCTCGACCGCCCAGATCCGGTCGAAGCCCATCTCCTCGGCGTATACGGCCTGATCCACGGAGTTGAGGATGACCTCACGCTCGTGCTCTGCCGTGGGGTTCGCCATCTGGGCTTCGAAGATCATCGAGAACTGCATGCCGTACTCCTGGTGCGCGAGGCGTGGAATACTTCAATTAGATATATGACGACCAGTCAGGTCAATAGCCAACTGACGTAGAATCAGAAAAAGTTGACGCGTACCGATGGAGGCCACGATGACGGGGGACCCGCTCCCGAAGCTGCCCGCAACCGCGTGGGCCGTGCTCGGCCTCTTGTCGTTCCCGGGCGAGCGCTCCGGATACGACCTCAAGAAGTGGGCCGACGCGTCGCTGCGCTTCTTCTACTGGAGCCCGGCGCTGAGTCAGATCTACAGCGAGCTCAAGCGCCTGGAGCAGCTCGGCTTCGCCGTCTCGCGCATCGCCTCCCAGGACGAACTGCGCAACAAACGGCTGTACCGCATCACCGATTCCGGCCAGGAGGCCCTGGCCGCCTGGGCCCGGGAGACCCCCGCCGGACCGCCGGTGCTCAAGCACGGCGTCGCGCTGCGGGTCTGGCTCGGCCACCTCAGCGAGCCGGAGGAACTGCGCAAGACGCTGGTGGAGCACCGCGACTACGCGGCGGGCACGCTGGACGAGGTGCGCGCGAGCGAGGACTCGGCGCAGGACCGCTGGCCGTTCCCGGCCCTGGTGCTCAAGTGGAGCGAGCGCTACTGGCAGGCCGAACGCGATCTCGCCGACGGCATGCTCGCCGACCTGGAGGAGCTGTACCGCAAGCAGGCCGACGAAGGCTGAGCACCCGAGCGGCGGCACGAAAAACGGTCCCGAAGCCGAGGAAGGCGCCCCATCGGGGCGCCCTCGACTCCGGGACCGTCGGCTTCACCGGCCGGTTCGCGGCCCGTTCAGTCGTCGTCGCCGATGACCGGCTCGGGCAGCGTGCCGGCGTTGTGCTCCAGCAGTCGCCACCCGCGCGCCCCCGGGCCCAGCACCGACCAGCAACAGTTGGACAGCGCGCCCAGCGCGCCCCAGGTCTCCCGGGGCAGGCCCAGCATCGCGCCCAGTCCGCAGCGGATCGCGCCGCCGTGCGAGACGACCACGAGCATGCCGTCCGGCGGCAACTTCTCCACCGAGAGCTCGATCGCCGCGGCCATCCGGTCGGCGACCTCGCTCTCCAGCTCGCCGCCGCCGCGCCGCACCGGCTCGCCGCGCCGCCAGGCGGCGAACTGCTCGGGGAAGGTCTCCTCGATCTCCCGGTTGGTCAGCCCCTGCCACTCGCCCGCGTACGTCTCGCGCAGCGCGGAATCCACGGTGACCGGGACGTCCACCAGCCGGGCCAGTTCGGCGGCCGTGTCCACCGCGCGGGTCAGATCGGACGCCACGATCGCGTCCGGGCGCAGCGCCGCGAGCAGCCGGGCCGAGCGCCGGGCCTGGGCCAGGCCCGCCTCGGTCAGCGGGATGTCGGTCTGGCCCTGGAAGCGCCGCTCGACGTTCCACGTGGTCTGGCCGTGCCGCCACAGCAGGACACGGCGCCCCTTCCCGCTCAGAGCGCGCCCTCCGCCGCCTCCGCGGCCTTGGCCTGCTCGTTGCCCAGTCGCACCGAGTCCGGCAGCTCGATCCGCGGGCAGTCCTTCCACAACTTCTCGAGCGAGTAGTAGGCCCGCTCCTCGGCGTGCTGGACGTGCACCACGATGTCGATGTAGTCGAGGAGGATCCAGCGCCCTTCGCGCTCGCCCTCGCGCCGGACCGGCTTGGCGCCGAGGCCGCGCAACGCTTCCTCGACCTCGTCCATGATCGCCTTGACCTGGCGGTCGTTGGACGCGGAGGCGAGCACGAACACGTCGGTGATCGTGACGACCTCGCTCACGTCGTAGGCGACGACGTCGGTGGCGAGCTTCTCTGCACATGCCACGGCAGCCGCGGTGGCGAGCTCCAGGGCGTGGGGGGTTGCGGTCACGATTCGCTTCCTGCGGACGACAAGGGGATTACCGTTCAGGGTCTCACACACGGGGCATCCGACGGCCACTCGTTATTCGCGCGTTCACCGACCGCACGCGCACGGGCACCGGCCGGCCGCCGGACCCACCCGCCGGCGAGGTGCCGCGACCGGGTGCGGCCGGCCCCGAACCGATGGTCGGGACGGGCCGCACCCTCGGCTACGGCTTGTCCGGGTTGTAGTCCTGCCCGAGCGTGACCACCACGTCGGCGAGCATCTCGCCGGTGGCCTTCTTCACCGCGCTCGCCGGCAGCCGCAACGTCAGCGCCACCTGTTCCGCGTCGCCCTTGCGGGCGTCGTCGGCGTACTGCACGGTCGACGTCGGCTGGGTGCGCTTGCCCCCGGCGCCGCCCGGGACGTACGTGACGCCCGCGTTGAGCAGCCGCGCGTGTGCGTCCTCCTGGGCACCGGTCCGGCCGCTCGCGTCCTCCACCATCACCCGGGTCGGCCCGGTGCCGACCTTGCCCTGACGTACCGTGCCGCCAAGCAGCTCGCGCACGATCGGCACCGCCGCCGGGCCGTCCAGCACGCCGTCCGGGGAGACCGGGAGCGCGCGGACCTGCAATTGCTTCGCCTGGGTGGCCTTGGCCAGATTCGCCAGCAGCACGCTGAGCTTGTCGTCCGGCAGCGAGGGGTCGGGCAGGTTGGCCATGTTGGCGAGCAGCGTCAGGATCGCGTCCGACTGGGTCGGGAACGCGGCCAGCAGGCCCTGGAGGACCCGGCCGAAGCGATCGCCGGTCACCGAGGGCGCCTCGTTGGGCTGCTTGTAGGTGGCGAAGGCCAGCGCCGCGGCGCCGTTGGCCGGGTTGCGGCCCTGGCCGACCAGCACCTTGCCGTCCGGGCCCTTGACCTCGACGTCGGCGTTCAACTGGATGCCGCCGGTCAGGTCGACCAGCCCCTGCAGGACCGGTTCGGAGATCACCCACGAGCCGTCCAGCTTGACGCCGAGCAGGTCGGAGAGCGCGTCCCGGGACGCGCCGGGGCCCTCGTCGGCCATCAGCCGGCCGAGCGGGAAGGAGTTGTTGGCCGAGTTGACCACGGTGACCGAGGACACGCTGACCATCGACGCGGTGTTCTTGGCCGGGTCGACGGTGAGCAGCGCGTTGGCCGACGACTGGCCGTCCTTGGCGCGCAGTTGCACCAGTACGCCGCCGTTCTTGCCCGGCGCGGCAACCGTCTTCTCCTCGCGCATCCAGGTGTCCCAGGCGAAGTAGCCGCCGACGCCGAGCAGGGCCACCGCGAGCACCACCGCCAGCGCGATCAGCCGCTGCCGGATCGCCCGGCGCTTCTCGTCCCGGCGCTCGGAGCGGGTCTCGGCGAAGGACAGCCAGTCGATCACGTCCTCGGCCTGCTCGCTCTCGTCGTCGACGAACGCGAACTCGTCCGAACCGTAGCCGGGTCGGCCCGGTCGACCGGTTCCCGACCGGCGGGCCCGCGGCCCCGGCACCCGGCCGTCCTCGGCCGGGGATCCGGACTTGCCCGCGCCCGCACCGGACTTGCCGCCCGCACGGGATCGGGATCCGGCCTCGGCCGACCCCGAGGAGGGCGACGCCGAAGCCGGCTCGGTCCGCGAGGATCGGGTCGGTCCGGCCGGCCGGACCGGGATCGAGCCCGCCGCGATGCCGGTCGAGGCCGGATCCGGACCGACCGGAAGCGGCCCGCCGGGCGTCGGCCGACTCGCCGGAACCGCCGGCGGCGCGGGCGGCTGCTCGTAGTATCCGGCGGGCTGTTGCGGTTCGTGGTAGCCCTGCTCCCGGTCCGGGTAGCCGGTCGCCCCGCCCTGTTGCGGATCCGGGTAACCGGCTCCGCCCTGCGGGTAGCCGCCCGGCGCCTGCTGCGGGTACTCCGGGGCGGCGTACCCCGTCGTGTCGTAACCGCCCTGCCCGGCACCGCCGTACGCGTTCGGGTCGTACGTCCCCGCGCCCTGGCCCGCGTCGTACCCGTTCCGGTCGTAGCCGCCCGACGAATAGCCCCCGGAGGGATAGGCGTTCGGGTCGTACGCGGTGGCGTCGTAGCCGCCCTGGCCGTAGGCGTTCGGGTCGTACGGATACTGCTGTTGCGGGGTGAAACTCACCGGGTCGAGCCCACCCGGACCCGGCTGCGCCGGCTGCCCGTCGTACCCCGGATAGCCGCCGTCGGGACCGTACGAGCCGTATCCCGGCTGCTGCCCCGCCGTGCCGTCGCCTCGCTCGGTGCCGTAAGGCTCCTGCGCCTGTCCGCCGTCCCCTCGCTCGGTGCCGTAAGGCTCCCACTCGCGCCGGTCGTCGTTGCTCACGAAGCTCCCCGGTACAGCCCCCGCTTGCTGATGTATTGGACGACCCCGTCCGGCACCAGGTACCAGACCGGATCACCCCCGGCCACCCTTGCACGGATGTCGGTCGACGAGATGGCCAGTGCGGGGACCTCCACCAGGCTCACGCCGCCGTCCGGGAAACCCGGGTCGGACAGAGTGTGCCCCGGACGGGTGCAACCCACGAAATGCGCGAGCTCGAACATCTCGTGCGCGTTGTGCCAGGAGAAGATCTGGGACAGCGCGTCGGCGCCGGTGATGAAGAATATCTCGGTCCCCTCGGGCGAGGACTCGCGCAGGTCGCGCAGGGTGTCGAGGGTGTACGTCTCGCCCTCGCGGTCGATGTCCACCCGGCTCACCGAGAAGGTCGGGTTGGACGCGGTGGCGATCACCGTCATCAGGTAGCGGTCCTCGGGCGAGGACACGTCCTGTGCGGACTTCTGCCACGGCCGCCCGGTCGGTACGAACACCACCTCGTCGAGCCCGAACTGGCCCGCCACCTCGCTCGCGGCGACGAGGTGTCCGTGGTGGATGGGATCGAAGGTGCCGCCCATGACACCGACACGTCTGTTCCGCTCGCTCATGGCGCGAGAATCTATCGGTCCGCGCTCCCGGACCGCGCGGTCCCTACTCCTTGACCGCGCCCGAGGTGATGCCCGCGACGATCCGCTTCTGGAAAACCAGCACCAGGACGACCACCGGAATGCTCACCACGACCGACGCCGCGGCGATCGCGGCGGTGGGCTGCTGGAACTGCGAGGCACCGGTGAAGAAGGCCAGCGCGGCGGGCACCGTGCGCGAATTGTTGGTCGAGGTCAGCGACACCGAGAAGACGAAGTCGTTCCACGCGAAGAAGAACACCAGGATCGCGGTGGTCACCACCGCGGGCACCGCCATCGGCGCGATCACGTAGCGAAACGCCTGCCACGCGGACGCGCCGTCGATCCGCGCGGCGTCCTCCAGGGCCCACGGGATCTGCTTGAAGAACGAGGTCAGCGTCCAGATCGACAACGGCATGGTGAAGGACAGATACGGCAGGATCAGCCCGATCCAGGTGTCGAACAGGCCGATGCTGCGCCACATGTCGAACAGCGGACCGACCACCGCGATGGTCGGGAACATCGCGATCGCCAGCGCGCCGAGCAGGATCAGTCGCTTGCCCGGGAACTCCATCCGCACGATCGCGTACGCGGTGCCGGTCGCACAGGCGACCGCGATCACCGTGGCGATCAGCGAGATGCCGATCGAGTTGCGCAGCGCGTCGGTGAACAGGTCGTTCCGAAACACGGTCCGATAGTTGTCCCAGCTCCAGGTCTTCGGCAGGAACTGCGCGTTGTTGATGTCGTCGCCGCCCTTGAACGACAGCGACACCATCCAGGCCAGCGGAAGCACGGTGATCGCGATCACCAACACGCAGACCAGGGCGCGGACGCCCTCCCGGACCGGGCTGGGCCGACTCACGAAGGGCTCCCGAGCTTGCTCACGTCGGTACGGAAGAGCTTGATGAACAGGAACGCGATCAGCAGCACGCACGCGAACAACAACACCGAGATCGCCGAGCCCAGCCCCAGCGCGGTGCGGCTGACGAGTTGTCGGTAGGCCAAAAAGGACACCGTCTCGGTGTTGTTGGCTCCGCCGGTCATCACGAACACCGAGTCGAAGATCCGGAACGCGTCCATCGTGCGAAACAGCAGCGCGACCAGGATGGCCTGCTTCATGATCGGCATGGTGACCCTGGTCAGCCGCTGCCACGGCCCCGCGCCGTCCACCCGGGCCGCCTCCTGCACGTCCGGGGAGACCTGGATGAGGCCGGCGAGCAGCAGCAGGGACATGAACGGCGTGGTCTTCCAGATCTCCGAGAGGGCGATCACGAACAGCGCCGACCAGCGGTGGTCGAACCACGCGATGTCGGTGCCGAACCAGTCGTTGACGAACCCGGTGGAGGGGTCGAACGCGTAGCGCCACGCGTAGGCGGAGACGACCGTGACGATGCCGTACGGGATCAGCACGATCGTGCGCAGGGTGCGCCGCAGGTACAGCGCCCGCTGCATCAACCAGGCGAGCCCGAAGCCGATCACGAACTCCACCGAGACGGTGGCCACGGTCAGCGCCAGCGTGGTCCACACGTCGGTCCACCACAGCGGGTCCTTGAGCACCACCCAGTAGTTGGACAGGCCCGCGAACGAGTTCGCGTCCGGGGTGGTCAGCCGCTTGTGGAAGAGCGAGAGCCAAACCGCGTCGGCCAGCGGCGCGATCGCGACCAGGAGCATGATCGTCACGGCGGGCGCGGACAGCAGCAGGCCGGTGCGCCGCATGCGCTGGGCGTGATCGAACTGCTTGCGGGGCTTGTGCCCGCGGGGCTTTCGGTGCCCGGGCGCGGCGTCGGTGGTGGATACCGTGCTCACAGCAGCACCTTGTCGTGCAGGACCCCGGTGATCAGGTCGTCGGTGTCCCGTGGGGCGGTGTCCGGGTTCACGTCCGCAGGCGGGTGGTAGATGCGCTGCACGGACGCGGAGACGTCGTTGTAGTACGGGGTGCGCGGGCGCGGGCCGGCCTGGTCGAGCGACTCCTTGATCAGGTCGGCCATCGGCAACGCCGCGCGTACGCGCGGATCGTCGTAGGCGGCGGCCTTGGCGGTGGTCTCCTTGGACTCCAGCATGTAGGTGATCTGGTTCTCCAGCGTGCCCGCGCAGCGCACCGCGCTCACCGCCGCCGCGCTGTGTCCGCCGTACTTGCTGACGCCCAGCGCGATGCCACCGAACGGCGGCCTGGACGCCTTGCCGGGGTCGGTCCGCGGGTAGCGCGCCCAGCCGTAGTCGTCGAGCACCTCGCGCCCGAGTTGGCCGGCCGCCACCGCCTCGGCCGCGGCGCCGTGGGCGTACGTCCAGTTGATCATGAAGCCGCCCGTGTCGGACTGGAACGTGGTCCGGGTGTCGTCCTCGATCGAGGTGGCCAGATTGGTCGGCGCGGCGGAGGAGCGGCCGAGTCGGCGCATGATCTCGGCGGCCCGCTTGCCCGAACCGCCCTCCTGGAGCGTCGGTTCGAGGTCGACGCCCTTTTCCACGTCCCGCACGATCGCGCCGCCGGCGCCGGCGACCAGGCCGTTGACCCAGACGGTGATGCCCTCGTAGCGCTTGGCGGGCACCGCCACCGTTTTGCGCGTCTTCTCGGCGGCGGCGATCACCTCGTCCCAGCCGACCGGCCGGCTCGGGTCGAGCCCGGCGGCGGCGGCCACCGACTTGCGGTACCACAGGAGTTGGGTGTTCGCCCGGAACGGCGCGGCGACCAGTCGATTGCGCCAGCCCGAGGACTCGACCGCGCTGCGCAGCATGCCCTCGGTGAGCGCCGCGGCCTCGGCCGGCTCGAACGGGCGCAGGAAGCCCGCTTCGGCGAACTCCGGTACGTAGACCGGGTCGAGCGCCATCACGTCGATCGAGGAGTCCTTGGCGGCCAGCCGCCGCACCAACTGCTCCCGCTGCCCGGACGCGTCGGTGGGCAACACCGAGACCTTGACCCGATAGGCGCCGCCGGACGCCCGGCTGCACCGGTCGGCGAGCTTTTGGTAGGCCCCGTTGTCCGGCGGCGCGTACCAGTTGAGCACCGGTGGGCCCGAACCACCGCCCCCGCATCCGACCGTGGAGGCCACCAATGCGAGCGCGACGGCCCGGAGTCCGCAACGCCGCAGGATGTGGTTCACCGGGTCAGCAGACCAAGCAAACCGCTCTCGTCGCTCTATTTACCCCCGAATGGTGGCGTGTCGACGCGGGGTTCAGCCGCCGTCCGCGGTCAGCGACCAGTCGCCGTCGGCTTCGAGTTCGATCAGGCACGGGCCCTTGGGCAGGATCGACTCGCCCTCGTAGTCGCCGATCGTGTTGGCCAGGGTGCCCAGGTAGGCATCCTCCGTGCCGTGCTCGGCGAAGGTGCCGACGATGAAGTTGCTGTCGCCCCGGTGGGTCATCGCGAGCACCGTGCGCGGGCCGGTCCAGCGCACCGTCTCCGGGCCGCTGCCGGCCAGCCGGTCGGTCAACACCCGGGCCGCGTCGGGAGCGAGCAGCCGCACGGTCCACTCGCCGTCGGCCTCGATCTTCAGGCGCGAGGTGTGGCCGCCGCGCTCGTCCACCAGGGCGCGGCCTCGGTACGCGCCGATCGCGTTGGCGAGCAGCTTGTCCGTCTCCAGTTCCGCGTTCAGCGTCCACACCACGAAGTTCTCGGTGCCGCGTCCTTCCAACTCGACCAGGAAGGGGCCGGATCCGACCGGGCGGTCGATCGAGAGGACCTTGTCGCCGCGACCTTCGTACACCGGGGCGGGTGGTTCCTCGACGGCGGCGGGAGCGTGGGCGGGCGACGGCTCGGACTCCGGCTCCGGCGCGGACTCGGCCTCCGGCTGCGGCGCGGACTCGGGCTCGGGCTCCGGCGCGGACTCGGGCTCCGGCTCCGGCACGGACTCCGGCTTCGCCTCCGGCGCGGCCGAGTCGACCGGGTCCGGCGTCGCTCGCGTCGGCTCCGCGTCGGCCGGCATCGCCGCGACGATCAGCGTCTGTTCGGGGTCCCCGCCCAGATCGCGCACCAATTCGTCCACGCCCGCCTCGTAGCCCTGTCCCACCGCGCCGAACCGCCAGCCGTCCCGCCGATAGACCTCGGCCAGGATCAGCGCGCGTTCGCGAGTCAGTTCCGCCACCGGCAGTACGAAGCGGCCGATCTCGCCGTCGGCGCCCAGCAGGCGGATCAGCGACCCGGCGCCGAACCCGGGCGCCTGCGCGCCGACCGCGAACACCAGGCGATCCACCAGGTCGTCCACCGCGGCCAGGTCCACGTGGAACTCGGCGGTGCCGGTGCCGCCGGCCACCAGTGCGACCGCGCTGGTCAGCGACGCCGGCCGGGCCGTACAGACCACGTCCAAGTCCGCCGCGCCCAGGCTGAAGCAGTACGCGGCCAGGCCCTCGCCCGACACCTCGAACTCCACCCTGATGGCCGAGTCGTCCAGCCTCGTCTTCTCGCCCATGGCGAATGTGCGCATCGCGTCCTCCCCCGGCCACCCCTGGTCTGGCGTCACCTTAACGCGCACGACGAAGTGCCGGGACGGCAAAGTGCCGGCCCGGCGATCACGGAAGGAAATCCGACCACCGGACGCCCACGCCCGGCTTCGGCAACGGATGCTCAGCGGTCCTTGTTGAACCGCGTCACCACGAACAGCAGGAGCAGGAGCACGGCCAGCGCACCGATGCCGGCGCCCAACGGGTTCAGGTTTTCGTGCTTGCCGCTCTCGTTGGCCAGCGTGGTGAGGACGGTCGTCGCGTGCTGGGTCATCCGTGGTCAGCCCTTGCGTAGTTTTTGCCGACGTGTGCGCACGACATCGTACGGGCGCGCACGGCGAGTCGCGCGGCCAGGTTCCGGGGACGACCCTCGGCCGCGGGCGGCGGACGCGCCTAGTGTGGGGGCAGATTGGTCGAGGCAAGGGGGCACGGCATGCCGGACGACAAGACGATCGGGACCTTCGAGGGGCGCAGGCGATTCCCCGGGATCTCCTCCCGGGCGTACGAACATCCCGCCGACCGCACCGCGCTGGTGGCGATGCGCCGCCTCAGCGGGTTCGACACGGTGCTCAAGCAGATGTCGGGCATGGTGTCCGAGCGGGCCATCCGGCTCGCCTTCCTCGCGGGCTCGGTGCGCGCGGGCGAGCAGCAGTTCCGCCGGTTGCACGAGATGGTCCGCGAGTCCGCGTACATCCTGGACCTGCCCACCGTGCCCGAGTTGTACGTCAGCATGGACCCGCAGCCCAACGCGATGGCGATCGGCATGGACAAGCCGTTCATCGTGGTCACTTCGGGCCTGGTCGAGTTGCTCGACGACGACGAGATGCGCACGGTGATCGGGCACGAGACCGGGCACATCCTGTCCGGGCACGCGGTCTACCGCACCATGTTGTTGATCCTGACCCGGTTCGCCTCCGCGCTGTCCGGGATCCCGCTCGGCACGCTGGGCGTGCACGCGATCATCACCGCGTTGCAGGAGTGGTTCCGCAAGTCGGAACTGTCCTGCGACCGGGCGGGCCTGCTGGTCGGGCAGGACCCCGAGGTGTCGATGCGCGCGTTGATGAAGGTCGCGGGCGGCTCGCAGTTGCACGAGATGAGCACGGACGCGTTCCTGGAGCAGGCCGCCGAGTACGAGGGCGCCGGCGATCTGCGCGACAGCGTGCTCAAGTTGATGAACCTGCTCGGCCGCTCGCACCCGTTCCCGGTGGTCCGGGTGGCCGAACTGCGCAAGTGGGCGGACGGCGGGGAGTACACCCGGATCGTCGCGGGCGAGTATCCGCGCCGCGAGGACGACCCGAACGCGTCGGTGCGCGAGGAGGCCAAGGCGTCGGCGGGCGCCTACCGCGATTCGGTGCGCACCACCACGGACCCGCTGTTCGGGCTGCTCCGCGACCTCGCCGACGGCGCGGCGGACGCGGGCGGCAAGCTGCGCGACAAGTTCACCGGGCGCCGCGACGAACCGGGCGCGACCCCGACGAACAACGGCGGCGGCTGACCGTCGTCAGGGCGAGCCCGCCAGTCGGGCACACGTGCCGGTCGGGGCCGAGCGGAACGGATCCACCTGCTCGGCCGCCGGCGGCGCGTCGCTCGGCGCCGGGCCGGTGAACGCGGGCCGGAACCAGGCCGAGGAGTCCGCGTCGCACCCCTGCGGCCCGGCCGCGGTCAGGATCCGGCGGACCTGGAGCAGGCCGTCGTGCACCATCGCCGGGTCCAGATGGAAGTCCCACACCCGGTGCAACACGAACCGGGTCCAGCCCGGCCCGCCGACCTGGGCGACCGCGTACACGAACACCACGTCGGCGGTGACCACGAGGTCCGCGCGCGCGTGCTCGGCGACCACGAGCGTGCCCGCGACCTTGATCGGCACCTCCAGGACCTTGACCGAGGCCGGATCGAATCGGGTGATCCACCCGGTGGGCGCCGACGTGTCGTCGTCGTGAGGCGCGATCAGCGCCGCGTCGAGTTGCTCGCGCTGCTCCGAACGCAACAGCGGCAGCGCGGCCCACGGCCGGCCGCCCGCGAGCACGGCCGGGTCGAGCTGGGTGCCGACCACGAACTCCCGTACCAGGTCCAGGGCTTGGCCGACCTGGGTGGCCGAGAAGTGCGCGGTCGCCCGGCGCTCGCCCACGACGATCCCGGCGGCACCCTGGGCCCAGCCGGCGGCCGGACCGCCCGCCATCGGATCGGCGGGCAGCGCCCCCGTCGCATAGCCGGACGGTGGCAGCAGCGAGACCCGGTGCAGCACCGCCGGGCCGATCACCAGGCGCGGCGCGGGCGCGGCGGCCCGCCGCGCGCCCAGAAAACTCGCGCCGGCGATCACCAGCAGTACGAGTAACGCGCCCAGCACGCCGCGCAGCGTGCGCACCCGCACGCCGAACACCCGACGCTGCCGGTGTGGGCGTTTGCCTTCGTGCAGCCGTTCCCGCGCCGAGGGCTCGTGCAGCCCCGCCGCGCGCACGAAGGTCGCGTCGAATACGACGGCGTTGAACTCGTCCTCGCCGTCGGGCCCACCCCGGTTCGGGCCTTCGGGGGGCACTCCCCGTCCGGACATGGACTCAGCTTAAGTCGCCCGCGAGCAGGTGGATATGCACCCGGAGCAGGGGTTGCCGACGGTCAGCCGGGCCCCGAACGCGCCGACCCGGGCAACGACGCGACCGGCACGGACCGGTCCGTCGCGCGGGAGTCCCCCGGCGGGACGGTGATCCGCACCTGGGACGTGTCCTGCCCCGGGAGCGGCGCGAACACCGGGTTGTTGTCGGTCGTCGCGCTCCGCCCCGTCCCCACCGAGGGTTGTCGGGGCGTGGTGGGTCCCTGGGTGGATCCGCTGCGATAGAACGCGGTCACCGCGATCGCGACCACACCGACGCCCATCAGCAGCGCCAGCACCCAGGCCGTTCCGCGCCGCCAGCGGGTGGACCGGGTCGATCGGGTCCACGGCTCGCTCGCGAACCAGGTCGGCACGTCCGCCGACATCGGGGTCGAGTCGTGGCCGGACCCGGTCCGGGCCCGCCACGGGTCCTCGCCGTCCGCCGGATACGTCCCGTCGTCGAACCAGTCGGAGCGATCGGCCTGTTCGGCCTGCTTGTCGGTCCGCTCGGGCGCGGCCGGGGTGGGCGTCGGCGCATGATCGATCGCCGCGCCACGCTCGTTCGCCGAGGGCTCGTGCACGCGAGCGGCGCGCACGAACGACTCGTCGAAAACGACGGAGGAGAGCTCATCCTCCGAGAACTCGGGAAAGTCTGGGCCGTCCGGGAACTCTGGCCCTGGTGATTCGGGCACTCCTAGACAGTATTACCGCAGGCGCCCGGATGGGTACCGATTCATCGCACCGGTCGCGTCGCCGAGCACGATCCGGGCCGATCCGCGGCCCCTCGCTCCCGGGTCAGGGGCGCACGTGACCGTCGCCGGTGACCACGTACTTCGTGCTGGTCAGCTCGGGCAGACCCATCGGCCCGCGCGCGTGCAGCTTCTGCGTCGAGATGCCGATCTCCGCACCGAAGCCGAACTGGCCGCCGTCGGTGAACCGCGTCGACGCGTTGACCATCACGGCGGTCGAGTCGACCAGGCTGACGAACTCGCGGGCCGCGGCCTGCGACGTGGTCACGATCGCCTCGGTGTGGCCGGAGCTGTGTCGACGGATGTGCGCGACCGCGTCGTGCAGCGAGGGCACCACGGCGGCGGCGATGTCGTAGGAGAGGTATTCGGTGTCCCAGTCGGCATCGGTGGCGGGCACCACGTCGGCCGAGAACGCCTGCACCGCGGCGTCGCCGTGCACGGTCACCCCGGCGTCCTTCAGCGCGGCCAGCGCGAGCGGCACGAAGGCGTCCGCCACGTCCCGGTGCACCAGCAGCGTCTCGGCCGCGTTGCACACGCTGACCCGGTGCGCCTTGGAGTTGACCAGGATGTTCACCGCCATCTCCAGGTCGGTGTGCGCGTCCACGTAGACGTGGCAGTTGCCGACACCGGTCTCGATCACCGGCACGGTCGAGCCCTCGACCACGGTGCGGATCAGGCCGGCGCCGCCGCGCGGGATCAGCACGTCCACCAGGCCGCGCGCGGTCATCAGCTCCTTCACCGAGTCGTGCGTCTCGCCCGGCACCAGTTGGATCGCGTCGGCGGGCAGGCCGGCCGCGACGATCGCGTCGCGCATCACCGCGACGATCGCGGTGTTCGAGCGGTAGGCGGACGAGGAGCCGCGCAGCAGCACCGCGTTGCCCGACTTCAGGCACAGCGCGGCGCCGTCCACGGTGACGTTGGGACGAGCCTCGTAGATGATCCCGACCACGCCGAGCGGCACCCGCACCTGGCGCAGTTCCAGACCGTTGGGCAGGGTCGAGCCGCGCAACACCTCGCCGACCGGGTCGGGCAGGCCGACCACGTCGCGCACGTCCGAGGCGATCGCGGCGATCCGCTCGTCGGTCAGGGTCAGCCGGTCGATCATCGCCTCGCCGGTGCCGTTGGCCCGGGCCCGCTCGACGTCCTCGGCATTGGCGACCACGATCTCGGCCGAACGAGCCACCAGCGCGTCGGCGAGCGCGAGCAGCGCGTCGTCCTTGGCCCGGCGGGTCAGTGGCGCGAGGACGGCGGCGGCCTCCCGGGCGCGACGGGCGGTGTCGAGGACTGCGGAGGCTTCGCTGCTGGTCATGCCGGCAAGCCTACCTACGCCCGCCGATGATCAACACGAGGATTTCAGCGGTCGAGACGCTTCCGCCCGGCCGCCGTGCCGGACACAATGACGCCTCCATGTGCTGCACAGAGGCAAGGAGCCATCCGTGACCGCTGTACAGGCCCGCCGGCACGGCGTCGCCGACCTGCTCGCGCGCACCGCCGCCCGGTTGCCGAACCGGCTCGCGATCGTGGCGGGCGAGCTGCGGCAGACCTTCGCCGAGTTCGACGACACCGTCTCGGCCGCCGCCGGTGCGCTCGCCGCGCGCGGCATCGGCAAGGGCGATCGGGTCGTATTGCTCTCCCGCAATTCGCACGGCTTCGCGGTGGCCTACTTCGCGCTGGCCCGGCTCGGCGCGGTCTCCGTCCCGGTCAACTTCATGCTGACCCCGCCCGAGGTGGGCTACGTCCTGGAGCACGCGGGCGCCCGCGCCGTGCTGGCCGGCCCGGAGCTGACCGACACCGCCGACGCCGCGTTGGCCGGCCGCGAGGCGCTGCGCGTGGTGTTCGGCCCGGCCGCGCCGGGCTGGGAGCCGTTCGCGACGCTGCTCGCCGAGGGCGGCCCGGTGCCCGATCTCGACCTGGACGACGACGACCCGGTGCAGATCATGTACACCTCGGGCACCGAGTCCCGGCCCAAGGGCGCGGTGATGACCAGCCGCAACCTGATCGCGCAGTACGCCACCGCGATCATCGACGGCGGCATGGCGGCCGACGACATCGAGATCCACGCGCTGCCCCTCTACCACTGCGCGCAGCTCCACTGCTTCCTGACGCCGGACGTCTACCTCGGCGCGACCTCGATCATCCTGCCCGCCCCGGACCCGGCCGCGGTGCTCGCCACGGTCGAGCGCGAACGAGTCACCAAACTCTTCTGCCCACCGACCGTCTGGATCGCCCTGCTGCGCCACCCCGACTTCGACACCCGGGACCTGTCCAGTCTGCGCAAGGGCTACTACGGCGCGGCCGCGATGCCGGTCGAGGTGCTGGCCGAACTACGCCGCCGACTCCCGCAGTTGCGGCTGTACAACTTCTACGGCCAGACCGAGATGTCGCCGGTCGCCACCATCCTGGGCCCGGACGACCAGGAGCGAAAGGCCGGTTCGGCCGGCCGCGCGGGGCTGAACGTGCAAACCGCCGTGGTCGACGAGCAGGACCGCCCGGTGCCGGCCGGCGAGGTCGGCGAGATCGTGCACCGAGGCCCGCACACCATGCTCGGCTACTGGAACGACCCGGAGCGCACCGCCGAGGCGTTCCGAGGCGGCTGGTTCCACAGCGGCGACCTCGGCGTGCTCGACGAGGAGGGCTACCTCACCGTCGTCGACCGCAAAAAGGACATGGTCAAAACCGGCGGCGAAAACGTCGCCGGCCGCGAGGTCGAAGAGGTCATCCACACCCACCCCGCCGTAGCCGAAGCCGCCGTCTTCGGCATCCCCCACCCCTACTGGATAGAAGCCGTCACCGCGGTGGTGGTCCCCAAACCCGGCCAAACCATCACCCCGGACCAACTCATCCAACACTGCCGATCCCACCTGGCAGCCTTCAAAGTCCCCAAATACGTAATCCTCACCACCGCCCTCCCCAAAAACCCAAGCGGCAAAATCCTCAAACGCCAACTCCGAACCGAACACAACTCCCTGGCAACCCAAACCCCCGAATAGCCCAACCGACACTCAAAACCCACGCAGCCCGGCCGACGCATGAGACCACTCAGCCCGGCCGGCACTCGAGGCCACCCAGCCCCGCCGGCGCTTGAGGCAAACCCAGCCTCGCCAGCGCAGACAAATCAGCCCGGCCGGCGCTTGAGGCCACCCAGCCCCGCCGGCGCATGAGGCGAACCAGCCCCGCCGGCGCATGAGGCCACCCAGCCCCGCCGGCGCATGAGGCGAAGCAGCCTCGCCGGCGTTTGAGGCGAACCCAGCCCGGCCGGCGCTTGAGGCCACCCAGCCCCGCCGGCGCATGAGGCGAACCAGCCTCGCCGGCGTTTGAGGCGAACCCAGCCCGGCCGGCGCTTGAGACCACTCAGCCCCGCCGGCGCATGAGGCGAACCAGCCCGGCCGGCGCATGAGGCCAAAAACCCGGCTCACCCATGCCAAGACCGCCAAAGCGCAGCATACGCACCGGAGGCCGCAATCAACTCCCGATGACTCCCCAACTCGGTAATCCGCCCACCCTCCACCACCGCAACCCGATCCGCATCATGCGCCGTATACAACCGATGCGCGATCGCCACCACCGTCCGCCCCGAAATCACCGCCCCCAACGACCGCTCCAGATGCCGAGCCGCCCGAGGATCGATCAACGACGTCGCCTCATCCAGCACGAGCGTGTGCGGATCGGCCAACACCAACCGCGCCAACGCGAGCTGCTGCGCCTGCGGTGCGGTCAACTCGTGCCCCTTGGGCCCCACTTCGGTATCCACGCCGGCAGGCAACGTCGCCACCCAGTCCGCGTCGACCGCCCGCAACGCTTCCAGCACCTCCTCGTCGGAGGCGTGCTCCCGCGCCAGCAGCAGGTTGTCCCGCAAAGTGCCCCGGAAGACGTGGTGCTCCTGCGTCACCAACGCGACCCGGCCCCGCAGTTCGTCCAGCGGAAGCCCCACCAGCGGCACCCCGCCCACCGACACGCTCCCCGAAGTGGGTGCGTTGACCCCGGCCAACAGCCGCCCCAGCGTGGACTTCCCGGCCCCACTGGGCCCCACCACCGCGATCCGCTCCCCCGGCCGAATCGTCAGGTCGATGCCGTGCAGCACCTCCCGGCCCGCCGCATAGGCGAACCGCACGTCGCGCACGGTCAACGTCTCGTCCACCGGCACGGCGTCGGTCGGTTCGCGATCGGAGGGCACATCGGCCACCCCCAGCAACCGGGCCAGCGAGGCCGCCGAGATCTGCACCTCGTCCAGCCAGTTCAACAACTCGTCCATCGGGCCGATGATCAACTGCACGTACAACACGGCCGTCGCCACCTCGCCGAGCGAGGCCCAGCCGTGCAGATACGCCCAGCCACCGAACCCCGTGGTCGCCACCACCGGCAACATGTAGCCGAAGTCCACCGACGGAAACCAGATCGTGCGCAGCCACAGCGTGTACCGCTCGGCCGCGTACGCCTGCCTGACGTCCTCGTCGCCCCGCCGCCGGCGCCGGTCGGCCAGCCGTAGCGCCTCGACCGTGCGCGCCCCCTCGACCGTCTCCGCGAGCGAGTCGGTCACCTGCGCCCACGCCGCGTTCTCGCGCAGGTAGCCGGCCGGCGCGCGGCGCAGGTACCAGTAGGTGACCGGCACCAACAGCGGCAGCGTGATCAACAACGGCAGCGCGAGCAGCGGATTGAGCAGCAGCAGCCCCGCGAAGGTGAGCACGATCGTCACCGCCGCGACCAGCACGGACGGCACCGCCCGCCGGGCCGACCGGGACATCGCGGCCACATCGCGGTTCGCCCGCCCGAGCAGGTCGCCGGAGCCGGCCCGCTCGACCGTGGACAGCGGCAGGTCCAGGATCCGGTCCACGAACTCCTCGCGGACCTGCGCGAGCAGCCCCTCGCCCAACCGCGCGGCGGCCACCGCGGCCTGCCGCACGATCAGCGCCTGCAGCAACAGCGCGCCGGCGATGCCCAGTCCGAGCAGGTCGATCGTGCGGGTCGGGCTGTCCGCGCGGACCTTCTCGATCAACACCCCGAGCAACCGCGGCGCGACCAGACCGGCCACCGCGGCGAGCGCGTAGAACAGCACGGTCAGAATCAGATCGCGCCGCCGCTCGCGCAACAGCCGTACGGCGTGCCTGCCGACCTCGGCGGCCGGCGCGATCGGGAGCAGTTCCCGCGCGCTCACGCGTCCTCCTCCTCTTTCTCGTCGTCCTCGTCCTCGTCGACCCGGGTGACCAACGCCGCGTACCGAGGCTCGGTCGCCAACAGTTCGCGGTGCGGCCCGACCGCCATCACCTTGCCGTCCTCGACGTAGGCGACCTCGTCCATCGTGTCCAGCACGAGCGGACTCGTGGTGGCCACCACCGTGGTCCGGCCCCGGCGGTGCGCGGCGAGCCGGGCGGCTATCCGCGCCTCGGTGTGCGCGTCCACCGCGCTGGTGGGTTCGATCAATACCAGCGTCTGCGGGTCGGCCACCAACGCCCGTACCAGTCGCAGACGTTGCACCTGACCGCCGGAGAACTCCCGGCCGCGCGCCGCGATCTCGCTGTCCAGTCCCGCGTCCAGCGCATCGATCACGTCGTCGGCGCAGGCCACCTCGACCGCTGTGGCCAGATCACCCGATCCGCCGTCGCCCGGCGTCAGTTCGCGGCGCAGCGGCCCGGCGAACAGCCCGGCGTCGTGGTGCCCGACCAGGATCCGCGCCCGCACGTCGGCGAGCGCCAGGTCGGCGAGCGGCACGTCGGCATAGAGCACGTCGGCCTCCTCGTAGCGACCGAGCCGATCTGCCAACGCCGGTGCGTCCTGCGGGTCTTCGCACGCGACGCCGAGCAGCGCACCGGGTCGGACCAGCAGGCCCGAACGCCGATCCACCAGATCTCCCGGCGGCGGCCAGGCGACAGGCGCGGCGGGGTCCGGCACACCCGGTTCCAGGGCGAGCACCCGCGTCACCCGCCGGGCCGCGACATGCCCGCGCACGATCCGGTCGGCGAACTCGGTGATGGTGGAGAGCGGCACCGTCAGGAACGCCGCGTAGCCGTAGAAGGACACCATCTGACCGACCGTCAACCGACCGTCCAGGGCGAACCGGGCGGCCAACCAGGTGCCGAACGCGATGAAGAAGCCGGGCACCAGGAACTGCGCGGCTTCCAAAAGGGATTCGATCCGGGCGGTGCGTACGCCGGCCACCCGCAGTTGTTGCGACTCGCGTCGATAGCGGGCGCCGAACGTGCGCTCGCCGCCGATCCCGCGCAGCACCCGCAGACCGGATGCGATGTCCACGGCCCGATCGGCCAGCCCGGCCTGCAGGTCGCGATAGGCGTTCTGGCGTCGGTGCAGCGGCCGCAGCAGCAGCGAGACCAGGCCCATCAGCAGTGGCACGCCGATCAGTACGAGCAGGCCCAGCGGCACCGACATGTTCAGCAGCACCACCGCGACCACGACGAGCGTGACCACCGACGCGGAACCGCGGGCGGTGATGTCGAGCACCGAGCCGATCGCGTCCACGTCCGAGGTGCCCACCCCGACCACCTCGCCGGTGGCGATCCGGTGTTGGAGGGCGGCACCGAGCCGGGAGGCGTGTCGGGTGACCAGTTGGATCGTGCGAAACGCGCCGTCCAGGAAGTTGGCGACCGCGTTGCGGTGGCGCATGATCCCGGTGAAGCCGATCAGCACGGCGAGCCCCAACAGCGCGCCCGACCACCCGAAGAGCGCCTGCTCGTCGCGCGCTTCGATCGCGTCGATCGCGCGGCCGACCGCGGCGGGCATCAACGCCTGGGCGACCATCCACACGGACGCCCACAGGATGCCCATACAGATGGTCCGGCGACAACGAACGGCGAGCCAGATCAGGTATCGGCCCGCCGACCGGATATCGGGATCGCCGGGGTCGGCGACGGGAAACGTACGCATTGTCCTGCGACGCTAACGCGCGAGAGTTTTTCGGGCCACGCATTATTCGCCCGCGCCCGGCCGCCCGTTCGACCCCGCCCGTTCGACCCGCCCGTTCGACCCGCCCGGGCGCACCGCCCGGCAGGCACCCCGGGGCATCTCCTAGAAGGGCTGCACCCGGCCCGGTTGCACCGGCAGCGGGGCCGGGGCGCCGGCCCGCTTCTGGTACGTCGGGCGGTCGACCACCTCCAGCCCGATCAGTTCCCACGGCGGCAGGCCCGCGCTCTGCCGATGCTCGCCCCACAACCGCAACGCGATCGCCGCGGCGTCGTGCAGGTTGGGCGCCTCTTCCCAGTAGCGCACCTCGGCGTGGTCGGCCGCGTAGCGGCCCGCGAGCAGGAACGGGTGTTCGTGGGCGAGCCGTTCGAGCGCGCGCCGGACGTCCTCGGGGTCACCCGGCTTGCCGGCGAGGGTCAGCGTGATGTGCCACATTCGGCCCGCGACGTCGTCCTCGACCCGCGCCGTCGTATTCGGCTGCCCCCAGGGGCGGTCCCCACGCTCCGGCACGGCCGGCCTCCCGTCGGCGAGCTGCTGATCTTCGGTGGTCGTCGCTCAGCGGCGCAGCAGCACCAGGTCGTCGCGGTGGACGACCTCGCGCTCGTAGGCCGGACCCAACTCCCGGGCCAACTCTCGAGTCGATCGCCCGAACAGGCCCGGCAGTTCCTTCGCATCAAAGTTGACCAGTCCGCGGGCCACGATGTGACCGTTTTCGTCAACCAGGTCCACCGGATCGCCGGCGACGAAACCGCCCTGGACACCGGTGATCCCGGCGGGCAACAGCGAGCTGCGCCGCTCGACCACGGCCCGGACCGCGCCGGGATCCAGCGTGAGTCGGCCGCGCGCGGTGCTCGCGTGGGCCAGCCACAGGAGTCGGTCGGCGGTGCGAACTCCGGTGCGGTGAAAGAGCGTTCCGGTGTCCTTGCCGGCCAGCGCGTCGGACGCGAATCGAGCTGCGGTGAGCACCACGGGGATGCCCGCCGAGGTCGCGATGCCCGCCGCCTCGACCTTGGTGACCATGCCGCCGGTCCCCAGGCCGGCCTTGCCGGCCTTACCGATCTCGATGCCTTCGAGATCCTGCGCCCCGCTCACGGACGCGACCCGGGCCGAGGTCGGCTTCGCCGGGTCGCCGTCGTAGAGCCCGTCCACGTCGGACAACAGCACCAGCAGGTCGGCGTGCACGACGTGCGCGACCAGCGCGGCTAGTCGGTCGTTGTCGCCGAACCGGATCTCCTCGGTGGCCACCGTGTCGTTCTCGTTGACCACCGGCACCGCGCCCATCGCGAGCAACTTGTCCAGCGTGTTGTACGCGTTGCGGTAGTGCGCCCGGCGGGTGACGTCGTCGACGGTCAGCAGCACTTGGCCGACCCGCAGGCCGTGCCGCGCGAACGACGCGGTGTAGCGGGCCACCAGCAGCCCCTGGCCCACGCTCGCCGCGGCCTGCTGGGTGGCCAGATCCCGCGGTCGACGGGACAGGCCCAGCGGGGCCAGCCCGGCGGCGATGGCGCCGGAGGAGACCAGTACGACCTGGGCCCCCTCGGCCCGCCTGGCCGCTATCGCGTCCACGAGGGCGTCGACGCGGTCCGCGTCCAGGCCGCCGCGCGCGGACGTCAACGAGGACGAACCGACCTTGACCACGATGCGGCGCGCGGAGGTCACGTCCTCGCGCGCCGCGCCGGCCCCTGTGAGCACCTCAGGCCCCGCCTTCCCTAATCACCGTTCGTCGGCGGAAAACCCGTCGGTCAGGAGTCCGAGAACGGGTCGAACTCCTCGTACTGCGACTCGATCGCCTCGCGGTCCCGTCGGCGGTCCACCGCCGGGCGGTGCGTCTGCAACCGGTGGTCCTCGCCGCGTCGACCCAGCATCTCCGCGCCGGCCGCCACGGTGGGCTCCCAGTCGAAGACCACGCCGGTGACGTCGTCGCCGATGACGACCTCGGCACCGGGCACGGCGCCGGCCGACCACAGCGCCTCCTCGACACCGAGTCGGGCGAGCCGGTCGGCCAGGTAGCCCACCGCCTCGTCGTTGCTGAAGTCGGTCTGGCGCACCCAGCGTTCGGGCTTGGCCCCGCGCACGATGAACGCCTCGTCGCGCCGGGTGACGGTGAAGCCGCTGTCGTCGACGGCGGTCGGCCGCAACACGATCCGGGTCGCCTCGGGCGCCGGCGCGGCGTCGCGCGCACCCTGCACCTGGGCGGCCATCGCGAAGGACAACTCGCGCAGGCCCGCCCGACTGACCGCGGAGACCGCGAACACCTGGAGCCCGCGCGCCTCCAACTCGGCCTTGACCATCTCGGCCAGGTCGTTGCCGTCGGGAACGTCGACCTTGTTCAGCGCGACCATCCGCGGCCGGTCCTCCAGGCCGCCGTACGCCTTCAGTTCGGCCTCGATGGTGTCCAGATCGCTGATCGGGTCGCGGCCGGGCTCCAGCGTCGCGCAGTCGAGCACGTGCACGAGCGCCTTGCAGCGCTCGACGTGCCGCAGGAACTCCAGACCCAGGCCCTTGCCCTCGCTCGCGCCGGGGATCAATCCGGGCACGTCGGCGACGGTGTAGACGACGTCGCCGGCGGTGACCACGCCCAGGTTCGGCACCAGGGTGGTGAACGGGTAGTCGGCGATCTTGGGCCGCGCGGCGCTGAGCGTGGCGATCAACGAGGACTTTCCGGCGCTCGGGTAACCCACGAGCGCGACGTCCGCGACGGTCTTGAGCTCCAGGACGAAGTCGCCGGCCTCGCCGGGCTCGCCGAGCAGCGCGAAGCCGGGGGCCTTGCGGCGCGGGGAGGCCAGTGCCGCGTTGCCGAGGCCGCCTCGACCGCCCTGGGCGATCACGTAGCTGGCCCCGTTGCCGACCAGGTCCTCGACGAACTCCTCGTCGCCGTTGGGCAGCAGTCGCTTGACCACCGTGCCGTCCGGCACCGGCAGCACCACGTCGGCGCCGGCGGGGCCGGTCCGGTTGGCGCCGGCACCGGGCTTGCCGTTGGTGGCCTTGCGGTGCGGGTGGTGGTGGTATTCGAGCAGCGTGGTGGTGTTGGCGTCCACGACCAGCGTGACATCGCCGCCCCGGCCACCGTTGCCGCCGTCGGGGCCGCCGAGCGGCTTGAACTTCTCACGGTGCACGGAGGCCACGCCGTGGCCCCCGTTACCCGCCGCGACATGCAGCACGACGCGGTCGACGAAGGTCGTCACGTGGATTCCTCCTCGGCTCCCCGAGCGGGGAGCGAAACACTGTGGACAAACACCCGAGGGCGGACCGCATGGGGTCCGCCCTCGGGTGTCAAAGCGAATGCCGCGGCGTGATTATTCCGCCGGGACGATGTTCACGACGCGACGACCGCGCGCGGTGCCGAACTGCACGGAACCGGCCGACAGCGCGAACAGCGTGTCGTCGCCACCGCGACCGACGTTGGTACCGGGGTGGAAGTGCGTGCCACGCTGGCGGACGATGATCTCGCCGGCGTTGACGAGCTGGCCGCCGAAGCGCTTGACGCCGAGGCGCTGAGCGTTCGAGTCACGGCCGTTCCGGGTGGAGGATGCACCCTTCTTGTGTGCCATGTCGCTTCTCCCTACTTCCCGGAGTTGATGCCGGTGATCTTAAGCTGGGTGTGCTGCTGGCGGTGACCCATGCGCTTGCGGTAACCGGTCTTGTTCTTGTACTTCAGAATGTCGATCTTCTTGCCCTTGGTGTGATCGACGACCTCGGCCGTCACCTTCACACCCGCGAGGACCCACGGGTCACTCGTCACGGCTTCACCGTCTACGACGAGGATGGCCTGGAGCTCAACTGCCGTGCCCGCCGCACCGCGAATGCGGTCGACCTGGACGACGTCACCGATGGCAACCTTGTGCTGCCTGCCACCGGCGCGAACGATCGCGTACACCGTGGATCTCTCTCTCTGCAGGGTCCGAGCCCCTGAAGCCAGCCACACCGAACAGAAATCGGGGGCCTCCTCCGAAGCTTGCGATCCGGAGGGTGGTTGCTCAGGAGCCTGTGCCTAAGCACACCAAGGGGAAAGGTTACAGGAAGGCCGGGGCCGAAAGCCAAACGGGTCCGCCCCGGGGGTTTGTCCCCGGGGCGGACCCGTCGTGACTCAGGATCCGCTCGTCGCCGACACGGGTTCGGCGCCGTCCACGGCGCCCTCCGGCGGACCGGCGGGGCGAGTCGCCCGCCGCGACGTCTTGCGCGGCTTGGCGGCGGCCTTGGCGGGCTTGGCCGGCTCGGCCTCCGCCTCGGTCGGGGCCTCGGCGGCGGCCTGGGCCTTGACCGCGGCCTTCTTGGCCCGGGTCGACGTCTTGGCGGGCTTGGCGGCCGGTTCCGGCGTCGGCTCGACGATCGGCTGCTCGGCCGGTGCCTCGCTCGCCGCCGCGGCCTCGGCCGCCTCGGCGGCGACCTTCTTGGCCGACTTGCGCGGCGTCTTGGCCGCGGCCGTCTTCTTCGCCGGTGTGGTCTTGGCGGCGGCCTTCTTGGCGACCGTCTTCTTGGCGGCGGCCTTGCGTACCCGCTTGGCCGGTGCCGGGGTCTCCTCGACGGCCTCGGCCGGCTCGGTCTCCTCGACCTCGACCGCCGGAGCCTCGGCCACCGGGGCCTCCTCGGCCGGTGCCTCGGCGACCACCTCGGCCTCGACCGGCTCGGCCTCGACCGGCGGGGCCGGCTCCGGCTCGACGGCGACCTCGGCGGTCTCCGCGGCCTCGATCGCCTCGGCGACCTCGACCGGCTCGACCGAACCGAGTTCGGCGACCTCGGGCAGCTCGGTGTCCGCGGCGATGTCCTCGAGTTCCGGCCCGTCCAGGTCGACCTCGTCGGTCTCGACGATCTCGGTGATCGGACCGCTGCCGTTCTTGTCGGCGTTGCCCTTGTTGCGCTTGCGGCGCCCGGAGCCCGCGGGGCTGCCGTTGCCGTTGCCGCCGTGCAGGTGCCCGCCGTTGCCGTGGCCCTTGGTCTCCGGCGCGTCCATGTGCACGATCACGCCGCGCCCGTTGCACCGCTCGCAGTTCTCCGAGAAGGCTTCGAGCAGACCCTGGCCGACCCGCTTGCGGGTCATCTGGACCAGGCCGAGCGAGGTGACCTCGGCGACCTGGTGCTTGGTCCGGTCCCGACCCAGGCACTCCATCAGGCGCCGCAGCACGAGGTCGCGGTTGCCCTCCAGAACCATGTCGATGAAGTCGACGACGATGATCCCGCCGAGGTCGCGCAGCCGGAGCTGGCGGACGATCTCCTCGGCCGCCTCCAGGTTGTTGCGGGTGACGGTCTCCTCGAGGTTGCCGCCCTGACCGGTGAACTTGCCGGTGTTGACGTCGACCACGACCATCGCCTCGGTGCGGTCGATCACCAGCGAGCCGCCGCTGGGCAGCCAGACCTTGCGGTCCAGCGCCTTCATCAGCTGCTCGTCGATGCGGTACGTCGCGAAGACGTCCACCTCGCTGGTCCACCGGGACAGGCGCGGGGCCAGGTCCGGGGCCACGTGGCCGACGTAGTCGTGCACGACGCCCCACGCCTCGTCGCCCGAGACGATCAGCTTCGAGAAGTCCTCGTTGAAGATGTCGCGGATGACCCGGACCGTCATGTCCGGCTCGCCGTACAGCAGCGAGGGCGAACTGGTCGTGATCATCTTGGACTTCTTCTTGATCTCTTCCCACTGGGCCTGGAGCCGCGTCACGTCGCGGGTCAGGTCCTCCTCGGTCGCGCCCTCGGCCGCGGTGCGCACGATGACGCCCGCGTTCTCCGGCACGATCTTCTTGAGGATGGTCTTCAGCCGGGCCCGCTCGGTGTCCGGCAGCTTGCGGCTGATCCCGGTCATGGTGCCCTCGGGCACGTAGACCAGGTAGCGACCGGGCAGCGAGACCTGGCTGGTCAGCCGGGCGCCCTTGTGACCGATCGGGTCCTTGGTGACCTGCACCAGGACCGACTGGCCGGGCTTGAGCACGGCCTCGATCCGGCGCGGGCCGCTGAAGCCCGCCGCCTCGAAGTTGACCTCGCCGGCGTACAGCACCGCGTTGCGGCCCTTGCCGATGTCGACGAAGGCGGCCTCCATCGAGGGCAGCACGTTCTGGACCTTGCCCAGGTAGACGTTGCCGACGTACGAGGTGGCCTGTTCCTTGTTGACGTAGTGCTCGACGAGCACGTCGTCTTCCAGCACGCCGATCTGGGTGCGCTCGCCGTTCTGGCGCACGACCATCACGCGCTCGACCGCCTCGCGGCGGGCCAGGAACTCCGACTCGGTGATGATCGGCACCCGACGCCGGCCCTGCTCGCGCCCCTCGCGGCGGCGCTGCTTCTTGGCCTCCAGGCGGGTCGAGCCCTTGACGCCCTGCACCTCGTCGGTGGGGCTCTCGGAGAGCGCCTCACGCTTGCGCGGCTCGCGGACCTTGACCACGGTGCGCTCGGGGTCGTCCTGCGGCTCGGCGGGCGACTCCTCGGCGGCGCCGTCACGACGCCGCCGACGCCGGCGCCGCCGGCTGCTGGTGGTCGCCCCGGGGTCGCCCGGCTCGTCGACGTCCTCGTCGTCGTCGGGACCGTCGCCGACGCCTTCGGCCTGCTGCTCGCCGTCCTCGTCGGAGCTGTCCTCGGCACCGTCGTCACCGCGACCGCGGCGGCGGCGACCGCCGCGCCGACGACGTCGGGTCGGGCGCTCGCCCTCGGTCTCGTCCTCGTGCGCCTCGGCGCCCTCGGTCTCCTCCGGCTCGGTCTGCTCGGCCTGCTCGGTCGTGACGACCGTGCGGCCCGGGTGGCGCTCCTGCTCGTCCTGGTAACGCGAGTCCTGCGGCTCGGCCCCGGCGGCCGTGTGCACCTCGTCCACCGGCAGCGCGCGTCGACGGCGACGCCGACCGCGCGGCTCGTCGGGCTCGGTCCGGGTCTCCGGCTCCGCGACGGCGGGCGCCGGGCCGGCGGCCGGGGTCGGAGTCGGCTCGGCCGTGCGCTTGGGCTCGGCGAAGACGGCCGCCTGCGGGGCCTGGAACAGCGGCTGGAAAACCGGCGGCGGTGTCTTGCGGCCGGCCCGGGTACGCGGCTCGGGGGCGGCCTCCGGCTCGGGCTCGGGCTCGGCGACCGCCTCGGCCTCGGCCGCGGGGGTCTCCTCGATCGCCTCGGCGGCGGGCACCGCACGCTTGCGGGTACGCCGGGTCCGGCGCGGGGCCTCCTCCGGCTCCGCCTCGACCTCGGGCTGTGCAGGCTCGGCCTGTACCGGCTCGGTCCGCACGGGCGCAGGGGCGGCTTCCGGCACGACCTCGTCCGAGGCCGCGGGGGTCGCCTCGGGAGCGACCGCCGCCCGCTTGCGGGTACGCCGGACGCGCCGGGGCGCCTCCTCCGGCTCCGGCTCCGGCTCGGCCGCCACCGGTGCGGGCTCGGCAGCCTCCACCGGTGCGGACGCGACCTCGGCCGTGTCGGTGACCGGCGCGGTCACCCGCTTGCGGGTGCGCCGTGCACGTCGCGGGGCCTCCGGCTCGGGCTCGGGCTCGGGGGCACTCTCGGCCACGACGGCCTCCTCGGCCTCCGGCTCCTCCTCGTCGGAGGGCGCGGGAACCTCGGGGGTCACGGCAGCCGGAACCGGCGCGGCCTCGACGGAGGGCACGCTCGGCGGTCCTGCGGGACGACTGGCGGCGCGGCGACGGCGGCGGGGGGCCGGCGTCGTGGCCGTGTCGTCCTTCGTACTGTTGTCGTTGTCTGTGCTGTTGTCGGAAATACCGGAGTTCACAACCCCGGGTGTACCTGATGTCTCAGGCGTGTCGTTGGGCTCGGTGTCGAGCATGCGGGTCTGTCTCCCGTCACGCTTCCGGGCGCTCCAACGCAGGGCGCCGCGCGGAAGCTTCTCTCTCACTCGCCGGTCCCGACCTTGCGGTCGTGATCCGGGCGATAAGTCTGTCGGAAATTCAAGCCTTGTGGCCTCGTGTACCCGGTCGTCACCGGTTCGAGGCTTCGACGACGGGTTCTGCACCGCCCTGCGGGCCGGTCCGGAGTACCTCGTCCCCCTGCGAGGTGTGCTCCACCGCCGATGCTGCGCGGTCGGGCGCGAGCGGGTCGGTCACCGAATCGGTCGCGGTGTCGAGCGGCCCCTGCGCCAGGCGGGTGACCGCGGCGGCGGTGGGCGTAACAAGTTCGGCGACCATGCGAAGACCGGACAGAACGTCGTCGGGTCGTACGGCGGGTGTGGTGTGCCGGACAACCAGTCGCAGTATCGCACAGGGTGCGGCGCTACCCGCATCGACACCCTGGTGACCTGCGTCGTTCCCGTCGGGGGTGGTGACGGTCAGCGCGATCACCGCCCCACGGGCGTCGAATGTACGCATTCCGTTCTTGCTCATCCGCTGGACCTCGACGGTCTCGGCGGCCAGGAACACGCCGATCGCGCGCTCGGCCTCCTCGCGGGTGACGCCTGCGAGGGCCAGCTCCCAGACCGACGCCTCCAGGCGTTCGGGCAGGTTGCCGCCGTGTGCCTCGACGATCTCGAGCACGTCGAGACCGGTCGGCAGGGACGCGTCGAGCAGGTCTCGCAGACGCGCCGGGTCACAGTGCGTGGCCACGCCGATCTCGAGATACTCGGCCTCGCTGGCGACACCGGTGGGCGCCGCTCCCGCGTACGACACCTTGGGGTGTGGGGTGAAACCGGCGGAGTAGGCCATCGGCACTTCCGCCCGACGCAGGGCCCGCTCGAACGCGCGCTGGAAATCCCGGTGGCTGGTGAACCGGAGGCGCCCGCGCTTGGTGTACCGGAGGCGCAGTCGCTGGACCGTCGGCGCGGGCGGCGGTCCCTCGGGCGTACGTCGTGCCAGTTTCGCTCAGTCCTTGGCTCAAGTGGGTGGGCAGAAGTCGTTCCAAGACTACGGCCATCGCGCGGGTCGGGTCAGCGCCCCCCGATTCCGAAGGCCCGCAACACCTCGCCGGTGGCCCGACCGATCGGCCGGAGCACGTTGCGACCGAGCCAGCGCAGCGGCACCACGACCAGCACCCGCCATACCGCGCGGATGCCCCTGCCGATCGGCGTGAGCACGTTGCGCCAGGCCCAGGACACCGGAAGTACGACCAGGTGATGCCAGACCACGGCGATGCCGCGACCGATCGGGACCAGCACGGCCCGCCACAACCAGGACAGCGGCCGGACGATCAGGAAGTTGAGCACGGCGGTGGACACGTCCCACGCGAACCGCAGCGCCTGAAGCGTCACCCGCCCGACCGGGCGCAGCACATACCGCCACAACCAGGTCGCGGGCTTGAGCAGCACGTATCGAAAGAGGAAGACGAGCGGGCGGGCCAGCAGGTGGGTCACCACCCACGCGATCGCGTTACCGATCGGCACCAGGATGTAGCGGCCGACGAAGGCGAGCACCGGATAAAGGAACCAGTCCCACAGCAGAACCTTCAGCCCGCGCAGAATCGGCCGCAGGAACCAGGTCCAGAACAGAAACCTGATCCCCCGCCCGATCAGGCACAACAACTCCCACAACAACCGCAACGGCACCACGACGATCAGCGCGATGATCCGCGCCGGCCACCGCACGACCGCGTACAGACAGCCCTCCGGCTCGGACCCACTCCCGCCGCCGGCCCGCGGCGCGTACCCGCCCCCGACCTGCTGCTGCCACCCGGGAGGCTCGCCCCCGGCGGGCGCCCCCGGCGGCTGATTGCTCCCCGACGGCGTCCACGGCGCCGGTTCCGATTGCTCCCCGTTTGGATTCACCCCGGCAGATTAATGGCCCCTCCACCGACAAGGAGGCAGGACCACCATTGCTGCCCCACGTGACCACACGACTACTCGACAACAGGCGATCGCTGACATAGCGAGCGAACAAGACCTGCCGAGCCTGGCTCGCCACGACCGACCGGATCAAGCCAGGCCCACGAAGGTGCGGGGTTCGCCACCCCGCGCCGGCGCGGCGGCATCCTCCACGACGGTGCGCACCCACCCACGACGCCCGACGACGTACCGACCACGCCCGACCCGGACTTCGACCTCCTCCTCGACCACGGCCACCCGGGAATCCCATTACCCGGGCTTCGCCGAATTCGACGGCCCACTCTGCGAAATGCGCGAAATACGCGCCAACCACCGCCATACATCACCCAGTTCGTACCCCGCAGCGAACTTGACGTCTACACGTCCACCATTCGGGTGGAGGCGATCGATCCACCAAGGGCTCTTTTGTGCTGCTCGATCCCGGGCCGAGGCGAATGCGTCTACGCGGAAGGCATATTCGAGGAACGGGTGACTGCCGAGGTATCTCTGTACCAACTGGAGACTCCACGTAGAAACGACGCGACCCCGCTCGCCAAAAGGTTGCGGATAGATCCCGGCGCGGCGCCACGAGGTGGAGAGGGACGCGATGGTTGCAGCCCTACTGCGGCAGATGCAGCCGGGAACGGCCGCCCATGTTGGCCACCTCCCGGAGTAGTAACCGGCCACCGCCTCCAGGGACTCATGCCAGGCGGGCCCCGCGCGTGAGTAGAGAATCGGATGGCAGGCTCGCCAATGCGGTTCGCGGAATAGCCACCGGTGTGGTCCGTCAGCATGTCTGCATCGACGCGGCGCGAGGTGGGGTGGCACGGGGTCCCCGGCCGCGGCCAACCATGGGGCGTGACGGTGACCCAAGACCTCGTGCAGCGCGGCCCATCGCCCCTGTTGCCGCCGCTGGGAGAAGCGGGCTTCCAGATAGCGCTCATGCGTCGCACTGCAAAGGGCAAGCGACTTCCATGACAAGCGCTCCCAATAGCGCATTGCGATGAAATCCACGAAATTGCGGTACGGCACAACCCCTGAACTCGCGTCGGGAGTACCGCAACAGCCAGGTCCCACTCTTCGTCCGAGAGGTACCTCTTTACCAATCGATGCTCCACGCATATAGGGCACGGCCCCACCTCGGCCGACGTGGGGCCGTGAACGAGACCTTGCCAAGGGGGACGCTTGGTCCCTCTCTCCGGGGTAGCTACTCGGCGTAGGGCGGGAGTACTTCCCACAGCCCGCTTGCGCATTGAGCACTTACGGTGTGCGTCCCGTCGGGGCTTACCGCGATGCGATACGCATTGCGCGGCGGTCGGCCGTGCGCCTGGTAGTCGTCCCAGAGCCGGCCCAGCAGATCGGCCAGCCGCCGCGGCCCGGCCTGACGTGCGGTTCCGTCCGCAGCGACGGTCGCAATCGAGCCGTCCCTGTGCCACAGGGTCAGGGCACCCGACGATGAGGTGTCGGTCAGGACGTCGTCCAACCCCAGCGAGAAGGACACCAGGAACGTGAACTCGCTGTCGCTCCATGCCGCCACCGGCATAGTGCAGGGTTCCGTCGGCCCCTCCGGGTTGTCGGGGCGTGGCATCAGGGGAGCGCCGTTTGCGGGTCGCAGGCTCATGAAGTACGCCCCGGTCGACAGGAACCGCCCCTGGACGCCGTGCTCCTTGTTGACGTCGAGGACGGCGATGCCGGCGCCGAGTGGAACAACGATGAGTCCGCCGGGATGAACGGCCCGGCGCCACGCGGTTGGGAGACGATTCACTCCGCAGGTGGCGATGAGTCGATCGGTGCTGTTGGGCTTCACCACCTCAGGGCTTGAGCCGTCACCGCAGACGACGGTGATCTTGTCGTGCCCGGTGGCCTCAAGGGCGGCCCGCGCGGCGGAAACCAGCTCCGGGGCGACATCGACGGAGAGAACATTTTCGTCCCCCACGAGCCGACCCAGGAGTCCCGCGTTGTAGCCCGTTCCCGTGCCGATCTCGGTCACCGTCGCGCCGGGGTGCACGTCGAGGGCGTCCAGCATGTCGGCCATGAGCGACGGCACCGTGGACGAGGACATCGCGGGCCAGGTCGAGGTGAGGAGTACCTGATCCCGATAGACCTCGGCGAGCCAGTCCGGGTGCGCGTCGTTCACCTCCTCGGAAACCCACGCACCATCGATGTGGTGGCTGCGCGTGAACCGACGTACGTAGGCGTGCCGGGGCTCATTCCGGAATGCGTCGGCCACGTCGGGCCGGATTGCGTGGCCGCCGGCGGTCAATTCGTTGACCATGGCCGTGCGCCGTGCGGTTGCTTCGTCGTCGAGTGTCGTCATGTGTTTGCGGCTTCCTCCAGATAGTCGGCGATGGCCCGGCAGATGTCGTCGCGGTCGGGCGTGAAGGCCCACTGCCCGCCCGGGTTCAGCTCCAGCGCCCAGATTTTTCCGGTGTCGTCGCGCACGAGGTCCCAGGCGGCAAACACCAGGCCGAACTTGCGAGTTACGGTGCGGATGCCCGCCTGCACAGCGTCGGGGAGCGTTCCCGGTGTGTATGTGACGCCGTCCTGGCCGACTGCTCGGATGTCGAGGTACGGGCCGAGGACGGACGCCTCGCTGATGAAAAGGCGATCCGCTACCACCGCCACGCGGTATTCGGCCACCTTGTGCTCGATCTCGCGTTGGAGACAGTTGGCGGTCGCCCGCGCTCGCGGATGGCCGTAATGCTCCGGCGGGACGCGCGCCGCGTACAGCACCTGGTACCCCTCCGGTCCGTCGTAGTTGATCGGGCCGAGGGTCTTCGATACCGCTGGGCCCGCCTTGCAGAAGTCGCCGTGCTCCTGCGGAACATTGCCGATCCAGGTGGCCGGAACGGTCAAGCCGGCCCGGACGAACGCGGCGAGTTGCGCCGGCTTGGTGCATGCCGTGATGGCGAGAGGATGATTCACCCAAGCGACACCGGGGAGCGCGTACAGCACACCGGTCATACCGCTGCGGGCCTCCCGAGAGGCGAACTCCCGGGAGGGGCCCGCCTCGACACTGTCCGCGGGAAAGTTCGACGGGCGACGCCAGTACACCGCGCGCAAGTCTTCGAGGCGCACGGTCCGGGATCCTCCCGAGAGCTTGCCCCGCCAGCCATCCGGCCCGAACGTCGCCGACAGGTTCACCGAGTCCGGGAACGCGCCGGTATCGATCCGCGCGAGCGGAACGCCCCGACGATTGAGTTCCTCGATCACGAAATCGGCGGTGACGTCGAGCGGGCCGGTGGCGACAACGATTCGCGGGTCAGGCATTGGGGGTGGCGTCGTCCGGCACGTTCTGGTCCAACGCGCCCTGCTGCCCGTCCGAAACCGCGTTGGACTTCGTGATCCCCATGTGAGCGCTCAGCTCGCTCTCGATGACGGCCTCGCCGCCCATCACGGTGATCTGCCGACCCTCGTCCAGGGTCAAGCCCTCGGGGAGCGTGAAGTCGTTCGGCACCTGCGTGCCGTAGTCCACCTGAAGGGGAACGAGAAGGTCGCCGGCCGGTGCCTGCGCCTGTACTTCGATGGCCTTCTGCATTGACGTAAGTCCTCTCTGACAGCCGATAGGCGGTGGTGCGAGTAGGACGTGCTGTCTCTTGGGCGTTTTACCCAGCCCTGCCGCAATTGCGGCGGGGAGTCGATGGTTTGACGGTCCGCGCTCAGGCCGCGGCCTCATCGTCGCGACGCTGCTCGGGGCGGACCGTCGTCGCCAAGCCCTCGCGGAGGGGCACCTTCGTTCTGGCGCCCACGACGTGCCGCTTGGCGACGTTGGGAGAAATCTCAGTCTGTGCTGCCGCCAGGCAATCTCGAACCAGGCCGGCAGTTGCTTTACGCCACCCGTCCGGAGCAATGCGCGGCAGGTAGGCGTACCAAAGGCGAACTCGCCGCGGATCACCGTGCTTGTCGTCGGCGTCGTGCGCCCGCACAACCCCCAGCCGTCCGTCGCGGCCCGACTGGATTTCGGTGAGCACGCCCGAAGGATGCATGGGGTCGGTGTCCGTGGGGATCGCCTTCATATCCCGTAGGCCCTCGCACGTCCTCGTGCACTCGCGAACCGAGGTACCGATACGAGATCACCCGGCCGGACATGGCGTCCGAATCGCTGTTCCATCCGACCGTCGCAGCGTTGTCCGGGTAACGCACACGATCGACTTGCTCGCTGTCCGTCATGTACGCAACGTTACGAAGCGTGGCCACATGATCTCAATGGCACTTCGCGAGCACCCCGAGGCGAAGTACCACAAGGTGCTACAGAGGCAGCCCTACGGCGTCGGAGAGGGTACGCATCTCGGGAGTGAGCGTGCGCCGGCCAACTACGAGGCGTCCCATGATGTCTCTGGCGTACCGCTGATTCGGGAGCCACTCGGGAGAGCCCGCACGGACCTTCTGGAGTACGTCAATGGCCTCTGCGAAACGCCGTGTGCGGGCATAGGCGTCCGCCACGTCGAGCAGGTGCCGGTTGCGGTTGTTCGAGGTCGGCTTCAGCTTGTCCACAGGGATGTGTGCAGCGAGTTGAAGCACGCGATCGGGTCGGTTGACGATCGCCGCATTTTCTACGCGCTTCAGCGCCACCGTGATCGGGCCGAAGCTGCTCAGGAAGTTCTCGGGAGGGTCGTACTCGCGGCCCATGGCAACGGCTGCCGAATGAGCGAGGCGCAAGGCGTCCTCGGACTCGCCCGGACGGTTGTCCCGAACACTGGCAGCCGATAGGCGAAGCAGGAGCCACCCCCAGGCGCTCAGCTCAGCAGGAGTTGCCTTGGAGATGCGCGGCTCGGCGTCGTCGGCCCATCTGGTGGCCAGAGCCCGGGCGTCCGCCAGCCTCCCGCGCCGCAGCAGGAGCCAGCACTGGGTGCTGACCGCGGAGGCACCCTGAAGGCGATCCGTGGCTCCGTCGAGGGCTCGTTCGAGGGCCATCTCGGCGGCGTCGAACTGCCTGGTCTGCGTGAGGAGCCAGCCGGTGAGCAACATCAGCCTCGCTCGCACCGCGCGCCCGGCGGGATCGGCCTGGGCCAGTTCCTCGGCGTCCCGCAGCAGGGATGGGAGGACCGCGCCGAGTTCGGCGAATCGATCACCGGAAAACAAAGGCGTTGCGTCCCACAGCGCGGCGCGAACCCCTTGAAGCGTCGGCCCTTCGAGGTCATTGCCGGCCGCCAGAGGAGCAATGAGCGCCCGGCGTACCGGCTCCCACCGATCGAGGGATACCTGGGACGCGGACTCCTCGGGGGAGTCCGTCATCAGGCTCGTGGTGGGAACGCGCAAGGCAGACGCGAGCCGTCGGGCGGTCTCCAGTCGCGTGTCGTCGCGCTCGCCCTGTTCCAATTTTCGGATGAGCGAGAGTGACACTCCCGACTGGCTGGACAACTCCCTCTGAGTCATCCCCCGCCGCTTGCGTACGTCTCGCAGCCGCTCCCCGATGCCGACGCTCATGAGACGAGCCTCCCCCGCCGGCCCTGTGTCCACTCGACCGTGCCGACGATGTCCGAGTTGGCTGTCGGCGCCGGCGAGGGCGTCGTGGCCCTGGCGGCGGCCACTGAAACCCGCTTCCGAACCCCGAGGCTCCGCAGGATCTCGTCCTGCTCGGCCTCGGGGACATCCTCCGGAAGTCTCGCGAGGTGCTCGACCGCTCCCCCGTTCTTGGCCGTCAGCCCTGCGCGGCCGGCTGCTTCACCGAGAGCGGGAGGAGCTTTTGGCCCGTGGGGCCGATTTGAATTTCGGTGCCGAGTTGAGGACAGACGCCACAGTCGAAGCAGGGGCTCCAGCGGCAGTCGTCGACCTCGGTCTCGTCGAGGGCGTCCTGCCAGTCCTCCCAGAGCCAGTCCTTGTCCAGGCCGGAGTCGAGGTGGTCCCACGGGAGCACCTCGTTCCACTCGCGCTCGCGGGTGGTGTACCAGTTCAGGTCCACCGGCTCGTCGGACAGCGCCTCGTCGGCGCAGCGCACCCAGCGGTCGTAGCTGAAGTGTTCGCTCCAGCCGTCGAATCGGCCGCCGTCCTCCCAGACCGCCCGGATGATCCGGCCGACCCGGCGGTCGCCGCGCGAGAGCAGGCCCTCGATCGCGCCGGGCTTGCCGTCGTGGTAGCGGAAGCCGATCGACTTGCCGTACTGGCGGTCCGCGCGGATCGCGTCACGCAGCTTGTGCAGCCGCGCGTCGGTGGCGGCCGGGTCGAGCTGCGGGGCCCACTGGAACGGGGTGTGCGGCTTGGGCACGAAGCCGCCGATCGACACCGTGCAGCGGATGTCCCGGCTCCCGGAGACCTCGCGGCCCTTCTGGATGACCTTCTTGGCCATGTCCGCGATCTGCAGCACGTCCTCGTCGGTCTCGGTGGGCAGGCCGACCATGAAGTAGAGCTTCACCTGGCGCCAGCCGTTGCCGTACGCGGTGGCGACCGTGCGGATGAGGTCCTCCTCGGACACCATCTTGTTGATCACCTTGCGCAGCCGCTCGCTGCCGCCCTCGGGTGCGAAGGTCAGCCCCGAGCGGCGACCGTTGCGGGTCAGCTCGTTGGCCAGGTCGATGTTGAACGCGTCCACCCGGGTGGACGGCAGCGACAGGCCGATCTTGTCGTCGGTGTAGCGGTCCGCCAGCCCCTTGGCCACCTCGGCGATCTCGGTGTGGTCGGCGGAGGACAACGACAGCAGGCCGACCTCCTCGAAGCCGGTCGCCTTCAGGCCCTTGTCGACCATCTCGCCGATGCCCTTGATGCTGCGCTCGCGCACCGGCCGGGTGATCATGCCCGCCTGGCAGAACCGGCAGCCTCGGGTGCAGCCTCGGAAGATCTCCACCGACATGCGCTCGTGCACCGTCTCGGCGAGCGGGACCAGCGGCTGCTTGGGGTAGGGCCACTCGTCCAGGTCCATCACGGTGTGCTTGGACACCCGCCACGGCACGCCCGAGCGGTTCGGCGCGACCCGCTGGATCCGGCCGTCGTCGAGGTAGTCCACGTCGTAGAAACGCGGCACGTAGACGTTGCCGGTGACCGCGAGGCGGAAGAGCAGCTCGTCCCGGCCGCCGGGCCGGCCCTCGGCCTTCCAGGCCCGGATGATGTCGGTGATCTGGAGCACGGCCTGCTCGCCGTCGCCGACCACCGCGCAGTCGATGAAGTCCGCGATCGGCTCGGGGTTGAACGCGGCGTGTCCGCCGGCCAGCACGATCGGGTGATCCTCGGTGCGGTCCTTGGCCTCGATCGGGATGCCCGCCAGGTCGAGCGCGTTGAGCATGTTCGTGTAGCCCAGCTCGGTGGAGAAGCTCAGCCCGAACACGTCGAACGCGCCGACCGGCCGATGTCCGTCCACGGTGAACTGCGGCACGTCGTGCTCGCGCATCAGCTTTTCCAGGTCGCCCCACACCGCGTAGGTGCGCTCCGCGAGCACGTCGGCGACCTCGTTGAGGACCTCGTACAGGATCATCACACCCTGGTTGGGCAGGCCGACCTCGTACGCGTCCGGGTACATCAGGGCCCAGCGGACCGTGCACGCGTCCCAGTCCTTGACGGTCGAGTTGAGCTCGCCACCGACGTACTGGATGGGCTTCTGCACCTGGGGCAGAAGCGGCTCCAGACGCGGGAACAGGGACTCGACGGGCATGGCGGTCCTTCCGATGGGGCTGGGAGGGGGATCGACCTCCCAGCCTAACGCGATCCGGGCGGACCCCCTACCGAGATGCCCGGTGGGAGCCCGCCCGTGACGGATGATGCGACGGTCGTCAGGCCGACTTGAAGGCACCCGCGTGCCGCATGTGCACCGACTGCAACAGCCCTATCCCCATCCAGATGGCGAACATCGAGGACCCGCCGTAGGAGACGAACGGCAGCGGCAGACCGGCCACCGGCATGATGCCCAGGTTCATCCCGACGTTCTCGAACGCCTGGAAGGCGAACCAGGCGACCACACCCGCCGCCACGATCGTGCCGTAGAGGTCGTCGGCGTGCAGCGCGATCCGGATCCCGCGCCACAGCAGGACGCCGAACAGCGCGATGATCGCGCAGCAGCCGATGAAGCCCAGTTCCTCGCCGGCCACCGAGAAGACGAAGTCGGTCTGCTGTTCGGGCACGTACTGGCCGCTGGTCTGCTCGCCGTGGAACAACCCCTGGCCGGTGAGCCCGCCCGAGCCGATCGCCAGCCGGGCCATCGCGGTGTTGTAGCCGACGCCGCCCGGATCGAAGTTCGGATCGGCGAAGGCCCGGAACCGGTCGATCTGGTACTCGCTGAGCAACCCCAGATGCACGATCGCCACCGCTCCGGCCGCGGCCATCACGATCAGCGCGATCATCCAGCGCGCCCGCGCGCCGGACGCGAGCAACACGCCGAGCACGATCATCGCGAGCACCATGACCGAGCCGAGGTCGGGCATCAGCATGATCACCGCCATCGGCACGCCGGCCACCACGAGCGCCCAGAACACCGCCTTGTCGCCGGGCCTGGCCAGATCCCCGGTGTCCACCCGTTCGGACAGGATCATCGCCATGCACAGGATGATCGCGATCTTGGCCAACTCGGCGGGCTGCACCGAGAAGCCCGCACCCAGTTGGATCCAGGCCCGCTGGCCGTTGATCGTGCTGCCCAGCGGGCTGAGCGCGGCCATCAGTCCGAACACCGCGACGACCCCGACGAACGGCGCGAACGCCCTTATCCGGCGGTGACCGATTATCGCCACCACGGTGGCCAGGACCAGCCCGATCGCCAGGTTGAGCAGGTGCCGCTTGAAGAAGAACTGCGGATCCCCGCCGGTGAGTCCGCGCCGGTTGCGGGTCGCGGACCACACCAGCAGCGAGCCCACCGCGGACAGCGCGAGCGCCGGGCCCAGGAGTATCCAGTCCAGCCGACGCACCGGGGCGTCGCGCTGGATGATCTGTCGGGTGATCGACCGGCGTGGGGTGAACACCGGTGCGAGTCGGCCCAGGTCCGGTGTACCGAACCCGGCGACCCGCGAGGCGGGCCGCAATTTCAGGCTCATGTCCCTCTCCCCGTCCGGTGGATCCCCCGATCGGGCGGCAGCGCCCAGGGCGCGGACGACGCGGTGGTGGTGGAGCCTTCGCCGCCGCCGGGGCGCGGCGGCAGCAGGTAGGACGCGGGCACGACCGTGCCGTCCTCCTTGACCTGCGGCAGCCCGGCGGGCGGGGCGGGCAGCAGCGCCTTGGTCGGGTCGATCGCGCCCTTGTCGTCGACGCCGAGCAACGCCTCGTAGATCTTGCGTACGGACGGACCCGAGGTACCGGAGCCGGTGCCGCCCTGGCTGACCATCATCACCACGGCGTACTGCGGCCCGTCCTTGGGACCGCCGTAGGTGGCGAACCAGGACGTGCTCTGCTTGCCGTACACCGAGCCGGTGCCGGTCTTGGCCGCTATCGGCATCTGGGCGTTCGGCCAGTTGGCGAACACGCCGGCCGCGGTGCCGTTCATCTCGACGCCGATCAGCGCGTTCTGCAGGTACTTGAGCGTCGCGTCGCTTATCGGCAGCTTGGCCGCCACCTGTGGCTGGATCTCGCGCACCAGCTTGCCGCTCGGGCTGACCACGGCCTTGCCCAGACTCGGCTTCCACAACGTGCCGCCGTTGGCGATCGCCGCGTACACCCGTGCCATCTGCAACGGGGTGACCGTGGTGTCGCCCTGGCCGATCGCGAAGTTGATCGCGTCACCGGCGCGGAACTGCCAGCCGTCGACGCAGTTCTCCTTGGCGATCTTGTCCACGTACTCGTTGCCGGTGTCGCCCTGCTTGCACCACGCGTCCTTGTTCTGCTCCCAGTTGCGCTTCTTCCAGGCCCGGTCGGCGATCCGGCCGCCGGACTCGCCGGGCAGGTCGATGCCGGTGGGGGCGCCCAGGCCGTACTTCTTGGCCATGGTGACCATCGGGTCCTTGGGGTTCTTGCCGAAGATCCCGCCGTCCTTGAGCCACATGTCGTAGCCGATGCCGTAGAAGACGGTGTTGCAGGAGACCTCCAGGGCGCGCTGGAGCGAGATCGGGCCGTAGCCCCTGGACTCCAGGTTGTTGAAGGTCTGGCCGCCGACCGAGATGCTCGGCGAGCAGTCGTAGTTGGCCTTGGTGGAGTAGCCCGACTCGGCCGCGGCCGAGGTGGAGATCACCTTGAAGATCGAGCCCGGCGCGAACTGACCCTGTATGGCCCGGGACACCAGCGGCACGCCGGCCTTCTCGTCGGTGAGCGCCTTGTAGTCCTGCGGCGAGATGCCGCCCACCCACACCGACGGGTCGTAGTTGGGCGCGCTGGCCATCGCGATCACCCGGCCGGTCTTGATGTCCATCACCACCGCCGCGCCCGCGTCGGCGATGAAGTTCTTGTGCGTGTTGCCCGCGTCGAAGGTCGACCGGGCCCGCTTCATCGCCTCGTCGAGCTGCTGCTCGGTGATCGCCTGGATCTTCGCGTCGATGCTGGTGACCAGGTGGTTCCCGGGCACCGGCGGGGTTTCCGAGACGGTGCCGGTGACCCGACCGAGGTGGTCCACGGACAGCCCGGTGACTCCGGATTTGCCGCGCAGGTCCGTGTCGTAGCTGCGCTCCAGACCGCTGCGGCCGACCTCGTCGGCACGCTGGAGATCCTTCTTGCCCTCGGCCTTCTGCTTGCTCAACTCGTCGTCGGAGACCGGCGAGAGATAGCCCACGACATGCGCGCCGTTGGCTCCCTCGGGCGCCGGATACTGCCGTACCGCGGTGGGCTCGGCGGTCACCCCGGGGAAGTCCTCGCGGTGCTCCATGATGGTCAGCGCCTGCTCGGTGGTGGCGTTGTCGGTGACCGGGATCGGTTGGTACGGCGAGCCGTTCCAGCACGGCTTGGGCACGTTGCGCTCGCACAGCCGGGTGCGGGCCTTGACCTCGTCGGCGGGCAGTTGCAGCACCTCGGCCAGCTTGGTCAGCACACCGACACCCGAGTCGGGCATCCGCAGCAGTTCGGTACGGCTGACCGACACCACCAGCGCGGTGCGGTTGTTGACCAGCGGGCGGCCCTTGTCGTCGAGGATCTGGCCGCGCACGGCCGGGGTCACCACGTCCCGGACCTGGTTCTGCGACGCGGCGGCGGCGTAGTGGTCGCCCTCGCGGATCTGTAGGTACCACAGCCGGCCGAACAGGGTGATCATCAGCGACAGGACCAGGATCTGCAGGATCACCATCCGGGCGCGCACGCTGTGTGCGCCGTCTCCCTTGGAGCGGCCGGAGTTGAGCAGGCTCGGCATCCGTTTACGCATCTTGGGCGTTCACCCCCTACCGGGACAGGCCCGAGAGCATCGGTTTCGGATCCACCTTGCGGGCCAGCGCCATCACCCACGGCACCACGAACGGCGCCAGGATCGCGTCGTAGACCACCGCCGTCAGCAACAGCTTGGTCAGCCCCACCTGGCGCACCGCACCGTCGCCGACCAGCGCGCCGACGGCCGCGTACAGCACCGTGGTTGCCGCCGCGGCGACCGCGACCACCGCGATCGGCGCGAGCACCGAGCGTCTGGGGCTGCGCGAGACGAACAGGCCGGCGACGTAGCCGGTCAGGCACAACACGAACGCGTACCGCCCCGCCGCGTGGTCCGCCGGCGGCGCCAGGTCGGCGCACAGGCCGGCCGCGAAGCCGATCACGCAACCGGAGGTGGGCCCGTAGGTCAGCGCGAGCCCGATCACCACCAGGAGCAGCAGGTCCGGCACCGCGCCGGGCAGACCGAGCCGGGCGAGCACGCTCACCTGGACGACGAGCGCGACGACGATCAGCAGCGCGGCGTAGAACACGCGGGAGATCCGCACCGTCTCAGTCCCTTCCGGTCGGTGGGGCGGTGCCGCCGGGCGGCGGTTTGCGGCGGCCGTCGGCCGCGTTCGCGTTGGTGCTGCGGGTGTCGCCGGCCGGCGGTTTGCCGGTCGAGGCGCTCTTGGGCGGTTCGGTGGTCGCCGGCGGGGCCGGCGGCGCGGCCGGCGTGCTCGGCGGCGCCGCGACCGCCTGCGCCGGGGCCAGCACCGAGTCCCGCGGATCGGTGCGCGGCGGCTCGATCACCACGCCCACCGTGTCCAGGCTGGAGAAGTGCACGTAGGACTTCACCTCGACGCTGCGGGTGAGTTGGCCCGGGGTGTTGCGCACCTCGGCGACCTCGCCCACCGGCACGCCCGGCACGAACGGCTTGCCGCCCTGCGAGCCGAACGTCACCAGCCGGTCGCCCTTCTTGACGTCGGCCTGGCCGTTGAGCAGCTTGAGGTTCATCGGCTTGTCGCCGCGGCCGGAGGTGATCCCTATCTCCATCGATCCCGCCAGCCGCGAGCCGACCGCGAATCCGGGGTCGGTGGCGAGCAGCACGGTCGCGGTCATCGGACCCACCTGGGTCACCCGACCGACCAGCCCGTCCCCGTTGATCACGGTCATGTCCGGCTTGATGCCGTCGCCCGCGCCCGTGTCGATGGTGACCGTCCAGGAGAAGCCCTGGGCGGGCCCGATGGCGACCACGCGCGCCGGTTTGATCTTGTACTGCCCGGCCGAGGAGACCTTGAGCAGTTTGTCCAGTTCGGCCGCGCGATTGCGGTCCAACTGGATGTTGTCCACCTGTTGACGAAGCTTGGCGTTCTCGTCCTGCAGACGCTTCTTCTCGCCCTCGTGGGATCCCGCGTCCTTGACCGCGTTCACGGCCCGGCCGACGGGGTCCACTGCGGCGGACACGCCGCGTTCGGCGGGGCCGAACACGGCCGAGGCCCAGTCGCGGACGTTCGCGATGGGCGAGTTCCGGCCACCGCGGATGTCCACGGTGATGAGGGCGAAAGAGATCGCTAGCAGCAGCACGAGGACCAGCCGACCGTGCCGGGAGTCCCTCACGATGCGCGCCCGCCCCTTTCGTACGTTGCGGCGCTTGTGGGCAGTTGTGGTGTGTGGCCGTGCCGGGCCGAACACGGTGGGCGGCGATTCGAACGACCGCCCCCGCGTCCTCGGTCAGCGGCGCGGTTGGGCGTCCAATACCTGCTGGAGCTTCTCGTACTCCTCGACGCATTTGCCCGCGCCCAGGGCCACCGAGTCCAGCGGGTTGTCGGCGATGTGGATCGGCATCCCGGTCTCGGTCCGCAGCCGCTCGTCGAGGCCGCGCAGCAGGGCGCCGCCGCCGGTGAGCACGATGCCGCGGTCCATCACATCGCCGGCGAGCTCGGGCGGACACTGGTCCAGCGTGCTCTTGACCGCGTCCACGACGGTGTTGACCGGTTCCTCGATCGCCTTGCGGACCTCCGAGGTGGAGATCACGATCGTCTTGGGCAGGCCGCTGACCAGGTCGCGGCCACGGATCTCGCTGTGCTCGTCCTCGCCGAGGTCGAAGGCCGAGCCGATCGACATCTTGATTTCCTCGGCACTGCGCTCGCCCAGGAGCAGCGAGTATTCCTTCTTGACGTAGGCGATGATCGCGTTGTCCAGCTCGTCGCCGGCCACCCGGATCGACTGGGCGGTGACGATGCCGCCGAGCGAGATCACCGCGACCTCGGTGGTGCCGCCGCCAATGTCGACGACCATGTTGCCGGTCGCCTCGTGCACCGGCAGACCGGCGCCGATCGCGGCGGCCATCGGCTCCTCGATGATGTGCACGCTGCGCGCGCCGGCCTGGCTGGACGCCTCGACCACGGCGCGGCGCTCGACGCCGGTGATGCCCGAGGGCACGCAGATCACCACGCGCGGACGGGCCAGATAGCGACGCCGATGCACCTTGAGGATGAAGTAGCGCAACATGCGCTCGGTGATCTCGAAGTCGGCGATCACGCCGTCCTTGAGCGGTCGGATCGCCACGATGTTGCCGGGCGTGCGCCCGATCATCTTCTTCGCCTCGGCGCCGACCGCCAGGATGCCCCCGGTGGTGGTGTTCTTGGCGACCACCGACGGCTCGTTCAGTACGATGCCGCGGCCTCTGACGTACACCAGCGTGTTGGCCGTACCGAGGTCGACCGCCATGTCACGACCGATGAACGACAAGTTGTTCGCCATATAAAGAACCTAGGGCCTTCCCGAGCTCGTAGCCATGAGGACATGAGCCGGCCGAGGGACGTCGTACCAACAACGCCGGTTCGACCGACCACAATCGTAGGCACGGTGTACCGGCGGCAGAACCGCGACGTACCGGGGCACGGCTGCACCCTCCATCCACCATGACGTGATCACGGGGCGAGGGGTTGCGTGCCACGCGCGACAAGTAAAGGGATTTCCCTCTAACAGCGCACGGTCGGGGTCCGATAGAGCGGCCCCGGCGCGTCGCGCGAAGTTTCGCACGATGTGGTCACGAAAAAAATCGATCCCCGGGGCAGCCCGCGCGCGTCGCGCGGCCCCGGGTGATCGTCGCGGTGGGGAGCACCGCGATCCGGCGCGGCGCGCGCGGTGCGCGACGCCGCGACCGGATCGTCAGGCGTGTTCGGGGAAGAAGTTCTTGATCTCGCGCTCGGCGGATTCCGACGAGTCGGAGCCGTGCACGATGTTCTCCCGGGTGATCGTGGCGAAGTCGCCGCGAATGGTGCCCGGCAGGGCCTTGATCGGGTCGGTGACGCCGGCGAGCACGCGGAAGGACTCGATCACCCGCTCGCCCTCGACGATCAGCGCCACGGAGGGGGCCGAGGTCATGAACTCCACGAGCGGGGCGTAGAACGGCTTGCCTTCGTGCTCGGCGTAGTGGCGCTCGATCGTCTCGCGATCCATCACCCGCAGATCGAGCGCGGCCAGCGTGAAGCCCTTGCGCTCGATGCGGCCGATGACCTCGCCGACGAGACCACGCCGGACTCCGTCCGGCTTGACCAGGACGAGCGTGCGCTCGGACACGTTTGGCTCCTTGCTTCCTCGAAGAGGGGGTACGGGTAAGAACCCGGTGGCCCGACGAACGGTCAACGCCCAGAGCCTATCCGGGGTAACGCATCGACCTTTCGGCCGTATCTCGCGACTCAGTCCGCGGTGACCGTTCGGGCCGCCTTGGCCGCGTCGATGATCCGCCCGACCCGGACGCAGCCGTACCAGATCGCGCCGAACACCACGCCGATCAGGAACATCATCGGGACCACGAAACCGGTCACGAACAGGCCCACTTGCAGCGCCCAGCCCGCCGTGATCGCCCACGGCCGGCCGAGCTTGGCGCACAGCCAGACGCACAGCAGGGCGGACGGTCCGGCCACCGCCCACAACACGCCGGTGGAGATGTCGGTGAGTTGCATCGCCACCAGCGCGGCGAGGCAGATCACCAGGGCCTGGCCGATCAGGTGGGTCGAACACAGCGCGCGCATGCTCAGGCGTCCCTTCCGTTGCGGTTGCCGCCGCTCCCGCCGGCGGTCGGGCCCACGCCCGAACCCGAAGCCGAGCCCGGTTCACCGCCCTTGAGGAGCACCCGGGCCTCGCCGACGGTGACCACGGAGCCGGTGATCAGCACCCCCGCGCCGCCGAGGTCGCCCTCCTCCTCGGCGAGCGTGACGGCGGCCTCGATCGCGTCCGGCAGGCTCGGCTGCACCTCGACCCGGTCCGCGCCGAACACCTCGACCGCGAGCGCGGCGAGTTCGTCCACCGGCATCGCGCGCGGTTGCGAGTTCTGCGTCACCACGACCTCGGCGAGCACCGGTTCGAGCGCCTCCAGCACCCCGCGCACGTCCTTGTCGCCCATCACGCCGATCACCCCGACCAGGTGCCGGAAGTCGAACGAGTCGGTCATCGCCTGCGCGACGGCCAGGGCGCCGGCGGGGTTGTGCGCGGCGTCGATCAGGACGGTGGGACTGCGGCGCACGATCTCCAGCCGGCCCGGCGAGGTGACCGACGCGAACGCCTCGCGGACCAGGTCGGCGTTCAGCGCGCCGCCGCCGGTGAGCCCGGGACGCTCGGCCACACCGACGCCCAGGAACGCCTCGACCGCGGCCAGCGCGACCGCGGCGTTGTGCGCCTGGTGGCTGCCGTGCAGCGGCAGGAAGACGTCCTCGTACTCCCCCACCAGGCCGCGCAGCGTGAGCAATTGGCCGCCGACCGCCAGGTCGCGCCGGACCACGCCGAACTCCATGCCCTCGCGGGCCACCGTGGCATCGGTCTCGACCGCGCGCCGGATCAGCGCCTCGGCCGCGTCCACCGGCTGGTGGGCGAGCACGACCAGGCTGTTCCGCTTGATGATCCCGGCCTTCTCCACCGCGATCTCGCCGGGCGTGCCGCCCAGTCGGGCGGCGTGGTCCACCGCGATCGGGGTGACCACGGCCACCGTGCCGTCGACCACGTTGGTGGCGTCCCACGTGCCGCCCATGCCGACCTCGATCACCGCGACGTCCACCGGCGCGTCGGCGAACGCCGCGTACGCCATCGCGGTGATCACCTCGAAGAAGGACAACCGGTGCGGCTGTGCGGCGTCGACGATGTCGATGTAGGGCTCGATGTCGCGGTAGGTCTCGACGAACCGCTCGGCGCTGATCGGCTCGCCGTCCAGGCTGATCCGCTCGGTCATCGACTCCACGTGCGGGCTGGTGTAGCGGCCGGTGCGCAGTTGGAAGGCGCGCAGCAGCGCCTCGATCATCCGGGCCGTGCTGGTCTTGCCGTTGGTGCCGGTGATGTGGATGACCGGGTACGCCCGCTGGGGTTCGCCGAGCACGTCCATCAGCGCGACCACCCGGTCGGTGGAGGGGTCGAGCTTCGTCTCGGGCCAGCGCCCGATCAGCTCGGCCTCGACGGCGCGCTGTGCGGCCAGTGCCTCGGCGGGGTCTGTCACAGGTGTCACCGGTTCTGATCGAGTTCTGCGGGAGCTGGGATTGCCTTGCGGCCGGCCGCGCGGCCCGGGTGGGTGTGCCCGAGGCCGCGCGGCCGGTCGGGTCAGGCGGTGGGCAGCCGGTCGAGCTGGCCCTTGATGCGTTCGATGTCGGCCTCGGCGCCGGTCAGCTTGTCCCGGACCTTGTCCACCACGTCGGGGGCGGCCTTGGCCAGGAAGCCCGCGTTGCCGAGCTTTTTGGTGTTCACGTCGCGGACCTTCTCCGCCTCGGCCAGGTCCTTGGACAGGCGCTTGCGCTCGGCGACGAAGTCGATCGCGCCGGAGAGGTCCAGCTCGATCACCGCACCCGCGACCGGGAAGGACGTGGTCGCCGAGAAGCCCTCGCCGGCCGGTGTGCAGCGGGCCAGTTGACGCAGCGCCGCCTCGTGCGCGGCGATCGCGGTGCCCGCGAGCGAGATGTTGGCCGGCACCCGCTGGCCGGGCTTGAGGCCCTGGTCCGAGCGGAACCGGCGGACCTCGGTGATCACCTGCTGGAGCGTGGTGATCTCGGCCTCGGCGGCCGGGTCGGCGAACCCGCCGGGCGTCGGCCACCGGGCCGGCACGAGCGACTCGCCGCCGGTGAGCGTGGTCCACAACTCCTCGGTGACGAACGGCACGATCGGGTGCAGCAGCCGCAGCGTCACGTCCAGGACGTGGCCCAGGACCCGCCGGGTGGCCTGCGCGGCGGCCTCGTCGTCGCCGTTCAGCGGCAGCTTGGCCAGCTCGACGTACCAGTCGAAGACCTCGTCCCAGGCGAAGTGGAACAGCGTGTCGGAGAGCTTCGCGAACTGGTAGTCCTCGTAGTACGCGTCCACCTCCGCCACGACCGCGTCCAGCCGGGACAGGATCCAACGGTCGGTCGCCGAGAGCTGCTCGGCGGCCGGCATCGGGCCCTCGACGGTGGCGCCGTTCATCAGCGCGAATCGGGTGGCGTTCCAGATCTTGTTGCAGAAGTTGCGCGAGCCCTGGACCCAGTCCTCACCGATCGGCACGTCGGTGCCCGGGTTGGCGCCGCGGGCCAGGGTGAAGCGCAGCGCGTCGGTACCATACGCGTCCATCCAGTCGATCGGGTCGACCACGTTGCCGAACGACTTGGACATCTTCTTGCCGAACTGGTCGCGGACCAGGCCGGTGAGCGTGATGGTGTGGAACGGCGCCTGCCCGTCCATCGCGTACAGCCCGAACATCATCATCCGGGCGACCCAGAAGAAGATGATGTCGTGCCCGGTGAGCAGCACGTCGGTCGGATAGAACTTGGCCAGGTCGGCGGTCTGCTCGGGCCAGCCCAGCGTGGAGAACGGCCACAGCGCGGAGGAGAACCACGTGTCGAGCACGTCGCTGTCCTGCGTCCAGCCCTCGCCGGTGGGCGGCTCGTCGTTCGGGCCCACGCAGACCGTCTCGCCGTTCGGGCCGTACCAGACCGGGATCCGGTGACCCCACCAGAGCTGCCGCGAGATGCACCAGTCGTGCATGTTGTCGACCCAGCCGAAGTAGCGCCCGGCCAACTCCTGCGGGTGGATGGCCACCCGGCCGTCGCGCACCGCGTCGCCGGCCGCCTTGGCCAGCGGCTCGACCCTGACCCACCACTGCATGGACAGCCGCGGCTCGACCGTGGTCTTGCAGCGCGAGCAGTGCCCGACCGCGTGCGTGTACGGGCGCTTCTCGGCGACGATCCGACCCTGCTCGCGCAGCGCGGCCACGATCGCGAACCGCGCCTCGTAGCGGTCCAGGCCCTCGAACGGGCCGTGCACCGTGATGATCGCCCGCTCGTTCATCACCGAGGGCATCGGCAGGTTGTGCCGACGGCCGATCTCGAAGTCGTTCGGGTCGTGCGCCGGGGTCACCTTGACCGCGCCGGTGCCGAACTCGGGGTCCACGTGCTCGTCCGCCACGATCGGGATCCGCCGCCCGGTGAGCGGCAGTTCGATCTCGGTGCCGACCAGGTGCGCGTACCGCTCGTCGCTCGGGTGCACCGCGACGGCGGTGTCGCCGAGCATCGTCTCGGCGCGCGTGGTGGCCACCACGATCGCGTCGTCCCCGTCGCCGTAGCGGATCGAGACCAGTTCGCCGTCGTCGTCCTGGTGCTCGACCTCGATGTCGGAGATCGCGGTCAGGCAGCGCGGGCACCAGTTGATGATGCGCTCGGCGCGGTAGATCAGCTCGTCGTCGTAGAGCCGCTTGAAGATGGTCTGCACGGCCTGGGACAGGCCCTCGTCCATGGTGAAGCGCTCACGCGACCAGTCCACGCCGTCGCCGAGGCGACGCATCTGGCCGAGGATCTTGCCGCCGTACTCTTCCTTCCACTGCCAGACCCGCTCCACGAACGCCTCGCGGCCCAGGTCGTGCCGCGACTTGCTCTCCTTGGCCAGCTCGCGCTCGACCACGTTCTGGGTGGCGATGCCGGCGTGGTCCATGCCGGGCAACCACAGCGCCTCGAAGCCCTGCATGCGCTTGCGGCGGGTGAGCGCGTCCATCAGCGTGTGCTGGAACGCGTGGCCCAGGTGCAGTTGTCCGGTGACGTTCGGCGGCGGGATGACGATCGTGTACGGCGGCTTGTCGCTCTTGGCGTCGGCCTCGAACCAACCCGCGGCTACCCAGCGCTCGTACAGCTTCCCCTCTACCTCGGCGGGGGTGTACTGGGAGGGAAGGGCCTGCGGCTGCTCGGCGGCAGCGGCTGCGGGAGTGGTGTTCTCGGTCACCGCCCCAGTCTACGGAAGGCGCGCGGGCACCTTGGACGCGGCGGGGTGAGCCCGCGTCGACGGCGACGTTCCGTTTGTCGATGAGGGCGTCCCGCCCTTGTCACCGTGGTGTCACCGCCGTTCCGGCGCCGTTCCACCGGTTGCGGGCGGGCGCTACTGTCGCGCCCTGGGTCGGTTCCGGTTTCGACGATGGGGGCATCGGTCGAAGCGCCGCGGGCGGCCCGGGTATCGATGATTTCGTGAATCCGGGGGGATTTTCGTGCGCGCTCGCACTTCCACACTGTTTGCCGCCGTCACCGTTTCGGTGCTCGGCGTGTCCGCACTGACGGGTTGTCAGGCCAAGGACGGGGACAAGGACGACCGGAGCGGCCCGCCGGTCGCCACGACGGCGGGGCCGGTCGACCCCGCGGTGAGCCCGGCGTCCGTACCGTCGGCCAAGGGCGAGCCGGGCACGGCGAAACCCTCGACCTCGGCCCCGTCCGCGCGGCCGACCTCGGCCGGGCCGCGCAGACTCCAGCCGTCCGCCCGGGCCGGCGGCCTGGCCAAGCTGCTCGCCGGCGGGCCCACCGACGTTCCGGTCGACCCGGGCGAGGTGCGTCACCCCACCAACAACGTCCTGGTCGCGGCGTTCGGCGCAAGCTCGGCGGGCCCGCGCTCGGTGTTGTTCGTCGGCGTGGACGGGCTGACCGGGATCGACGGCAAGCGGCTGGAGCACATGGTGCGCGGCATGGTCGAGTACGTGAACGGCAGCGGCGGCAGCGTCCCGGACGGGGCGACGATGAAGGACTACGACCCGGGGCAACTGGGCGGCACGCTGGAGTGCATGCCGGCCTCGGTCGCGCAACCGGCGGCGATCTGCGGGTGGGCGGATCGGTACACGACGGCCGTGGCCTATTTCGAGCAGTCGTCGGCGGACCAGGCGGCGGCGAAGTTCAAGGCGATGCGCGCGGATCTGGAGAAGTAGCGCGCCGTCGGCGACGCGCGGGCGCCGACCCCGGTTCGCGCGTCGCTTCCCGGTCGTACCGTCGTTGTACCGGGTGCCGACGACATGCGGCCGGACCACGGGGCGGTGGGGGCGATGAGCGACGGATACGACGGGTGGCAGGGGCCCGGGACCGGCGGGGCGGGGTATCCGACCGGTCCGCCGGGCCGAGCGCCGCGCGGTTCGCGGGACCGGTTCGCGCTCGTGGCGGGCGTGCTGGGCAGCGTGCTGGTGGTGCTCGCCGCGGTGGTGGTCGTGCTGGTCTTCCTCGACCCCGGCGACGACGGCCCGCGTCGGCCGCGCGGCCTGCCGACCGCGCCGGTCGCCGGGCGGGTCGCCGGGCCGCTCGCGATGCCGGCCACGATCGAGGCCAGGGGTCCGGTGGCCCGGAGCGCGCTGCCGACCGCGGTCGGCGAACTCGACGCGACGATGGGGCGTACCTTCACGGGCGTGCGAACCGAGGTCTTCGGTGGCGGACGGACCAGCGAGACGGTGTTGCTGACGCTGGCCACCAGGCGGGACACCGCGCCTGCGATCTACGTCCGGGACTTCGTGCCGGCGGTGCCGGTGACCGAGGACCCGGCCGTGCCCGGCCCGCCGGGGTTGCTCCGCTGCTGGAGCAACCCCGCCACGGCGATGTGTCTGTGGGGCGACGAGCAGGACCTCGTCTACGTCAGCGACGGGGCCGGCGTCGCCCACGCCCGACTGGTGATCGCGAACGTGTACGCGGGCAGTGCCCGCTAGGACGGTCCGGCGCCGCTCGGCTCAGGCGCTCTTGTCGCGCCGCTCGCGCTTGACCACGTCGCGCGGTACCAGCGTGGGGTTGACGTGCTTGAGGACCACCTGGTCGGTGACCACGACGCGGGCCACGTCCTTGCGGGAGGGGACCTCGTACATCACCGACTGGAGCACCTCTTCGAGGATCGCCCGCAGGCCACGCGCACCGGTGCCGCGCATGATCGCCTGGTCGGCGATCGCCTCCAGCGCCTCCATCTCGAAGTCCAGCTCGACACCGTCGAGTTCGAACAGCCGGCGGTACTGCTTCACCAGCGCGTTCTTGGGCTCGGTCAGGATCTGGATGAGCGCCTCGCGATCCAGGTTGTGCACCGAGGTGAGTACCGGAAGCCGACCGATGAACTCCGGGATCATGCCGAACTTCAGCAGGTCCTCGGGCATCACGTCGGCGAACGAGTCGGCGCTCTCCACATCGCGCTTGGAGCGGATCTGCGCGCCGAAGCCGATGCCCTTGCGGCCGACCCGGCCCTCGATGATCTTCTCCAGGCCGGCGAACGCGCCGCCCACGATGAACAACACGTTCGTCGTGTCGATCTGGATGAACTCCTGGTGCGGGTGCTTGCGCCCGCCCTGCGGCGGCACACTCGCGGTGGTGCCCTCGATGATCTTCAGCAGCGCCTGTTGGACGCCCTCACCGGACACGTCGCGGGTGATCGACGGGTTCTCGCTCTTGCGAGCGATCTTGTCGACCTCGTCGATGTAGATGATCCCGGTCTCGGCCTTCTTGACGTCGTAGTCGGCCGCCTGGATCAGCTTCAGCAGGATGTTCTCGACGTCTTCGCCGACGTAGCCCGCCTCGGTGAGCGCGGTCGCGTCGGCGATGGCGAACGGTACGTTCAGCATCCGGGCCAGGGTCTGCGCCAGCAGCGTCTTGCCACAGCCGGTCGGCCCGAGCAGCAGGATGTTCGACTTGGCCAGTTCGACGCCGTCGTCGCGGGACGCCTTGGCCGACTCGCCGGCCTGGACCCGCTTGTAGTGGTTGTACACCGCCACCGAGAGCGCCTTCTTGGCGACTTCCTGCCCGACCACGTAGCCGTCGAGGAACTCGTAGATCTCCCGTGGCTTGGGGAGCTCCTCGAACTTCAACTCGGAGGACTCGGAGAGCTCCTCCTCGATGATCTCGTTGCACAGGTCGATGCACTCGTCACAGATGTAGACACCCGGACCGGCAATGAGCTTCTTCACCTGCTTCTGGCTCTTTCCGCAGAACGAGCACTTGAGCAGGTCGCCACCGTCACCGATGCGTGCCACGAGGTGCATCTCCTTCGCCTGGGCCCCGGATGTCCCGGACCTGGTGCCTGGTCTTTCGACGGTACCCCGCCGGAATCTCCGATCCCCCGGTTTTGACCATCAACCGGTCACCGTTGTCCGGTCGGCGGCAAGCCGCCGACCGGGCGGGGACACTAGCCGACGACCTTCCGAGGTGCGGTGATCTCGTCGATGAGGCCGTACGCGAGCGCCTCTTCGGCCGTCAGAATCTTGTCGCGCTCGATGTCGTCGCGAACCTGCTCGATCGGCCTCGTGCTGTGCTGCGCGAGCATGGTTTCCAGCATGGTGCGCATGCGCTGGATCTCACGAGCCTGGATCTCCAGGTCGCTGACTTGCGCGCGCCCGGTTTCACTGTACGGCTGGTGGATGAGGATGCGGGAGTTCGGCAGCGCCATTCGCTTGCCCGGAGTTCCCGCGGCGAGCAGAACGGCGGCGGCGGAGGCCGCCTGGCCCATGCACACCGTCTGGATGTCGGGGCGCACGAACTGCATCGTGTCGTAGATGGCCGTCAGCGCGGTGAAGGAACCGCCGGGCGAGTTGATGTAGATCGAGATGTCCCGATCGGGGTCCATCGACTCGAGCGTCAGGAGCTGCGCCATCACGTCGTTCGCGGACGCGTCGTCGACCTGGACACCCAGGAAGATGATGCGCTCTTCGAACAGCTTGGTGTACGGGTCCTGCTCGCGGATGCCCTGCGACGTGCGCTCGATGAAGCGCGGCAGGACGTAACGGCTCTCGGCGCTGCGCGAGGCCATCGGTGCCAGGCCCTCGGGCCGGTGGAACAGATTGTCATTCATGGAAATCTCAGCCCTCCGGGACTGCGGACTCGACTCAGTGGCTGGGCGACCTGAAGCTGACCGGGGCTGGTTCGGCCGACGTGTCAGCGGTGTCGGGGCGCCGATATCAGCTCGTGCTGCCGGTGTTGGGCACCTCGGCCGCACTGCGAACCACGTGGTCCACCAGGCCGTATTCCTTGGCCTCCTCGGCGGAGAACCAGCGGTCGCGGTCCGAGTCGTGCTCGATCTTCTCGGGGGTCTGCCCGGAATGGTGCGCGATCAGGCGAGTCATCTTGCGCTTGGTGCGCAGGAGCTGCTCGGCCTGGATCTTGATGTCCGACGCCGAACCACCGAGACCGGCGGACGGCTGGTGCATCAGGATCTCGGAGTTGGCGAGCGCGATGCGCTTGCCGGGGGCTCCGGCGGTCAACAGGAACTGGCCCATCGAGGCGGCCAGGCCCATCGCGACGGTCGCGACATCGTTGCTGATCCACTGCATCGTGTCGTAGATCGCCATGCCGGCGGTGATGGAACCACCGGGCGAGTTGACGTAGAGCCAGATGTCCTTTTCCGGGTCCTCTGCGTTCAGCAACAGGAGCTGGGCGGAAATCGCGTTGGCGATCTGGTCCTCGACCACCGAGCCGAGGAAGATGATCCGCTCGCGCAGCAACCGGTTGTAGACCTGGTCGTCGAGCCCCATCCCACCCGGCTGAGATGCACGCGAAGTGGGCACCGCGAGCCCCGGAGTCACGATCTGCGGATTCGTCACGTATCCACCTGCTCGTTTCCGACGGCAATCCCGAGCCGTCACGAAGTCGACCTTGGGAGGCACCTGCGTTTGTGGCGGGTGACCCCCTTCGTACAGCGACCCTAACGCGCGGATCGTCGCAGGCCATCCCAGACTCAGGACTGTTCGCCCAGAGCGCAGCAGGGCGATATCCGGGCGGTAACGGGGTAGTCGCGCGGATCGTCACGGCGGGCGAGGGCGGTCCCGGGGTCGGGGTGCGGCGCCGCGTCGGGGTGGGCCGGGCGTCGCGGTGGGCGCGGGCGGCGGCGTGGGTCACGGTCCGGCGCGGGTCACCGTCCGGTGCGGTGGAAGGGGTGGACGACTCGTGCGTCGGGGTCGCCCACGTAGAAGTAGAGCGCCGGAGCCGCCCGGGACCCGCGGATGTACATGGTTCAGGAGCCCGGCTCCGGAGCCCGGGTCGGCGCGGTCGGCGCGCTGCGCGGCTCGGTCGAGGTGCTCGGCTCGACCGCGGGCCGCAGGACGACGGAGGCCGCCACGCCGCCGGACCCGGGCGTCGAGAACCAGGTACCGCGGCAGATCGGTGATCTCCTGGCCGACCACCGGCGTGGTCCCGGCCAACCGTCCGCGCACCTGGTTCATCCGGTCCTGTGGGGTCCCATCCGGATGGGACCGGTCTCCTCCAGGGCGTGCAGCGCCCGCTCGGCGCTTTCCGCGCAGCCGTTGAAGACGCCCACCATCCCCCGCAACCAGGCGAGGTCGACTCCGAAATCAGCGCCCATGCGATCCCCCGTACGCCTTGGACGAACCCGGCCCGGGCCGGGATGTTCGGACCACCGGACCCAACGTGTGGAGCGGATCGAGTGACGGGTCATCACGATCCGTATGTCACGCGCCGGGTCCGAATCGCCCGGACATGCCTCGTTCGGGTCGCCGAAACGCACGTGGGCCCGATCACCAACCGACGGTGATCGGGCCCACGTGTGGGGTGCTGCGGGAAGCGCTCACGCCGCGATTCGGGCGGCGGTCGCGGTTCGCGCGGGGGGATGGATCAGGCCTCGGCCTTCTCCTCCTTGGCCTCGTCCGACGCGGCGACCTCTTCGGTCTCGGCGTGGTCGTGGCCCTCGTGGTCGTCCGCGTCGTCCGCGTGCAGGTCGACACCGAGGCTGACCTCGTTGCCGGACGCGTCCTTGGCCTTGGCGCCCTTGGCGATGACCTCGAGGGCCTTGCCGCGAGCGACCTCGCCGACCAGGACCGGCACGTAGCCGGACTGCATGACCTGCTGCGCGAACTGGTCCGGGCTCATGCCGGACTGCTGCGCACGCTGGATGAGGTGCTGGGTCAGCTCTTCCTGGTTGACGGAGAGCTGCTCCTTCTTCACGACCTCGTCGAGCACGAACTGGGCACGCATGCCCTTGCGGACGCTGTCCTGGAGCTCGGTCTCGTACTCCTCGGCGCTCTGGCCCTGGATCTCCAGCCACTTGGCCAGGTCCATGCCCATCATGCCGAGCTGCTGCTCGAGCTGACCACGACGCTGCTCGATCTCCTCGGTGACCACGCTCTCCGGGAGCGGCACCTCGATCTGCTCGAGCAGGGCTTCCAGAACCTTGTCGCGACCCTCGTTCTGCTGGTCGTGCAGCTTCTGGTGGTCGAGCTTCTCGCGCAGGTCCGCCTTCAGCTCGTCGAGCGTGTCGAACTCGCTCGCGAGCTGCGCGAAGTCGTCGTCGAGCTCGGGGAGCTCCTTGGCCTTGACGGTGGTCACCACGACCGACACCTCGGCCGTCTGCCCGGCGGCGCTGCCACCCTGGAGCTCGGTCTCGAAGGTCTTGGTCTCGCCGGCCGACGCACCGATGACGGCGGCGTCGAGGCCGTCCAGCATCGTGTCGCCGCCGATCTGGTACGACATCGCCTTGGCGACGCCGTCCTCCAGCACCTCGCCGTCGACCTTGGCCTCGATGTCGACGACGACGGTGTCGCCCTCGGCCGCGGCCCGCTCGACGGTGTTCAGCGCACCGAAGCGGTCACGCAGCTCTTCGATCTTCTCGGCGACGTCCTCGTCGGTGACGGTGATGTCATCGACCTCGACCTCGATGCCGGAGTAGTCCGGCAGCTCGATCTCGGGACGGGTGTCGACCTCTGCGGTGAACTTCAGATCGGCGCCGCCGGCCAGCTCGGTCACGTCGGTGACCTCGGTGACCTCGGGCTGGCCCAGGACGCGCAGCTCGTTCTCCTCGACGGCCTTGCCGTACGAGGAGGACAGGATGTCATCGAACGCCTCGACGAAGACGGCCTCACGGCCGAAGCGCTGGTCGATGATGCGCGCAGGGATCTTGCCCTTACGGAAGCCCGGGACCGTCACCTGCTTGCCGATCTTCTTGTACGCCGCGTCGAGGCTGGGCTTCAGCTCCTCGGAGGGAACCTCGACGGTGAGCCGAACCCGGGTCGGGTTCAGCGTCTCGACGGCGCTCTTCACGGTAAGGGTCTCCTTGCTGCGGGCTGTTCTTCCGGGCCTGTGCATCTTGCCTGACGGCACACTGAAGGTTCAGAACCGGTGCTACCGATCCATCCTGCAGCGAATTCATGATGTGGTGGTCGGGGCGGGGAGACTCGAACTCCCGATCTCCTGCTCCCAAAGCAGGCGCGCTAGCCACTACGCTACGCCCCGTGGCGCCCGATGAAGTCTAGAGGACGACACGCTAGAGTCTGCACTGGCCGCGCACCAATCCGCTAACCTAGGCGCCACGTGCACGCCACACCAGCTGCGGGTGTAGCTCAATGGTAGAGCCCTAGCCTTCCAAGCTAGTGGTGCGAGTTCGATCCTCGTCACCCGCTCCAAAGGTAAAGGCCCAGGTCAGAGGCAGGTTCTCTGAACTGGGTCTTTGTCGTGTCCGGATGTTTGGTGGGCGGCGGGCCGAATTCGTGCCGGATGGCCGGGACGTTGGTCCCCCGGCCGGCCGACCTTCGTCCCGACTCTTCCAGCTCTTCGGAGTAGTTTTCGGCCCCCGGCACCCTGTGAACCGCCCGCACCTTCGCATCGAGAGCGTCGGCAATCTCACGATCGTGGGTGTTTTGACCGGTGTGCTCGGTGAAGGCGTGGCGATGCCGGGTGGCTATCGCTGGTCGGTGGCGGCGCGCCGGACTGGGGGCTGTGCCTTTTGAGCCATCGGGTGGTGGCGCCCAGGGGTGCCGGGTGTCGCCGTGGCGGACCGTGGGGCCGTGGCCGCCGATCGGGATGGGTGGGCGTGGGGCCTGGAGCGGGCCGGCGGCGGGGCCGGGCGCGGCTTCGGGTGGCGGACCCCTACGGGAGGTTGATCGCCGTGATGCCGGCGAGGACCAGGATGGTCGCGGTTATTCGGTGGCGGCCGTAGGTCTCGTGAAAGATCAGGGTGCCGATGATCGCGCCGAAGACGACCGAGGTTTCGCGGAGGGCGGCGATCGTGGCCAGGGTGCCTCGGGTCTGGGCCCAGATGACGAGGGTGTAGGCGGCCAGGGACATGGCGCCGCCGAGTAGGCCCCAGGCGCGTTGGCGGTTGGGTTCGGCGGCGGGGTCGCGGCGGCGGCGCAGGACCAGGATGGTCGGCGCCGATTCGAGGACGAACAGCCAGGCCGCGTACGACATGGCCGAGCCCGACGAGCGGGCGCCGACGCCGTCCAGGACGGTGTAGAGCGCGATCGCGCAGCCCGTGGCCAGGGCGGCGAGCACGGCGGCGGCCTCGGCGCGGCGCGGGATGCCGCCGGCCAGGGCGAGCACGAGCATGCCGGCCGAGATCACCACCACGCCGACGGTCTGGGTCACGGTCAGGTATTCGTGCAGCAGGGTCGCCCCGATCAGCGCGGTGACCCACGGGGAGGTGCCGCGGGCGATCGGGTACACCTGGCCGAAGTCGCCCAGCCGATACGTCTCCAGCAGGAGCAGGTTGTAGACGACGTGCAGGGCGGCGGAGCCGAGCAGCCACGGCCAGGCGCCGGCGGCCGGGACGCCGACGAAGGGCAGGCAGGTCAGGCCGATGGCCAGGCTCGCCACCTGGATCATCACCATCGTGCCGAGGCGGTCCTTGAGGCCGTGCGCGAGCGCGTTCCAGGCCGCGTGCAGGCCGGCCGAGCCGAGGACGGCGACGGTGACCGCCGGGGTCACGCGCGGCCGCGCGGCAGGGGGCGGACGGCCGCCCCGCTTCGGCGTTCGGCCGCCGCGGCCGGCTTCTCGGTCGTCGGCGGAGTCTGTCGTGTCCGCAACTCGGGGACGGTTTCCGCCATCTGAGGGGACGTCACTCGGGACATCCAAGCACGCGTACCGGAATAATGACCGCCCATATGACGCACACCTCTTCCGCCCTCGCCTCGCTGCGCGGCCTCGCGCTCGGCGACGCGCTCGGCGCCCAGTTCTTCGTCCCCGACAACCTTCCGCACCTGGCCGATCGCAGCCTGCCCGAGGGCAGTTGGCCATGGACCGACGACACCGAGATGGCGTGCGTGCTGCATGCCGAGTTGACGTCGCACGGCACGGTCGATCAGGACGCGTTGATCAAGTCCTTCGCCCGTCGGCACGACTTCGATCGGGGCTACGGGCCGACCACGAACCGCATGTTGCGGCTGGTCCGGCAGGGCGGTGACTGGCGGGCCCTGGCCGCCGCGCCGTTCGAGGGCCAGGGGTCGTGGGGCAACGGAGCCGCGATGCGGGTCGCCCCGTTGGGGGCGTGGTTCGCCGACGACCTGGACGCGGTGGTGGCGCAGGCCACGTTGTCCGCCGAGGTGACCCACATGCATCCGGAGGGCATCGCCGGCGCGGTGGCGGTGGCCGTCGCGGCGGCGGGTGCGGCGACTCCGGACCAACCGGGCGCGGGCGACTTCGTGAGCTTCGTCCGCGATCGCACCCCCGCCGGTGTGGTGCGCGAACGGCTGGGCGCCGCACTGGATCTGGTGGATCGTCAGGACTCGGTCGAGATCGGCCGGTTGCTCGGCAACGGCCGCCAGGTGAGCGCGCCCGACACGGTCCCGTTCGCGGTGTGGTCCGCGGCCCGGCACCTCGACGACTACGCGGCGGCCTTCTGGTCCACCGCGAGCGCGGGCGGCGACGTGGACACCACGTGCGCGATCGTCGGCTCGATCGTGGGCATCCGGGCGGAGTTGCCCGCCGAGTGGACGGAGCACGTGGAAGCGCTGCCGGCCTGGTGGCAGGACGCGCAGGCGAACTCGCCGCTCAAATAGTTGGCAAAGTTCGCCGAGGTACCCGAAGATGAGGGCGCTCTCCTCGCGATGCGGCGATCGGCACCAACATGCCTGCCGGGCAAGCCGGTTCGCAGCGCGTCGCGGCAGAGTCCCGACTCGTTCGTCGCCGGCTGAACCGTCTTGTGGGGAGACGTGGTCCGGGCCGCGGGTTCGGTGTGTCGATTTCCCGAAGGCCCGCCACCCTCGTTCGCGGCCCGCTTCGTCGCCCTCCCGCGTCGAGGCGAACCGGCCCGGGCGTCGCGGCGGGCCGACCTTCCTCGGAGGAACTCGTTCCATGCGCACATCCATGTCCAAGCCGGCCTCGATCGTGATCGCCGGTGCACTGGTCCTCGCGGCCGCCGCGTGCGGTTCCGACGACGACAAGAAGGACACCGGGAAGGCGACCGCCGGTGCGCCGGCCACGCCGGGTCCGAGCACGCCGGCGGCCGACACCCGGCCGCCGGTTGCCCCGTCCTCGCCCGCCGGCGCGGCGTCCGCGCTGACCGGCCCGCAGTTGGAGAAGGCCGTACTCACCGCCGCCGACCTGCCGCAGGGCGTCTACCTGACGAAGGCGGCGGCAGGGGCCGGCAACCGCGCGACCGCGACGCCCGCCGACTGCCAACCGCTCGTCGACCTGTTCCTGCCGAGGCAGGGCGCCATGAAGCCGACCGCCGCGGCCCAGGCGTATGTGTCGATCGGCAGCCCGATCCCCACCGGTGTGATCGGTGGCGAGTTGTTCTCCTTCTCGGGCACCGACGCCGAAACCGTGATGGCCAAGGGGCGCGCGGCCCTGAAGAACTGCGGGTCGGTGTCGACGAAGGACCCCGAGGGCGAGACCGCGACGACCAGGCACGCCGAGGTCGCCCACCCGAAGCTCGGCGACGACACCCTGGCGATCACCAGCACGCCCGAGGACGGCGGCGCCCGCGCGTCGATCGCGATCCGGGTCGGCTCCACGCTGATCGTGGTCGCTTCGGCGGAACTCTCCGGCAACACGGTCAAGCTGCCGGATCTCGCCCTGGTGACCAAGCAGGTCGAAAGGGTCACGGCAGCGGCGAAGTCCTGATTCCCGACCGGGACACCGGCGCGCGGGTGGCAAAGGCGAGTAGGTTCCAGCATGATGTTGCCGCTCTCGTTCGCTGCCCCTGTCGACGGGGTGGCCGCTCCGACCGGACACCGACGCTTCGGCTTCGAAGCGGCGAACTCCGCCCGACCCGGCGCCGGATGCCCCGCTCGCGGGTGGGGTGAGCGGGCGGCCGGTCGGCCGCTGTTCCGCTTCCTGACGGCCCATCGGATCCCGTCGGCCCGATCGCCGTCCTCGTCCGGCGTTCGGGCCGCCACCGGAACGACCGAGCTTCTTTGAAGGAATGCTGCATGCGCAAAATCGTGATCCGAGTGAGCACGGCGGTGATCGCCGGGACCCTGCTCCTGGCCGCCACCGCATGCGGTCGTGACGAGGAGGCGTTGGCGCGCAAGTACCCGAACGCGCCGACGGCCACGCCCGAGGCGGGCACCCCGGCGCCACCCGCGAGCACGCCCGCCGGCTCCGCCCCGCCGGCCCCCGCGCCGCCCGCCTCGGCCTCCTCTCCCGGCGAACCCCCGCCCGCGCTGCCACCCACCGACGAGTCCCCCGCCCCGTCCGGAACCGGCAACGGAACCGGCAACGGGACCGACCCCACCGCCCAGGCCCGCCTCGACGCCGCCCTGTTGACCGCCGCGGAAATGCCGCCCGGCTCCTACGAGGCCGGCACGGACGGCACCGAGACCCGGGAGACCGCCCGGGACACCAACTGCCAGGCACTCATCGACCTCACCCGCCCCGGCCAGGCCGCCTCGGCACCGGCCGCCGCCGCCCAGGCGGCGGTGACCCGGGGCGATCCGACGCCGACCGGCTTCACCATCGTCGAGTTGTTCTCCTTCGCCGGTACCGGCGCACAGGACCTGTTCACCAAGGGCCGCGCGGCGCTGGCGAACTGCCCATCGGTCGCCTCCACCGACGGCGACGGCGCGACGAGCACCGACAAGTACGCGGCGATCCCGCACGCGTCCCTCGGCGACGAATCGCTGGCGATCGGCATGACCCCCCAGGCGGGCGGCGCGCTGGGCCTGATCGTGGTCCGGGTCGGCCCGACGGTCGTGGTGGTCAGCAACGCGGACCTGTCCGCGACCACGCCCGCCCTGCCCGCCGACGACCTCGTCACCCGCCAGCTCGGCAAGCTCCTGGCGAGCGCCCGACCGTAGGCACCGAACCAGGCGCGGCGGGGCGTGGACACCGGTCCGCGCCCCGCCGCCGAATCAGCTCGACTCCCGTGCCCGCAAGGTCATCTGCCACAGCGTCAGATCCCCCCGTACGTCCCCTTCGCCGACCGCGACGATGGCCTGCGCCACCGCACTCGTCGGCATCAGTTGTTCGAAGGCGACCGAGGTCAACCGGGGACGGACCATCTCGCACAGCGTCAGGTCGTCGGTGCCCACGACGGCGATCTGCTCGGGGACCCGGATGCCGACGTCGGCCAACGCGCCGAGCAGCAGGGCCGCGTATTCGTCGTTGTAGCCGTACACCGCGTCCGGGCGGCCCTCGCCCTGCCACTCCCGCGCGATCCGGGCGGCCTCGGCCGGATTCTCGGCCATCTCGACCACCCGGACCCGCCCGCCCGCGCCCTCCGCCGCGGCACGAAAGCCGGTGAGCCGCGCCAGGCCCAATTCGTCCAGGCCCGGCTCACGCGGCACCACCACGGCGAAATCCCGTCGCCCCCGCTCGACCAGGTGTTCGGCGGCCCGGCCCCCCGCCGCCACGTGGTCGACCTTGAGGCTGAGCGCGACCGGAACCGAACTCTCGCCCAGGGCCACCACGGCGATGCCCCGCCCGGCCAGATACTCGACGCCCTCGGCCGACATGCGTTCCGGCAGGACCAGCACCACCGCCGGATTCAGCGCGCCCCACGCCTTCACCGCCTCGATGCCGTGCGTGGCGGGATTGCCGTGGATCACCAGCGTGTGTCCCAGGACGTGCAATTCCCGGGCCAGGTCGTCCAGGAAGCGCTGGATCAGTTGTCCGAACGGCACCTCGTAGGTCGGCACGAGCACCAGGTCGGTCCGCCCGCGCCGCAACGACCGGGCGTCCGAACGCGGCTCGTAGCCCAGGTCGGCGGCCACCTCGCGGACCCGGCGTCTGGTCTCCTCCGGGACCCGGCTGTCCTGGACGTCGTTCATCGCGTACGACACGGTCGCGCGCGAAACGCCTGCGGCGCGGGCCACATCGGCCCCGGTCGGGGGGCGTCTCGTTGTGCTCATGGGGCGATTGTCGCCCAGATCGGGGCGGCGCCCGGCACCCGGGCCGCCGGCCGGCCCGCGTGTCGAGGCACTCGCCCCGAATGGCTGACTATGTGTCAGAAAGGCCCGGCCGCATCGCGGCCGGGCCTTCCGGGAGCATCCGAACAGGGTCACCCGATGAAGGTGATCCGGTCCGCCGCCGGCGGCGCCAGGGGCGCGCTCGCCGAGGAGTGGGCCGCGAAGTAGGCCAGCAGCGCGTCCAGGTCGGACGCGCCGACCAGCTTGTTCGTACCGGTCTTGAAGGCCGCGAAGCCGTCGCCGCCACCGGCCAGGAACTCGTTCGCGCTGACCTTGTAGGTCGCCGCCGGGTCGATCGGCACACCGTTGAGCTTGACGCTGCCCGCCACGATCCGGGCCGCGCCGGTCTGCGCCCGGTCCACCGTGTAGGTCAGGCCCTTGGAGATCTGCAGGATCTTCGGGTTGGCCGCGTTCGAACCGGTGAACTGCTGTGCGAGCACGTCGAGTACGGCCTGACCCTTGAGGTCCAGGGTCTGCATCATGTTGGTGAACGGCTGCACCGTGAACGCCTCGCCGTAGGTGACGACGCCGTCGCCCTCGGCGCCGGCCGCCGCGAACTGCAGGTCGGACCGGATCCCGCCCGGGTTCATGAAGGCGATCTGCGCGCCGCCCTTGTCGGCCGGCGCGGTCGCCTCCAGTTGCGCGTCGGCGATCACGTCGCCGAGCGGCGACTCGGGCGTGGTCGCGCCGCGGCCGCGGATGTCGCCGGTGATGTACCCGATCGAGCGGTTGGCGACCGGAGCCGCGAGCTTTTGCCACTCGGCGAGCAACTGCGTCAGGTCCGGGGCCTTCGGGGTGTCCCGGCGCACGACGGTGTTCGTCGCCTTGACCGACGTACGCACGATGTCGCGCGTGCGCTTGTCGTAGGTGGCGTCGATCTTCGTGTACATCTTGCCGAACGACGAGGCGCTGGTGACCAGTCGCGGCTGCCCGGCCGGGTCCGGGATATTGCACGAGTACGCCTGGTGCGTGTGGCCGGTGACGACCATGTCGATCGCCGGGTCCAGGCCCTTGGCGATGTCCACGACCGGGCCGGACAGACCGAGGTTGCCGCCCGCGTTGCAGTCGTAGTTGTACGCGTTGCTCGCGGGCAACCCGCCTTCGTGCAGCAGTACCACGATCGACTCGACGCCGATCAGGCGCAGCCACGGCACGATGTTGTTGGCGGTCTTGATCTCGTCCTTGAACTTCAGGCCCTTGACGCCCTCGGCCGTGACGATGTCCGGCGTGCCCTCCAGGGTCATGCCGATGAAGCCGACCCGGGCACCGCCCACGTTCTTGATCGTCACCGGCGCCAGGATCGGCAGGCCGGTGCGCTCGTCGAGCACGTTGGCGGCCAGGTACTGGAAGTCGGCGCCCTCGAACTTGCGACCGGGCGTGTAACAGCCCTCGGTCGGGTGGCAACCGCCCCACTGCATGCGCTGCAGTTCCTTCTTGCCCTCGTCGAACTCGTGGTTGCCCACCGAGGTGACGTCCAGGCCGACCTTGTTCAGCGCCTCGATCGTCGGCTCGTCGTGGAACAGCCCCGACAGGAGCGGGCTCGCGCCGATCATGTCGCCGGCCGCGATGGTCAGCGAGTTGGGGTTCTTCGCCCGCTCCGCGCGCAGTTGGGTGGCGAGGTGCTCGATGCCGCCGGCCGGGATCGCCACGGGCTTGCCGTCGGGGCCGAGCTCGGTGACGGTGCCGGCGGAACCCTGCGGTTCCTCCAGGTTGCCGTGCAGGTCGTTGAGCGCGAGGAATTCGAGGTCCGTCGTGCCGGTGGGTCGGCCGTGACCGCCGCGTGCGTCGGCCATGGCCGGGCCGGTCATCGCCAACAGGCTCGCGGCGACCAGGCCGGTGAGGGCGAGGCGACCGCGGCGTCGTCTGTTCCCGAGCATGGGATCCCTTCGGATGGCGCGCTCAGTGGTGACGCGCGTAGAAGTGGGCACTGAACGTGTCTCGCAGCCAGAGATTAGGGGCAGTTCACCGACCGGCACGAGACCTCACGCGAAACCGATGCGTGAAACCGCTGTGAACTTATGTGGCCGCTACCGCGCATAGGGCATGATCAACCACCGTTTCCCACCCCCGAGGGCTGGGCAGCCGTACGGCGTGGCACCTAAAAGGGAGGGATGTCCGCGATGCGCGTGGAATTCGCGACAGAACCGGGTCATCCGGGCACGCCGAACGAGGATTTCGTCGTCGCGGGGCCGACGACGATGGTGCTGCTCGACGGGGTGACGTCCGGTTCGGAGAACGGCTGCAAGCACGGCGTCCCGTGGTTCGTCCAGCGGTTGGGCACCGCCTTGTTCACGCACAGCGCCGGGCGGCCGGACCGGTCCCTGGCCGAGTGCCTGCACGACGCGATCGAGGACACCTCGGCGCTGCACGTGGACGGTTGCGATCTGGCCCGGCCGGACGCGCCCGCCGCGACGGCGGTGGTGGCGCGGGTGGTCGAGGACCGGTTGGAATACCTCGTGTTGTCCGACTCGACGTTGTTGATCGAGCGCGACGAGGATCTGACCGTGGTCACCGACGATCGCCTGGACGTGATCTCGGTGGCCGCGCGGCGGCGCCGGGACGAGCACGCGGTCGGCGGTCCGGCCTACCTGACGGCACATCAGGAGTACCTGGACACCCTGCGGATGTCGCGGAACGTGGCCGGCGGCTACTGGGTCGCGGCGGCCGATCCGGCGGCGGCCGGCGAGGCGCTGACGGGTGGTCTGGCGCTGGGCGAGGTGCACGCGCTGGCCGCGCTGAGCGACGGGGCCAGTCGACTGGTGGACCGGTACGGGCTGAGCGACTGGGATCGATTGATGACCACACTGCGGCACTTCGGGCCGGCCGAACTGCTGGCCCGGGTGCGGGCCGCGGAGAGCTCCGACGCGGACGGGGCCAGGTGGCCGCGCGGCAAGATCTGCGACGACGCGACCGCCGTGTGGGCACTGGTGTAGACCCCGACCCGGCCCCGGACCCGGCGAAGAGCCCGGCGAAGGGCCCCACGAAGGACGCCCACCCCCGGCAGACCCACGAACGCCGGCCGGGCCCCCGACGACCCGACCGGCGTTCTACCCGTCCACCGACCTATTTCGGCAGCACGCTCTCGATCGCCGCGATCAGGTTCGGGTCGTGCGGGTCGGTCTGCGGCCGGAACCGGCCGACGATCGCGCCGTCGGCGGAGAGCAGGAACTTCTCGAAGTTCCACTGCACGTCACCCGAGCCGCCCTCGGCGTCGGAGGCCGCGGTGAGCACGTCGTAGAGCGGGTGCCGGTCCGGACCGTTGACGTCGATCTTCTCGGTCAGCGGGAACGTCACGCCATACGTCGTGGAGCAGAATTCGAGGATCTCCTGGGCGCTGCCCGGCTCCTGGCCCATGAACTGGTTGCACGGCACGCCCACCACGGTGAAGCCGCGGGCGCCCAGTTCCTTCTGCAGTTCTTCGAGGCCGGTGTACTGCGGGGTCAGACCGCACTTGGACGCGACGTTGACGACCAGTGCGACCTTGCCCTCGGTGACGCCGCCCAGGGTCGTGCTCTCCCCCGCCAGCGTGGCGATGGGTGTATCGAGGATGCCCATGATCGTTGTCCTTCCTGCGTGGTGCCGCTCGCAGCGACGCGGTCCGGTGACGTGGAGCGCTGTGCGGCGGCGCGAGTAAGACCTGAAGACTCGACGCTATCGAGCACAGCCGTAGGCTGCCCGACCCGGTCAGGCCGAATCACCGCGCCGGGCGGCGTACACACCCGCCAGCCCCGCCCGCCACCCCACCGCGCACGGCCCGGTGATGGCCGCGCGCCTGGTCGTGTCCTGCACCTGTCCGCGCAGCGTGCCGGGCTGTTCGCGGACCACCACCTCGGCCGGCAGCCCGCTCAGGTCGGCCATGTGCGCCGCCCACTCCTGCACGCTCACCGGCTCGTCGCCGCCCCAGTTGACCACCGTCGCGGGGGTGGACGCCGCGTCCAGCAGGGCCGCCGTCTGGCTGTTGATGTCGTCCTGGTGGATCGGGCTGTACATGCACGGATCCCAGCGGGTGACGATCGGCTTTCCGGCCAGCACCGCGTCCAGGTGCATCGTCGGCAGGCCGCCGCCCGGGCCGTAGGAGGCGTTCATCCGGGCGATCACCACCGGGAGGTCGAAGGCGCGGGCGCAGTAGCGCGACACGGCCTCCTCGGCGGTCTTGGAGACCGAGTAGGTGGGCGCGTGCGAGACGTTGGCGTCGCCGAGCGGGTCGCTCTCGTGGAAGACGTGCATCGGGTCCGGCTGCGGCTTGAGCACCGACGCGGTGGACATCACCAGCGCCGCCTTGGCCCGGCGACAGTGCTGGAGCAGCAGCCCGGTGCCCTCCGCGTTGACCCGCAGCGCCTCGTCGTAGTCGAGTCCGGGCCCCTGGAAGGTGGCCAGGTGCAGCACATAGGTGAAGTCCCGGGGCAGTTCGTCGAACCGCCCGGCGCCGAGGTCGACGGCGCGCGTGGTCACCCCCAGCGCGTCGACCCGCTTGCGGTCCTCGGGATTCGAGAAGCGGGCGATGCCCCACACCTCGTTGTCCCGGGCCAGGTACTCGGTCAGCGGGTAGGCGATCTGGCCCGCGGGACCGGTGATCAGGATCTTCTCGCCGGACAACATGCGGCTCCTCGGGTGACTCGGGTACTCGGGCACACGATCCGTACGGGATCCGGCTGCGATCCGTACGCGATGTACGACGTCGAACTCGACGCTACATCTGACGTACCGTCATATCCGAGACGGTGCGGGGAGACCAGAGCGTCCACACGTGTCGCCGAACACCCCGACGGCGCCCTCCGCACGGGGGTGGCGGAGGGCGCCGGGGTATCGAGGACGGGCCTGCGCGCCCGGACGGCGGGCCCGGGCACGTCGGCCGGGCCCGAACTCAGACCTCGATCTCCTCCTCGACCCGCTTGAGGCTGTGTCGGGCCAGCGCGAGATTGGCGCGGTCCTTCATCAGCACGAGATACAGGAACAGACCCTTGCCGGCCCGCCCGGAGAGCGGCCGGATCAGGTGATACTGCTTGCCGAGCGTGATCAGGATGTCCTCGATCTGATCGCCGAGGTGCAACATCTCCATCGTGCGCATCTTGGCGCGCATCACGTCGGTGTTTCCGGCGGCGGCCACGTTCAGGTCGAGTTCCTTGCTGCCGCCGAGAATTCCCAGCGCCATTCCGCTGGTGTAGTCGACCAGGGCCACTCCCACGGCGCCCTCGATCGTCATTGCTTCCTTGAGGGCCGTTTCCATATTGGCCATGATTGCCTCCGGGGCGATCGGCGGTGCGGCTTTCCGGTGGACTCCGACGGGCTCGTCCTCGGGCGGTGCGTCACCCGGGGTCGGCACGGCGACCGGGACCGAATCGATCGGTTCGGCGGCGCCCGCCGCAGGGGTGTCGACCTCGACTGCTTCGCTGACGTTCGTCTCGGTCACCGCGCCCCGCTCGGTGTCGGACCCGACCGGCGGGTCGCCTGATCTGCGTCGGGACGGCCTGGACCGCCTCGGGGGTTGTGCCATCTCCGGCCGGCTCCTCGCCATCGGGCTCCGCGCCGGCGACCCCGGCGCGAGCGACCCTCGCCGGCCCGAGTCGCCCCGGAACCGGTCCGTCCCGGCCCGGGACACCGCCGGATCGGCGCGCCCGAGGCCGGACACCGAGGGCGCCCGGGCGCCGATGCCGACGACCTCCGTCGAATTCCCGCCGCCACCGCTCACGTCACGCGCCCCTTCCCCCTGGTGTGCGCCGGTCGAGTTGCCGTATGCCCGCCCGAGTTGCCCGCGCGCCCGCATTTTGCCGCGCGTGCTCGGATTTCGCGGGGCGGATCCGGTAATTCGAGTTCGACCGCTTCGAACTCGACGTCCCGGACTCGCTGAACGGCAGCGTAGAAGCAGCCCGGAGCGGACTGCGGGCAATATTCGCTTAATTCCCGGAAACCCGACCCGAACGACGACGGGGCGCTAAACTCCCCGGCTTCGCACGAACGAACGCCCGCCGAGGGCTGTCCCCGGATGTGACTCGCCGGTAGCGTCGGCCGAAGTCCCGCGCGCGCCGAGTCCGAGGAGATGGACATGTCCGACACCGATGCCCAGCAGGCCCAGGACGTGCAGGCCCAGGCCCCGCCGCAACCGGTGTCGCCCGCGGACCTGACCTTCGCGCTGCCGCCCACGTTCGACACCGTCGAGCGGGAGCGCCGGCACCGCAAGGAGCGATTGACCGCGGCCCTGCGGCTGTTCGGCCGATTCGGCTTCGAGGAGGGCGTGGCCGGGCACATCACGGCGCGCGACCCGGAGTTCACCGACCACTTCTGGGTCAACCCGTTCGGGATGTCGTTCAAGCACATCACCGTGGACGACCTGATCCTGGTCAACCACGACGGGCAGGTCGTCGAGGGCCGATTCCACGTCAACCAGGCCGCGTTCGCGATCCACTCGCAGATCCACGCGGCCCGCCCGGACGTGGTCGCGGCGGCGCACAGCCACTCCGTGCACGGGCGGGCGATCTCCGCGCTCGGCGTCCGGCTCGAACCGATCACCCAGGACGTGTGTCCCTTCTACGAGGACCACGAGGTGTTCGACGACTACGCGGGCGTCGTGCTCGACGCCGAGGAGGGGCGCCGGATCGCCAAGACGCTCGGCCCGCGCAAGGCGCTGATCCTGCGCAATCACGGCCTGCTCACGGTCGGGCAGTCGGTCGACGCCGCGGCGTGGTGGTTCATCACCATGGAGCGCTCCTGCCAGGTGCAACTGCTCGCCCGGGCGGCCGGCGAGCTCAAGCCGATCTCACCGGAGAACGCGCGGCTGACCCGCGAGCAACTGGGCAACGACACGGTGGCCTGGATCAACTACAAGCCGCTCTACGACGTGATCAGCCGCTCCGAGCCGGACCTGTTCGGGGCCCAGGGGCCGATGACGCTCTGATCGCCGCGGTCACCGGATCGCGACGTTCCCACGCTTGCGGTGACCGCTCGATCACCCGCTGCCGCCCGGTCGGCACCCGTGTGCGCCGACCGGGCGCAATCTCGGCGATATCCGGTCGCGGCGGGAGTCAACCCGCCCGGTTGCGGAAAGTACAAAGGCATGTACGAACGGAGCCTTCCGCAGCACTTCGCGCGTTCGGCGCGCCCCGCCCGGTCGGGTGCCCGAGTGTGGCTGCCCGAGGTCGAGAGCCGGCTCGATCCGTTGGTGTTGTGGCGTCGATTCGGCCAGTTCCTGGTGGACGTGGTGGCGTCGGCGCTGTTGCCCGGAGCCGCGATGTTCCTGTTCGTCCTGCTGCCCACGCACCCCGACGGTTCGATCCGCAGCGGTCCGCTGACCGCGACGATCACCGCCGGCGTGGTCGTGGTCGCGGTCGCGATCCTGTTCTGGTACTGGGTGCTGCGACCCGCCGAGCACGACGGGCGCACCTGGGGCATGCAGGTGTTCGGCATCCGCGTCGTGGACGTCTCCGGGGGACGCGCCGGCCGACGCCAACTCGGGACCCGTTGGCTGCTGTTGCTCGTCGACGCCTTCGCGCTCGGGGCGATCGGGCTGACCGCGGTGCTCACCAGCGAGCGGCGCCAGCGGGTCGGCGACCGGGTGGCGGGCACCCTGGTGGTCCGCGGTCGCGGACCCGGCCTGGACTGAGCGGCCCGCGCGGTGTCGGGCCGCGGGTCGGTGCCACCCGCCGCCCTCCCCCGTCGCGCCCGCGAACGGCCCGTCCCCGCACCTCGACGGCGTGCCGGAATGCGGCTATTGCTCGACCGCTCCGCCCCTCTTGTGGCCTTGCGCACGGTTTGCAAATGCCACCTTGTCGCCATGTCCATCCGACCACTAGTGTCGGCTCGCCGTGGTGTTCGGGAAGCCGGTTCGATGCCGGCGCGGCCCTCGCCACTGTGATCGGGAAGTTCTCCTCCATCCCCGCGGAAACGTTGAGTCGTCGCCTCGGGGAAGCCACTGGGACCGCTTGCGCGGCCCCGGGAAGGCGGAGACGTGAACGTACGACCCGTCAGCCAGGAGACCGGCCACGGCGATCGTCCGTCCACGAGGTGTTGGAGAGGGACCCTTCCTCATGCATATCGCCGAGGGCTATCTACCCTGGGAACACGCCGTCGCCTGGGGCGTCGCGTCGACCCCGTTCGTCGTACACGGCGCCCGCGCGCTCACCCGCGAGGTGCGCGACCGCCCCGAGAACACCCTGCTGCTGGGCGCTTCGGGCGCCTTCTCGTTCGTCCTGTCCGCGCTGAAGATCCCTTCGGTCACCGGGAGTTGCTCGCATCCCACCGGCACCGGGCTGGGCGCCATCCTGTTTCGACCACCGATCGTGGCCGTGCTGGGCACGATCACCCTGCTCTTCCAGGCGCTGTTGCTGGCGCACGGCGGGCTGACCACGCTCGGCGCGAACGTGTTCTCGATGGCCATCGTCGGCCCGTGGGCCGGCTACGGCGCCTATCGGCTGGCCCGCTCGCTGCTCGATCGACGCGGCGGCACCATGCCGCTGGATGTCGCGGTGTTCCTGGGCGCGTTCGTCGCCGACCTGAGCACCTACTGCGTCACCAGCGTGCAGCTCGCGCTGGCCTTCCCCGACCCCGACAGCGGATTCGCCGGTGCCCTGGCCAAGTTCGGCGGCATCTTCTCGCTCACCCAGATCCCGCTGGCGATCAGCGAGGGTCTGCTGACCGTGCTGGTCGTACGCCTGCTGCGGCAGTCCAGTCGCGGCGACCTCATCCGCCTCGGCGTGCTCACGGACGCGCGGGTCGCCCGCGAGGAGGAGAAGAGCAAGTGAAGCGCTCGACGAAGATCAACCTGCTGATCGTGCTGGCCGTGGTGCTGCTCGCGGCGCTGCCCGTGGTGTTCGGGATGGGCGACCACAAGGACGAGCCGTTCACCGGCGCCGACTCCCAGGCGGAGACCGCGATCACCGAGAACGACCCGGACTACAAACCGTGGTTCAGCCCGCTGTACGAACCGCCGTCCGGCGAGATCGAGTCCGGTCTGTTCGCGTTGCAGGCCGCCCTCGGCGCGGGCGTGGTCGGTTACATGTTCGGCGTCAAGCGCACCCGGCGCCGACTCGCGCCGGAGGCGGCGGATACGCCCGACGAGCCGGCGGACACCACCGGCGAGGCACCGGTATCGGTCCCGGGTCGCTGATTCCGTGTTGCCGATCGACGCGGCGGCGCACGCGAGTTCGTGGCGCCGCCGCCATCCGGCCGACAAGGCCGTGCTCTCCTTCGGGCTGCTCGGATGCGCGGTGGCGCTGCCGCCGTGGCCCGGCGCGGTGCTGGTCGCCGCGACCGTGCTGGTGATCGCGTTCGGGTTCGCGAAGGTGCCCGCCCGGCGACTGTGGCGGGCCGCCCGGGCACCGCTGGGCTTCGCCGCGACCGGCGCCCTGACGCTGCTCGTGACCATCGGCGCGGACGGCGTCGGCTGGGCCGAGGACGGGCCGCGGCGCGCGGCCGAGTTGCTGGTCCGCTCCGGTGCCGCCGGTCTGGCGATGTTGCTGTTCGCGTTCACCACGCCGCTGTCGGACGTGTTGCCCAGACTGACCCGGGTGGGTGTCCCGGCCGCCGTGGTGGACGTCGCGGCGGTGATGTACCGGATGTTGTTCCTGCTCTACGACACGACCGCGCGGATCAACCAGGCGCAGGCCGGCCGGCTGGGCCACCGCACCCGGCGGGCCCGCTGGCGGTCGGTGGCCGGGCTCGGCTCGGCGGTGTTCGTGCACGCGTTCGCCCGCGCCCAGCGGCTGGAGGCGGGCCTGGCCGGGCGCGGCTACGACGGGCGGCTGCGGGTGCTGGTGGACGAGGTACCGATCTCGCGCGCCTTCGTGGCGGGCTCCCTGACCCTGGTGGCGGCGGTCGTCGCCGCCACCCTTCTCCTGGTATCGGTGGTGCCGTGATTCCGTTGCGTGTACGAGAGATCGGCTATGCCTACCAGGACGGGCCGCCGGTGTTGAGCGACCTGTCCCTGACCGTTTCGGCCGGGCGGGCGCTGGCCCTGCTCGGGCCGAACGGCAGCGGGAAGACCACGCTGCTGCGGCTGTTGACCGGCGGTCTGGTGCCGGACTCGGGGCGGGTCGAGCTGCACGGGGTGCCGATTCGGCACGACCGCAAGGGGCTCACCGCGCTGCGCCGCGTCGTGCAGTTGGTCGTCCAGGATCCCGACGACCAGTTGTTCTCCGCGTCGGTGGCCCAGGACGTCTCGTTCGGGCCGCTCAACCTGGGGCTGGACCCGGCCGAGGTGCGCTCGCGGGTGGCCGAGGCGCTGGCCGCGCTCGGGATCACCGCGCTGGCCGAACGGCCGGTGCACCTGCTGTCCTTCGGCCAGCGCAAGCGGGCCGCCATCGCCGGGGCGATCGCGATGCGGCCCGAGGTGCTGGTGTTGGACGAGCCGACCGCGGGCCTGGACCCGGCCGGGCAGGAGGCGCTCCTGGACACCCTCGCCGAGTTGCGCGCGGCCGGGACGACGGTGGTGATGGCCACCCACGATGTGGACCTCGCGCTGCGCTGGGCCGACGACGCGGCCGTGCTCGCCGACGGGCGGCTGCACACCGGGCCGGCCCCGGTGCTGCTCGCGGACACCGCGTTGCTGGCCGCGGCGAGTCTGCGGCCGACCTGGGCACACGCGGCCGCCGCCGTGCTGGCCGCACACGGCCTGGCGCCGGCGGGCGTGCTGCCCCGGACGCCGACCGAGTTGGCCGCCCTGGCGGTACGACCGACGACCCTCGAACCCCGCTCCGGTTGAGCCGGCCCGCCGGGGCCGCTCAGCGCCGGCGCAACAACACCACCGCGCGGTCGTCGCTCACATTGCGGCCGGCCGCCGCCACGATCCGCCGCGCCGCGTCGCGGAAGTCGTCCCGGACCATGCGCTCGGCCTCACCGAGGAAGCGGTCGATGCCGGTGGCGATGTCCTCGCCCGGCAGCTCCACCATGCCGTCGGTGAACAACAGGAGCGCGTCCCCTCGGCCCAGCCGGCCCTTGACGCCCTCGAAGCCGGCGTCCTCGATCACCCCCAGGAGCGGGCCGACCGCCTCGATCACCTGCCACCGGCCGGAACCGGCGATCCAGTGCACGCCCGGCGGGTGGCCCGCCGAGATCAACTCGTAGTCGCCCGACTCCAGGTCGAGCACGACGTGCACCGCCGTCGCGAAGCCCTCCGCCCACTCCTGGCGCAGCAGGTAGTCGTTCGCCGCCGGCAGGAAGTCGCGTGGGGGCAACGAGCCGAGCAGCCCGCCGAACGCGCCGGAGAGCATCAGCGCGCGCGAGCCCGCGGCCAGCCCCTTGCCGGAGACGTCGACAAGCACCACCTCCAGCACCCGCCCGCCGCCGGCCCCCCGGGAGGCGACCAGGAAGTCACCGGAGAACGATTGCCCACCGGCCGGCCGCAACACCACCTCGGTATGCCACTGCGGCGGCAACACCGGCATCTCGCCCTGGGCCCGCAACCGGTCGCGCAGGTCGAACAACATCGACTCGCCGCGCGTCCACTGCACCCCCAGGCGGGTCCGCATCCGCGCCATCAGCAGCACGATGCCCGCGATCGCGCCGACCACCAGGACGGTGCCGCCGGTGACCTCCGCGGGGTCGTGCACCTGGTGCTGGGCGATCAGCACACCCGCGGTGGCCGCGTACAGGAGCAACAGGCTGGGCATCCGCAGCACCAGCCCGCCGATCAGGATGGGCACCACCGCCATCGTCGCGGGAAACCACGACGCGTTCACGTCCGACAACAGGCCGCACGCGGTGACCGAGGCCAGCAGTCCGGCCAGGGCGAACCCGTCCGAGGGCAGCACGTGATGCCGCAGCCAGGACACGACCCGGCGCCCGGAGCGCGCCAATGCCGCGCGCCTCCCGGTCCTGCCCACCCGGTTTCCACTGCTCGTCGGCGCGGCCACCCCGCGACACTACCGAACGGTCATCAACCGGAGGTTACGCCGACGGCTGACAGGTGGGACACCAGAACAGATTCCGCCCGACCAACTCGGCGGTCTTGACCGGGGTTTCACACACCAGACAGGGCATCTCGGTGCGCCGATAGACGTAGACCTCGCCGCCGTGATCGTCCTTGCGCGGCTCGCGACCCATCGCCTCGGGGGTGTGCTCGGGCCGCACCGTGTCGATCCGGCCCAGCCGCACGCCCTCGCGCATCAGCAGCACCAGGTCGGCCCACATCGCGTCCCAGGTCGCCCGCGCCAGCTTGTTGCCGGCCAGCTTGGGGTCCACCCCGAACCGGAAGAGCACCTCGGCGCGGTAGACGTTGCCCACGCCGGCGAGCACGTCCTGTTCCATCAACAGCGCGCCGATCGGCTTGGCGCTGCGCTGGATCCGCCGCCAGGCCGCCGCCGGGTCGGCGTCCGCCCGCAGCGGGTCGGGGCCCAGTCGAGCGTGCACCGCGTCCTTCTCGGCCCGGTCCAGCAGTCGGCACGCGGTCGGCCCGCGCAGATCCGCCCAGGTCGCCCCGCCCGGCACCTTCGCGGCCAGCCGCAGTCGCACCTGGCCGACCGGTTCGGGCAACTCGGCGCCCTCGCCGAAGGAGAACTGTCCGTAGAGACCCAGGTGCACGTGGATGAAGCGCTCGCCGGAGAACTCCAGGAACAGGTGTTTGCCGTGTGCGTCGGTGTCGACCAGGGGCTCGCCGTCGAGCAGCGCCGCGCTCTCCGCGAATCGCCCCTGCGGGCTGCTCAACCGCAGTGGCAGGCCGCCGAAGCGCTCCTGATGGGTGCTGGCGAGACGGTGAATGGTGTGGCCCTCGGGCACGCGGCCTCCAGCGCAGCGATGACGGTGGGATGCGGGGTGTGGTGACGCCTCCACGCTACCGACCCGCACCGACACGCCGACGCCCCCGACCGGACGGACCGGTCGGGGGCGGCTGGGTACGGTGCGGGCTACGGCAGGGTCGGCAGTTCGCCGGTGTTCTCGTACTTGGTGAGCATGTTGATCCGGCGGGTGTGCCGCTCGGCCTCGCTGTACGGGGTGTTCACGAAGACCTCCAGGAACTTGGCGGCGTCTTCGAGCGAGTGCATGCGCGCGCCCATGGAGATCACGTTCGCGTTGTTGTGCTCGCGGGCCAGCGACGCGGTCTCCCGGCTCCACACCAGCGCGCAGCGCACACCCTTGACCTTGTTCGCCGCGATCGCCTCGCCGTTGCCGGAGCCACCGAGCACGACGCCGAGGCTGCCCGGGTCGGCGGCCACCCGCTCGCCGGCCCGCAGGCAGTACACGGGGTAGTCGTAGGAGTCGGCCTGGACGGCCGGGCCGCAGTCGACGGCCTCGTGGCCGTTGGCGTCGAGCCACGCGATGAGGTGCTGCTTGAGGTCGTAGCCGGCATGGTCGGAGCCGAGGTAAACGCGCATGGGCCGCAGTCTCTCAGGCGCGGTCCCGAACGTCCCATCAGGGCCGGTATCCACCGGGTGGCGTGTCCGGCGCACCGGTCGGCCGGGGCGGCGCGGAGGGCGGCGGGCCGGCCGGTCGGATGGTGGTGGGGAGGTCGTGCGGCGACTGCGGCGGCGGCCCGGCGTAGCCGAGGTTGCCGAGTACGCCGGGCGCGCCGTATGCCGGGCTGTACACACCGGGTGCGCCGTAGGGGTGCGACGCCGGGTAGGCGGACGCCCGGCGCGTCGACGCGTAGGAGGCCAGCACCGCCAGGCCCACGAGCCAGCCGGTGAGCAGCCCGAAGTAGGCGCCGCTCTGGATCTGGGTCATCGCGTGGTGGAAGTCGGAGAGGCCGCGCGGCCGGCCCGCCCCCTCGTCCTGCACGATCGTGAACACGGTCAGCCCGTGGATCGCGCCGCCGAGCACCGGGGCGAACCAGCCGAGCAGGAAGGCCGTGAAGCCGGCCCGCTCGCTCAGACCGCGCGCGCCGAGCGCGAGCACGGCCGCGACCACCACGAACAGCAGTACGGCGCCGACATAGCCGGCGGTGACGTCCTTGGTGGTGAAGCTGTGCCGGAACTCGTCGCCCAGGTCGTCCCGGTCCGCGATCCACAGCGGGTAGCCGACGATCCGCAGCAGTTCCATGTACCACTTGCCGGTGTCGCTGCTCCGGCCCCACGACTCGTCGAACACCCACTGATTGCCCAGTCCGGCCACGATCAGAAAGGCGACGACGATCCCACTGACGACGATGCGCTTGGCAGCCCCCGGTCTCATGACACGAGGTTAGGCGCGTTCGGGTGTCGCGTGCCAAGAGGTGTCGCGACCGGGCAAAAAATCGGGCCCCGCTCCCGAAGAGGGAAGCGGGGCCCGACCGGTGACGGGGCGTCAGCCGCGCCGGCCGACCAGCTTCCAGGCGGCGGGCAGCAGCGCCATCGCCAGGACGATCTTGACCGCGTCGCCGAAGAGGTAGTTCTGCATGCCGATCTCGTACGCCTTGGACATCGAGATGCCCAGGTCGTGCGCGAGGTAGGTGAGGCCGGCCGCGTAGATCACCGCGTTGCCCAGCACCATCGTGCCGGCGGTGCGCAGCGGGCTGCGGTCGGTGCCGCGCTGGGCCAGGAAACCGGCGACGGTCGCCGCGAGCACCATGCCGAGCACGTAGCCCAGGGTCGGGAAGCCGGTGCCGGAGGTGCCCTCGGCGAACCACGGCATGCCCGCCGCGCCCAGACCCAGGTAGAGCACCATCGCGGCGAGTCCGCGCCACGCGCCGAGCGCACTGCCGGCGAGCAGCACGGCGAAGGTCTGGCCGGTCACCGGGACCGGCGAGCCGGGCACCGGGACGGTGAGCTGGGCGGCGAGGCCGACGAACGCGGACGCGCCGACCACCAGCGCGGCGTCGCGCACGGCGGCGCCTCGGAAGACCCGGGCGGGAACCAGGTCGGCCAGGACGGGGCGGCGCGCATCGAGAAGGGCAGTACTCACAGCGGACTCCACACTCTTGGGTTGCGGGACCCGATGAACTTAACCAATCGGACATCGAACGCTCACGGGGGTGTCCGACAAGGTACCGATCCGTACTTTGTCGAACACCACCGAAAGCGCCCGTCCCGGGTCACAGTTGCAGCGACTTGACCTCCAGGTATTCCTCCAGGCCGAACCGACCCAGCTCGCGCCCGTTGCCCGATTGCTTGTAACCGCCGAACGGGGCGAGCGGGTTGAACGCGCCGCCGTTGATCTCCACCTGGCCGGTGCGCAGCCTGCGCGCGAACGCCACCGCCGCCTCCCGACTGGGACCCCACACCGCGCCGGACAGGCCGTACGGGGTGTCGTTGGCGATCCGCTCGGCCTCCTCCTCGGTGTCGTAGGGCAGGATCGACAACACCGGCCCGAAGATCTCCTCGCGCGCGATCGTCATGTCGTTGGTCACGTCGGAGAAGACGGTGGGCCGCACGTGGTAGCCGGTTTCCACGCCCTCGGGCGGTTCCGCGCCACCGGTCACCAGGGTGGCGCCCTCCTCGATGCCCTTGGCGATGTAGCCGCGCACCCGCTCGAACTGGGTCGCGTTCACCAGCGGGCCGAGCTTGCCGGTCATCGCCCTCGCGCCCTCCGCCGCCAGCTCGACCGCGCGCGGCAGGTCGTCGCGGTGCACCAGCATCCGGGTCAGCGCGCTGCACGTCTGCCCGCTGTTGCGGTACGCGCCGCCGATGCCCGCGCGCACCGCCTTCTCCAGGTCGGCGCCGGGCAGGATCACGTTGGCGGACTTGCCGCCGAGTTCGAGCGCGACCCGCTTGACCGTCGCGGCGGCCAGCTCGGACACCCGGGTGCCGGCCCGGGTCGAGCCGGTGAAGGAGACCATGTCGACGTCCGGGTGCGCGGCGATCGCCTCGCCGACCACCGGGCCGGTGCCGGAGACCAGGTTGACCACGCCCGCCGGGAAGCCCGCGTCGTGCAGGATCTCGAAGAACACGTGCGCGGCCTGCGGCGCGACCTCGCTGGCCTTGAGCACCACGGTGCAGCCGGCGACCAGGGCCGGGCCGAGCTTGTTGGTGATCTGGTGCAGCGGGAAGTTCCACGGGGTGATCGCCCCGACCACACCGACCGGCTCGCGCACCACCAGCGAGGAGCCGATGGTCTGCTCCCACTCGAACTCGGCGGCGAGCTTGACGAAGCTGCCCAGCACGACCAGTGGCAGGCCCAGGTGCACCCGCTCGACCAGGGCCGCCGGGGCGCCCATGTCCGCGATGATCACCTCGGTCATCTCGGCCGAACGCTCGGCCAGCAGGTCCCGTGCCTTGGCCAGCAGCGCGGCCCGCTCGGCCGGCGGGGTGGCCGCCCAGCCCGGGAAGGCGCGCCTGGCGGCGGCCACGGCCAAGTCCACATCGGCGGGCGTGCACTGCGGCACGGTCGCCACGACCTGCTCGGTATTGGGGTCGACGACGTCGATGGTCTCGGTCGACGAGGGCGCCGTCCACGCGCCGTCGATGTAGATCGTGTCGTAAGCCTTGGTCATGCCGCCGAACTCCTCCGCTTGCCACTGGGACATGGCGCCGCGGCCGGGAACGGCCACCGGGCCCGGTCGCGACACCCGCCGAGAGTACGTCGACACGTGTGCAATCCCCAGGGCCGGCCGACCCCGATCTTCGCCCACCGACACCACGACCGCACAGGTCAGGGGCGCGGAGCCGGCCGCGGGCGGGCGCTACCCCGCGAAGCCGTGCGGCCCGTTCGAGGTCCACACCAGTTCGCCGCTCCGGCCGGTGACCGGGAATTCGCGGGCCAGACCGACCTCGTGCAGGCGCGCGAGCGGCGTGAAGGACACCCCGTACTCGCCCTGCCCCTTGTCGAAGCCCCAGTCCTTGTACACCTCGACCCGGTACACCAGCCGCACGTCCGGCAACACCGGAGAGCCGGGGGTGGCGGTGCCGCCGGGAAGTACCTCGATCCGGCCGGTGATCCGATATTGCAGACCGCGCATGGCCAACCACCAGTCGGTGTCGTCCGCGCGCCGGATCAGCACCCCGTGCCAGTGCGTGGTGGTCTCGAAGACGCTCTCGATGCCGCCGCTGTCGTGCCAGCGGATCGCCGCGAGCGCCCACCACTCCTCGAAGTGGGTGAGCGCCGCGCGGCGAAACGGCTTGGCCCGCAGCGGCTGGGCCGGGTCGATCACGAACGGCGCGCCGCGCCCGACCAGGTAGTGCCGCAACGAGGCGGCCCCGGTGCGCAGTCCCACCCAGCGCCACAGCGGCACGACCGCGCGCAGCCCGAAGGCGAGCGCTCGGTCGCGCAGCCGCGGCATGCGGGAGCCGTAGGGGGCGTTGCCGTTGGGCGTGCGTGGATCCGGCCGCCCGGTACGGGAGGTGTGGATCACGCTGCTCTGGCGCTCCGGAGCCGTCATTTATCCAGATTAATTAGCTTTGCTTTGCTTTGTAGTCGATTCCGAGTCGGGACCGACAGGTTTCATCCGGTCAGTCGAAACCGGTCAGTCGAAAATCGGCCCCTGGTCACGGGTGCGCTTGATCTCGAAGAAGCCCGGCGTGCCCGCGACCAGCACCACGCCGTCCCAGAGCCTGCCCGCGTCCTCGCCCTTGGGCGCCGGGGTCACCACCGGACCGAAGAAGGACACACCGTTGACGCTGATCACCGGGGTGCCGACGTCCATGCCCACCCGGTCCATGCCGTCGTGGTGCGACTTGACCAGCGCCTCGTCGTACTCGGTCGAGTCGGCGGCGTCGGCGAGCTCGGTGGGCAGGCCCGCCTCGGTCAGCGCGGCCTCGATCATCTCGCGCGAGAACTCCTCGCCGCCCGGGTGCCGGCGGTTGCCCAGCGCGGTGTAGAGCGGCAGGAGCACCTCGTTGCCGAACCGCTGCTCGGCGGCGATGCACACCCGCACCGGGCCCCAGCCGCGCTCCAGCATCTCCTTGTACGCCTCCGGGATGTCGTCCCGGCCGCTGTTGAGCACGGACAGGCTCATCACGTGCCACTGCACGTCCACGGGGCGAATCTTCTCCACCTCGAGCATCCAGCGCGACGTCATCCACGCCCACGGACACAGCGGGTCGAACCAGAAGTGCGCTATGTCGCGGGCGGATCCGTTGTCCTTGGTGGTCACTGCGGGGTTCCTCTCGATCCTGCTGCCTGGTTCGCGACGCCGTGCGCCCGGCCGCGCTGCACCCGGGTCGCCTCGACGGACGGCGGACGGGCCGTCGATGACTGTGCAACCTCCGACCGCACCCCGCCATTCCTGCCGATCGCGACAATCCCACGCTCCCGGGCCGGCCGGGGCCGCACCCGCGCCGGGCCGGGAATCCGGTCGAGAACCGGGCCGACACAGCCGCCCCGGCCGTGAAAGGATCGCCCGGACCGCAGCCAACCAGGGAGTGATCCAGTGCCCGGCAGGAATCTGACCCGCGAGGAGGCCCGCACGCGGGCCCGGATCCTGAGCGTCGAGGACTACGACGTCAGGCTCGATGTCACCACCGACAGCACGGAGACGTTCCGCTCCGAGACGGTGCTCCGTTTCGGTTGCCGTGAGGCGGGTGCGGCCACGTTCGTGGATCTGCTCGCCCCGGCCGTCCACGAGGTCGTGCTCAACGGCCGCGCGCTCGACCCCGCACAGGTCTTCGACGGCGCCCGAGTACTGCTGGACGACCTGGTCGAGGGAACCAACGAACTGCGCGTACTCGCGTCGTGCGCCTACAGCCGCACCGGCGAGGGCCTGCACCGCTTCGTCGACCCGGTCGACGATCGGGTCTACCTCTACACCCAGTACGAGCCGGCCGACTCGCGCCGGGTCTTCGCGAACTTCGAACAGCCGGACCTCAAGGCGTCGTTCCGGTTCTCGGTGACCGCGCCGGCCGACTGGCACGTGGTGTCGAACTCGACCACGCCGAAGCCGGCACCGGTGCGCGAGGGGGTCGCACGCTGGGACTTCGCCCCGACGCCGCGGATCTCCACCTACCTGACCGCGGTCGTGGCCGGCCCCTACCACGCGGTCTTCGACACCTACACCGGCCCGGACGGCCTGGTCGTCCCGCTCGGCGGGTTCTGCCGCGCGTCGCTGGCCGAGTCGTTCGACCACGAGGACATCTTCGAGGTCACCCGGCAGGGCTTGGACCTGTTCCACGACCGGTTCGACTTCCCGTATCCGTTCGGCAAGTACGACCAGCTCTTCGTGCCGGAGTACAACCTCGGCGCGATGGAGAACCCGGGCGCGGTCACCTTCACCGAGGACTACGTCTTCCGCTCCAAGGTCACCGACTCGGCGTACGAGAACCGCGCCAACGTGATCCTGCACGAGATGGCGCACATGTGGTTCGGCGACCTGGTCACCCCGCGCTGGTGGGACGACCTGTGGCTGAAGGAGTCCTTCGCCGACTTCATGGGCGCCTACTCGCAGGGGGCGGCGACCCGCTGGACCGACGCCTGGACCAGCTTCGCCGCACGCCGCAAGGACTGGGCGTACCGCCAGGACCAGTTGCCCACCACCCACCCGATCGTGGCGGTGATCAACGACCTGGAGGACGCCAAGCTCAACTTCGACGGGATCACCTACGCCAAGGGCGCCTCGGTCCTCAAGCAACTGGTCGCCTACGTGGGCGAGGACGAGTTCTTCGCGGGTGCCCGGTCGTACTTCCGCAAGCACGCGTGGGGCAACACCACCCTCGCCGACTTCCTCTCCGCCCTGGAGGAGACCTCCGGCCGCGACCTCAAGTCCTGGTCGGCGGATTGGCTGGAGACCTCCGGCGTGAACACGCTGCGCCCGGCGATCGAGACCGACGCGGACGGCGTGATCACCTCGTTCGCGGTGCTCCAGGAGGCCACGCCGGCGTTCCCGACGTTGCGCCCGCACCGGATCGCGATCGGCCTGTACGACGGCGCCGAGCGGGTCGCCCGGGTCGAGGTGGACGTGGTCGGCGCCCGCACCGAGGTGCCCGAGTTGGTCGGCCGCGCCCGTACGCCGCTGATCCTGCTCAACGACGACGACCTCACCTACGCGAAGGTGCGCTTCGACCCGCGGTCGTGGCAGGCGGTGCTCGACTCGCTGGGCGAGCTCGACTCCTCGCTCGCCCGCGCGCTGTGCTGGGGCGCGGCGTGGGACATGACCCGGGACGGCGAACTGCCCGCGCGCGACTACCTGGACCTGGTGCTGCGGCACGCCGGTCGGGAAAGCGACGTGGGCGTGGTGCAAAAGCTCCAGGTGCAGGTCAAGACCGGCCTGGACCGCTACACCGACCCGGCCTTCCGGGACGAGGCCCTGCGGCTGCTCGCGGCCGGCTCGCTGACCGAACTGCGGGCCGCGGAGGCGGGCGGGGGCCATCAGCTCGCCTGGGCCCGCTGCCTGGCCTCGGCCGCCGGCACGCCCGAGGAACTCGCGTTGCTGCGCGACCTGCTGACCGGTGAGCAGCGGATCGCCGGGCTGAGCGTGGACACCGAGCTGCGCTGGGCGATGTTGCGCGCGCTGTGTGCGGGCGGTGCCGCCGACGAGCCGGACATCGCCGCCGAACTGGAGCGCGACGGCACCGCGGCCGGTCGCCGACACGCGATCGAGTGCCGCGCCGCACGTCCCACGCCCGAGGCCAAGGCCGAGGCGTGGCGGCTCGTGGTGGAGACCGACGAACTGCCCAACGCGACGCTCGCCGCGGTCATCGCGGGCTTCGCCACGTCCGGTCAGGAAGACCTGACCGACCCGTACACCGACCGCTACTTCGCCGCGATCGCGCCGGTGTGGCGGGACCGCTCGATCGAGATCGCCCGCCGGGTCGTGGTCGGCCTCTACCCCTCGGGTCGGATCGACGTCGACACGCTGCGGCGCACCGACGACTGGCTGGCCGCGACCGAGCCGGTGCCGGCGCTGCGCCGGCTGGTCCTGGAGTGCCGCGACGACGTGACCCGTGCGCTCGCGGCCCGCGAGCGCGACCGACGCGGCTGACTCGTCCGTTCGGATCCCGCCACCATCCCGACGGGGTCCGATTCCCCGGCCGCCCCTCCCCGGCGGCGCCCATCCCACAAGGAGCGCAGCGTGCCCGGAACCAACCTGACGCGTGACGAAGCCCGCGAGCGGGCCCGGATCCTGTCCGTCGACTCGTACGACATCGCCCTCGACCTGACCGGCACCGGTGCGACGTTCCCGTCCACGACGGTGCTGAGGTTCGGCTGTAGCGAACCGGGGGCGAGCACGTTCGTCGATCTGATCGCCCCCGACGTGCAGGAGATCACCCTCAACGGCAAGGCGCTCGACGTCGCGTCGGTCTTCGCGGACAGCCGGATCGCGTTGAGCGACCTCGCCGAGCACAACGAGCTGCGGGTGGTCGCGTCCTGCGCGTACATGAACACCGGCGAGGGCCTGCACCGCTTCGTCGACCCGGTGGACGGCAAGACCTACCTCTACACCCAGTTCGAGGTGGCCGACGCGCGCCGGGTCTTCGCCAACTTCGAACAGCCGGACCTCAAGGCCACCTTCGCCTTCACGATCACCGCGCCGAGCGAGTGGCGGGTGGTCTCCTGCTCGCCCACCCCCGAGCCCTCGGCCGGTGCCGACGGCGCCTCGGTGTGGGCGTTCGAACCGACGCCCAGGATCTCCACGTACATCACCGCCCTGGTGGCCGGCCACTACCACGCGGTACAGGACAGCTACACCGCCGCGGACGGCACGGTCGTCCCGCTCGGCGTGTACTGCCGGTCCTCGCTCGCGCCGTTCCTGGACGCGGACGCCATCTTCGACGTCACCAAGCAGGGCTTCGACTACTTCCTGAAGCAGTTCGACTTCGCCTACCCGTTCGCCAAGTACGACCAGCTCTTCGTGCCGGAGTACAACGCGGGCGCGATGGAGAACGCGGGCTGTGTGACGATCCTGGAGGACTACGTCTTCCGCTCCAAGGTCACCGACACGTCGTACGAGACGCGTGCGGAGACCATCCTGCACGAGCTCGCGCACATGTGGTTCGGCGACCTGGTCACCATGCAGTGGTGGGACGACCTGTGGCTGAACGAGTCGTTCGCCACCTACGCGTCGGTGCGCTGCCAGGCCGAGGTGACCCGCTGGTCGCACGCGTGGGCCACGTTCGGCAACCGGATGAAGACCTGGGCCTACCGGCAGGACCAACTGCCCTCCACGCACCCGATCTTCGCCGACATCCGGGACCTGGAGGACGTCGAGGTCAACTTCGACGGCATCACCTACGCCAAGGGCGCCTCGGTGCTCAAGCAGCTCGTCGCCTACGTGGGCAGCGAGAACTTCTTCGCGGGCGTACGGGCGTACTTCAAGAAGCACGCGTGGGGCAACAGCAGGCTGGCCGACCTGCTGGGCGCGCTGGAGGAGACCTCCGGTCGGGACCTGAAGTCGTGGTCGCGCGAGTGGCTGGAGACCGCGGGCGTGAACACGCTGCGGCCCGCGATCGAGACCTCCTCGGACGGCGTGATCACCTCGTTCGCGGTGCTCCAGGAGGCTCCGCAGGCGTGGCCGACGCTGCGTTCGCACCGGATCGCGATCGGCTTCTACGACCGCACCGACGCCGGTCTGGTGCGCACGCACCGGCTGGAGCTGGACGTCACCGGCGCCCGAACCGAGGTCGCCGACCTGGTCGGCCGGGCCCGTCCGGACGTGGTGCTGCTCAACGACGACGACCTGACCTACACCAAGATCCGGCTCGACGAGCACTCGCTGGCCTTCGTCACCGACGCGATCGGCGAGTTCGTCGACCCGCTGCCGCGCGCGCTGTGCTGGGCGGCGGCGTGGGACATGACGCGCGACGCGGAGATGGCGGCGCGCGACTACCTCAAGCTGGTACTGGCCGGCGCGGGCGGCGAGCGGGACATCAACATCGTCCAGACGTTGCAGCGCCAGGTCACCAGCGCGCTGGAGCTCTACCTCGACCCGGCGCACCGCGAGCGTTCGCTGGCCGAACTCGCGGTGGCGGCCGAGCGTTTCCTGCGCGCGGCGGAGCCGGGCAGCGACCACCAGTTGGCCTGGACGCGCTGCCTGGCGTCGGTGGCGGCGCGGCCGGACCACCTGGCGATCCTGCGTGCTCTGCTCGACGGCAAGGAGCAGATCGAGGGCCTGGCGGTGGACGCGGATCTGCGCTGGGCGCTGCTGCTGCGCCTGTCCGCGACCGGGGTGGCCACCGACGCGGACGTCGACGCCGAGTTGGAGCGCGACTCCACCGCGGCCGGTCGCCGGCACGCGGCGGCCGCGCGGGCGGCCCGGCCGACGGCCGCGGCCAAGGACGAGGCGTGGGCCTCGGTCGTCGAGTCCGACGCGCTGCCCAACGCGATCCAGGCGGCGGTGATCGGCGGCTTCGTCCAGCCGGCCCAGCGCGACCTGCTCGCGGCCTACACCGAGCGGTACTTCGCCACGATCGCGAACGTGTGGACGACCCGCACCAACGAGATCGCCCAGCAGATCGTGATCGGCCTGTACCCGACCCTCCAGGTCACCCAGGACACCCTGGACCGCACCGACGCGTGGCTCGCGAGCGCCGAGCACCCGGCGGGCCTGCGGCGCCTGGTGGTGGAGAGCCGCGACGGGGTGGCCCGGGCCCTGCGGGCGCAGGCACGCGACAAGTAGCACCCGACGTGGGGCCGGCCGGGCCGATCGACGGTCCGGCCGGCCGGCGGTTCGCACGGAAGGGTCAACCCGGTGCGTGTGTTCGTGCACCGGCCCGGTAGCGTGGGTTTCGTGGTGAACAGGAATGCACTTCGCGCCGGGGCCGTGTCGGCCGTTGTCACGCTCATGTCGCTGATTTCGACACCGGCCTTCGCGAACATCCGCGACGACGGCGACGAACCGGGCGCCGGCATCGGTATCGGCGAGACCCTCGGGGTCTTCGTCGGCATCCCGATCCTGGCCTTCGTGATCATCGCGGGTCTCGTGATGCTTCCGGACATCATCAACAAGAAGAAGAACTGACTTTCCCCGAAGCCGCCGAGCGGGTGCACACCCGCTCGGCGGCTTCGGCACGTCCGGGGCCGGGCCGGACGGGGCCGGCCTAACGCCCCCGGAGCACCCGGGCCAGCGACACCGCGCGCGGGTTGACCGGCAGGTCCTCCAGGTAGACGTGTCGGCCCTCGTCGTCGGCCACCGGCAGCAGCCAGTTCGGATACTGGTTCCAGGTGCCCGGCAGGTTCTGCGGGCGACGATCGCCCACCCCGTCCGGCAGCCAGACGCCGAGCAGCCGGCACGGCGTCGCGGCGAGCAGGCGGTGCAGCGCCTCGACCGTCTCCCGCTCGCCCGCGCCGGGCCGCAGGTAGCCGCGCCGGCGCAGCAGTTCGAGCCACTGCTCGCGGTCGGCGAGATCCTCGGCCCGTTCGATGTCCACGTCCCGGACCAGCAGGTGCAGGCGCTCCCACAGGTCGATGTGCTCGCCCGCGAGCCGGGCCGCGGTGGGCGGCAGGTCGTGCGTGGTCACCGTGGCCAGCGAGCCGGCGCGCCACTGCTCGGGCGGCAGCGGCCGACCCTTGTCGTCGCGTTCGAACCACAACACCGAGGTGCCCAGGATGCCGCGCTCGGCCAGATAGGTCCGCACCCACGGCTCCACCGTGCCCAGGTCCTCGCCGATCACCACGGCACCGGCGCGGTGCGCCTCCAGGGCCAGGATGCCGACCATCGCCTCGTGGTCGTAGCGCACGTACGCGCCTTCGGCGGGGCTGTTGCCCTTGGGCACCCACCAGAACCGGAACAGCCCGAGCACGTGGTCCACCCGTACCGCGCCGGCGTGCCGAAAGGCCGCGCGCAACAGCTCCCGGTAGGGCGCGTAGCCGGTCTCGGCCAACCGCAGCGGATGCCACGGCGGCTGGTTCCAGTCCTGCCCGATCTGGTTCATCGCGTCCGGCGGCGCGCCGCCGGTGGCGCCCAGCGCGAGTACCCGGCCGCCGCGCTCGGACCCGAGCACCCACGCGTCCGCGCCGTCGGGATGCACGCCGACCGCGAGGTCGTGCACGATGCCCACCGGCATGCCCGCGTGCGTCGCCGCGTCCTGCGCGGCCTGCAACTGGTCGGCCAGCACCCACTGGGTCCAGCGGTGGAAGTCGATCGCGCCGGCGAGCCGTTCGCGCTCGGCGGCGACCTCGGCCGAGTCCGGGTCGTGCAGGTGCGCGGGCCAGTTCCGCCAGGACGGACCGTACTCCTCGACCAGCGCGCACCACGTGGCGAAGTCGGTCAGCCATCGGCCCTCGCGCGCGACGAACGCGCGGTAGTCGGCGTCCCGGCCCAGGCTGCGCGGCACCTTGTGCACCAGCGCGAGCGCTTCCCGCTTGGCCACCCGCACCGCGTCCCGATCCAGGTGCTCGGCGCCGTCCTGCCCGTCCCCCGCCTCGGCCCGAAGCTCCTCGGCCACCGCCCGCTCGACCGGGGTCAGGTAGGCGAACTCCGGGACGGCCTCGACCCGGACGTACATCGGGTCGGGAAACCGGCGGCTCACCGGCAGGTACGGCGACGCCTCCACCGGCGGCACCGGCGAGGCCGCGTGCAGCGGGTTGACCAACACGAAGCCGGCGCCCTGGGTACGCGCCGACCACACCGCCAGGTCGGCCAGATCGGCCAGGTCGCCGATCCCCCACGACCGGCGCGAGGGCAGCGAATAGAGCTGCGCCATGTAGCCCCACGAGCGCTCCGCGGGCGTGGGCAGCACGGCCGGGGTGATCGCGATCGGGCACGAGGCGCGACTGCCCGCACCGGCGGTGCTCGGCACCCCGCCCGAGCCGAGCGACTCCTCGGGCTCGGGCGAGCAGCGGGCGTGCAGGGTGTGCCAGCCCAGCGGCAGATCGGCGGGCACCCGGTGGGCGCCGACCGGGTCACCGAGCGGTCCGAGGCCGGGTCCCGCACCGAGGTCGCGGCGGACCCCGCCGTCCTCCAGCTCGATCCACAGCTCGACCCGATGCCCGGCCGGCACGTTGACGGTGAAGCCGGCCGGCCGGCCCGAACGCAGCACCAGCACCGGGGGCAGCAGCCGGGTCCGCCGCAGTTCCTCGTGCTCGGCGAGCGCGGCCCGGGCACTCTCGGGGGTCGACGCGTCCACGCCGAGCGCACCGAGCACCGCTATCACCGTCGCCGGGTCGGTGTGCACGGCCTCGCCGCGCCACCCCTGATACTCCGTGGCCACCCCGAACGCGGAGGCGAGCCGGACCAATTCGGGAGACAACTGCGATACGCGTGGTTCCTCCATGCCCGCGAGCATCGCACCCGAACGGCCCCGGTGTCGGCGTGTCCGACCGACACGCGAGCAGATGTGTCGGGTTCCGGACCGCGGCTCCGGTGGAACCCGTCGAAACAAAAACGGCGACGGGCTCCCCGGAGGAAATCCGCCGCCTTCTAGGCGCTCGCGACCTGGTCGAAATGGTCGAAGCCCGCCTCCTGCGCACCGTACGGCGCCAGGTATGGCTCCCAACGTGGATCACGAAACCCGGTGCCCAGGATCCGCCACGCCAGGCCGGTGGGTTGGGATGGGGGACGCGGCATTCGCCAGCCCAGCTCGGCGATGTACCGATCGCTCTTGACGTGATTGCAGCGACGACACGCCGAGACCACGTTGTCCCACGTGTGTTGTCCACCGCGGCTGCGGGGGACGACGTGGTCGACACTGGTGGCGGCGCTTCCGCAGTAGACGCAACGCCCTCCGTCGCGAGCGAACAGCGCGCGCCGGGTGAGCGGGACTTGGCCCCGAAAGGGGATACGGACGAAACGGGTCAGTCTGATCACACTGGGTACGGGAATCTCGGTGGTGGCGCTGTGCAGGATGGTGCCTGTTTCTTCCAGGCACATTGCCTTGTCGTTCAGCACGAGAATCAGTGCGCGGCGAACGGGCACCACGCACAGGGGCTCGTACGACGCGTTGAGGACCAGCGAATGCGGCACGTATGCCTCCCTGTGACGCCGACAGCGCGTGGCTCGCGCCGGGGACGATCGGCCTCCAGTGTCCATGGCGGGATACCCCCCGCGCTACCAGGAATCGACAAGGTCACAGAGCGTTCACCTGCATGGGTGGCACCACGTGGCCGGGTGGTGACGGTGCGCACCGATCCGCCCGGGCGTCTAGGGTGCGCCCATGACGCGCTCTGTGCAGCCCGCGGAACACGCCCCCCACGAGACCCCGCACGCCCCCGCCGCCGCCCGCGGCGACACGGTCGACGTGCTGTTCGGCCGCTCCGTCCCGGACCCCTATCGGGCGCTGGAGGACCCCGACGCGCCGGACACCCGCGCCTGGGCCGCGGCGCAGGACGAGTGGTTCCACGCCCATGTGGACCATCTGGCCGGACGCGATCGGCTGCGGGCGCGGCTGTCCGAGTTGCTCGCCACCGGCCTGATCGGGCTGCCCTGTTGGCGCGGCGACCGACACTTCCTGATCCGCCGCGACCCCGAGCACGAGCACGCGGTGTTGTTCGTGGTCGAGTCGGACGGGACCGAGCGCGCGCTGGTGGATCCGATCGCGATCGACCCGACCGGCACCACCACGCTGGACCAGTGGACGCCCTCGGACGAGGGTGATCGGCTCGCCTACCTGCTCTCCACCGGCGGCGACGAGGAGTCCCGCCTGTACGTGCTCGACGTGCGTACCGGCGAGCACGTCGAGGGCCCGATCGATCGCATGCGCGACACCTCGATCGCCTGGCTTCCCGGCGGCGACGCGTGCTACCTGGTGCGCCGACTCCCGCCGGAGGCGGTGCCCGCGGGCGAGGAACAACATCACCGCCGGGTCTACCTGCACCGGATCGGCGCCGATCCCGCCACGGACGTCGAGGTGTTCGGCGCGGGCAGCGAACCGGCCACCTACTTCGGCGTCGGCGTCAGCCGGGACGGCAACTGGCTCACCGTGTCCGCGTCCGCGGGCACCGCGCCGCGCAACGACCTGTGGCTGGCCGACCTGCGCACGGGTGCGCCGGAACGGCCGCGGTTGCGCCCGGTGGTGGTGGGCCGCGACGCGCTCACCGGCCTGCGGGTGGGCCGGGACGGGCGGCTGTACGTGTTCACCGACCTGGACGCGCCGCGCGGTCGGCTGTGCGTGGCCGACCCGGCGGCGCCGGGCCCCGAGGGCTGGCGGGACCTGGTGCCCGAGGAGCCGGACGCGGTGCTCACCGGATACGCGATCCTGGACGGCCCGCACGCGCCGCGGCCGACGCTGCTGCTCGCCCGGACCCGGCACGCGGTGGGCGAGCTGACGGCGTGCGACCTGGCCACCGGCGAGGTGTTGGCCCGGCCGAAGACGCCCGGCGGCTCGCCCGGTTCGATCGGCGGACTGGCCGAGCACCCCGAGGGCGGCCACGAGGCGTGGTTCGGCTGGTCGGACTACACCGCGCCGTCGGCCGTACTGCGCTACGACGCGCGCACCGGCGCGATCGAGACCTGGGCCGGCGCGCCCGGCAACGCACGACTGCCGCGGGTGCACGTACACCAGGAGTCCTACCGCTCGGCGGACGGCACCACCGTCCGGATGTTCGTGATCGCGCCGACCGCCGAGCCGGACCGACCCCGGCCCGCCGTGTTGTACGGCTACGGCGGCTTCGGCATCGCGCTCGGCCCCGCCTACTCCGCAGGTGTACTCGCGTGGGTGGAGGCGGGCGGCGTGTACGCGATCGCCAATCTGCGCGGCGGCTCGGAAGAAGGCGAGGAGTGGCATCGCGCGGGCATGCGTGGGCACAAGCAACGCGTGTTCGAGGATTTCCACGCCGCCGCGGAGCATCTGATCGCCCGGGGTTGGAGCACGTCCGAGCGGCTGGCCGCGTCCGGCGGTTCCAACGGTGGGCTGCTCGTGGGCGCCGCGCTCACCCAGCGGCCGCAGTTGTACGCGGCGGTGGCCTGCTCGATGCCGCTCCTGGACATGGTCCGCTACGAGCGGTTCGGGCTGGGCCGGTTGTGGTCCGACGAGTACGGCAGCGCGGAGACGGCCGAGGAACTGGACTGGCTGCTGGGCTACTCGCCCTATCACCGCGTACGGGCGGGCGTGGCCTACCCGGCGGTGCTGTTCACCGTGTTCGACGGCGACAGCCGGGTGGACCCGCTGCACGCGCGCAAGATGTGCGCGGCCCTCCAGGACGCGACCACGAGCGGCCGCCCGGTGTTGTTGCGCGCCGAGGCCGAGGTCGGCCACGCGGCCCGCTCGGTCTCGCGCACCGTCGAACTCACCGTGGACACGCTGTCCTTCCTGGCCGATCGGACCGGCCTGGACCTCGACACGCTCGGCACACTCGACGGCACGCCCGGCACCCCCGGCGCGCTCGGCGCGGCGACCGGCCGGGACGGCGAAGGTGGGGATCGGTGACCTAGCGGTGATCAGCGACACAGCAGCAACCAGTGACATAGCGGCAATCAGCGACAAAAGGAATGAACAAGAGGTATCGCACGAGGCTTTCCACCGGCGTGACTACTGTGGGAAGCCGATCCCCCGTCGCCGGGGGAGGTTCCTCCGCTCGCCGTCCGAAAGGTCCAGTACGTGTCCGCGCCCGTCCCCGGAATCCTGCTGTCGTTCGACGTCGCCAAGAGCGACGGCAAGGTGTCGTCCTGGTTCGACCGACACGGCGAGTCCCTGGTGGTGACGCCGATCCGGATCCTGGTGATCATCCTGGTCGCGCTCATCCTGCGCGCGGTCACCCGGAAACTGATCACCCAATTGGTCGGCCGGATGGCCAACAGCGGTACGGACAGCAGCGGGCGGCCGGTGACCGGCTTCCTGCTCAACGCCGAACGGCGCCGGCAGCGCGCCGAGACGGTCGGTTCGGTGCTGCGCAGCACCGCGTCGTTCGTGATCCTGGGCATCGCCGGACTGATGGTGCTCGGCGAGTTCAAGGTCAACCTCGCGCCGCTGCTGGCCAGCGCGGGTATCGCCGGCATCGCGCTGGGCTTCGGCGCGCGCAACCTGGTCACCGACTTCCTGTCCGGGATGTTCATGATCCTGGAGGACCAGTACGGCGTGGGCGACCTGGTCGACGCGGGCGCCGCGACCGGCACGGTGGTCGAGGTGGGCCTGCGGATCACCAAGCTGCGCGATGTGGACGGCACCGTCTGGTACATCCGCAACGGGGAGATCAAGCGAATCGGCAACAAGAGCCAGGGCTGGGGCACCGCCAAGGTGGACGTCCAGGTCGGCTACCACGAGGACGTGGACAAGGTGCGCGCGGTGATCTCCTCGACCGCCGAGGCGCTGGCCGAGGTCGAGCCGTGGAACGAGCGCATGTGGGGTTCGGCGACCGTGGTCGGGATGGAATCGGTGACCCCGGACGCGGTCGTGCTCCAGGTGCAGATCAAGACCATGCCCGGTCAGGAGCTGCCGGTGGCGCGCGAGCTGCGCGGCCGGCTCAAGCGGGCGTTCGACGACGCGGGCATCCGGATCAGCGAGCCGGTCGCGAGCGCGGCTGGGCCGGCGAGCGACGACGGCCCCGCGCCCGCCCCGGCCGAGCCCGCGCCGGTCCCGGTGTCCCCGCCGCCGGCCCCACCGACACCGCAGGCGCCCGGGGCGCCGGGAGCCTGAGCCCCGCCCCGGGGCGGAGACCGAACGGGTCACCGTCGGGCGCGCCCCCGGCGGATTCGGGCCGGCCGTCGCCGAGACTGGGTCGGGTGGACTCTCCCCTGTGTCTGGTCACCGGCGCCACCGGCTATCTCGGCGGCCGGCTCGTGCCCGAACTGCTCGCGGCCGGTTATCGGGTGCGCTGTATGGCCCGCACCCCGGACAAGCTGCGCGACCACCCGTGGGCGGACCGGGTGGAGATCGTCCGGGCCGACGCCCTCGACCCCGCCGAGGTCCGCCGCGCCCTCGACGGCGTGCAGATCGCCTACTACCTGATCCACGCGCTCGGCAGCGGCCCGCGCTTCGCCGACACCGATCGCGAGACCGCGCGCACCTTCGCCGCCGCGGCCGAGGAGGCGGGCGTCGGCCGGCTGGTCTACCTCGGCGGTCTGGGCCCGGCCGCCGGTTCCGCCGCCCGGGACTCCTCGCCGCACCTGCGTTCGCGCGCCGAGGTCGGCGAGATCCTGCTCGGCTGCGCGGTGCCCACCGCGGTGTTGCGCGCCGCGGTGATCATCGGCTCGGGGTCCGCCTCCTTCGAGATGTTGCGCTACCTGACCGAGCGGCTGCCGGTGATGGTCACGCCGCGCTGGGTCACCTCGCGCATCCAGCCGATCGCGGTCCGGGACGTGCTGCACTACCTGGTGGGTTGTGCCGCGCTGCCCCCGGAGGTGGACCGCGCCTTCGACATCGGCGGCCCGGACGTGCTCACCTACGAGCGGATGATGCAGCGCTACGCGGCGGTCGCGGGCCTGCGCCGGCGCCGGGTGTTGCCCGTGCCGATGCTCACCCCGTCGTTGTCCAGCCACTGGGTGGGCCTGATCACTCCCGTGCCCGGCGGCCTGGCTCGACCGTTGGTGGAGTCGCTGCGCAGCGAGGTGATCTGCCACGAGCACGACATCGCGCGCTGGATCCCGGACCCGCCGGACGGCCTGACCGGATTCGATCGTGCACTCGAACTGGCCCTCAAGCGCATCCGCGACGCGGACGTGGCCACCCGCTGGTCCTCGGCGGCCCTGCCCGGCGCCCCGAGCGATCCGCTGCCCACCGACCCGGACTGGTCCGGCGGCTCGTTGTACGAGGACGTGCGCGAGGCGGAGCCGGCCGCGAGCCCGGCGGCGGTGTGGCGGGTGATCGAGGGCATCGGCGGCGACAGCGGCTGGCACTCGTGGTCGCTGGCCTGGGCGGTGCGCGGTGCCCTGGACCGGATCGTGGGCGGGGTCGGGCTGCGTCGCGGGCGCCGGGACCCGCACCGCCTGCGGGTCGGCGACTCGCTCGACTTCTGGCGGGTCGAGGAGGTGGTGCCCGGCGAGCTGCTCCGGCTGCGCGCGGAGATGCGGCTGCCGGGCCTGGCCTGGCTGGAGTTCACCGTCTCCGCCGCCGACGGGCACACGTGCTACCGCCAGCGTGCGCTGTTCCATCCCCGGGGGCTGCTCGGGCACGCGTACTGGTGGGCGGTGTTCCCCTTCCACGGCATCGTCTTCGGCGGCATGCGCCGGGGCATCACCCGAGCCGCCGAGGAATCGGGCTGATCGGTCCCGATCCGTTGGGCCGCCCGGACCGATCGGACCGAGCATCCCCGGGTCGGCGGGCCGTCTGGGAGGATGGGACGGTGACCGAGATGCGAGAGCCGGAACCGAGTCTCTACGAAGCCGTGGGCGGCGAGGAGACGTTCGTCAAGCTCGTGCACCGCTTCTACCAGGGCGTGCGCGAGGATCCCCTGCTGCGCCCGATGTATCCGGAGGAGGACTTCGCCGGCGCCGAGGATCGCCTGCGGATGTTCCTGGTGCAGTACTGGGGCGGCCCGCGCACCTACAGCGAGCAGCGTGGACACCCTCGGCTGCGGATGCGGCACGCGCCGTTCGCGGTGACCGAGGAGGCTCGGGACGCGTGGCTGCGGCACATGCGCGCGGCGGTCGACGACATCGCGTTGCCCGCCGAGCAGGAGAAAACCCTGTGGGACTACCTGGTCTACGCGGCGCAGTCGATGGTGAACCGACTCGACTGACCCGGCAACAGCCGCCTCCGCGCTCCGACGGGGGCGGCCGGGCCCGGTCGGTGGCACCCGGGCCGCACCGAGTGTCGACGGACCCGACCGGGTGGTGGTCGAGCACACCGACCGGGTCAGCGTGTGAAGAGCAGGCCGGGGGCGTCGGGGCGACGGACCGAGACCGAGCCGTAGCGGGCTTCCAGGCGTAGCCAGGGCCCGACGGTCAGCACCTCGACCCGGGCCTCGGGGTCCGGTGGACCCAGGAAGCCGAAGGACTGGGCGGCGTGTGCGGCGCGCAGCGGGAGCCGGCCGGGCAGCGGTCGGGTCCAGATGTCGGCCGCGATCCGGTCGAACTCCGCGCGTGGCATCCCGGGTTCGGTGCGGGACCGGAACTCGGCCACGCCGGCCGCCACTTCGCGGCCCAGGTCGAGCACGGCCAGCTCGGCGACCCGTTCCCAGCCGGTGCGCGGCGGCAACATGCCGGCCCACCCCGGACCGGTCACCGACGCCGGCAGCCGCACGCTCGCGTCGTCCGCGATCGCGTCCAGGAGCTGCCCGGCGGACACCGTCGCGTCCACGGTCGCGGGCTCCGCCAACTCGCTGGTCCGCAGCGTGATCACACCCGACGCGGCCTCCCCGAACGGCGGGTGGCCGAACGTACCGAGCACCGATCCATCGGCGCGCACGCGTACCACCGCACGGCGGTCGTAGCGCAGCAGTCGGGTCAGGTAGCCGCCCAGGTCCGTGCCGGCGGCCGCATCGAGTCGCAACACGCTCATGGCCGGACCGGCCGCCCCGCCGGCTCGTCCCGGGGTTCGACGAAGCGCTCCAGATAGGCCCGTTCGTCCCCGGTCAGCCGCCGGGGGCGCTGCTCGTCGAGCGAATACGGCACCAGTACGGACAACGCCGTCGCGTACACCTGCTCGTCGTCCTTGATCTCGTAGGCCAGCGTGAACCGGGCGGCACCGATGTGGGTCACCCAGGTCTCCACCCGCACCGGCTCGGCGCGCCACACCATCGGGCGCTTGTAGTCGATCTCGTGCCGGGCGATCACCACGCCCTCGGAGAGCGTCTTGGCCCCCTCGCGCTGCCCGAGGGTGAACATCATGTCCACGCGCGCCTCCTCCAGGTAGCGGAGGTACTGCACATTGTTGATGTGCCGGTAGGCGTCCATGTCGGACCACCGAAGCGTCGCCTGGTAGATGTGCCTGGCCACGTGCCCAGTCCTCTTCTCTGTTTTCCGGTCGTTCCCCGCCGAGGCGACCCGGGTGCCGCCGGGTGATGCCGGTGGCCTGCCGTATGCGGACATACGACAGGCCACCGGTCGCGCCGTACCGACCGCTCGGGTCAGTTGCGCTTGAGCTTCTTGTACGTCGCGCGGTGCGGCCGGGCCGCGTCCGCGCCCAGGCGCTCGACCTTGTTCTTCTCGTACGACTCGAAGTTGCCCTCGAACCAGAACCACTTCGACTCGCCCTCGTAGGCGAGGATGTGCGTGGTCACCCGGTCCAGGAACCAGCGGTCGTGCGAGACGACCACGGCGCAGCCCGGGAACTCCAGGAGCGCGTTCTCCAGGCTGGACAGGGTCTCGACGTCGAGGTCGTTGGTCGGTTCGTCGAGCAGCAGCAGGTTGCCGCCCTGCTTGAGCGTCAGCGCCAGGTTGAGGCGGTTGCGCTCACCGCCGGACAACACGCCGGTCGGCTTCTGCTGGTCCGGACCCTTGAACCCGAACGCGCTGACGTAGGCCCGCGAGGGCACCTCGACGTTGCCGACCTTGATGTAGTCCAGGCCGTCGGAGACGACCTCCCACAGGTTCTTCTTCGGGTCCAGGCCGCCACGCGACTGGTCGACGTAGGAGACCTTGACCGTCTCGCCGACCTTGATGTTGCCCGCGTCCGGCGTCTCGGCGTCGATCAGCATCTTGAACAGCGTGGTCTTGCCCGCGCCGTTGGGACCGATGATGCCGACGATGCCGTTGCGCGGCAGCGTGAAGGACAGGTTGTCGATCAGCAGCTTCTCGTCGAAGCCCTTGCTGAGGTGGTCCACCTCCACCACGACGTTGCCCAGGCGCGGACCCGGCGGAATCTGGATCTCCTCGAAGTCCAGCTTCCGCATCTTGTCCGCCTCGGCGGCCATCTCCTCGTAGCGGGCCAGTCGCGCCTTGCTCTTGACCTGGCGGCCCTTCGCGTTGGAGCGGACCCATTCGAGTTCGTCCTTGAGGCGCTTCTGCCGCTTGGCGTCCTTTTGCCCTTCGACCTTGAGGCGGGTGGCCTTGGTGTCGAGGTAGGTGGAGTAGTTGCCCTCGTAGGGGTGCAGTCGACCTCGGTCGACCTCACAGATCCACTGGGCGACGTTGTTCAGGAAGTACCGGTCGTGGGTGACCGCGACGACGGTGCCGGCGTACTTCTCCAGGTGCTGCTCCAGCCACTGCACGCTCTCCGCGTCGAGGTGGTTGGTCGGCTCGTCCAGGAGGAGCAGGTCGGGCGCCTCCAGGAGCAGCTTGCACAGCGCCACGCGGCGCTTCTCGCCACCGGAGAGGTTCACGATGGGCCAGTCGCCGGGCGGGCAGCCCAGTGCGTCCATCGCCTGTTCGAGCTGCGAGTCGAGCTCCCAGGCGTTGGCGTGGTCGAGCTGGTCCTGCAGCTCGCCCATCTCGGCCATCAGCTCGTCGGTGTAGTTGGTCGCCATCTCCTCGGCGATGGCGTTGAACCGGTCCAGCTTGCCCTTGATCTCCTTGACGCCGTCCTCGACGTTTTCCAGGACGGTCTTGGACTCGTCCAGCGGAGGCTCCTGGAGCAGGATGCCGACGGTGTAGCCGGGGGACAGAAACGCGTCGCCGTTGGACGGCTGCTCCAGCCCGGCCATGATCTTCAGAACGGTCGACTTACCCGCGCCGTTCGGGCCGACGACGCCGATCTTGGCTCCCGGCAGGAAGCTGAGCGTCACGTCGTCGAGGATCACCTTGTCGCCGTGCGCTTTACGCGCCTTGCGCATGGTGTAGATGTACTCAGCCATGCGTCCAAGCCTATGGTCTGGCGACCAGTGCCCGTGCATGGGTGCCCGGAGGGCGCGGGATTGTCCGGCTGCGTGTACCCGGCGGGCCGTACCGGGTGTGTGGGCCCGGGTCGTCTCGGCCGGCCGGCGGCCCGCTCGTCCTCGAACGCCGGACGGGCTCGGCGGACGGTGACGTCGGGCCCCGGCGCGCTCGGTGCGCGCCGGGGCCCGGCTGTCATCGTGGTTCGAGCGGTGGTGCCTGGATCAGGCAGCGGCGCCGTTCGAGCCGTTGTTGCGGCGGCGCATGTAGAACACCAGGCCGCCACCCGCGAGCAGGAGCGCACCGGCGCCGCCCAGGATCGCGGGGGTGTTGTTGCTCTCGCTGCCGGTCTTGGCCAGCTCGGGGCCCTTCGGGTTCACCGGGGCCACGGTCTCGCCGGTGCTCCCACCCGAGGTGCCGCCGGTCACGCCTTCGGTGGCACCGGCGGTCTTGCAGTCGAGCGTGCCGGTGAACTCCTTGGCGGTCTTGCCGTCGGGGCCCACGATGGTGATCTTGTACGCCTGGTCCTCGGCGACCTTGACCACCTGGTCGACCGACTTGCCGGCCGCGACGGTGGTTTCCTTGCCGTCGAGCTTGAACTTGTACGACTCGTCGCCGTTGTTCTTGACGGTGACCTTGACGCCGCCGTCGACGCAGTCCTTGGTGGCGTTGATCTCCGGGAGCGGGCCCTTGCCGGGGTTGCCCCACTTGGCGATCGCCTTGTCGGAGGTCTGCACCTTCTGCTTGTCCGCGACGATCAGCAGCTGGCTGGTCGACCCGTCCTTGTTGACGCCCTGGAAGACCCGACCCGCCTGCACGGTCGACTCGCCGGAGACCTCGAAGGCCTGGCTGCCTTCCTTGGTGGCGTTGGCGGCGTTGACGTAGAGCTTGTCGCCGTTGCCGACCTTGTCGACCGCCTTGCCGTTCGCGTCCACCAGGGTGGCCTTGGCGTCGGCGTCACCGGCGAGCAGCTTGGCGTTGATCGACTTGCCCTCGGCGTTGGTCTTGACCTCGAACGGGCCGATGCCGGGCTTGTCGCTGATCTTGCCGGCCTTCTCGCCCGGGGTCACCGAGAGCGAGACGGGGGGCTCGGTGACGTCGCCCTTGTTGGCGTCGCCGACCAGGTACTTGTAGAGCTTGACGACATCGCCGTCGTTCTTGTTGCTCTCGTCCAGGTTCTGGCCGTCGGTGAAGTGCCAGATGGCGGCCTGCGTGGCGGCGGCGGCCTCACCCTCGGTCAGCTCCGGGGCGGCGACCGCCTTGCGGACGCCCTCCAGGTTCACCGTCGGGAAGGAGTTCAGCAGCACCCACTTGACCTTGGCCTTGTCGGCCTGCTTGCCGAAGGAGGTCTCCTTCCAGCCCGACTCGTCGTACGTCGCCTCGCTGCGCACGAGGGTGTGGAAGTCGATGCAGTAGGTGCGCAGGATCTTGCCGTCGACCTCGAGCTTCAGGATCGAGGCGCGCTGCGAGTCCTTCTTGCCCTGCAGGAAGATGTTCGCACCGACATCGCCGCCCTTGTAGACGCCCTTGGCGCCTTCCGCGCTGGCCGCACCCGCGAAACCGATCACGCCGGCCGCCGCCAAACCGCCGGCGATGACCATGGCCGACAAGCGGGTGGCCGTCCGTCCCGGTGTACGGAACATGTGGTGGTCCCCTCAAAAATGTAAGCCGACTCGCGCGCGGCGCATGGTCCCCCGAGCGGGGCGCGAGTAAAGAACCGTTGAATGGTATGAGCAGCCGGGCCATCTCTCGCGACCCGGGGTACGCATTTGTTTCACGTTCTTTACCTCGGGAGAACATCCACGCCGAGGACATCAATTCGGATATCGCGAAGTCGACAAGTCTTCGACGGATATAACCGCTTATAGGGTATGTCAAGCCGCATAGGTGCCGATCGGGTCGATCCTGCTCACTATTGATTTTTCGAGGTGCAAAACAGCTCGAATCGGTCCTTCCATGAGCAATGCCTCGGCTCGGGCGCTATTCGCCTCCACGATCCGACCCTTTCCGACCTCCTGCCCCCTCGGCTGAGCGACATGCGTGGATTGGTCCGATAGTGCCGCATCGCTCCGTCTTCGATGTCGTCACAATTCTGTTTCAGATTCGTCCCGGAAACCGACTTGAATTACCTCCGGTATCGCCAATGAATGGCTTTCCCGAACATGCGATCAGCCGTCGCGGCAATTCACGCGGCCTCCTCTTCACCGATGGATCCGAGGTCGGAGTCGATCGCGAGGGTGCTCTGTTCGGCCATCGATGCCACCGCGCCGGCGTCCGCGACCACCGACAGCCGCGCCGATCGACCCACCCGACGAAACTCCGCGATCCCCCGCGCCAGGTCGTGTCCCACCGAGGACGCGTCGATCTCGGTGACGGTCCACCACTTCCCCTCCCGCTCCCACTCGCGCACCCGCAACCGGCCGGTCACCACGAGCGGGTCACCCTTGTCGATCGAGCTCGTCACGTTCTCCGCGAGCCCCCGGAAGCACACGACCGAGTAGAAGGAGGCATCTCCCGAGACCCACGTGCCGCTCTCGCGGTCGAAGCGCCTGGGCGACACCGCCATCCGAAATCGCGCCAGCGGGACGCCGGACTGGGTCACCTGGATCCGGACATCGCTCGCGGCGTTGCCGATCACCGTCACGTACGTGTCCACGCTTGCCTCCGTGTGTCACCGGCGTGCCCCGCAACATCGCCGTACGCCTTCGACGATCCGACATCCGGTGATCGACCGGGACGGGCGTCCGCAGGCTGTGGACAACTCGGCCCCTGTGCATCACGCGCGGTCACCGACGTGGGTGACATCCCGGCGGCCCGTCACTCACGTGGGTGATGCCCCGGCCACATCCCCCGACCGCGCCCCCTCACCCGCACCCTCCGGCCGCATCGGATCCCGAGCCGCCAGGAAACACCCGTGCGCCTCCCGATACCGCGCCGCCTCCGCCTCGGCCGGCCCCACCAGCAACCGATCCGCCGTCGCCGCCACCCGCGACCGCAGCACCGCCACCACCTCCGCCGTCCGCCGCGCCGCGGCCACCCGCGCCGCCCGCCGCCCGAGCCACACCCCCACCGTCAGCACGACCAGCCCCGCGATCACCACCCACCACGGCACGGACAGCCCGAACCAACGCCCCACCGGCACCCCCGTCCAGGCCGACCCGGCCCCCGCCAACCCGACCGGCACCGCGACCACCCCGACCCACTGCACGCCCACCGCCGCCCGGGCGCCCGCCGTCGGCGCGGCGGCCTTCGGCACGGCCTCCGCCGGCACCGCGTCCACCTCGGCCGGCAACCCCCGCAGCCCCTGGGCCAACACCCGATGCATCCCGCCCGCCCACGGCGCCGGCAATCCCCGCGTCAGCCGCGTCCCCGCCCGCCGGATCGCCTGCTCGGCCCGATGCACCTGCACCGGCTCGGGCCGCACCGCGGGCCGGCGCACCCGGCGTCCGGACAGCGGCCCGCGCGGCGTCCGCAGCCCCGCTCCCGCCGCCGTCGCGACCACCGCCACCCCGGCCGCGTCGCACAGCCCGTCCACCAGCGCGTCACGGTCCTCGGCGGTGAACGCGTCCGCCCCGGGCCCCTCGCCGGCGAACCACGGCTCCAGGCGTTCGGTCAGCGCGTCCAGGTCCGCGCCCAGCCGGGTCACCGACGCCTCGCCGGATCCGGCCGCGGCCAGCACCACACGGCGCAACTCGGCGATCCCGAGCCCGGTCTCCGACGACGTCGCGAGCACCCGCACCTCGGCGAGGCCGTCCGCCGCCAGCAACATCCGCACATCGGTCAGGCACGCCGCCAGGTCGCCGGGCGGCAACCGGTCCGCGTGGTTGAGCACGACCGTCATGGTGTGGCCGTGATGCCGCAACGGCCACAGATAGCGGTCGTGCACGATCGCGTCCGCGTACTTCTGCGGATCCAACACCCACACGATGTGGTCCGCGACCGCCACCACCGCGTCCACCTCCGACCGGTGCGCGAGGTCGAGCGAGTCGTGGTCGGGCAGATCGAGCAGGACCAGACCGGCGGGCATCCCGCCGCCCCGGCGCGCGTCCAACGATCCGTGCCGGGCCACCCGGCGCACCGGTTCGATCCCGAGCAGGTCCAGCAGCGGCGCGGCGCCCTCGGGGTCCCACGCGCACGCCAGGGTGGTCCGCGTGGTCGGCCGCCGGACACCGGTGTCCGCCAACCGCAGTCCGGTGAGCACGTTGAACAACGACGACTTGCCGCCGCCGGTGGCCCCCGCGAGCGCGACCACGGTGTGCCGGCCGGCGGTGCCCATCCGGGTCTCGGCGTGGCCGAGCAGGTCCTCGATCAGGGCGAGATCGGCGCCCGGCAGCCGATCCCGGCCCAACACCGCGACGCGATCGAGCGCGGTCAACCGCGCCATCAGCCGCCCGGCCTCCTCGGTCCCATCGGCGTACCGGGCCCGACGCACGGCGAACCGATCGACCTCCTGCTCCCCGGCGCTCACCCGCTCCTCCGCACCAGGTCGAGTGCCTCGATCAAGGCGGCCTCGGCCCGCGCGGACGGCGCGCTCGTCGTCGCCGCCAGGAGCGCCCGCTCGCCCTCGAGCGCCGCCGCGACCACGCCGCGCAGTCCCCGGTGCACGTCCAGGATCAGCCGCGCGGCCGGCTCGGAGCCGATCCGGGTACCGAGCCGACCGGCCGCCTCCCGACCGATGCCGGGCCCCAGCGCGATGCCGCCCACCGCCGCGATCAGCGCGAGCGGCTCGGCCGGGCCCGGCCAGGCGGGCGGCGCCGGTGCCGGTCGGCCCGCCCCGCCCGCCGACCGGGGCAGGCAGCCCGCCGCCCGCTCGGCACCGCGCGCGAAGGCGTCCGCCACCAGCGCGTCCAGGTTCTCCCGGACCGCCCGCGCGGCCCCCGAGGCGTCCCCGTCGTACCAACGTCCCGTCGCCGCCCCGCGCAACAACGACCCGTCGTCGATCGCCCCGAGCGCCCACCGCGACGTCGCCGCGTAGGCCCGGTCCACGCAGTCCCGCACCCGATCGACCGCCTCGTACTGTCGGGCCGCCGCCTGCGCGAGCGGCGGCACCCGCCGGTCCAGGCTGTGCAACAACCCGCCGACGGTGCGCCGGACCACCGCGGCCCGCGCGTCCGGATCGGCGCCACGCTCGGCGAGCCAGGTGCGAATGGGCACCACGTTGCGCTCGGGCAGCCCGGCCCCGGGCCGGGTCTCCACGATCGGATACAGCGGCACGTCGCCCAACCCCGCCTGCCGCAACAACCGCACCAGGTCGGACCGGACCTCGTCGAGTTCCTCCGCCGGCACCCGGTCCAGCACGATCGCCAGCCGCGTGTCGCGCTCCCGGGCCAGCCGGAGCAGATGCCACGGCGCGGCGTCCGCGTACCGCGACGCGGTGGTGACGAAGATCCACAGGTCGGCGGCGCCGAGCAGGCGCACCGCCACCCGCCGGTTGTCCGCCGAGACCGAGTCGATGTCCGGTACGTCGAGCAACGCCATCCCGGGCGGCACCCGCTCGTCCAACCGCAGTTCGATGCCCGCCTCGTCGGCGAACCAGTGCCGATCCCGCGAGCGGCACACCAGGACCGGTACGCGCGTGGTCGGCCGCAGCGGCCCGGCCGGCGTGACCTCGCGCCCGACCAACGCGTTCACCAGGGTGGACCGCCCCGCGCCGGTGGACCCGCCGACCACCGCCAGCAGCGGCGCGCGCGGCACCGCCAGGCGCGGCAGCAGGTAGTCGCCGAGTTGGTCGATCAACTCGCGGCGGGCCAGCCGCGCCTGCACGGCGCCGGGCAGGTCCAGCGGGAAGCACGTCGCCACGACCTGGTCCCGCAGGCCGGCGAGGGCTGCGGACAGGGTGTCGCTTCCCATGATCACCACGGGCGACCAGTGCCCGAATTGTCCGCATTCCCAACGCGCGACGACCGTTACAGCACGACGGTCACTCCGTCGGCGGAGGAGCGCTGCGCCGCCTCGATCGTCTCCAGTACGGTCACCGCCTCCTCGATCGCCACGGGCGGCGCACCCTCGCCACGCACCGCCCGCGCGAACGCGGCGTAGTAGTCCTGGTAGGCGCCCGGTTCGGTCCGCACCGGGGCGGTCTCACCGGGCGTACCCAGCACTCCCCACGCCGCTGGCGGCTCGGTCCCCCAACCGGGCACACCGACCTCGGCGCCGGCGCGCAGCAGTTCCTCCTGCGGGTCCATCCCGAACTTCACATACGACGCCGTCGACCCCAGCACCCGAAAACGCGGCCCGAGGTCGGCCGCCGTCGCACTCATCCACAGATGCGACCGCACGCCCCCCGGGTGGGTCAGGGCGACGAAGGTGTCGTCGTCCACCAGCGCCCCGGGCCGCCGGGCGGCCGACTCGGCGTACACGTGCGTGGGGCGCCCGAACAGCGTGACCGCCTGATCGATCAGGTGGGTCCCGAGGTCGTACAGGATCCCGCCCAGCTCCGCCGGATCGGCCTGCTCCTTCCACACCGAGGTGCGCACCTGTGGACGCCAACGCTCGAACCGCGACTCGAACCGGTGCACCTCGCCCAGTCGCCCCTCCTCGACCAGCCGCCGCACGGTCCGGAAGTCACCGTCGAAGCGCCGGTTCTGGTAGACGCCCAACAATCGTCCGTGGCGCGTCGCCGTCGCGGCCAGCTCCCGCCCCTCGGCCGCGGTCCCGGCGAACGGCTTGTCCACCACCACGTGCAGCCCGGCCGCCAACGCCCGGGTGGCCAGCGGGACGTGGAAGCGGTTCGGCACGGTGATCACCACGAGGTCGAAGTCACCCGCGCGAGCGAACATCTCCTCGGTCGTCCCGATCACCTCGGCCTGCGGATGCCGCTCGCGCACCTGCGCCGCGCGCTCCGGATTCCCGGTCACCACGGCAACCAGCTCCAGGCCCTCCACGGCCTCGACGACCGGCGCGTGGAAGGCCGAGCCCCCCACGCCGTAGCCGACAAGTACAGTCCTGGTGGGACCCACTGCGCCTCCCTCTGTCCGTTTCGGCCCTTCTCTGATCACATTCTGGCCGCCAACTGCGTCTGATCAGGTAACGGTGACCATCGGAACGCCGGTGAGGCATGCACACGGCCCTATTCTGTTGTGCCGCGACCGGATCCGGTGCAAGATCCTGATTCGCCCACGCCCTCGTAGCTCAGTGGACAGAGCAGGCGCCTTCTAAGCGCTTGGTCGCAGGTTCGAGTCCTGCCGGGGGCACCGCCACGCCGCCGTCCGCCGCCCGCACCCCCGGGCGGCGTCCGCGCAGGTCGGCCCCGGTGCTCGGCCGTCCGGCCCGACCCGGTGCACGACGCCGGCCAGACGTTCGTGCCGGACCGTCACCGGGCTTGCGCGAGCGGTGACCGAGGCCCCACACAGGGGGTCGACACGGGTCGGCAATGCACCCTTTCGCAGTGTTTGCGGCGCACGGGGTTCTGGCCGGAAACAGACGGCTCCCGGGACGTGAACGAGCGGGCTCGCCCGATGCCGGTGGAACGGCTCGGGCGACCACGCCGGTCGCGTGATCGCCCGAGGGAGAAGCCGGTTCGGAGTCGGTCAGGAGTCCCGGCGCGCGCCCGCCGACGGCACCGCCTGGAAGAACCGCGGGGCGGTGAAGCCGCGGGCCGCGAAGGTCTTCGCGACCGCCTCCTCGACCGCCGTGCAGCGGTCCGCGTCGACCAGTGCGATGGCCGAGCCGCCGAACCCGCCGCCGACCAGCCGGGCGCCCAGGGCACCTGCGGCCAGCGCGGTGTCCACGGCGGCGTCCAGTTCGGGGCAGGAGATCGTGTAGTCGTCCCGCATCGACACGTGCGACGCGGTCAGCTCGGGCCCGATCGCCCGGACGTCGCCGGCCGCCAGCGCCTCGACCACCCGCAACACCCGCGCGTTCTCGGTGAACACGTGCCGCGCCCGCCGGCGCAACGGCCCGTCCGGCAGCGCCGCCAGGGCCGCGTCCGGGTCGGCCGGCTCGCGCAGCGACGGCACCCCGAGCAGTCGCGCCGCCTCCTCGCACGAGGCCCGGCGCTCCGCGTACCCGCCGTCCACGAGCGCGTGCTTGGCCCGGGTGTCGATCACCAGCAGCCGCAGCCCCACGCTCGCGCAGTCGAACGGGACCTGACGGCCGGTCAGATCGCGGCAGTCCAGGAAGAACGCGTGGCCCGCGACGCAGCCGAGCGAGGCCATCTGGTCCAGCATGCCCACCGGAACACCCACGAAGTCGGTCTCGACGCGCTGCGCGATCCGGGCCAACTCAAGGCGATCCAAGCCCAGTTCGTACAGATCGTCGAGCGCCAGCGCAACCGCGCAGGACAGCGCCGCCGACGAGGACAGCCCCGCGCCCACCGGCACGTCGCTGTCGATCCTGATGTCGGCACCGCCGATCTCGTGCCCCGCCGCGCGCAGCGCCCACAACACGCCCGCCGGGTACGCGGACCACCCGGTCAGCGCGCCGGGCGCCAGGTCGGCGACGGCCAGGTCGACCGATTCGCTCCCGGCGTGCCCGGAGGCCAGCCGCAGCCGGCCGTCCGTACGCCGCCCGACGGCCGCCCGCGCGGTCTGCGGGATCGCGATCGGCAGCACGAACCCGTTGTTGTAGTCGGTGTGTTCACCGATCACGTTGACCCGGCCCGGCGCCGCCCAGACGCCCTCGACGCGAAACTCGCTCATCCTCCCGCCTCGCCGTCCCGCAGGAACGTCCACGCGTCCGCCACGATGTCCTCCAGCGACGTCCGGGTGGGACGCCAGCCGAGCAGGTCGCGCGCCCGGTCGGCGGCGGCCACCAGCACCGGCGGATCGCCCGCCCGGCGCGGCGCCTCGTGCGCGGGCACCGCGCAGCCGGTCACCGTGCGGACCGCGTCCACCACGTCGCGGACCGAGAAGCCGGTCCCGTTGCCGAGGTTGCAGATCAGGTGCCCGGTGGCCGCGCCGCCCGCACCGGTCGCGGCGAGCGCGAGCAGGTGCGCGTCGGCCAGGTCGGCGACGTGGATGTAGTCGCGCACACACGTCCCGTCGGGCGTCGGGTAGTCGGTGCCGTAGAGCGCGACCGAGCCGCGGGTGCCGTTGGGCACCTGGAGGGCCAGCGGGATCAGGTGGGTCTCGGTCGCGTGCCGCTCGCCGTACCGGCCGTACGCGCCCGCGACGTTGAAGTAGCGCAGGCTCACCGCCCGCAGGCCGTACGCGTCGCAGTACGAGGTGATCAGCCGGTCGACGGTCAGCTTCGAGGCGCCGTACGGGTTCGTCGGCGCGCACGGCGCGTCCTCGGTGATCGGCGAGACCTCGGGGGCGCCGTAGACGGCCGCGGTGGAGGAGAACACGAAGCGGCCGACGCCGTGCGTGCGCAGCGCGTCCAGCAGCGCGAGCGAGCCGCCGACGTTGTTGTGCCAGTACTTGGCCGGCTCCGTGACCGACTCGCCGACCAGGGAGGACGCGGCGAAGTGCAGGACCGCGTCGAACGACGCGTCCAGATACCGCGCGGCGTCCTGGACCCGGCCCTCGACGAAGGCGGCCTTGTCCGGGACCGCGTCCCGATGCCCGGTGGACAGGTCGTCGAGCACCACCACGTCGTGTCCGGCCGCGACCAGATGGGCGGCGACCACGCTGCCCACGTAGCCCGCGCCGCCGGTGACCATGAGCTTCATTCGCCGACCTCCCGCAGTCGTGCCGCCGCGGTCTCCGGCGGTACGTCGCTGATGAACACACCCATCCCGGATTCGCTCCCGGCAAGGTACTTCAGCTTGCCCGGTGCCCGGCGAATCGAGAAAAGCTCCAGGTGGAGCGCGAAGTCGATCCGGCCCGAGCGCACCGGCGCCTGCTGCCAGGCGGCGATGTACGGCGCGGGCTCGCCGTCGAAGAGCCGATCGAAGCGGCCGAGCAGATCCAGGTACATCGGCCCGAACTCGGCGCGCGCGGCCTCCTCCAGCGCGAGCAGGTCCGGCACCCGGCGGTTCGGATACAGGTGCACCTCGTACGGCCACCGCGCGGCGGCGGGCACGAACGCGGTCCAGTGCTCGCCCTCGGCCACGATCCGCGACCCGTCCGCCCGCTCCGCGGCGAGCACGTCCTCGAACAGGTTGCGGCCGGTGCGGTGCCGGTGTGCGGCCGTGCTCGCGACCATGGTGGCCGTGCGCGGCGTGACGAACGGGTAGGCGTAGATCTGCCCGTGCGAGTGCGGCAGTGTGACGCCGATCTCCCGACCGCGGTTCTCGAAGCAGTACACCTGCTCGACGCCGGGCAGCGCGGACAACTCGGCGGTGCGATCGGTCCAGGCGTCCAGCACCAGGCGCGCGCGCTCGGGGGTGAGGTCCTTGAAGGACGCGTCGTGTTCGGGGGTGAAGCACACCACCTCGCACCGTCCGCCGGACGGCCGGCGCGGGAACGGGTCGCGGTCCCAGCCGGGTTCGGGCCGGTCGACCGCGCCGGGCCCGGACACCGACGAGCCGGACATCGACGGGAAGCGGTTCTCGAAGACGACCACCTCGTAGTCGGCCTCGGCGACCTCGGTGGCCCGCTCGGGCGTGGACGGGCACAGCGGGCACGCGTCGGCAGCGGGCAGGTGGGTCCGGGTCTGCCGATGCGAGGCGACCACGACCCATTCGTCGAGCAGTCGGTCGTAGCGCATCTCGGACCCGCTCACCACGGGCGCGAGATCTCGCGGGTCGACGGCGGTGCGGACCGCGTCGTCCCGCGTGTCGTAGTAGACGATCTCGCGACCGTCGGCCATGACGGCCTGAGTCTTCTTCATGTCTCCAATTTTGCGAAGCTTTCCAAAACTTGTCAATGAGAAAGCGATGAGAAGACTCTGGGAAAGTCCTGAGACCCCGAGATGCCTGCCAATCCCGTCGAATCGCGTCGTCATATCGGCGGCCCCGGCTGCGGTTTGACAAGTTTCGGAAGGTGTCCGCAAGATGCTGCCCATGCCTGACGACGACACCGACGGTCTGCCCGCCGAGGGCCGCCGCGCCCGGATGGCCGCGACGATCGCGGACCGCGGCTTCGCCAAGGTCACCGACCTGGCCGAGGCGTTCGGCATCTCGCGGGTGACGGTCCGGGCCGACCTGGAGGTGTTGGAGCGCCAGGGCCGGTTGCGCCGGGTCCGCGGCGGTGCGATGTTCACCGGCCGCGATCCCCGGGTCGAGCCGTCCTTCGAGGAGGCGCTGACCTCGGCGTCGCCCGCGAAGACGCTGATCGGGCGGGCCGCCGCGGCGCTGGTGTCGCCGTCCGAGAGCGTGGTCCTGGACGTGGGCACCACCACCACGTTCGTGGCCCGCGCCCTGGTGGACCGCGGCGACCTGCGCGACCTCGTGGTGTTCACCAACGGACTGACCATCGCGCTGGAGCTGGAGCGGGCCATCCCCCGGTTCTCCGTCGTGGTCACCGGCGGCACGCTGCGTCCGTTGCAGCACTCGCTGATCAATCCGCTCGGTGACCACATCCTGGAGCGCATCCACGCGGACACGGTCTTCCTCGGCTGCAACGGCGTGCACCCCACGGGTGGCATCACCAACGTGAACCTGCCCGAGGCCGAGGCCAAGCGGGCGATGTTGCGGGCCGCCGGGCGTCGGGTCGTGGTCGCCGACGGCTCGAAGCTGGGCCGGATCGAACTCGCCGAGGTGTGCCCGCTGGCGGACATCGACCTGCTGATCACCAGCGGCCCGGCCGACCGGGACACGCTCGACGCGCTGCGCGACGCCGGGTTGGAGATCCTGGTCGCCCAGTAGCGGCCGAAGTCGCCGGGCGGCAGCCGAAGTCGCCCGAGCGGCAGCCGAAAAAGCACCCTCGCTCGGCCGCCGCGGCGCCCATGGTTAGGCTGCCCTTGCGAACGGTTCACCCGGCTTCGACCGATTCCGGGTGTCGCAAGAGGGAATCCGGTGCGAATCCGGAACTGCCCCGCAGCGGTAAGTGGGAACGAAAGTCGCCATCAGCACTGGGCCCGGTGAAACGGGATCCGGGAAGCGGCGACCGGTAGGACGACCCGGCCACGCACCCGTGGCCCGCGGAACCCGCCCACGAGTCCGAAGACCTGCCGTCGCCCGCGTTCGCCTCGCGCACGCGGACTTCCGGGACCTCGCGGGCGGGTCCGTCGGACGACGGCGCCGAGCGGTGTCCGCCGCCGCGCTCCCTCCCTCCCGAGTTCCCCCGACGAGGACTCGCAAGGGAGAGCTTCGACGATGCCGACGCCGATACGAACGCGGACACCGATGGGCCGCAGCCGACACTCGTGGGCCGCGGCGGTCGCCGCGCTCGCACTGTTCGCAACCGCGTGCGGCGGGGCGGTGCAGGACAAGAAGGCGAGCGCCCCCGCACCCACCGCGTACAAGCCGTACACCGACACCGACAACTGCGGTGTGAGCACGACCTACGACCGGCCGCCGCAGCGCGCCGCCACGCTCACCTCCAACGCCACCGAGCTGATGCTCGAACTGGGCCTGGCCGACAAGATGGTGGGCACCGCGTACCTCAAGGGCCGCACCATCGGCGACAGATACCGGGAGGCGTACGGGCGCATCCCGGTGCTCGCCGACGCGCAACCCTCGCTGGAGAAACTGCTCGAAGCCACGCCCGACTTCGTCTACTCGGGCTACCCCGACGGCTTCTCCGAGTCGTCCGGCCACACCCGCGCCCGACTCGGCGAACTGAACATCAAGACCCACCTCAATCCCGAGGGCTGCGCCAAGGCACCGGTCACCTTCGAACAGCTCTACGGCGAACTGCGCTCCATCGGCGGCATCTTCGGCGTGTCCGAGCGCGCCGAAGGCTCCGTCGCCGCACTGCGCGGGCGGCTGGACGCGGTCACCGCGCGGCTCGCGGGCGCCGCACCGGTCAAGGTCTTCGTGTACAACTCCGGCGCCGACGCGGCGCAGACCACCGGCGGCAACTCGATGCTCAACGAGATCATCACCCGCGCCGGCGGCCGCAACGTGTTCGCCGACCTGAACGAGCGCTGGACCAAGGTCTCCTGGGAGCAGGTCGCCGAACGCAAACCGGACGTGGTGCTGATCTACGACTACGTGACGCCGTCGGCGGAGGCCAAGATCACCACGCTCAGGGCCACTCCGGTGCTCGCCGACGTACCCGCGCTGCTGGCGAACGCCTTCCCGGTGATCTCGCTGTCCGTCGCCCAGCCGGGGCCGCGCTCGGTGGACGCGGTCGAGGAACTCGCGAAGCAGCTCCACCCCGACCGGTCATGACGATCGATCGGGACCCGACGGCGGCCCGGATCGCGGTGCTCCGTGGGGAGGGCGCGGCGCCGCCGCCGGACCGGGGCCCGCCGGCCGACGTGCCGGGCGGCCGGGTACGGCTGTCGCTGGTGGTCGGCGTGCTGCTCGTGGCGCTGTTCGCGGCGGCGACGGCCGGGTTGCTGGTGGGCTCGGTGCCGGTGCCGTGGTCGGAGACCTGGCGCATCCTCGCGCATCGCATCGGCGGGGACGCGTGGGTGCAACCGTCCTGGAGCCGCGCCCACGACCTGATCATCGCCGACACCCGGCTGCCCAGGGTGCTGCTCGCGGCCGTCGTCGGCGCGACGCTGGCGGTGGTGGGCATGGTGATCCAGGCGATCGTGCGCAACCCGCTGGCCGGGCCGGACGTGCTCGGTGTCTCCTCCGGCGCGGCCACCGGCGCGGTGCTGGTGATGCGCTGGGGCGTGGCCTCGGTCGGCGGCCTGTCGCTCGGCGCGCTCACCCTCAACGCGGCCGCGTTCGCCGGCGGGCTGATCACCCTGCTCGTGGTGTTCTCGGTGGCCCGCTCCGGGGGCCGGGTCACCGCCGTGCGGCTGGTCCTGGCCGGGGTCGCGGTCAGCGCCGTGTTGTCCTCGCTGACCAGCCTGCTCGTCCTGACCTCGCCGGATCCGCAACTCGCCGCCCAGGTGCTGTTCTGGACGCTGGGCGGGTTCGGCTCGGCCCGCTGGACGCTGCTGCTGGTACCGGCCCTCGCGCTCGCGATCGGCCTGGTCGTACTGCTGCTCCAGGCGCGCAACCTCAACCTGCTGCTGGCCGGCGAGGAGAGCGCCGCCGCACTGGGCCTGGACGTCCAGCGGTTCCGGCAGGGGATGTTCCTGCTCGCGGCGGTGCTCACCGGGGTCGTGGTGGCGGTCAGCGGGGTGATCGGCTTCGTCGGCCTGATGTTGCCGCACGTGGTGCGGCTGCTGGTCGGGGCCGATCACCGGCGGGCGTTGCCGGTCGCCGCGCTGTTGGGTGCGGTGTTCGCGATCTGCGCGGATCTGGTGGCGCGTACGGTGCTCGCTCCCCAGGAGTTGCCGGTGGGCATCGTGACTTCGCTGGTCGGCGGGCCGTTCTTCGTCTGGTTGTTGCGCCGGGACGCGCGCCGGGAAGCGGGGGCACGATGAGCGGCTCCGCCGCGCGGTTGGTCCTGGACGAGGTCGGCTTCGCGGTCGGCGGCCGAAAGCTGGTGGACGCGGTGTCGTTGACCGTGGCACCGGGCGAGGTGGTCGGCCTGCTCGGCCCCAACGGCAGCGGCAAGTCGACCCTGCTGCGCAGCGTCTACCGGGTGAACCGACCGACCTCGGGTCGGGTGCTCCTGGACGACGAGGACGTGTGGACACATTCGGCGCGCTGGGCCGCGCGGCGGATCGGCACCGTGCTCCAGGACATGCCGACCGACTTCCCGCTGACCGTGCGGGACGTGGTCGCGATGGGCCGCTCCGCGCACAAGGGCCTGCTCGACCCCGACGACGCGGGCGACCGGGCGATCGTGACGGCGGCGGTCGAATTGCTCGAACTCGACGGCCTGACCGAGCGGGCGTTCGCGTCGCTCTCCGGTGGCGAACGGCAACGGGCTTTGGTGGCAAGGGCGTTGGTGCAGAAGCCGAGGTTGTTGGTGATGGACGAGCCGACCAACCATCTCGACATCCACCACCAGCTCGGGTTGTTGCGGTTGGTCCGTCGACTGGGCGTGAGCGTGCTGGTGGCGCTGCACGACCTCAACCTGGCGGCGATGTTCTGCGATCGGGTCTGCCTGCTGGCCGACGGCCGACCGGTGGCGAGCGGCACGCCGGCGGAGGTGTTGACGGCGCCGACGATCGAGCGGGTCTATCGCATCGAGACGGAGATCCGGACGCATCCGCGGACCGGGACGCCGTTGGTGGTGGTGTTGTAGCGGTGCGAACGCCGGGCGGCGGCCGGTGGGATGCGCAAGTGAGTACTTGTACGGATGCCCGCGTCGGACCCGCCGCCTAGCGTGACCCGCATGACCTACACGCCTCCCGGCCCGGCCGGCAACGGCGACGGCTTCGCCCGTGCGGCGGTGTTCGTCGTCGGCCTGTTCGCGTTCGTCGTGCTTGCGATGACCGACCTGTTCGTGCTGATCGGATTCGGCGGCGCCACCGAATCCTGCGCCAACCAGGCGTGCCGTGACTGGTACGAGGACCGACTCCCCTGGGTCTTCGGCCTGTTCGCGGTCAGCTTCGTGACGGCCCTGATCGCGCTGGTGCGACCGGGTGGTCGCCGCGCGGCGGTCACGCTTCCGCTGATCCTGGCCGCCGTCGCCCTCCAGGCCACCGCATTCGCCTTGAGCCAGAACGGTCCGGCGGCCTGAGGGCGGTGGATCAGACGTCGTAGACGTACCAGGCCTGGTTGTCACCGTAGTGGCACGCCCATTGCCCGACGGGGGTGCCGTTCGAGGTTCCCCAGGAAAGGGCTTCGAGGCACCTGGAGTTCGGGGCGGACGAGTTCGAATTGCCGAAGATGCTTTGGTTGGTCACGCTGTCCCAGTACCAGATCCACAACTGGGTGGGGGACTCGTTGCACGTCCACTGATTGGCTTCGGCGCCGTTGGCCGTGCTGTCGCCTCGAATTTCCAGACATTTTCTGGAATTCAGATTACCGAATTCGTACAGCCCGTTGAAGACATGCCTCGAGCCCCATGTTTGCGTGTCGGACCCGTTGCATTCCCACAGGTTGGCTCCGGCGCCATTTTCCAGGCTGTCGCCTCGGATCTCCAGGCATTTGCCCGGCGCGTTCCGGTTCTCCATCACCACCCATTTGTCCGCGTTGACCCGAAGTTCGTTGCTCGGCTTGACCTGGCGGAACCTCGCCGGAACGTTGGGGTCCGAAACCGCGACCGTGACCGTGCCGGGAATCGGCCCGGGCCTGGTCACCTCGGCGGTGGTGGCCGCCGACGACGAGCCGGCCGCGAACACCAGGCTGGTGGCGACGGACGCCAGAGCGAGGGCGAGTACGCGTATTCGCATATCGGAATTCACTTTCTTTCGGGGAAAGCTCGTCTATTTATTGACACGCAGCGCCAACTTAGCGTTCGTACACTGTGCGGTCAATGGATGATCTTGTGATGGCGCAAAACATCCGTGGATATGATTTTGCGTCCGCCGGCCGGCACGAATGACATGTGCTCTGAATGGCGCATTGGCCTTGACTGCTTAAATCTGCACGTTTATCCGCATAAAGGGCGGCTCCGGCGGGCCGTCGGTGGCCGCTCCTCGGTACCGGGTGTACCCGTTGCCCCAACCGCCGGCAAAACATCGGTGCCGACCACCGGGATGCGCCGCTGCCGGCACTGCCGCGTCCCTGCTCGGCGTACCGTGACGAGGGCAACCTTCCCACTGGCAGGCCATGCCTTTGAAGGCTCCTGCTCGACCGGCAGGCAGGTGAGGAACCGTGGTTGACGACCACGATCTGAGCATCGGGCAGCGCGTGAAGGCGCTCCGGAAAGAACGCGGCATCGACCGTCGCGCGATGGCGACGGCCCTGGACAGATCGCCCGACTGGATGCGCAGCGTCGAGGACGGGCGCCGTCAACTCGACCGGTTCAGCACGATCCTGACGATCGCCGACCTGCTCGGCGTCTCCCTGCCGGACCTCGTCGGCACGCCCCACCGCGAGGCACGCCGCGACGACGCGCCTCGGGGGCTGGACGCGGTGCCCACCCTGCGGCGGGCCCTCCTGCGGCATCAACTCGGGCAACCGACCGGCGCACCCCGGGATCTCGCGGATATCCACCTGGACACCCTGACCGCACATCGCTATCGGGCGAACGCCCGATTCGGCGAACTGGGCCTGCTCCTCCCGGCCTTGATCGACGACGCCTCGACGGCGGTCGCGGGCTTGGCGGGAGACGAGCGACTCGCCGCTGCGGGCTTTCTCTCCTCGGGCCTCGCCGACGCGGCGATGATGGCCAAAAAGCTCGGCGCGATCGACCTGGCCACGATCGCGGCCCGGCAGGCGGCCGATGCCGCGATCGATGCCGAAAGCCCGTTGTTGTCGCTCGCCGCAACGTGGACCCAGGCCGAGGTGTGCATGTCGGCGGGTGCCACGTCCGAGGCCGACGCCCTCATTCGCACAGCTCTCGATCGACTCGACGGCATGCTCGGCGACGACATGGCCGTCTGGTCGCTGTGGGGCACCCTGCACCTGGTCGCGGCCGTGGGTGCGGCGCAGTGGTGCGAACGACGGGACGCCGAGCAGCACTTGGCCGAGGCACGCCGCGCGGCGGAGCGAACCGGCGAACGCAACGACTTCGAGACTGCCTTCGGCCCGGCGAACGTCGCGCTGCTCGGTGTCTCGGCCCGGCTCGAACTCGGCGACGGTCGCGCCTCGTTGGAGGCGACCCGAGGCGTCGACCTGGCGCGCCTCCCGAAGGAACGAAAGGCGCGCCGATACATCGACATCGGCCGCGCCCACGCCCAGGACTCGGACGACGAGGCAAGCATGCGCGCCCTGCTGGAGGCCGATCGAATCGCGCCCGAGTACGTCCATGCGCATCCGCTCGTCCGCGACATGGTCACCACCGCGAAGCGACGGAACCTCCTCGCCTCCCGCGAGCCGGTGTTGCGGATGGCGCGCCGCATCGGGATCTGACCGCAACGGATTTGCCCGGTATTGACGGGCCGGGTACGGAGGGTACCCGGTCCGTAGCCGCGCTCACGGCACCCTGGTGGGACCACGACACAGGGAGCGAGATGAGCGACGAGACGACCCTCGACGACATCGTGCGCGTCGGACCCGGCGGGAACGGCCGCGAGCCGGTGCGGATACGGATCCCGGGCCGCGAAAAACTGCCCGACATCACCGAGGCCGAGGCCGCCGCCCTGTATCGCCAACTCGGCGCCTACCTGATCCGGCGCGGCAACAGCCCGATCACGCGTCGCAACGCCTGATCCCTCGACCGCCGCCCGGCGTGTGTGTCGGGTGGCCATCGTCCCGGTCCGGTGGTCGTTGATCGCGGTCGGGCCGGGCCATACGCGGGGCGGGTCGGCAGGGATCGGAGGAGCTCTCCCCCGCGCCGTCCCGACGGCGGCACCGACCCGCCCCGCCACCATCCGCCCACCGTCGACGTCCATCACCCGTACCAGCCATGGAGCCCCTCGTGACCGAAGCCGAGGCGGTCGGCGCGACCGTCACCCTGCCCGCGTGGACCGCCCACCTCGCGCCCGTCGACCACCCGCGCCCCTGGCGGCTCGCCGTCGGCGCCGCCCCCGGGCCGTACCCGCCGGCCGGCCAACCCGACCGCGCCGACGTGCACCTGACCGACGCCGAGGTGGCCGCACTCGCCGAGACCCTGCTCCGCCCGCGACCCACCCACGAGCCGCGACCGGGCCGAGCCCGCCTCGTCCGCGACGGTCCCGGCCTGCTCCTGCGCATCCTGGTCGACCCGATCGGCGGCGAACCCGCCCTCGTCGCCCACGTCGAGGAACACCACCGCCGAGTGCTCCTGGCCGACCTCGCCCGTCACCGCCCCGACCTGATCCCCACCACCGCACCACCCGAGCCGAGGTTGTGCCTGGACCCGACACCGGTCGTCGGCCTGACCATCGACCAGGTCGCCGAACTGCACACCCGACTCGGCCGGTGGCTCGACAGCGAGGGCATCCGCGCGACCCTGGACGACCGCAGGGTCGCGTGCCCGCTCCGGGACCCGAAACCATGACGCCGACTACGCCAACAACGGTCGAACCTCGTGCGCGGTCCGGCGCATCGCGGGCAGCAGTTCGGCCGGCGACAGCCGAGCGGGCTGGGTGTGGCACAGCAGATCCGTGGCGTGCGGGTAGCCGGGGTCGGCCCGCAGCGACCGGGCCACGGATTCCGGGTCACCCGTGTACATGTTGCCGATTGCCAGGTAGTCGGCCGGCGTGAAATCGACCGGGAACCGGCCGGCCGCCCGACCCCGGGTGATCCACGGATTCAGCCGCTCGGCCAACGCACCCGCCTCCCCCGGATACACCGGACGGGACAGCGCGACCCGCCCCGGGGTGTGCCGGGCCAGGTGTTCCGCCGCCTCGCGGTCGCCCGGCAGCGGCCCGGCGGGACCACTGGACCGGCGACCCGAGAGCACGCCGAGGCCACGCTCGACCGCCCAGGCGATGCCTTCCGAACTACCGGTCCCGAGCCAGATCCGGTCCCGCAGCGTGGGTGCCGACGGAACCAGTTCGGCGCCGGCCAACAGGTCGAGCACGGTGTCCACGGTCTCCCGCAGGCGCGCGTGGCGGCTCTCGTGCGCGATCCCGAACCGGGCCGAGGTGGCCGGGTCGGCGCCCGCGCCGAGGCCCAGTTCGAGCCGGCCGCCGCTGAGCGTGTCCAGTACGGCGGCGTCCTCGGCGAGGCGGATCGGGTGCTCCGTGGGGCCCACCACGACGCCGGTGCCCAGCCGGATCCGGGAGGTGCGTTCGGCGATCGCGGCGAGCAGTACGAACGGCGAGGGCGACAACGCCCCCTGCGCCCCCAGGTGGTGCTGCGCGACCCAGAACGAGTCGTAGCCGAACTCCTCTGCGGCGACCGCGAGTTCGATGGTCCGGCGATAGACCGAACGGGCGTCGCCGGCGCCGGCCACATGGGTGAGGAAGCCGAGCCGCACGCGTGTCTTCCCTCCGGGCCGGAAAAGTGAAAGCCCCGACGACATGCGCGGGATCATCCGTGCCCACCGCCCCCGGAGCCCTGCCGATCCTAGAGCGCACCCCCGAACCGGGGGCCGCGCAGGGCCGAATACGAGCCTTCCCGGCCCGCGTACCGTTGGCGCCATGAGCAACCTCGATACCCACCCGGCCCTGACCACGTGCGGCGGCCGGGCCGACGTGCCCGGCGAACCCGTCCACGAGTTGCTGAAGTCGCGCGATGTGCGGCTCGGCGAGAGCACCATGGTCCGCCGGTTGTTGCCGAGCCTGGGTCGACGGATGATCGGCGCGTGGTGCTTCGTGGACCACTACGGGCCGGACGACATCGCGGACGAGCCCGGCATGCAGGTGCCGCCGCATCCGCACCTGGGACTCCAGACGGTGAGCTGGCTGCGCGAGGGCAGCGTGCTGCACCGCGACAGCCTGGGCAGCCTCGCCACCGTACGACCCGGCGAGCTGGGTCTGATGACCTCGGGTCGGGCCATCTCGCACTCCGAGGAGTCGCCGCGCGAGCACGCCCGGTTGTTGCACGGCGCCCAGTTGTGGGTCGCGCTGCCGGACGCGCATCGGCACGTTGACCCGCACTTCGAGCACCACGCCGACCTGCCGGTGGTCAGCGGCGGCGGCCTGACCGCGACCGTGATCATGGGCACGCTGGACGGGGCCACCTCGCCGGGCACCACCTACAGCCCGCTCGTCGGCGCGGATCTGACCCTGGCGCCGGGCGCGCAGGCCCGGCCGCCGCTGGAGCCGGACTTCGAGTACGCGGTGCTGTCGATGTCGGGCGAGGCCGAGGTGGACGGCGTGCCACTGGCTCCCGGCGGGCTGCTGTATCTGGGCTGTGGGCGGACCTCGTTGTCGATCCGGTCGGCGAACGGGGCCGATCTGATGTTGCTCGGCGGCGAGCCGTTCGCCGAGGAGATCGTGATGTGGTGGAACTTCGTGGCGCGCACGGGCGAGGAGATCACGGCCGCGCGCACGGCGTGGGTGGACGCGACCGACTTCGGCACCGTGACCGGCTACGACGCTCCGCGCATGGACGCGCCCGCGTTGCCGTCGGTGCCGCTGCGGGCGCGGGGCCGGGTGCGCTGAGCCCGGGCCGGGTCGGGCCGTCGGCGTCGCGAACACCCCGTCGGCCTCGGGTGTGCCGCCGGAGCGGGCGGTCGGGTGCGGCGGATGCCGCCGTACCGCGCCCGACCCGGCGGCCCGCCGACGAACGGCGGGTTCCGTGCGTCGTGGCAGCGCCTGCCGGCGCGAGCGTCGATGCCCCGACCGCGGCCGTCAGCCGATGCTCGCGACCGTACGTCGGGCCGCCTCCACGATCTCGTCCAGGTGGCCGCCGTGCGCGCCATGCCAGTAGACCCGGTCGCACGCACGGCACCGGGCGAACGCGTCCACCTTGTCCAACGTGCCCGCCTCGATCTCCGACTCGACCTCCTCGCGCGTCGCCGCGCGCAGCTCGCCGTTGCACGCCGTACAGCGCGTCCAAGGCGCGAGCGGCAGCGCGAACCGGCGGAGCAGGTCGTCGAGTTGGCCGTCGGCACGGATCCCGTAGACGTATGCGCCGAACCACAGGTTCTTGCGCCGAAGCAGGCCGCGGTCCTGGGTGAGCAACACCCGGCGTTCGGCGTTGGCCTGGATCACCAGGGTCGGGTCGTCGCAGTCGTTGTGATACGCGGTGTCGATCCCGACCAGGCGCATCCGCCGGGCCAACGCGCCCAGGTGCACGTCGAGCAGGAAGCGCGGCGGCGTGTCGGCGAACTCCGGGATGGCCTGCGGACGCCGAATCGGCAACACGTCCACCACCTCGCCGCCCACCGGCCGGTGTCCCGGCCCGACCTCCCGGCCGTCCACCAGCAGCGCGCCGACCTCGGGCAGCGGCGGTCCCGCCGATTCCACCAGATGCCCGATCGTCGAATCACCGTCGGCGGGAATGCTCACCGGCATCCCCCGCAGCCTCGGCGGCAGGAACTGTTGCAACTCGGCGGGGATCTGAAGCAGCACATCCGATCGATTCACCCGGCCAGCATCCCACCGCCGCCCCCACCGGCGCCGAGAGTTTCCTTGCCCGACCGGGCCGGGGGCGCCGTGGAATATCCGGGCATCCGAGCGCCTTGAAGCAGCCATCGGGGCAGACTTCGAAACTTCGGGAGGCGTGCATGGCTCGCAGCGAGCTTCGTCCGATCGTGAAGCTTCGGTCCACGGCCGGGACCGGTTTCACCTATGTGACCAGAAAGAACCGGCGCAACGATCCGGACCGGATGACCCTGCGCAAGTACGACCCGACGGCCGGAAAGCACGTGCTCTTCCGCGAGGAACGCTGACCACGACGACAACGACGAGCCGGGGCCGCGCACCGAAAAGTGCGCGGCCCCGGCCGTGCCCGCCGGCTCTGCGTCATATTCCGGGGTGTGGCAACTCTTCCGCGGATTGGGCGTCGGCGAGGAGTCGTGCCGTGAGTTCCATACAGCGCATCCGGGCCGGAGAGAAGTCGTAGGGCATTTTGGTGATCGCTTCGAGGGGGCTCATCCTTGTGTCCTCCTGCCCTTTCAGATCGGCGTCGTAGATCTCGAAGAGCTCCTCCTCGGCTGCATCCAGCCCGGCTGCCTCGATGGCCTGCTCCAGGGCCATTTGTTGGGCGCATCGCTGTACGGCGATTTCTTCGACGCGTGGGTCGTGGGGATCGACGCCGTCGTCGAGGGCGGCCTCGGCGGCGTCGAGACGGTCGTCCTCGGTCCTCAGGTCGGGGTGGGTGGCCAGCACGATGAACACGCCGGCTTGGATGGCGGCGCCCAGTGGGCCGAAGACCCGTTCCGTGACCAGCAGAGTGTCCAGGTCGGAGGGGCGCAGTGCGCCCGGGGGCAGGTGGCCGAGCCGGTCCGTGACCAGTTCGGAGAGCAGTCCCAGCGGGCCGTCCAGCGCCTGCAGGCGCTGGACGGCCGCGCGCCGACGTTTGATTTCGCTCTCCTCCGCCGCCAAGGTCTCCTCCAGCCTGCTCAGGATCTCCTCGATGTCCCGGGCTTCGTCGAACGCGGTCCGCATGGCGTCCAGGCTGATGCCGACCGCTGCCATCCTGCGGATCCACAGCAGGCGGATCATGTCGTCGTAGCCGTAGCGGCGGCGGCCGTCCCCGCCTCGCTCCGGCTCCGGCAGCAGGCCGATCTCGTGGTAGTGGCGGATGGCACGTGGGGTGGTCCCGGCGAACGCGGCCGCGTCACCGATCCTGACCCGGCGGGGAGGCGTGATGGAGGGGTACATCGGACAGAGCCTTTCGTGCCGTGGAGCCTCGACCACACCACATGCCGCTACGGCAGGTGCAAACAACACCATCCGGGTTCCACCGGAGCCGGGCCCCGGCCGCCACCGGGACCGGGACCGACCAAGAACGACGAAACATCCGGCAACACGGAGTGACCGCCACCGGTTTCACCGCCGTGGCCGTATGCCGACCGCGCCGTTATCCGCGCGGTCCCACGTCGCCCGGCGGCTCGTCCGGCCCGTCTTCGACCAGGTCGTCCCACAGGCCCAGGGTGCGCAACACCCCCACCCCGCGCGGCCCGGAGGCGGCGAGACCGGCGGCGATCGACTTCCGCAACTGATTCCGCTCGAAGTCGTCGGCACTGCCGAGCAGGGCCAACAATTCCGTACTCAACGTGAGATCCGTGCTTTCGGCCACGCCCGCGCCATGGTGCTCCAAATGATCCACGACCGCCTTGATCTGATCGGGAAATCTGGTCAGCCAGTAGGCGACCAACGCCTCCGGCCCCTCACGAATCAGCCCGCGGTGAAAATCCAGCCGCACCCGGGTGAGCCGCTGTTGCTCCTTTTCCAGGGGCACCGCCCAGCGAGCCTGTTCCAGCGCGGCCCGGACACCGTCCGGAATCTCCTCGGCCCGCAGAAACGCACCCACCGGTCGATAGCTGAGCCCGTATTCCGCCAGCGCCGCCGGATGAGCCAGCGCAATGTCGAGTTCGTCCTGGAGTCGCCCCTCGTCGGCGCCTTGCACCATGGCCAGTGCTTTGCGAATGCGATTCTCCACATCGCGAACGACGAAGGAGACCGCATCGACCGGGCGGCGCAGCGCGACCATCCTGGCGTCGTGCACCCACCAGTGCAGTTGTACCTGCACGCGACACGCGCGCTCCCCGCCCGATCCGGCGCGCAGTTCGAAGTCGCGGATATCAGCAAACTCGCGCGTGGCCACCCACCACAACTCGCTTGCCCCGCGCACCTCCGCAAGGGTCGGCACCGCGTTCGCGCTCGACGGGACCACCAGTACCTCATCGGCGCGCAGCCCGAGGCGATGGCGAAGCCAGGTCAGGCCACGCGCGCCGGTGGCAGGCCGGACCAGGGAAAACCGGTTGTCGATCATGTGGCTGCTCCCCCGCTCGTTTGTACCGGCGGCTCCTCGAACGCGTTGATGGCGGGTTCGAGGACCCCGATATCGATCACCTCGCCGTTCGGCAGGCCCTCGTAGGCCAACCGAGTCAGGTCGTACGCGAGGCGTTCCAGTCCGTAACCGCGCCCGGGACGAAACAGCAGCGCGAAAGTCTCCCGTAGGGTCGTGGCGCGTTCCCGGTCACCGCGGATGTTGCCGAGCAGTGTGCCGAACATCCGGGCCACCACGGCGTATCCGTGCCGATCGCGGACCGCGAGCCGGATCACGGCAAGGAACCGCTCGTCGGTCAGCAGTTCGCCGTCGCCGTCCGCACCGACCAGCGCTGCCGCCACCTCCGCAGCGGCCGCGCTCTCCTCCCAGTCCTCCACTCGTTCCAGCACCGACTCCGCGCGCATGCCGTCCCGGCACAGCGCCACAAGCCCCTCCCGGGCCGCCGCCGCAACCGAGCCGTCCCCTGTGCGAGCAAGGCGGAGCAGGTCTGTCAGGGTGCGACCGGGGTACACCGACGCCAGCCCCGGATACGCCAGGGCCGCCATCAGCCGCAGCCCCGAGCGGGTGCTGTCCCGGCTCCAACTCGCCAGCAAATGCCGCACTTGGGTGGCTACGACCGCATCCTGCGCCGCCGCCTGCAACGCAGGCACCACCATCGCCCGCTTGGCGTCGTTCTCCCGGGCCCAGCGCAACACCGGCGCCAGCGGCCGGTGCCCCCGACCGGTGGCAATGAAGTCTCCGGCCGCCCGGGCCGCGACCCGGTATACGTCCGGCGGGTACCTCGGGGTCGTGGCCAGCCAGTCCACGAGCGGGTCGCGCAGGTCCGGATACACGTCCCAGACGTGCGCCCGCACCGATGCCGCCCAGTGCGGTCGGTTGAAGCCGACCACGTCAAGCCGGTAGCGGGCACCGCCTCGGGTCGCATCGGCGGCGACCGCCGTCGCATGGATCGACTTCAACCGGCTTGCGCGTGCCTGGGGCGGCCAGCCATCGGCCGGTTCGCCGCCCGCGGTCGGCAGATGCTCGGCCAACGTCTCACGCAGCGCGGCCGCCCGCTCGGTGACGATGCCGTAGTCCTGCCCCTCGTAGACCGCCGCAGCAATCATCAGGGCCCAGTCCGCGCGTGCGGAGTTGGCCCGCAACCAATCGTCCACGGCAGCGTGGTCGCGGTCGCGCAGCGCGTTGAGCACCTCGGTCCTGGTGAACCTGCCATCGGCCAGATCGGCCAGGTCGCCGGCGATGGTGGCCGCCCGATCCGGCCGGCCGCCATCGGCGCGCACCAGTTCGGCGATGTCCTCGTCCACCAGATCCAGGTGCCGGCGCTCCCAATCCTGTCCCAGGTGGTAGGCGAGATGACTATGCAACACCTGGAGGGGATCCGGCCGTTCGCACGGCACGTGCCACGGCCCCCAGAGCGCGAGCAGCGGTGCGGTGGCGACTGCCGTCACCACCAGCACGCTGTCACGCTCGGCCAGGCGTCGACGCAACATTTCAAGGTCATTGCGGGAGTAGCCGGCCAGCAGGTCCGCAGCGGCCGAGTCGATCACATAGCCCCGGCCGCGCTGGATGCGGCGGGTCATCAGGTCCTCTTCGGGATCGAGCGCGATCACCTTTTCGACGTACTGATCCTGCATCAGATGCAGAGCCAGCGTGCGCTTCCCCGACTCCGCCTCGCCGGTCAGCAGGATCAGATGGCGCGCCATCATGCTTCGGGCCCGCAGATATCCCTTCGGCGGCACGAACGTGCGGCAGACGAGATCGCTCTCCTCCTTCCAGATCGGGCCCTCCCGCGCCTGGCGAGGCCGGTTCCCGGTGCCGGGGCCGGTCACGGCGTTCATGTCCCCGAACATCCGCGAGCCGAATACGTGGTTCCCCGTGGTGCCATTGAAGTTGACGATCACCGTCGTGGCCGCGTCCAGCGACGCGAACTCCTCGTCCTGCCAAGCCTGGTCGAGCTGTTCCGGATCAAGCGACCGCCGGCTCGACGGGACTTCCTCGACATCCTCACCTGTGGGATGGGCATCGGCCGAGGCGACCGGGTCGAGCGGCCGCTCGTCGGAGACGGTCACCTCAGACGCCCCGCGCCGGGCCGCCGAAGTGCGGCTCGTCCTCCGGGTCCGGGTAGTGGGCCCGGCCGTCGGTGCCGAAGTTCATGTCCCCGTGGTTGGTCCCACCCACGATGTTGTTGCCATGCAGATTGCCACCGATATGGAACTGCTGCCCGCCTGCTGCGGATTCCGGGTGCGTCGAGGTCGAGACGCGTCGTGCGGGGTCGCCCGCCGGGCCCGGACGTGCGGGTTCGACCGGCGGCGCCGGGTCCAGAGTCGGCGGCAGATCGTTCGCGGGAGCGTGCACCCAGGCGAGTTGCCGGGTGTCCTTGACGTGCGACTCGACCCGACGAAACCATCCCGGTTCGACCGCCTCCGTATATCCGCCCAACACGGCGGTGCGGTACACGATGTCCGAGACGATCGCGGCGACATGGCCCTTGGTGGACCGCAGCGCGGCGCGCACGAACGCGTCGTCGAGAAGCCGACACAGCTCGTTCTTGGCCGCCCCCGAGCCGTCGGAAACATGAATCGGGCCCACGTGCACGGCGGCTCGCATCCGGAGCGGCGGACCTTCGTGCAGGCGTGCCCGGGTACGCAGTCGACGGTCCAACCAGTAGACGGCATCGACCAGTTGATGTGTACGGTCGTCGGCCATCGTCAGGATCAGACCGTCGCCCGTATCGTCGACGTGCGCCACCTGCTTGTCCCAGTCCAGGCCGGCCTGCGCGAACGCCTCCGGGACCACCGCGCCGATGGCCTCGCGTACCTTCGGCAACAGCACGTCCTGGTTGTGCGTGAACTTCTCGGCGTCCACGGCGAACAACGCCCGGATCGACGGCATATCGGACACGGATTCCCCCTTCGGTGAGCGTGGTCACCACGCTGGGTTCGACGGGTCCACCGTGCCGCAGCCCCGGGGTGCGGCGCCGCGTACTTTTACCCTCCGCTCAGGATTCGCCGGCCCGACCCGCTGCGAGGCGGGCCAATAGTTCGGCATCTTCGATGACGAATCGGCGCGCGGTATCGACGGAGACCGCGCCCATCTCACGTAGCCGGGCGAAGGACTTGACCGCCGACTCGCGGCCGGCCGCGACCGAGGCCCCGAGTTCGGGCATGGTGACCCGGATCGCCACCCGTCGACGGCCGTCGCCGACCTCCTCACCACACTGCTCGGAAAGCGTGAGCAGGCGCTCGGCCATCCGCTCCAGCACACTCCTGGCGCGGTAGTTCAGCCGCTGTGCGTCGGCCTGCCGCAGCCGTCGGGTCATCACCATCAGCAGGCTGATCGCCACTTTGGGCTGCCGATTGAGGAAGCGCAGGAACTGATCCGTGGTCAACGACCACGCACGCACGTCACCGATCGCAATCACGGTGGCCGAATGCGGGCCACCGTCCAGCGCGGCGATCTCGCCGAACACTTCGCCGGGGTGGCGATAGGCGAGCACCACCTCCCGGCCGTCCTCCGCCGTACTGACCACCTTCACCCGCCCGGCCGTCAGGAGCAGCGCCTCGGCAGCCGGCTCACCCTCACGCATCAGCCGATCGCCGTCCGCGTACCGTCGGGGCCGGCCGGTCCGCCGCCACTCGGCCACCTCTTCAGCGCTCAACCGCTCGTCGTACGTCCGCATTGCCACCCTGGCCCCCGTTCGCCGCCGACCTCCCACCCTGCCGGAGCAGGTCCCGCCCGTCCGGCGATCCCGGGATCCGGTGTCGAGAGCGTCCTCGGCATTAGGCTCGCGGGCATGGTGATCAGCATCGATCCGGCCTCCGCCGTCGCGCCGTTCGAGCAGATTCGGGTCCAGGTGGCCGAGCAGGCCCGGGGCGGGGCGCTGCCGGTCGGCACTCGGCTGCCCACCGTGCGCGGTCTGGCGGGCGAACTCGGCCTCGCGCCCAACACCGTCGCCCGCGCCTATCGCGAGTTGGAGGCGGACGGCGTGATCGAGACCCGGGGTCGCTCGGGCAGCTTCGTGGCCGCCGTCGGCGACACCGCGCAGCGGGCCGCGAGCGAGGCCGCCCTGGACTACGCGCACCGCGCCCGCCGACTCGGACTGACCCGCGACGCGGCGATCGCCACGGTGCTCGCCGCGTTCGACGCGGTCTACGACGACTAGGACACGTCCGGTCGATCATGTGACTATCTCGCGGTCGAGTCGTTGGTCCGGGAATGGGGCGGGGTGATCTGACGGATGCGGAGTGGGAGCG